>JBBDID010000019.1:92812-109172 GCA_040880585.1 Crocinitomicaceae bacterium | reverse complement strand
GTTGCGGTTTGAAACCCTTTCGGGGTTGCGGTTTGAAACCCTTTCGGGGTTGCGGTTTGAAACCCTTTCGGGGTTGCGGGTTAACGAGGATTACCAGTTAAATTCTATATGATTGGAATTTCTATGGCAATAAATAAAATTTTCAACATCATCAAACCAGTTGATAACGGTATTTGCATCAATAAATGAGGAATTCCCATCTATTAATGATTTGTAGGATGAGTAAGGCCATTCATGGCAGTTTGAGCAGAGATTTGCTTCAACCGGATTTTGATGGATATAACGTACCAATTGCAGCAAGTATCGTTGATCAGTAACAGGGATGCGCTTAAATGGTTTCATAAAAAGGCTGCCTCGTCTGTTTTGCTGCTTGTTAAATGCCTGGGAATAGGAGTTAAAAAAATGCGAGAATTGGAAGCTGACTTTCTTCGATAAATAATCTAATCGCTCCAACCCTTTCAGGTCTTGCAGACCTGAAAGGGTTTTGCTCTTAAGATGATTTTTCGCTTTTTGAATAAAAAACGCCTCCAATTCTTCTTCTGATTTTAGCGCTATTAAAAAATGAAAATGGTTCGGCATTAAACAATAACAATAGGTGGTTGCTATTGGAGCAATATAGTTTTGATACCCCCTCAAAAAATACCGGTAATTATCATCTGAAAGAAAGAGTTTCTCATTACCATTGGCTCGATTATAAAGATGATAAACCCCTTCAGGCGCCATTAAACTTACCTTATCCTTCATTTTTTTGCTTTAAAGTTAACCCTGAAAGGGCTCAGAGCCCTTTCAGGGTTAAGGGTTAACTTTTTAAATAATTATTTTATTTTTTTGCCAAACGCATGATACAAAACACCCGCCCCAGGCAACCAATTTATACCCATAATTAACCTGAATTCCTAGCCGGTAAATTTTATGGAGTCTTTTTTCATGGATTAGAGTTGTTGGATTTGGCCTGAATGTTTTTCTTAAGAATAACGTTCTATATATTCTTTGGAATACTCAATATCAATTTTACCGAGCGTATCAATTTTCGCCGGGATCACCTTCAATGTTGAAGGACTTCGTCTTAGAACTACTTCGGTAATATTAGCTAGATTACTTTCAGTTCCAACAGCTTTTGCACTATCCACGTTTCCTGAAGCGTAATTATGCCGAGCCAAAACAATAACACCATTTTCATTAAATTTTACGACTTTAAATAACCGATTTTGTATATCCATTTTATCCTCCCATATAATTTCATCAGTCGGACTTTTATCAAACACTAAAAACATGTCATCTTGATGTAGTTTCAAAATCGGGGTTCCATTCTCTATTTCAAAGACATTTTTGACAATATTATAATGGTTAATCAACACATAATCTCTTTTACTGATTTTCCCATTTTCATCAGGAATTAAATCGCCATAAATTCTTGCCTCATAATTCGTATAACTTTCTTTATCAAAATAGTAATCTTGTTTATATTCGAACTTTGACCTGTCAATTTCCCTATACTCTTTATATTTATAGTCTTTAAGGTTAGATACGGAGGATTTCAGACGAATCTTTTTAATTACCATTTTGCCAATTTGTTTTCCTTTTTCTTCATCATAATACTCAGGTAGAATAATGGCTTCACTATCCTTTAGTAAAATATCCAGTCCTTTGGATCTAACAATGTCGTTTACTTCTTTTTCTACCTTTTCTTTTAATCGAATCTTTTTATTTTCTTCCAAATCGTTTTCCTGAATCGCCTGATAAATCTCATTGATTAGTGAGACTATGTCATGAAAATCAGTTCCCAACTGTGTTTCTGCTAAATCGGATTTGATGAGTGTTTTATTTGCTTTAGCTTTTTTGAGTTTCTCATAGACCTTAAATGCGGTGGTTTTTTTATGCTCCAATTCTTTTTCAGCGGCATTTTCATCTTCCTTGACCTGAAACTCCATTAATTTCTCCCACCCCTTAGTGGCAGCTAAATCTAGCAGCCTTTTCTTGACTCCTTCGTCCACAATATTTTCAATATCCTTTCCAGATATTTTGCTAATAGGTTCTCGTTTAGCAAAGATTAACTCTCCATTCCTCTCTATATGCGCATAAGGATTCTGACTATTTAACTTACCCCTTAAGTTTTGCTTTGACGTATTTCCTTTTTCCAGTGATTCCAGTAAAGGTTTTATCCGATCTATTTTTCGGTGATACACAAATACTTCCTTGTGCAGATTATGCATTCTTTCAATAAAATTGTCCATTGGAGCTTTGACCCTATACTTTGGGTTATCGTTGCCTTTGAAATAATCACTTTCGTACTTATGAAAGGCTTCTGATATTCTGTTTACGATTCCTCTTTCAATACAAGCTACAGTCACCGCATCAATACAATGGTGTATATGATTACTTCTGTCTTTTTGTTCATACTCACCTTCTAACCCCCACATTTTTCTTAGTGTATCTGTTATTTTACCGTTTACAGCATTTACCTTTTTAAAGTAGGATTTTAAATACGCCCTGGCGTATTTTGCAATGATGCGGGTATCTACCAAATTAGTATTTGTAAACTGATTGGTTACTTCTTCAATTTCAAAGGTTTTGTGTTTATTACTTAAATAATCTAGTTTCAGTTTGGTGTAATGTGCTTTTGTCATGATTTCATCATGACTGACAGGATCTGAAGTGGCTTTGGCGGCTGTTTTAAATTTTCGATATTCTCTTTTAAGGGTATCCAAATCAACATTCCAATGTGGGGTTGTGCCTTTCAAGGAGTATGCCCTCAGATTACTATCCCTATTTGAAATAATTGAGTCTCCATTGATTTGTACTCCTTTATAACTTTTTTTCAGTAGTGCCGGAAGAGTTTCCTGTTTTATTTTACGATTAAATTCTGCATCCGCCAAGGTTTTGTTTATCAGAGAATTGTCATGAAACTTACTTCTGGGGATAGTATGTTCAATATCAAAGGTGGTTTTTCCGCCTAAAAATTCGCAAATAGGAATTTCTTTTCCTGTGTAAAGACATTTATGGTTTTGCTCCTTCCAAAACAGGTATTTAATTACGTCATTATCGGACGGGTTAATTTCGTCTCTACATTCTTTAGGATAAGTTTTAATAATTTCTTTTTTTGCCCAGTCCCTGATTGTTTCTTGCTCCTTCTGCCATTGTGTAAGTGCTCTTCTGTAACTGGCACTATTTATTTCACCAGCTACTTCAATATTTACTTCCGTATCTTTATCAACAACTCCCTTTCGAATCAACTCATTGCATAAACGCTTAATCTGATGCATAGCACGATTGAAAACCGGGTTTTTGATGGAACTGATTTCCGGATTTTCCAATTTTTTATCTACCGGTTCATAAGATTCCATTGCAGAAGGGTGGTATAGCTTATAGACATCAATTTTATCAGAAGGAAATGATTGCGTCAGTTTTTCCGAAATAAATTCAGGAATAGTTAAAGTTGAAAGGTAAGAAATGTCTTTTGGCAATTGATCCATTGCAACTCTAGAAAATCGATTCCAACAATCCTCTTGAATTTTGGTCTGTTCACTTACAGATAATGCAATGTATCGAGACTCTCCCAACCAGTTCACAATTTCCTGATTCAAGTCTTTCCTGTGCTCCTCTATAGAAAGAACATTATTTCCTAAACTCTCTTTGTGTTCTTTAATATGATTTATGTAATTGTTTATGATTCCATTGGTTTGCTTTTCCTTTTGATGTGCCTTTAAAGCTGATGTAATCGTAGTATTAACTTTTTCTTGTTCTTCATTAGATAATTGACGACCTAATACTTCCGAAACATTGGCAAGAAATACAGCATGAGAATAAATTTCTCCTTTTTCCAAAAATGGGATAATTTTCTTGAGAGCTGCTTTACTAAGACTTCCATAACCCTTGGTCAGCTTTATTTTTGAAAAGCCTTCAATTCCTTCTTCATTTAGATTGAGATGTTTTTTCGCAAATACCCTTCTAACCTCTTTTTTATCTTTTTTTCCAATTTCATCTGAAAATAAACAATGCCAGATATCTTCAATACTTACTTGTTTCTTTCCCTTTTCTTCTTTGTAACCAGTATTTAATAAAGGGATTGAATTGTAGGTATCTTCTCCCAATATTCTTTTAAGATCTGAAATAGTTGGGCAAGCTGAGAATTTTTTATCGACCGGGAAGTTAAAAAAGACTTCCGCAACGCCTCCTTCAATTATCTCTCCTTTGAAGTAGACCTTATCGGGATATTTTATATAGCAATAAGTATTATCTCCACTAAGTTTTTTTGCAATCTTGCTAAATTCAAAATCTGTTTTTTGCAAAAACAAAAGTTTGATGGTGTCCTTTTCATCTGCATTTAAAAAGTCGAGTTTTGCATTTTGACTTCTACCGATCTTTATTCTATTTATTGACTCCCACATCCTGAATTCTTCAAATAGAGGGTGAGAAATTGCAATCCTTTTACGCTTAGGTTCAAATGGGCATTTAGCTACCAAACCTTTTTGACTCTTTAAAGGACGTTGATAAAAAATAGCGTTGTATAACTTCAAAACCAATCCGGAATATCTTTTTGCTGGCTCTTCTATAGAATAGTTTTCATCTATTCCATCAAGATTTTGAACGCAACAAATCCTGTCAAACTCTTTTAAATAATGTTCTTCTCTATGTGTGTATCGTCCTCTTATTTTGGTAATAAGTCCTGTTTTTTTGTCTTCTTTAGCGTAAATGGAATAAAAATAGCTTCCCATTGTCGGTGCGCATTCACCTATTTCTGCAGCTTTATCAATCTTTTTAGTAAGTTCACCAATGGCTTTCATCACTTTTCCCAGATTTTCTGGTTTATCAAATTCTTGTTGAATGAATTCTTTTATCTTTTCAAAAGAAGATTCCTTTCCCAATTCTTTGATAATTTTATTTCCAAGTTTTTTGACTTTATTGTCTTTCTTTTTTAAAGGATCTAAAATTACATTAAAAGGCTCCCAAAAATCTCCAGTACCAGAAGTTACCTCCATTAAGTTAGTAATGTCTATTTTAAATTTTTCTAAGTGGTCTTCAGTTTGTTCTTCCTCCGAATTTGATAAATATCCTCTCCTTTGAGCTAAGTGATAAAATGCACGCCCTAATTGCAATCTACCCTGCTTAGTGTCCATCAAGTCCCTTTCTGTTGCAGCTAAATGACGTAGGTAATAAGGTTGCTTTAGCTTTTCAATCTTACTATTCCCGTTCTTCTTACCGGTTCGCTGCCATTCAATAAAAGTTTCATTATTACAAGGGTATATCCGCTTGTTTTTCCATTTATTTAACTCTCCTTGTTTGAAAGGTGGGCAAAGATCATATTCATCTAACACTTTCAAAGTGACAATTTTTCTTAAAATTATTCTCGACAATCTACGCCTTGTCCCCCTAAACCCTCTTCTTTCAGCCGCCTTGGAATTTTCATTAGCATCTGCTCCTTTCGGGAAAATATAGCTTCCTTTCGTCGGAATTAACTTCTCATCTTCGTTCCTAAATTCAAGGAAGTCGTATTTACCCTCTGTTTTCTCCAATACAGCCCAACCAATACTGTTGGTCCCTAAGTCGAGTCCTAATTTTATTTTGCTCATTCTTATGTTTTATTATGTTTTTTTAAAATATTTTTTTAATTTTGTTTCAATCAAATCACAATAAGGTCAAGTTCTTATGAACTGTCCGTGGGAATGATCCGAAAGGTACCTTAATTAGAGCCCTCAATTTATTGGGGGTTCGTTGTTTTATAAAACTCCACAACCGCCCAACCAATACTATTCGTCCCTAAATCCAACCCTAAGATCTTTGCCATAAATTTCGGTTTTTTTAAATTATTGATTTGAAGGCTTTCAAGATAAACAATATTTACTATATTTGGTCTAAGATATTTTTTCTTTAATCTTATCACAATAAGGCTATATGCCGTAGATGAAAATCTTTAGTCCTGCTTCGGTGGGACTTTTTTTGTTTTTGGCTGTTATTTCTTTTTTTTTGCTTTTAACCCTGTCAGGTCTTGCAGACCTGACAGGGTTTTTTAAAAAGCGCCCTATTGCACCACCAATTTCAGGGTTTGGCTTTGGTTACTAATCACATATACTCCTTTTCTCAATCCCAAAGCGGCCAAATCAATGGTGTGGAACTGCTCTACCATTTGTTTCCATATCAATGTTCCTGAAATTGAATAAATGGCAACTTCTTGCCTGCCGCTTAACTGAATGTTCAATTGCCCGCTTGCCGGATTGGGATATACCCGAAAAAAACCGTCTGTATATTCTTCCTGAGACGCAAAAATATTATTCTCATGAATCACGCCTACTGCATCCAGGTCAAATCCACCTGAACCAAAAGCGGTGGGGTAAGGGTCGTTGACCAAATTTCCCTGACTGTCTGTTGTTCCGTAAGTGGGGTCTATTGAGCCTACCACATCTACAATTTTGACATAATGAATACTGTCCACATTAATTCCGGAAGAATCGGCCAGTTCTTCTAAATCAAATGGAGTGCCGTACGCCTGTATGTATTTGCCCGCCAGGTTGTAAATTTTTGTGGGATCTGTGAGGTCAAAAGCACCTACCTGCGTACTGGTTTGAGTCAGTGAAACAGAAGGAAATCGAACAAAGTTAATTCCGTCTGTACTTACCTCAACATGTGCCAGTTCAAGATAATCATGACTGAAACTGTTTTCAAAAACCGCAAAATCAGGTCCGCTACCATTTTTAATGGGGTAAGGAAAAGAGAGCACAATTGACCCGCTATCTCCCAGGGAAACAACATTATTACTATTCCCTTCTGCCATGCCTAAAGCAGCTGTAGAATCTCCGTAATCGGCATCCGGTCCTGAAACATTTGCTATGTCTTGTAATCCGCGATTAAAACTCACTACTGTTGATGCCCAATTTATAAAAACAGCAGAATCTTTATGAATAGCCGTGGTTCCGGCTTGATCTGCTGAAGGTGCGTATTGACCGTAACTGTGTGCACTTAACAATAAAAAGAGTAAGCAAAATCCGTTTTTCATCTGTTTCATGGTTCCTTGTATTTATTCATTCAAAATAAGATCTGTAGTATTTAAGCCGGCAGTAAATTCATACTTGTGATTGCCGTTCAAATCATAACAACGCACCGTAGAGGAATTGACATAATCGTTGGCATCAACGGTAAATAAATCATTTCCAAGTATGTAAAGTCCATAAAAAGTTGTGTGCCCGGCCGCATCCAGCAATTGCATATTTTCAAAGGTTTCAGAAAGGGTGTTGAATCGATAAATCCCCTGTAAATCAAAATCGTAATAATACAACCACTCCCCTTTTAAATCCCATCCTCCAATCGACACATCAAATTGCTGAAGTACCTGGTTGGTTTCTGTATCAATGTGCAACATGGCTGGGGCAACATCCGAATAATTTCCATTGGAAAGCAAATAAATATCGCCTTCACTGTCTTTCAGCATAGCAGATGAATTGATGCGTGTTTCAAAAGTGCTGATCAATGTTTCTGTATTGAGATCAATCACCGACATGGTAGAATCGTAAACGGGATAATTCAATCCTCCTGAATTGGCTACATACAATCTGTTGTCAACGATCAGCATTCCATCCGGGTTTTGCCCCACAGTAATCGTATTGGTGATCTTATAAGTATTTAAATCTACCACAGATACGGTTCCGTCATAATTACAACTGTACGCCTTATCGCCTGCTACCAAAACCCTTCTGGGTTCTCTTGCTATGCTGCCGTTAAAAACCGGAATTTGCGCCACAGATTTCAGGGAGCCGGCATGCACAATCTCTAACTGGCTGGAAATATCTACTGCGATAATGAGGTAAGTGGAATCTCCCAGCGTATATTTCTCAAAATTATTGGCCGTATCGCCTAATCCCCGATTATTTTCTGCCTGAAACACCTGCTGATAGGATTCTCCCTGCTGTATATCGTAAAAAGAAATGGACGCATTGTTTTGTTGAAATAATCCCTCATTGAGAAGGATCAATCCGTTATCATATTTTTCGGGAACCACAACCGGATCATCTTTTTTACACGAAAAAAGCAATACCATCAGTCCTGTTATCAGTAGATTTTTCATAGGTTTCCAACGTTTAGAGTAAATTGATAATACCTCCCCGGCATGGGAAAGCTTCTGATCACTTCATAATTTTTATTGAGCACATTCATCATGCGTAGATGTATGCCCAATTTTCTGTTTTTCTTGAATGAAAATGTCTTTTCGACGCCTATATTCCAATCGGTAAAAGCATTTAATTGGTTGGAGGGAATGTTTTCATTAAGTGTATATCTCTTTCCTGTGTACAATAAATTGGTGGTGATCTTATATCCCTTAAATGCTATGCTGAGCGATTGGGTAGATGCGTACAAAGGTGTATACGGAATTTGATGGCCATACGAAGGACTTTCGGGATCGGTAATATCTATTGACACATTAAAAATATGGGCGGTGGTCACGGCGTATTCCCATTCGTTCTTTTTTAATTGATACGCCAATCCTGCCTCTACTCCTTTCACTTCTGTTTTGCCGATATTTTGCATACTCCAGTTAAACAGGTCTTTGGTGGGGATGGCCACGATTTTATTTTTAATCCGATTATAAAAAGCGTCTACGTTCAGTTCTACCCGGTGCTGTTGTTGCTCTTTTCCAAAAGATTTGCCCCAGGTGCCTCCTCCGTTAAACAACTGCGCATCTTCCGGTAAAAGGTTGGTGTTGCCAATAAAATTGTAATACAGATCATTAAAGGTGGGCATGCGAAATACGCGTTTGTAGAAAAACCGAAAACGGATGTTTTGTTGATCGAAGGGCAAAACGCCTATGGAGATATAGGGTGAAAATTTTGAATAATTGATCGTTTTCAGTGTGTCAGAAGAACGGGCGACATCCTGAATAAACTGATGGGTCAAATTGCCTTCTACTTTCCATTTCCCCAACCATTTTGAAATGCCAACCACCGTATTGACGGCCATTCTTTTTGGGCGGGCAGTAAATTGATCGCTTTCCAATTGGGAATACGTACCGTCTACACCGGCAAATAAACGTTCAGAACGGTATTTCAATTTTCTGGAAAGCATCATCCCGGCAGCGGAGATCTGTTGTTGGTAATTGGATCGGATAAATCCCTGTGCATTTAAAAAAGTAGGATCGTAATAATCCGTTTCATTGGACTGTGAAAAAGCAGTTGTCCGCAGGTGCCAGTCTTTTTTTGTCAGGGTATAATTTACATCTGCCCGGTAATTGCTTTGGTGCAATTCCTGATCATTGAATGGATTAAAAAGAATCACGGCTCCCGGCAGCAATTGGTCATTTTTGTAATAACTGAAGTTAGCGGCTATGCTTGCATTTTTCCAGCGATATCCGGCAACTGCCCTCCCCTTTATGCTGAGTAGGTCTGCATTGGTTCGGATTTGCTCTTCTTCATCTCCGCTGAGTGTAGACACAAAAGGATATTGCCCCGATCCGTACCGTCCAAATCCCTGAAATCCTATAAATGCCTTTTTTTTAATCGGCACACTGCAAAGCACCCCCGATTCATACGCATGGATGCTGCTCATATTTTGATAGACTTTCCACCGTAAGACGGAATCTGTTTCCATAATGCTTGCTGCCACGGCAATGTGATTGGCCAGTACATAAGCTGAGGGCATGGCATCCATAGAAGCAGGTTGTCCGGAGGTGAATTGCAACTGACTCATCCCAAATGTTTCAAAGGCCGATAAGTTGATACTTCCGGTTTGTGTATTGGGTTGCAAGTAATGGTCTAAACTGACGGAGGTATGCGCAGCGCCCAAACTTCTGAATGAAACGGTTTTGATTCCACCGATTCCGCCATAATCTTTCAACTGAACACCGGGCACATATCGCATGGCATCCCCAATATCTACCGTTCCCAGATCGATCATCTTTTCTTTGGAAAGGGTATAAGAAGGGCAGGATGAAGAAATATCGGTGATGAACTCAGATTGCTTTGCCTTTTCAATCACAGGAACAACCTCCAATTTCTTGTGTTTCATTGTTGTATCCTGTGAATAACAGTTAAAATACATAGCAATGGCTATCCCACCAATCAAATATATTTTTGGGATAGCCATTATTTCTAATTATTGTTTTGTTTGATAAACATCAATTGGAGATCCGTTATTGAAGAATAACTTTTGCCTGATGCAGATTTCCATTGAGATTTGATTTCAGCAGATAAATTCCTTTGTCCAGACCCCCTATATTCCAACTCGTCTTTGTTGATGATGCAATTTCAGATTTCACCAATCGTCCATTCATATCATAGAGTTCAAGCTGAGCGCCAACCGGCGTTGGTATTTGCACATCTCCGGTAGTTGGATTCGGATAAGGCAAAATTTCAGCAATCTCTTTTTCAAAAATACCTTCAGCACCGCCATCAAAATTATCCACAGCAAAATACGCCGGAGTATTCATTCCAAATCCGCCTGATGTATCAGATGAACTGAGCACAAAATCCAACCCTATTGTGTTCATAGAAAAGTTGCCAAGATCAACAAACTTCCAGGTATCTAATATGTAATCATTTGAATCTTCCGGAAAAGTATAATCCGCCAGGTAAACATTCACAGAATCTCCGGTGTAAAGGGTGTCCAAGTCAAGCCCATAAACGGTGAGTAAAAACCAATCTTCTCCATTTGTACCGTCAATCTGTCCTTGTGCATTGGTATCTGCTCCAAAAGGTTTGGCAAATGAATCTCCATATAACATAGAATAATATGCATAAGCGGTATTCGTGACATAAAAATTAGTAAACCACATACCATCAGGTAAAAACACCCTATTATTTGCAAATGAAGAAGCGTAGCATACAGAATATTGATCACTCCCATTATATCCTGATCCGGTTATTGCGCTGAATTGATTGGTGTAACCGGGAGTTACATTGTCTGTTTCGCTTGAAATTGAAAAACCCGAAAATGTGTCCCAGCTAGAGTTATAATTAAGCTCAAAGGTGAAAGATCCACTTTGAAAAGTAGTATCTCCATCTATCACTTGATCTTGTCCATACCAGGCACTATCCGGGCCTAAAACCGGAGATTCAAAATCACCCAACCACCACTGTGTTTGTGAGTTTGCACAAAATGTAGTCGTTAAACCAACAATAAGTAAAAATTTTTTCATCCTTTTAAATTTTTGCGCACGATTTATTTTGTTTTTTTGGTCGTGCAGGTTAATAATTAAAAGGAATAGAAACGAAGATTAAGTGTTACTATTAATCCGGGTCCTGCTTTGGCTTTGCCTCACCTTCAGTCTCGGCTACGCTCGACTTCCGATTCGACTACCGACTCGACTTCCGGTTTGGCTACGCTCGATCAGCGGTTCGCTCGGTCTGCGTCTTAGTGTGCAGCAATTGGAACAACGGTAACATCCTAAACTTTGCTTTTATCCCGAAAGCGTTGTTAGTGTGAGATCGGCAGGTCTTCTGACTTACTCCCTGGCCATGCCTCCTTCCCATTAGTGTTAAGATGCTAACAGTGGTTATAGACATGGTTTCGGAGCTTACAGCTGCGGGAACAGTACAAGTTTTTCACTTGATTCCCTTTTAATTCTATGCCTGAGGCGTAGAAACCAAAACTCAGGGCAAATGTATAGATAAAAAGTTAATCCGTCAACCATGATCTATTTAATGTTGATGATCAGGCTGCCAAACGTGCCATTGGCAGAAGTTTTAATAAACGAAATCTCACAGTTACACCCTTATACAAACGGGTACAAGCGTTTAGTAGTGAACTTTATTCGGTATATTTGAGGGGATTAAAACTAATCTGTGCTGCACGGATGTTACCATACGTTTAAAAAATGACCGCATTAGTAATATTCATATTGATTGTAATTGGACTGAATTTAATTCCTCAATTGACAAAGTGGAATTTCCCGAAGGTGGAGAAAGCAATCAATCGAATATTAATTTTAATTACGGTGATTTTTGTCGTTTTGACAATACTTTTATTTAACGGATACAAGCTGAAAGGACTTTATTCAAACTTAACTATTGGAATAATATTCATTACGACAACCATCATCTATTTCGCACTTGTAAAGAATAGCAAAAGAAAACTCATCACAGTTGTAATTCTTGTTCCTTTAATTCTTTTGAGCCTATTTACTTTATTATTCGGACGTACAATTTATGAAAGCAAAATTACTGACGGTTACAAAATTCAAGTCACAACTGGTGGAATAATGTCTTGTGGTGAACTCATTCATTTGACCGAGACAGAATTTCTGATTTTCGACAAAGAAATTGTTTACGAAAGCAGTTTATGCTTGAGAGAAATTAAACAGATTGAAACAATAAATTTTGACCAAGATTCAGCAGAGTTTCTAATTTATCACAATGGTGAAATGGATTCTGAGAATCCTTATAAATATAAAATTGAAAATAAAAACGTGTGGTAACATTGTATAAGCGTAATGTGGGCTTAACGCCTAAAATTTAGCATTTTTACTTCTAAGAAACTTTGCGGTGGACGGACAGTGTATTGCTACGAAATCCTGCACAATGCTTATCCTTGTCCATTACCCATAAGCTACAAAACGACAATGAGACAAATAATTATAGCGGCAATAATTTTTTTGGTTCTATGGAATTGTGACAGCCAGACTAAAAAGGAAGAATCGCCTGAAAACCATAACGGAATTGAAAACGAATCAAAAACTCAAGAATTAGATCGTGATACCACTGAAAGTGGATGGAATTACAAAGAAGTTAAGCGAAATTATATTGACTCATTAATGCTTGGCATTTGTACAACACAAGACATTGAATTTATTGATCTATATCCAGTTTTGGACTCTGTCGCTTCAGATAAATATGAAAAATTAGTCCTTGTTGATTCATTGAAATCAATAGGATTTAAAGTGACAAATTGGGGACGGGGAAATTGGATGGAAGGTCCAAGAATTATCAATTTCACTCTATCGAATGGACAATGTGAATGCTACGTTGATAAATTATATTACTCTACCGCTGAGAAAGATAAATTCAAAGTGACAGAACGAATAAAATGTAATAAAGCCAGCTCTTCTTCATGACTCCCATTCCCGCCATTTCATTTCCCCTCCCTAAAGGGAGTGAAATGGCTTGACCTTAGTATTATCAAGTGATCCGCCAGTTGACGGAAGGGGAAAGAATCGCTAGGGATGGTTTTTCTAACTTTTTAAATTTCCACCGGACAATAATGAATTTGATTCTTTTTTTTACTTACTTTTTTGTGTTGGATTTCGGCTTCAGTCTCGACTACGCTCGACTTCCGGCTCAGTGGGCGGCTCAGTGGGGGCATTCAGTCTCGACTACAATCTCGAATGCTCGATTTCCGGCTCAGTGTACAACACAAAAAAGTAACAAAAAATTCAAGCACCAGCGTTCGTTTTCTAATTTGATCATCCGGAAAGTTTAATCAAAATTAATTTCCAGGGAGGGATCCCAAAAATGTTGTTGGAAATTCTGGATTTGATCATCAACTACTTTAATTCCTTCAGCTTCTAGCCTTTCTTGCATGGTGGTATCAGTTGGAAAATGCATTTTTCCGGTGAGTAAACCATTTCGATTGACGACCCGGTGTGCCGGAATATTGATTTGATGTTTATGAGAGGCGTTCATTGCCCACCCTACCAGGCGACTGGAGCGAGTTGCCCCCAAATATTTGGCAATAGCGCCATAAGAAGTCACACGCCCTTTGGGAATGAGTTCTACGACCTGGAAGACGTTTTGAAAGAAATCTTGTTTTTGATCCAATTTTTGAATGATGTTAATAACGATCGATTATTTTGAGACATCTCTGGATTGAGCAGGTAATAGTTGTCATTTCGCAAACTAGCGAACAGCATGGGTTCTTTTGAGCGGTTAAAGCACGCAAACCTAGGCTGCAACACTACGAAATTTCTAAAAATGGCACTCACATGTCGCTGCTCATTTTTAATACTCAAAATCGTCTCTATAGAAAATTCTGTATTTACTTTTGCAGAGTCAACGAGTTTTTTTCCGCTAAAGTGCGCTTTTTTAAGCAATTCTTTTTTAGAATAAATAAGGTCAAAATCCAGACGCACTTCATCTGCCGTGCTCAAACGATTTTTATTTGATCCTTTAAGTTCAAGTAAAATGCCTTCTTCAATCAACTGCTCTATAAAAAACAGGCCTTTCACCTCATTTACTGCCTCCACTTCATTCGACATACGAATGGATGAAAGCTCTCCTTCTCTGTAAAATTTGGCTAATCTCATCTTACTACTTAAATTTGAATGACCTGTTCCAGATCAAAAGTTTTTCCAATTTAGTGACGTTTGTCAAGTAGGTAGCGTTGCTTTGAATATAGTAAAAAATAGACGGTTTTGTGTTAAAAAAGGTAATTTTTTTTTGTAAGACGTTTTATTCCAGTTTGTTTATTCTAAACTTCACATACTTAATATCGAAGCCTTTTTCTGAAAAAATATGTTCATAATGGGTACGGATGGATAAAATTTCCCGGGTATCAGCATCCAAATCATTGATTATTTCACCGTAGAGATTCCATGTTTTTTGGATCAATTCATAATCGTATAACTCAATTTGTTCAAGTGTTGAAGCAAAAAGCCATGAATTATCTGTTTTGAGGTGTACGATTCCTCCTTTTTTCAGGAAATTCAAATACCGTTCTACAAAAACTCTTGACGATAAGCGTTTATTAGGTTTTTTAGGTTGTGGATCAGAAAAAGTGAGCCAAATTTCATCCACTTCTTCGGTTGAAAAAAGCCGGTCTATAAAATCAACCCGGCTGCGTAAAAAGGCTACATTTTTCATTCCATCCTCACGCACGGTGTTGGCCCCATGCCACAATCGCGCACCCTTAATATCAACCCCAATAAAGTTTTTATCGGGATATTTTTTTGCTAAACCCACGGCATACTCTCCTTTTCCGCAGCCCAATTCCAACACAACGGGATTTTGATTTTTAAATATTTTTTTGCGCCATTTCCCTTTCAAGTAAAAATCTTCAGAGATGAGCGAACGCACCTCCGGCTCAAACACAAAATCCATGCTTTTCAAGTCTGAAAATCGCATTAATTTTTTCTTTGCCATACCTAGTGTGGTGATTACTAAAAAAGTCAACTAATTTTTCACCCTTTTTTCTTTATGCTGCGTTAAAATTCTTAACCGTAACTATAGCTATGCTTGCAAATTTTGCCTTACCTAAAGTAAAAATAATCGCAAAATTTAGTTACCTTTCTTACCAATCACTACACTAGACGTTATCGTTCAACTCTTGTAGTGATATAACCATTTCTTTGATCAATTGTACTTTAGGCCCTTCTTCATCTTTTTTATCCACCAAATAGGTTTTAAACACCAAAAGTGCATCCATGATCTCTTCTTCATTTAACTGCCCCTCAATATTTTCAAGAATGGTGATACATTCCATGACATCCATAAAATCACCTTGCACAGTTGCCGTGGCAATATCTCCCAGATAAGGCCGATAATCCAGGCCTGAATTCCATATAGAAGCCAGCATCATTTGGCGGGCAGAGCTAAATGAAGGATTGTTCAGGCAAGCAATCAGTTTTTCGGGAACCTTGGTAGATTTAATGGTGTTCAACAAGTCTTCAATTTCGGATTTGATCTGTGTCGATCCTGTAGCGATCCACAATTGTATCAGTGGCTCCAGAACGGTCTCATCTCCATGCAGTTTTAAGGATTTTACAACCTCGATCTGTTTATTCTCTTCTTTCGAGGCCAAACCCAGTAAAATCTCTTTTATTTTTTTGCTTTTCTGTGTTTCTTTTTTGGCCATTTCAACTCATTTGAGGGGCAAAGATAACGATTCCATACTTCAAGAAAAGAAAGAATAAAAAAGCAAACCTATAAGCCGGGTTCTGTTCAGCTCCAAAAAGAGCTGACGCCTGTCATTTATCTAGCTCTGACATCACTGTCAAAGTCAATCTATCCACCCGCCGGCTTGGCCGAGCCGACCTTAAAGCGCCGGTGTACGTGATATTTCAGCTCATGAGGTTTACCTCGCTCCCGAACGTCACCGCCGGGACGGTGGGCTCTTACCCCACCTTTTCACCTTTTCCACGCAAGCATGGTAGTTTATTTTCTGTGGCACTGTCTGTTCCCGCGCTAAGCGAGACCTTCCCGTTAGGAAGCATGATGCCCTGTGCTGCCCGGACTTTCCTCTCTCCGCCGAAACGGACAGCGACAAGCCGGTTTGCTTTTTTATTCTTTACAAAGTTAGTCATTAGATTTTAGACGCTAGACTTTAGATTCTAGACGCTAGATGTTAGACGCTAGACATAAGACATAAGACTTTAGATTTTAGACGCTAGACTTTAGACACTAGATATAAGACGAAAGACTTTAGACTTTAGATTCAAGAGCCAAGA
>JBBDID010000019.1:75528-92712 GCA_040880585.1 Crocinitomicaceae bacterium | reverse complement strand
GCCAAGACATAAAACGGGAAGATTTTAGATGCTAGACTTTAGATGCTAGACGCTAGACATAAGACGAAAGACTTTAGATTCAAGAGCCAAGAGCCAAGACATAAAACGGGAAGATTTTAGATGCTAGACTTTAGATGCTAGACGCTAAACACTAGACGGTAGACGGTAGACGGTAGACGGTAGACGGTAGACGAAAGACGAAAGACTTTAGATTTTAGACACTGGACAATAAGACGAAAGACAAATAAGACATAAGGTTCTAGACTTTAGATGCTAGACTTTAGATGCTAGACGCTAGACACTAGACACTAAACGGTCAACTCTAATCAGGGATGTACAAGATTCAAGAGCCAAGAGCCAAGACGGGAAGATTTTAGATGTTAGACATAAGATTCTAGACTTTAGATGCTAGACACTAGACACTAGACGGTAGACGGTAGACGGTAGACGGTAGACGGTAGACGGTAGACGGTAGACGAAAGATGAAAGACTTTAGATTTTAGACACTGGACAATAAGACGAAAGACAAATAAGACATAAGGTTCTAGACTTTAGATTTAATCTAGATTTTAGATGCTAGACTAGACGCTAGACATAAGACGTTGCTGACAACAAGAAATTACTAATGGCTTACTGTAAATTGACCGTTGAGTTGGTGAGTATCTCCGGTAGCGGTATACATATACTGTCCGTTTTGAAGGTGGGAAACGTTTAGTGTTGTTGTTTTTGATTGCTGCAGTTGTTTTTCAATGAGCAGCGCACCACTTAAATCGTAAACCCTCAGGATATTAATTTCAGTAGCAAACTCCATTTTAATTTCTGTTTGTGCAGGATTTGGAAAAACTACCGTTTCTTCAGATGAGAGATCATCTACAGAAGCAAAGTATCTCTTTTTATCTTTGAATTTCACAGATGTAATGGTTTCACTTCCGCCTGCATCTTGTGTGATGACAGAAAAAATAGGAGTTTTTTGACCATTTGTGAACCAATCATATTCTACCTGATCAGGAGTTGGCATTTCATACCAGTCTCCTCCAAAGCCGAAGTCAGCATATACAGAATCTTGTACTACGACTAGCGATTTCACCCGAATGGCGTCAAAAGTACCAAAAGGAGTGGTGATTTGACCCCATCCGTCTACAATTGAGTAACGTTGTTGGTATCTTCTGAAAATACCATTGAACGCCGGATTCAAATCAACGTTTGTATAAGATCGTGAAGTCCACGAATCCCCATAGTTCATGGGTAAAAAATAGTGATTGTCAATGGTGTCAGATTTTGCAGGAATGGAATAGCCATTCACATACATCCCAATTCCTGTGTTCTCCACTCTATTTGTATCGACATCTGTAAAACGAATAGGAGTATCCACATCTATCCCAAACTGTTGAGCGGCACTAAAATCAATTCCCACCCAGGGTCGGTAATAGTCAGACATATGGTCGGGGTTGTCCCATGAATTGTTAAACATAAACTGATACGTCCATTCGGCATCTGAAACATCATAAAAAGTGTCAATGGCCTGAGCAGAAATAGCGACCATTGAAAAATCCCAACTGGCACCCGCTCCTGTTGTTACCAAATCAAGTGTTGTTTCATCTGAAGTACTCATCATGACTGTGTCGCCAGGTGCAGCAAAATCAAGAGGTGTAATAGTAATTTGAGCCGTTCCTAAAACGACTGTCATCACAAATAATAAGGTGGTTGAAAATTTCATTATACGATTTATTTTATTTAAGCCCAATATTAAATGTGCCGGACATCAGTGTCAAAGATAAGGAATCAGAATCGTTTTGATTGCTCAGAACGGATTCAAAATCAAAATCAAAGACTGCCCAATCTGGATTTGATGTTGAGTTCCCAACAAAACTAACATTGCTGACAGTAAAATTATGTTCCTTATTTTTGGTGACCCGGTCTGACTTATATTCTTGTCCATCTATAATTGCTGTTACGATAACTCTACCGTAATTGTTAGGAGGAGCTGTTGTCCCCTGACAGTCTAAAATATTCATTTTCCAATCCAACACAAAGTCTGTAATTCGTAAAAGGGACACTTCATTAGCTTGATTGCCATAATTATCTGTAATAACATGCTCTATTTTATGAACTCCAATTCCAATAATTTTTTTGAATTCGGCTTCTTCACTTATGAGATCACCGTCAAGAAACCACTGGTGTTTTAAGTCTTGGTCATACGCTACAAAAAAAGTTGTGTCTGCTGATGCATAAGCAGAAAAACCGGCATTCAACTGTTCATTTTTGAATCCATAATAAATAGGGATATCATAGGTTTCCTGACTTAAGTTTGCCAGTTTCATGGTGATATTTTGTTTCCCGTATTCACTAAAATTAACTTCATTGGTTTGTTGAAAGCTTCCGTTTTCATCTTGAATATACACGTAATTACTTTGAAGAATATTACTTCCAAAATCAAACATTTTACAGCCGGGTTCATGCACCAGAAAGTCAATGCTATTTTGTTTAAAAGGATCTACTCCTTGGGCAGTATAAGATTTTTCCGGCACAGTAAACTCAATTTTAATGATGAGGTCATTTGAAGGGGACACCACCTGACCATAATAGGATTTGATCCCATTATTTTCTGTCACCCCTTTACTCATAAAATTGCCTTCTTGTCCTACGTTTAGATTAATAAATTCTCCATCTATATATCCTTTTACAGAATAGTAAGGTTCATTTTCTTCAGGCAAATCAGGAAGAGGTTCTTTTTTACAGGCAGCGACTAGCAAGCCCATTATCAGCAATATCAATATTTTGTATTTTCCCATCACTTCATTCTCCTTAAAAAGTTATATTTTAAGCCTACAGTAAGCCCAATCTCGCTATCTTTTTGTTGATCGCCAAAGAAATCATTATCAGTTCTGTCCAAGAGTCCAAACTGGCTATTCACCCTTACAGAAAACTGAGGCAAGAACTGGTATTCATATCCCAGGCTAAATCTAAAATCTATTGTATTTATTCCCTCTTTTACTCCCCAGTTGTTATTAATTGTAGAGATAATATTTTGATTGTTATTCATAAAAGACATGTTTGATCTGACTCCAATTAACTGCTCAAATCCAACACCGATTTGCAATTTATGTTTAGGAGCCAGGCGGTAGTTTGCCAATATATTAAGATTGGCATAAAACATATCTTTTAACTGTAGTTTAGACCAATATTTTTTACTGTGCCCACCACTTAAGTCATAGACAACACTTCTATCTTCATACCCCAGTTTGCTTTGTTTTACGTGATTGACCATGAAGCTTCCGCCAAACTCTAGTTGTTTCAAGTGTTTACCCGAAGCAACCATATACTCAACACCAATAGCAGATCGCATAGTTGGAACAAAATCAAAGTCTCCCCATTTATTTCCTATCCCTGCCGCAGCAATCAAAGAGAGTTGATGTACCTGATAAGATCTGGGTTTACTTAATTCAATATCCGGCATAGCCATAGCTATTTTTTGGCTGCCTGTAGGTTTTAATTTTTTTATGGTTTGGGCATCCCGGACATTTGTTATATCCCAATCATGAAGTGATTTTTTTTCTTCACTTATTTCAGGTAAATTTAATACCGAAAGCTCATCAGTTGAATTAATTTGAGTGAGATCATCTGTAAATGTGCTGTTCAAGGGATCAATTTGTACCGTGTTTTGTTGATTAGCATTTATCGTTGTTGAAATCAAATCCTGTGAGAAATTTCGTTTTATTTCAGTAGTTTCTTGTATGGATTTTGCTACATCTATCTCATGAATCATTAACCCATTATTTTCATCTTTTACTGAAAGGACATTCTCTACAGCTGCTCCATGCTTTATTATCATTTCATTTTGCGCACTTATCTGTTGAGAAACACCCATTTCTAAAGCGCTCTCCTTTTCAAGCCATGCAGGTGCTGTAAAGGTGATTAAGAGTAGTATTGTAGCCACAGCTGACCATTTAAAGAAGAATTTTCTTCTATCTGATCGATCGAGTAAGGAGCGGGCTTCATCCCAATACGCAGATTTGTATTCATGATGAAGGCCTTCATTTTTCAAAGCAGTGTCTGCATCTGGCCAATACTCGGGTAAATAATCCACTACAGATGCTGAAGCGGCTTCTGTGAAGGATTCATCCATAAACAAATTTCCTTCTTCTGCTAAAAAATCTTGAAAATAAGACGCATCATATTTCACATTTTTTGCTGCTGCGGCATCAACAAATGCGCTATCCATAAAGACGTCATTGACAGCAGAAAAAGACGCTTCTACTCCGGGAACAACTGTTACCTTCTCAGCGGCTTTTCTAAATGCATTATCCAACTGCTCATCTTCAAGTTTTGCTTTTGCTTCATTCCAAAACATGGCGTTATACGGAACCTTGTATTGTTCAGAGTTAAGTTCTTCACTCATTCGCTTAAAAGCGTCATCCATATGTTTATTCTCCTCAGTCATTTACTTCGCCCAAATTTCTAAATTCTCAGATTTTCTTAGTTTAATTACCATCTCACGTAACAATTTTCTGGAGTTTGACAAATGCCATTTAGAGGTTCCGTCAGAAATCCCTAACATATCTCCAATTTCTTTATGTGAGTAGCCATCAACCACGTATAAATTAAACACTTTACGTGACACATCCGGCAATCTTTTCAACAGCCCCATCAACACATCCATCTCTAATTTTGACCAAACAGAATTATCGACACTCAAGCCATGTATTTCAAGCTCCCGATCAGTTTCTTTTTGATCAACGAGTTGGGTATAATTTTTATTTTTTCTAAAATCGTCAATGATGGTGTTCATCATTATTCGCCTTACCCAGGCTTCAAAGGGGGCATCTTTTTTTATTTTGTCCAGATTTTTACAAATTTTGACGAATCCAATATTCAGTACGTTCCTTGCGTCCTCTTCATTTTTATGATAACGCATACAGGTTGGCATTAATTTGACATAACACCACTCGTACAGTTTTTCCTGTGCTCTCCGGTCATTTTTGCGACAGGCTTCGATTATTTTATCTTCGTCAAACATCTATTATTCTAAGTGAAAATAACCGGCTCTATATAGACAGAGCCGGCCTGAATAAGTAGTTTTATTCACTTCACCAATGGTAAACCCAAAAACCACGGTGAACATTCTTATCTATACTAACGATATTCCTTACCTTAGGGTTGGATAAAATACACTTTTTTTTTCATTATGTTAGAATTATACCTTTTACGTCACGGCAAGGCTGCCCGGCCAGAAAATTATGCAAAGGACTTTGAACGGCCTCTTAACAAGAAAGGTGTTGCTCAACTCAATCAGTTGGGATACCGGCTCAGGGCTGAAGAAATTAAGATAAGTCAACTCATCAGTTCTTCTGCCCAACGCACTAAAGAAACAGCGATAATCGCCAATCATTTTTTAACTATACCGGATGTAAGCTACGAAAAAGAACTGTATTTAGCGGATCACGAAACGATCCGTAAGTTCATTTGTTATGCAGCTAAAAAACCGAGTCTTTTATATGTAGGTCATAATTTTGGTATTTCAGATCTGTGCAGTTACCTTTCGGGAGAATCGATTTCCATGAGCACCGGAATGCTGGTAAAATTAAATTTTGATTTTGATGATTGGAGTTTGATCTCAGCAGATACGGGAAAAGTTGAGTGGATTTATGAATCAGATGTGTATATCCCATGACGGTAAAGAGAACGGATACAATAATTCTAGGCATTGATCCCGGTACGGTGGTAATGGGATACGGTTTAATTCATGTAAAGGGCAAAGAAATGGAGATGCTCAGTTACGGGATTCTAAAGCTTGATAAATTAAAAAATCAAGCCGATCGGCTTAAGAAAATTTTCGACAGGGTGGATCAACTAATTGTTGAGTACAAGCCGGATGAAATGGCAATTGAAGCTCCTTTTTTTGGTAAAAATGTGCAATCTATGCTTAAATTGGGTAGGGCACAAGGAGTTGCTATAGCTGCTGCATTGCACCGAAACCTTCCTTTTGAAGAATATACCCCTAAAAAAATCAAACAATCCATTACCGGAAGTGGAAATGCTTCTAAAGAGCAGGTTGCTCACATGTTATTGCGCTTACTTAAGCTAAAAGAAATGCCGACTTCTTTAGATGCAACAGACGGTTTGGCGGCAGCAGTTTGTCACCATTTTCAGGGTGGGATTGGCGAGCAAAATAAATCTAAGAGTGGTAGTTGGAAAGCTTTTTTATCAGAAAACCCATCCAGAAAGAAGAGTTAATCAGGCTTTTCGGAGTTTCTCTGCAATTTCTTCCAGCTCTTTTTCCTGCAGTTTTAATTTTGGTGAGGAAAAATTCATATCCTTTTCGGTATTAATAGGAATCAAATGGATGTGTGCATGGGGCACTTCCAAACCAATCACGGTCATCCCTACCCGATTACAGGGAAACGTTTTCTTTATTTTCAGAGCTACTTCTTTAGCAAAAACGATCATTTTTTGCAGGGATTGATCATCAAGATCAAAGAGATAATCTACTTCTTTTTTGGGAACCACCAATGTGTGTCCTTTTTGCAAAGGGGAGATGTCCAAAAAAGCGTAAAATTGATCATTCTCTGCCACTTTATAGGAAGGGATTTCTCTTTGTATGATCTTCGTGAAAATCGTTGCCATTATCTGCTGATTTCAAGAATTTCAAACTGCATAGTACCATTTGGTACTTTAATATCTGCTATATCTCCTACCTCTTTTCCTAGCAACCCTTTTCCTATGGGTGAATCAACCGATATTTTTCCTTGTTTAAGATCTGCTTCATTCTCTGCTACTAAAGTGTAATTGAGTTCTTTTCCATTCGTGAGATTTTTAATTTTCACTTTGGATAAGATCAGCACTTTAGAATCATCCAGCGTAGATGCATCAATAATTCGTGCATTTGCAAGAATTCCTTCCAACTGAGAAATCTTTGCCTCAAGCATTCCTTGTGCTTCTTTAGCAGCATCATATTCTGCATTTTCAGAGAGATCGCCTTTATCTCTGGCTTCTGCAATTTGTTGAGAGATTTTAGGTCTTTCAACTGATTTCAATTGGCGCAGCTCATCTTTCAACTTCTGCAGCCCTTCTTCTGTGTAATAACTTATTTGAGACATACTTATACGCTTTATGGAAAAGAACAAGAGCCTCGACTAAGCGAGACCCTTGTTCTAACAAATTTATGAAATTTTTTCTATTTAATACCTATAGATACTCCGATAGTATGTATGCCACTGAATGGGTTAGCGTGTCTATACGCATACTGTACCCCTAAATGGTTTTTATTTTTACCTACTTTTCCATCAACTGATAAACCGGCCGTAAACCCACTCAAGGCAGAAACTCTTCCACCAAAATCAATATTTGAAGAAAAGGCTCCCTGCTCATAGGTGTATCCCACCATCATATTGTAAGCCATTTTATCAGCATTCATGCCATAATTTAACCCCAAACGAAACTGATCATTTGAGAAAGAATTTGCCGAAAATGCTGCAGCCAATATAAGTTTATGTTGTTCGTTGAAGTTAAAATCATACGACCCGCCTATGTTCAATGTAGAAGGCATTTCAAATTCAGCAGCTCTTTGCTCCAGTGTTGCTAATTCACCCGTATTTGGATACATCACCTGAATAGACATTCCATCCCCTTTGAAAGACATGCTGGGGCCTATATTTTTTAAGGTAATGCCAAATTTGATTTGATCTTCTTCACCAGTTACATACCGAATTCCGGCATCAACTGCTACGGCAGTACCTCTTGCGTTTGAAATGGCTTCATTTACCACTTTAAAATTAATCCCACCGTAAATTGAATTAGTAAATTCTCTGGCATACCCAACATTAAAGTTAGAATAAGTAGGTGCAAAACTACCAATTCCTCCTTCAGGCAGATCTACAGTAGTAATTTCAATTTCACCAAAAGTCATGGCCATTACAGAAACTGAGATCACAGAATTTTCAGAAACTCTTTGGGCTAATCCGGCAGAATTAATTGCAATTCCAGATCCACCTAACCAATTTGTTCTATCAAATCGAATCTGTGTTTTATCGGTAAAGGCGAGGCCGGCAATATTCATATATACAGCATCCAAACCATTTGCACAAGCAACACTTGCATCAGCCCAGGCAGCTGAACGCGCCCATGGATTGATCAAAAGCTCTGTAGCTCCGGCAGACCCTACACGATCGCCATTTCCGGCAAAAGAGGGAGCTGTCATAAAAAAAGCTGCCGCTCCTAAAATTGAGTTCTTTATTAATTTATTCCTTTTCATAATCGAAAAATTTCAAATTCTTTAATCAGGTACTATAAGTTGTCCAAATCCGGTTGTCTGATAACACCAAACCATTTGATTATTCTTTCTTGTTCTATAATTGATCCGTCAGCTTGCGTAATCGGAACTTTAACATGAATAATATACATTCCTCCTGCAATAGGTATGTTCAAGTGATTTTTCAAATCCCAGTCAATGGATGTTAATGCATCATCTTTTTGAAATGACCTAATCAAAGCACCTTGCATATTGAATATAGTCACTGTACATCTCTCAGGAAGATTTACAATCTTAACTCTATTATCCAATTTAGTTTTCTCATATTCACTGTATCCGTAGTAAGGATTTGGAACCACATTGATATTATCGAGCACACTTTCTAATCTGTCTGCCCTAACGGTTTCAGCCGGTTGATCAATAGTGAATTTGTACATGGGGTATCCAGCATTCTCACCATTCACAGTGCGTTCTTCATAAGGTTTGTTAATGCGTAGATTAATCTCTACATCCGTTCCCATGAACTCAGTATTTTCAATCAACATAGGCTCCATTACCCAAAAACAAGACTTCCAGGCATTTAAAAAGTTTGAATTTCGTGAACTTGAAGTGACATCAAATTTTTCTGACAACCATTTTCCTTCATCATAAGTTGGAGAATTACTACCCCCAATATTTTCACCGAAAACATACACATAATGCATTCCACCAAATAGAGGATTTCCAGTTTGATCAGTATACCTATGTGTAGGATTCCAGATCATATCTGCTCCATTCTCACCTAACAACCACGAATTTTCAGCGAAACACATATTCAATCTTTTTCCTGTATTCACATCTATTGCATAACCTGGAAACCATCCCATACCAGTTGTTCCACTGTTGTCAGGTAAACCATCTTTACCAACAGAAGGATCTGAACGCATGTGTAAAATATCATCACCGTGTTCGGTTTGATTTTCATTATCGTTGATCTCAATAACCGGACATCTTGTCCATTTAGTATCATCTGATGTGATCACAACATCTACATCATGTAGTTCAGGAAAACAAGCTTTCGATAGAGCTGTTCCAGCTGATGAGAACCATCCCTGATTACCGTTTGTGTTAGGATTATCTCCCGGCCAACCAAAAGGCATTCCATACACGCCCGCTCCAACTCTGTTAAAAGGTGCAACTGTCCCCTCTAACAAGCCTTCGTATTGTTGATCTTCATCCAATGCATAATCATTGTACGCACATTGATTGTAAATCCAGCTATCGGGATCACATCCTCCCGGATTATCGGTTTCATTCTCATTTGTACTACCAGATCGTATCCAATTTGTTGGGTAAAAGTTATCATCATCCGCCACACCAAACAGCCAAGCCTTTGATGAATCCGCATAAGTAATAGATGCTGTAAGAGGCTCAGTGAAACGTTCAGAACAACTTCCGGTACCTTCATAGAATTGTTGATTTACAGTTACCGATAATCCCCAATCCAAAATGAGTTGCTCATTTATTTCGGATACAAGGTAATCAGAATGAACTGTGTCAGTTTGAAAGGCTCCATTTTCATCTGTATAAGCTCTGGCCAACCACCATGTGCTCTGATTCACCGAAGCAGAATCTGATGTAAAACCAAGTGTATATTCACCCCCCGCCAAATTTAATGGGTCTACCACCTGCACACCTATGGGGCCGGCACCAGCTTGATAAGTTGGATGATTCACACCACCGGTAGCGACAATTGTGTTTACTTGCTCTTTATCTAATTTTATGACATTGCCTCCATTACCAATTCCTTCAATTTGTGTAATTGGAGGTTGGTATCCGTAAGAAGTTGAAAAGTCGGTTCCATCTGCTTCAGGGGTTGGATCATGAGGGATTCCTACCACTGCTTCAATTCCTCTACCAGTACCGGATATCCGTGATCTCAAATACGGTACTTTTTGACCATCCAGAGCGTCCGGATCATTTGGATCATAGGTTTTAAAATTGTTGTACGCATAAGCCACTGCTATATAGTAGTATTTTTTATGATTTACCAGAGTACGCGCCCCTGTAGCAAACAAGTCTTCTGTTATTCTAAATGAGTGTCGCAAACCTTCATCTTCACCATCTACCATAACTGTAGGAATTGTAATTTGCAATTGTTCATCAAAAGTGTAGTTAACCAACTTAGACACGCCATTTTTGACATCACATTGTGCCACCAAACGTGCTTTTTCAATATCATCCAAATCTGATACAGAAACATCTTCATCTGACATTTGGAAAATTTGATACCCTTCAAATCGGAAAGTATCGTCATAGTATATTCCTTGATCAATTAAGTCATCCGGTGTGATAATGTTAATTCTATCCACCTCAAACCAGGTTTTCTCATCAAACCCAACGGGCTCTTGCAGAAAAAGAATCAATTCATTCTCCATTTCCTGAATAGTTATTAGCGGAGCAACGGGCGGCTCTACTAATTCAAAACAATTTTCAAACAATGCCTGTGCTTTAGAATCAGCTGTTTTCATTGCTCTTACAGATGCTTCCAGATCGGTTTCAGCAGTATTTCTACCGTAAACCACTCCTACCGTAATATTGTTTACCGCACCGGGAACCAATGTAAAAGGTCCGGCTGATTGCAAAAATCGTCTGTCTCCAACCGGATTACCTTCTGTTACCTCAGACCAATCAAAACCGGGATCAACGCCTGACGTTCCCCAAAGTTGATCATCTGTATTTCCCGGAAACATAAAATCAGTAGCAATTGAAGTTCCGGTATTAAAACCGTTACCTCCATAAGTCATTCGCTGACCGTTTTGCCAGATTCCCTGAAGGTATAAATAATAATCTGTTGAATTATTAGGGTCTCCGTTTGGTCCCCCTCCAATATTGTGGTATACAAACCTTCTCATACCAAATCGCTCATTATCCACCACATTGTCACCATATCCAATACCATTTAAAGCTTCACCGGGCCCGATACCTATGGCATTATCTATATCATCATTATCCTGATAGGGGCCTTCAAAGAAATCCACCCCAATAGCAGGAGGAGACGCTCCATAAGGAGTTTGCCCCCCTTGTCCCTGATCTGAGGACTGTCCGTTATAACCAAAACCTAAACCACGATTTACATCACAACCTACATAATCATTTGCTGCAAACCCTATATCAGAATCTACCCATTGCCCAAAATAAGTGTTTTGGAGTGTTTGAGTACCTCGATTGATCAATTCATAGTTGTAAAATGTCATATCATTAATCGCATCATCCGTAGCAAAAGCAAATGCTTGTGCTCTAACTTCCATTCCAATAGGATCTCCACCGGTTTCAGTATGAATATTTCCCTTATCATTAAACACCCACCAATGTGTTTCATCACCAAATAGTGTTACCCTTCTATCGTCTCTACAGTCTATTTCATCCTGAAGATCATACCAAGGGAAATCTCCATCCTGAATGGGATCATAAATACCATTAGGTAATTCTCCTTCTTTTGCATTATCGTAAAAAGGAGCCAGATAAAAATCCTGCCCCAAAGAAGGGTCTCCATGAGCCGGCCAATTAACAATTCGATCCAGTACTTCATCAGCAGGCTGAATCACTTCTTCACAATCTTCCGGTTCGCTCACTCCATTTTCGCAATTCCACCAGGCAATGAACTGTCGTACCTCTGCTTTTCTAATTGTAAAAAATTTATCGTATTTCAAACATTCGGAAGGGATTATTTCTGCCGCACCGTAATCCCTGAACAGTTGATTTTCTGCATTTTGAGGAGAAAAAGGGTCGTAATTTCCCGTCCCGTCTATCAAATCACCAAGAGGCCCCGCCCAAAAATCATTTCCCTGACGGAACATGTGTGCGGCTAGCTTTAACTGACCATTCACATCTTCTCCTCCCATCCAAAGCGCACCGGAGTAGATTACAAATTTATTAGATTCCTTTGGAACTTCGTAAGACGCCTGATTGTTGGCCCTGTCTTGCCAAAGTGATCCTCCTGTTTCAATCAATGCTCTAACATTGTTGAACTCTAGAAATAATCTTTCATTTGCAGGCGCACAATTAGCTGCCCGGTTATCAGAAGGCGGTATATTTGGTCCGTGTGCATTCGGATCTTTTCTCGCTTGCGTTACAAATGCAAGACTTACTACCAGAAAACTTATTACTAACTTTTTCATATTCTTATTTCTTTGGATTTTTAATTACTTTTTTAACCTTTCATTAAAAATCAAATTTCACACCTAGTCTAATCGTTCTTGGAATACCAAAGTTGTATGGGTTAACAACTTTCATTTGATAATAATCCCTAAAAGATTGTTCATCTAATTGATTTTGAATAGACTGCTGGTATATAGAAGCAGCCAAATAACCATCATCATCCGGTGTGCCTGTAGCACGGTATACATCCAAGGTGTTGATGATATTAAAAATATTTGTAATACGACAATACACATTTAAGTAAGCCGCCTTTTTCTTGTCATCATCTTTTCCAAATTCCATAGAAAAGTTTCTGTCAATCTGTAAGTCCAATCTATACGTCCATGGTTTTCTTGATCCGTTCAATGTTCCGTCAAGTTGAGAGCTGTTCGGAGCCAACAAAGCATCACCAACCGGATTCTTTAATCCGGAATAAGGAGTTCCTGAACCAATGTTGGTAACCACATTTAAACCTGTATTTCCAAGTACTTCAAAATCTTTAATTTTTGGTCCTCGGTAATCTTTTCCAGTTCCATATCTGTAATCAATTACGATATTAAATCCGTGTCTTTGATCATAAGAATACGGGAAAATGGTTCTCAAGTTGGGTTCTCCTGAGTTGACCAAACCAAGAGCAGAAGTTGCATCAGAACCTGTACCACTTGCGAACTGTAATGTATAGGCTGCCGTCATTCTTATGTTTCCTGTTCTTCTTAAGTCATAAGAAACAGTCAACCCTTTAATGGTACCGAAATCACGATTTCCATAAGATCTATAGGTGTTTGGATATGCCTGAAAAACGTTAACCAACTGCACCTGATCTCTTTGTTCTTTGTAGAACGCTGAGATTTTCAATGAAGATGTTTTGCTCAATACTTGCTGAAAACCAATCTCATAATCAATGGTTCTCTCCGGCTTCAGATTGGGGTTGTTTATAATGACGTTTCTATCTTGCATGAATTGATAATCGATAGGGTCAAATCTGTTTCCAGATGTAGGACGTTTCGTTAGGATATCATAATGTGCAAAGAAAGAAGCTTCATCTGAAATAGGGAAAGAGAATGCTACTCTTGGCATAATATTCACTTGCGGCTTGTAATCTTCAAAAGAAGCAGCAGTAGGAGAAGTTAAAGATGGATCCTGCAAATAAGGTGCAATACCTTTAGATCCTTCAATCAAGGAAGGGTCTGCAATCTCGACACCTTCTGCATTGTACCAGGTATCTCCGTCGCGGTAACCTAAAATAGAATTGACACTGTTCACATCATTCACATATACAACGAAATCATCTCCCATATTTTCAGGATGGTCACCCAAGTCGCTCACTTCAGCAACTGTTTTTGCGTTATATAACAAGTATTTATCTTTCAGTACAGGTTGGTTAGCATCAAACACATCTACCCGTACTCCTACATTGAATATGATATCATCAAATGCAAATTTATCCATCACATAACCTGCCATATAAATAGGTTGGAAAGCCCCAATATGTCTTCTAAAGTTTCCATTTTCATCATACTCTGTAAAGTAGTTGTTGATATCTGTATTACCCCTTACTTTTTGACCCGTATGATCGTATCCGTACCAGGTAAATATAGTACCTCCGGAGTTTAGTAATTCATCTGCATTGAACATATCTACCGTAAAGAAATCCGCATCTAATGCGTCAATATCCACAAAGTCGGTTCCGTCAGGATCTAACCCTAATTTTGTTCTCACATTGTAATCAAAAAAGTACTGTGCATCATTTCCTTCTTGCCCTTCATATTCTCCGGGAGATGCATTTAATCTTTCATAAGTAATTCTTCTATATGTACCATACCACTCTGTAGTTGTTGCTTCTGCTGATTTGTCAAGCTCAGCGATATGGTTATTCATATACTGCCGACCTGTTGCCCAGATACCGTTATGACCTGCGCCACCTCCAACAGGATTTGGTGATCCCCTATAATCTCTGTCCCACCTTTGTTCGTATTCAAAGCCTAATGAAATGGCATGATCATTTAAGTTAATTGACCCCGAACCAGTAATACGAAACTGATCGTCTTGAGAGTATCCATAAAAGTTATAGGGTGTTCCGAGATTGTTCCATATTCCATACACCGACTGTGGCAAATCACCATTTCTCAAGGCTCCTCCTTGTTGAATTTGGTTCAAATTTTCATAGTGCTCTACAGGTTGTCCGGCATAAATTTGATAATACTGTGAAGTAATTGCAGCAAAAGCTTCATTCGTAGCTGATGGAGTGAACTCAACCAAGGTGTCATTAAATCCATTGTGGATCAAGGAGTCACCTGCATCATTATACTCATACGTTTTTTCACGGTAGGTAACAAATTTACCCACGTGCCCATAGTTAAATATTCTATCTTCATGGGTAACATCCTGAAATTTGTCATATGATTGAGAATAGTCAACCATAAGAGAATAGTTTGCACTTTTTATCTTAGAGTTAGATCCTTCGGTAGTATTATTGAACCGCTGTGTGAATCGTCCGTAAACTCTCCAGTCCAAACTTGTTCTTTGTCCAAAATTATCAAAGTTCATCAACGATCCGCTATAGTTATAACGCCTTCCCTGACTCCAGGCTAATGAACCACCAAAAGTTAAGTTAATATTAGGGCCAGCATTCACATCAATTTTTCCTGAGGCTGAAGCAGATCGATTTCTGGCATTCATTCTCCATGGCACTTTCTCAAAATTTGAATTTTCTTCATCTTCAAAGTCGTGTCTTAAGAACTCTGCATTATAATAGGTTCCCTGTCCTGAGCCTGTTGGTCGTAAAGGATTTGCAAGCAAAGAATCTCTCGCATCTTTTTTTATCCTGTAAGCCCCTCCATTAGCAAACGGTCTATTATCTAACTGATCTGAAAAATTTGCCGAGAGAAAAAACCCAAGAATAGGCTTTGTTTTTTTTCCGGTTGAATCTTTTTTCATCAAAAGCGGACCTGAAATCATTCCTTCAACCAGGTTGTAAGCATATTTATCCAGTCCAAATACTTTTCCGTCATATCCCAAAGGGTCATCCCCATTGATGTAAAAACCTGAAGTAACCCCTTCAAAAGAGCCATAATATCTGGATGAGGGTCCTCTTGTTGTAATAGATATAATACCTCCTGTTAAATCTCCGTAGTTTGCCGGAACACCACCAGTAATTACAGAAACTTCCTGAATTGCTGATTTTGGCAAAGCCGAAGACCCTCTTACTTTAATACCATCTATATAATAATAGGTAGCATCTGAACGGGTACCTCTAATACTTAAGTTATCATCTCCTTCAGTTGAATATACACCCCCTACGGTTTGTGCAATACCGGTAGCAGAACGGGTTGGCATCTTTGATATATCTTCTCGTGTAACAGTAGCACCGGAAGATCCACCATCTTTATTGATAAGTGGAACTTCATAATGAATTACTTCAACCACATTCAACATTTCAGCTGAGCTTCCCATTTCGAGATCATCTAAAATGGTATATTGATCAGAATTTACTTCAACGCCTTCAAGTCTGAGTGGTTGATATCCCACAAACCTTGCTTCTACATCATACTCACCCGGTGGTAATGAACTGACAATAAATTTTCCGTCAAAATCTGTTTGAGCAAATCCCTTCTGTTGATTATTTTGTTCAACAACGACTTTAACAAACGGAAGTGGCTCACCGGTTTCTTTATCGGTGACTTTTCCTTTAATAGTACCATTACCTGTTTGAGCAAAGGCAAAACCAGAAAAAAGAAGTGCGGCGGTTAAGAGCAACCTTAAGTTAGTAAGCATAAATCAAACGTATTTGTTAAAAAATCTTAAAATACAATAGCGCGCTAATATAGATAATAAATCTGTGAACTTTCCAAAATATTCAACAAAATCTTATTCTGAAAGATTCACTCACAAAGTTAATTTAGATGGTTAGGAAATTAAAGCCGATTTTTCTTCTTTTTTACTTTAATTATACACGTCTACTTAAATTGTTTTAAGTCAGCCTATTATTCTTAATGGGTTTGCCCCGCTGCCTTCTACGAGCGTTTTTTGCTGCCCGCTTCATTCTTTTTCGTGTTGCTTTATCCTGATTTTTATAACTGCGTTTTCTAGAGCGTTTCCCATACTTGATTCTTTTAGCTCTATTGTTAGACTTTCCGGTTTTGACCGTCTTAGCTCCTTTATCTTGTGCCTGAACTTCTTCTGGTTGAAATCCGATAAAGGCAATAATTATCATTAATTTCGTTAGTATTGAGAGTAACCAATTTTTCATGCTTCAAATATATTCAAGATTCATTTTATTCGTGGCAATTTTTATGCCTTTATTTTTAACTTCTTGTAAAGAGGAGTCACATCCTGTTCCAAATGTTCCGGTCAATATAACTATTAATCTTGATTTACCAAGTTATCAGGCGTTAAATGCTCCGGGAGGTTATGCTTATGTCAATGGTGGTTCAAGGGGAATTGTGGTCTATCGCAACTTTGATGATTTTGTTGCTTTAGACAGACATTCAACTTACAATAGTGATGATCCTTGTGCTGTAGTGTATGTTGATCCTGACAATTTTTTTCATTTGGTAGACAGTTGTAGTGGTTCACGCTATGATATTACAAGCGGAGTAGTAGTTGAGGGACCGGCGAAATGGGCATTACGCCGATACAATACGAATTGGGATGGTGCTTATACCGTGAATATTTATAATTAGTCGTTCCTTAAAAAATAAGTTTTTAGATGTTAGATGTTAGAGCCAAGAACCAAGACCGTCATCCTGCGGATGACT
>JBBDID010000019.1:0-75428 GCA_040880585.1 Crocinitomicaceae bacterium | reverse complement strand
GAAAGAGAAAAGATGAAAGAGAAAAGACTTTCTCTATCTTTTTAAGGTTCCATCCAGTTGCGGCTAAAAAAGCGTTAATTTGAGGTGAATCAATTCCGTGGAGATAGTTTTGTCCCGTTCGATAATCTGTTTTTAAGGGCGACTATTTAAAAAGCGCCACCCTCCTGTCTTCGACACAGGGTCACCCGATAATAAATTACAAGCTAAAAATTCAAAAAAACCTGTACCCCCTCCGTGATCGAAAATTTAATGAGTCACCTAAAATATTTAAACCGAATCATCAAATCTCTATTAATCAATAATCTTATAATTTTTTCAGAAATTTTATGTCGAAGTCAGGAAAGAACCAAGACCGTCATCCTGCGGATGACTGAAAGAGAAAAGATGAAAGAGAAAAGACTTTCTCTATCTTTTTAAGGTTCCATCCTGTTGCGGCTAAAAAAGCGTTAATTTGAGGTGAATCAATGCCGTGGAGATAGTTTTGTCCCGTTTGATAATCTGTTTTTAAGGGCGCCTATTTAAAAAGCGCCACCCTTGAGGATGACGCTTTTTTACAATTTGTACTTTCTGCTTTCGATTAATATCTGTAATGTTCCGGTTTATAAGGCCCTTCGACAGTTACTCCAATATAATCAGCTTGCTCTTGTGTTAACTCTTCCAGTTCTACTCCGATTTTTTCCAGGTGTAATCTAGCTACCTTTTCATCCAAATGTTTGGGTAACATGTAGACTTTGTTCTCATAACTATCGCGATTTGTCCACAATTCTATTTGAGCCAAGGTTTGGTTAGTAAACGAATTTGACATAACAAAAGACGGATGTCCGGTTGCACATCCCAGATTTACCAATCTTCCTTCAGCAAGTAAAATAATTTCTTTACCGTTGACATTGTATAAATCCACCTGTGGTTTAATTTCAGATTTTGTTGATCCGAAATTATTCGTTAACCAAGCCACATCAATTTCGTTATCAAAATGTCCGATATTACATACAATTGTTTTATCCTTCATTTTTTTGAAATGTTTGCCTTGGATAATGTCTTTATTTCCGGTAGTCGTCACGACAATATCGGCACGATCTACACAGTTATCTAATTTTTTTACTTCAAAACCGTCCATAGCCGCCTGAAGGGCACATATCGGGTCAATTTCAGTAACAATTACTCTGGCTCCGGCACCTCTTAAAGAAGCAGCTGATCCTTTTCCAACATCTCCATATCCACAGACAACCGCAACTTTTCCGGCCATCATAATATCGGTTGCTCTTCTGATCGCATCTACAAGCGATTCTTTACATCCGTATTTGTTATCAAATTTTGACTTGGTTACAGAATCATTTACGTTGATCGCCGGCATTACCAGCGTTCCTTTTTTCATTCTCTCATATAATCTGTGTACTCCAGTAGTCGTTTCTTCAGATAGACCTTTAATCTCCTTGGTCAGTTCCGGATATTTATCAAACACCATATTGGTAAGATCTCCACCGTCATCTAGAATCATATTCAAAGGTTTTCCGCCTTCAAATGCAAACAGGGTTTGCTCTATACACCAATCAAACTCCTCTTCATTCATTCCTTTCCATGCAAAAACCGGAACACCTGAAGCGGCAATTGCTGCTGCTGCCTGATCTTGTGTAGAAAATATATTACAAGATGACCAGGTCACCTCAGCTCCCAAATCTACCAATGTTTCAATTAATACTGCGGTTTGAATGGTCATGTGAAGACATCCGGCAATTCTTGCCCCTTTCAAAGGTTTATCCTTACCATATTCTTCTCTCAATGCCATCAGTCCGGGCATCTCTGCCTCAGCCAAATTGATTTCTTTTCTACCCCAGTCAGCAAGGCTGATATCCTTTACTTTATACTTTAATTTTTCTTGTGTATCACTCATTTTTAACTTATTTTCTTTAGAATCAAATGCAAAAGTACAAAACTCCTGCTTATTTTGCACTAAATATATGGATTTGCATTACCAAGTACATACCATTATCGCTACTGATGAGATCATCATTAAACAGTTGAAGTATGATGAGGTAGCACCCGAAACCTTTGATCTTTCAATACTTTCAGTGGAAGACCGAAAAAAATATGAGGGTTTTATTTCAGATAAAAGAAGACGAGAATTTTATTTCGCGCGCACTTTATTAAGATCCTTTGATGTTAAAGTAGAATTATTTTATCGATCTACAGGAAAACCTTTGATCAATGAAGGGCATATTAGCATCTCTCATTCCAGAAACACCATTATTGTAGGTTATTCTAAACAACACTATATAGGTGTAGACATTGAATACTTCAACCCAAAAATTTTTCGGATTAAAAATAAGTTTTTAGCAGAGCCAGAAAAGAACAATTTTGACATAGAAGACCAGAAAATACTGACATTGATTTGGAGTATTAAGGAAGCTATTTATAAGATGGAGGATATTCCCGGACTTCTTTTCAGGGAACACATTTGTGTGACAGCTCTGAATGGAGAGGGTGAAGTAAATGTATTTAAAAACGGGCTTAGTCACCATTATACTTTTAAGTACCTCACTTTTGATGATTTTGTTATTACCTATTGTTATTTGATCAGTTGAATTTAATTTTAAGCAGATGGGAAAATTATACGACATACTTCATAACAACAAGCAAAAGTTGGCCATTTTAATTGATCCGGATAAAACCAATACCGAAAGTGATCTTGTTCAACTTGTCTCTAAAATAAAACTGTTACATCCCACTTTTATTTTTGTAGGGGGGAGTACCGTTGATCAGGATGATCTAAAAAAATGTATTGCTGAGATAAAGAAAAGCACTACGATTCCTGTTATTATTTTTCCGGGATCTCATTTACAGGTGAATGAACAGGCAGATGGCATCTTGTTTCTATCCTTGTTATCCGGGCGAAATCCGGATTACTTGATTGGACACCAGGTAGAATCTGCCCCACATTTGCGCAATATGGATATAGAAACGATTGCTACCGCTTATTTATTGATAGATGGAGGAAAAAGCTCTTCTGTTTCTTACGTCAGTCAAACCAGCCCTATACCGGCAGATCAAATAAAAATCGCTGTAAACACCGCTATTGCCGGTGAGATGTTGGGATTTAGCTGCGTATTTATGGATGCAGGAAGCGGCGCTTTGCAGCCAATTTCAAATGAAATGATCCGAAAAGTGAAAGAGAATATCTCTGTTCCCTTAATTGTAGGAGGAGGTGTTCGATCGTTGGAAAATTTAGAAGGAGCTTATGCTTCGGGGGCAGATTTGGTAGTTATTGGCAACAAAGTGGAAGAGGATATTGATTTTTTACTGGATTTAAAAAACTACTTCAGTTCTTCTGATTTATGATTTCTAACAAAATCAGAAAATGTGCTTCAGCTCCCATAAAAATAGATGTAATCCCTCTTAATCGGTGGCTCCTTTTTATCGAGAAACAACAAACCCCCAGTAAATACTGAGGGCTTGAGTTTAGGTTGTACCTGAGGCCGGAATCGAACCGGCACTCCGTGAGGAACACGAGTTTGAGTCGTGCGCGTCTACCAGTTCCGCCACTCAGGCATTGTGGTGTCTAACTCCTGATACTTTCGGGAGTACCACCAATAGTTATTGCTATTGGGACGGCAAATCTAACAATTTTTTATCAGTCCATACAGCAATATCTTCATCAAAATGAATTAATCGGGCACAAAAAAACCCCTGACTGCAAGTCAGGGGTTTTTAATGGATAGAATGTTATACTTATTTTGTCACATTTTGAAAAGATGCGTTTTCAAAGAATTTAATAAACTCTCTGTCTTTCGCAGCTTTAGATTTCAAGCTTGAATCTTTAGCAATTGCACTTTTTAGGTTATTCACAACCATATCCAGATTGTCTTGACGTGCTCCAATGATTGCTTTCAAATAGTATCCCATTGCTGATTCAGCATCCGGAGAAGCATCAACCGTTCCTAAGGCTGCACTGTAATCTTTATTCAGTACTTGAGCCAACGCTTTGTTGAATGTTTTGTTATCTCCCATGTTTCCGATTGCTTCAGAGTAGTCACCGTTTTGGATGTCAATGATCCCAAGGTTATACTTCACTTCAGATCCGGCAGAAACAGCTGAGTTCAACAATTCTGTTGCTTTATCTCTGTCTCCATTGATTCTTGCAAGAATACCCAGGTTATTCAATGTGATAGCACTTTCGTTTAAGCCATTTGCTTTTTCAAAGTTCTTTTTCGCATTGTCCAGGTCATTTTGCTGATAGTAAACATAGCCAACATTGTTGTGTCCTCTCCAGTCTTCAGGATAGTACTGAACAACCAGGTTGTAAATTCTCATTTTTTCAGAAAGATCTTCATAAAGTGTAGCCGTAAACAATAACTCTTCCACACTTAAGGTATCCGGTTTTGTTTTTGACAATTCTTTCAATTCTTCATCAGACCATCCGATTTGATCATAAATCACATTGATCTGTGTTCTTCTCAAAGAAGGAAGAATGTCTTTTCTTTCCAGCTCTACGTATGTTTTGGCCAATTTTCTGATCTCTGTTTCTCTTTCTTTTACATTGCTGTACATAGTCAGAATTCTTAAGATCAAATCCTTGTCTTCCAAATCAGATTTTTCAACAGCGATTTTGAATCCTGCCCAATCCTCACCTTTTGGCATTTGGTTGAAAAAATTCTCAGGCATTTCAAATTGTGCTTTTTCAAAAACATTTTTTGCTGCTTCCTCACCTGATTTTGCTCTATCTGAAGCTAAGTTCTCATTCATGTCAACTTCTCCTTCAGGAGATGCATAAGAAACCAGGTTCACTTTTTTAGGAGCTACTTTAGGGTTAGTTTGAGCTGCAGCCATCCAAGTCTGAAGATCTTTGATGTCTTGATCACTCATTTCAGATGAACGCACATTTGATTTTCCTTTCAAATAGTGAATTTGAGCGGAGTATACCTCTTCTGTTGTTCTAACAAAATTATCAGTAGCCATCAATGCTTTGTCATCAGGCTGTACTAATAAAGGCGTCACAATTGTTCCGTCAGCAATCTTAACCGCTTCGATCTCAATCTCTTTTTTTCCTTTTTTAGCCATTCCGCTGACCATCAAATCTGCATGCTCCATGTCTGATGCATAAGGAATAACATCTGTGTAATTCACTGTTCCGCCAGCTTTCTTAGGAATTACCTGACCGTTTCCGGTAGCTTTTTCGCCTTGAATATAGACGGTTTTAAATGCATGATTCCCCAATTTAGGAGTAATTTCTGCAGATGCTTTTTTGTGTAATCCTTTTTCCGGAACTTTTACGGTAACACTTACCTTAACACTATCTCCGTGCATTTCAACAGGGTCGGGAGTCACTGTGTACTCCAGATCTCCGATCAACTTACAGCCGGTTAACGCCATTGCCGTTACAGCAACTGCCGCCAAACTTTTATAACTTTGCTTTTTCATTCTATCTGTTTTAAAAAACCTTTTTGATTTATATAATTTATAACCTAAAACAGTGCAATAATAAGTATTTTTTTTGAGCCTAAAAAAATAGCACTAAGTTTTTCCTGTTTTTCATTTCTTTCAGAGGGTTTAAAGCGCTATTTTTTTTACTGTTTCAGGTTTTTTTATTTTTTTAATATACTGGTCTATAGACAGGTGAAATGTCGGGTGCTTCCAGTCAGGAGCAATTTCTTTTAAGGGGAGCAATACAAATGCTCTTTTGTGCATCAAAGGGTGTGGAATTGTCAATTTACCGGAATTAATTTGCGCACCGTTATAATCAATAAGATCCAAATCAATAATTCGGGATTCGTATGCTGCATTCTTTTTTCGTTTTCTTCCCATTTCTTGTTCAATGAGTAATAGTTCGTTCAGTAAACCCTCTGCATCTTGTTCAGTTTCTATTGCAATCACTGCATTGACAAAATCATTCGAGCTTTCAAAACCCCAGGGTGGTGAAGTGTAAAGCGAAGAAACAGCCTTCACCCCAACAGTTATTTTTCGGATATTTTCAATCGCCAGTCTTACCTGCTCCACAGAATTACCCAAATTTGACCCTATACCAATATATGCTGTTTTGTACATTCGCTGTTACTAAAGGTGGTGAAATTAGTGAATTTGCTATTTTTGTGTGATAAATCAAAGAGAAGTTGAATAATAAGATGAAAAAAATCCTGCTGGTAGAAGATGAAGAAAGCCTGATCAACGTTCTGGAGTTAAATCTGGAAATTGAAAATTATGAGGTTACTGTAGCGAGAGATGGCGAACAAGCCCTGGAAATGTTCAATGATTCTTTCGCTTTGGTTATACTGGATGTTATGCTACCAAAAATCAGTGGTTTTGACGTTTGTGCAGAAATTCGCAAAAAAAGTGACGTTTCTATTATTTTCACTTCAGCCAAAGGCACTTCAACCGATCGCATCACGGGACTTAAACTGGGAGCGGATGATTATATGGTAAAACCGTTTAATCTGGAAGAGCTTTTATTGCGAATCGGAAAACTAATTGATCGTCCCCGCACAAAAAAGGAGGAATTAGAAGATTATTTCACTTTTGGCGATAATGAAGTAAATTTCCGCACCTATGAAATTAAGGGGAGAAACATTGAAACCGCCCTTTCTAAGCGGGAAATGGAGTTGTTAAAATTGCTCATAGAACGAAAAAATGAGGTCGTTTCCAGAGACGAAATTCTGGACAAGATCTGGGGGGAAGAAAACTACCCTACCAGTAGAACAATCGACAATTACATATTAAATTTCAGAAAATACTTTGAAAAAGACCAACGTAACCCTAAGTATTTCAAAAACTTAAGAGGTGTAGGGTATAAATTTGTCACAAAATAGTCGCTAAACAGCCAACTTATTCCTTTTTGAGATCGTCTTATTAAATAGAAAGCGGTTTTATAATTGCTTCTGGTTTTAAATTTCCTTGCACGGTAACCTGAAAAGAGAATGCTACCACGACTATCAGTAAACTCTTTTCAGGTTTTTTATTTGAACTAGTGTGGTGATTTTCTAACAATCCCCAAGAAAAGCAATATTGAGCCGGAAATCGATCCGAGATTGAAGCCGAGACTGACGGCAAGAACGTCTTTCTGAATGTGGTCCATTAAAACAGCGCGATTACACCGTCATAATATCTTTTTCTTTGGCTGCGATCAATTCATCCACCCTATTTGTTGCCGTATCGGTAATTTTTTGAACTTCATCCTGAAGCCCTTTGGCACTGTCTTCTGCCAGGCCATCATCTTCCAATATTTTGATCTGATCATTGGCATCTTTTCGATTGTTTCGGATACTTACTTTGGCATTCTCCCCTTCAGCTCTTGCCTTTTTTACCAAATCAACCCGTCTTTCTTCTGTCAAAGCCGGCACGTTAATGATAATGGTATCCCCATTATTTTGCGGATTCAAACCAAGATTTGCATTAACAATGCCCTTCATGATATCGTCAACGGTTGATTTATCCCAAGGTTGAATGGTGAGTGTTCTTGCATCTAATGTGTTGACATTGGCCAATTGATTAATGGGTGTCATGGTTCCATACGCCTCTGCCTGAACACTGTCTAACATGGATGGAGTTGCTCTTCCAGCCCTTATTTTTTCCAGTTCTGTCGTTAAATGATCCAATGACTTTTTATTGCCTTCGCGGGCTTCTTCCAGAATTAATTGTATATCTTCTTCCATTTCGTGTTAATTAAACGGTTACTAATGTACCAATTTTTTCACCCATCACAACTTTTTTAAGATTGCCTCTTGTATTCATATCAAAGACAATAACCGGCACGTTGTTCTCCCGGCAAAGGGTAAATGCCGTAAGATCCATAACACTCAATCCTTTATCATACGCTTCTTCAAAGGTAAGCGATTCAAATTTCTGAGCTTTGGGGTCTTTTTCAGGATCAGAAGTATAGATTCCGTCTACCCGGGTTCCTTTCAAAATAACATCCGCATCAATTTCAATAGCGCGTAAAGCCGCAGCAGAATCTGTAGTGAAGTAAGGACTTCCGGTTCCGGCACCAAAAATAACGACCCTTCTTTTTTCAAGGTGTCTGACAGCTCTTCGCATAATGAAGGGTTCTGCAATTTCTTTCATTTCAATAGCAGATTGAAGACGGGTATAAATTCCTTCTTTTTCAAGCGCGGCTTGTAGCGCCATACTATTAATCATGGTGGCCAGCATTCCCATATAATCGCCTTGTGTACGATCCATGCCCCCGCGTTCTGCTTGTACCCCTCTAAAAATGTTTCCACCACCGATCACAATGGCAATTTCTACTCTTTCGTCATACAGCTCTTTGATGTCCATAGCATACTCAGCCAATCGATTGTTATCGATTCCAAACTGCTTATCTCCCATCAATGCTTCACCGCTTAGTTTAAGTAAAATTCTTTTGTACATAGTTTTTAGGGCAAAAAAAATCCCGACGTTAAGTCAGGATTTAATTAAAATTTATTTAAGAGCAACTCGCTTAAAGTCGCTCACTGTTAAACCGCTTTCTGTTTCATTGAGAAACTGCTCAACGGATTTTTTATTGTCTTTCAGAAAAGGTTGACTTAAGAGTGTATTTTCTTTGAAAAACTTACCTAATCGACCCATAGCGATTTTCTCAGCCATTTCTTCCGGCTTTCCTTCCTGAATCGCTAACTCTTTTCCGATTTCGATCTCTCTGTCAATGGTGTTCTGATCAATTCCTTCTTTATTTAAAGCTAGAGGAGCCATGGCAGCAATTTGCATAGCCACCTGCTTCCCAGCATCTTTTGCTGCTTCAGAATTTTTTGTTAATCCTACTAAAGAAGCAATTTGGTTTCCCGGATGATTATATGCTACTACTGAAGCAGCCTCAATACGTCCCAGGTTAGAAACCGTCAGTTTCTCGCCAATTACACCAATTTGCTCGGTTATTTTTTCAGCTACGGATAACTGATCGTCAAATTTTTCGTTCATAAAAGCTTCTGCTTCACTCACCTTTGTTTCAGCGGCTCTATCCACTAATTTCTCAACAAAAGCGTAGAAATCATCATTTTTAGCTACGAAATCAGTCTCACAACTCAAAGATAAGATCACCCCGGTTGATCCGTCATTATATACTTTAGAAATAACCAAACCTTCTGTTGTTTCGTTGTCTCCTCTTTTAGCCGCTACTTTTTGACCTTTCTTTCTAAGTAAGTCAATCGCTGTTTGTTCATCACCTTCTGCCTCAACTAATGCCTTTTTGCAATCCATCATACCGGCACCGGTCTTTTTTCTTAAATCATTTACTTGAGAAGCTGTAATTTTCATCTTAGTTTCCATACAATAAATTAGTAGTCGTTTTTTTTATTCAATTAAGCTTTGGCTTTATCTTCAGAAACAGTTTTCTCTTTAACAGTTTTCTCTTTCGTTGCTGTTTCTTTTTCTGTTTTCTCTGCTTTGGCTTTTTCTTTTGTGTTTTTTCTTTCTGCCAATCCTTCCATGATGGATTCTGAAACTTTATCCAAAATAATAGCGATTGATTTTGTCGCATCATCATTTGAAGGAATAACAAAATCGATTCCTCTTGGGTCCGAATTGGTATCTACCATAGCAAAGGTAGTAATCCCCAACTTTTTAGCTTCTGCTACTGCGATATCTTCTTTTAATACGTCAATAATAAAAATAGCTGCCGGAATACGTGTCATTTCAGCAATAGAACCGTAGTTTTTATCCAATTTGGCACGTGTTCTTGACAATTGCAAACGCTCTCTTTTAGAAAGGGTCTCAAAAGTTCCGTCTTCACCCATTTTATCAATTGACTGCATTTTTCTGATCGCTTTTCTGATCGTTCCAAAATTTGTCAACATACCTCCTGACCATCTTTCAGTAACAAATGGCATTTTCGTTGGTTTGATTCGATCTTCAAGAATCTCTTTTGCTTGTTTTTTTGTTGCTACGAAAAGAATTTTCTTTCCTGACTTAGCGATTTGTTTCAATGCTGCACATGCTTGATCCAATTGTGCTGCTGTTTTTCCAAGATCGATTATGTGGATTCCTTTTTTCTCAGTAAAGATATATGGAGACATATAAGGATTCCATTTTCTTTTTAGGTGACCAAAATGTACACCCGCTTCTAATAATTCTTCAAATGTTGCTCTCGCCATTTTTTTTAATTTATTTCATCCTGACTTTTTTTGCGTCAGAATTGTTTACATTCTTTTTTACTTTCCTGTCCGGACTTTCCGAACCTCTAGCAATTGCTAAGTAGTGAATTCACATTCAATCTCAACAATTTAGATACTAAACAAGCGATCCCCGGCTTATGCTGAGTATTTGATCGCAGGTAGTTACACATCTTAACGTTTTGAGAACTGGAATTTCTTTCTCGCCTTTTTCTGTCCGGGCTTCTTTCTTTCCACCATTCTCGGGTCTCTGGTCATCAATCCCTCTGCTTTTAACAAAGGCTTGTGTTCAGGATCTAATTCAACCAATGCTCTTGAAATTCCAAGACGAATGGCTTCAGCCTGACCGTTAACGCCACCACCTTTTACATTCACCATTACATCAAATTTACCTAAGGTGTCTGTCAGATTAAAAGGTTGATTTACCTTTTCTAACAAAACGCCGGTTGCGAAATAATCTTTCACATCTCTTTTGTTTACGGTAATCTTTCCTTTTCCTTTAGAAAGGTAAACCCTCGCTACAGATGATTTTCTTCTACCCAATGTGTTCGTTACACTCATATTATTTATTTAATTGAATCCAAGTTAACCGCTTTTGGTTTTTGAGCTTCTTGATTGTGCTCAGTACCAACATAAACTTTTAAGTTTCTATATAAAGCGTTTCCTAATTTGTTTTTTGGAAGCATACCTTTTACCGCTTTTTCTACCAATCTCTCAGGATGCTTTGCTTTGATTTCAGCAGCAGTAAGAGAACGTTGTCCGCCCGGATATCCGGTATGTCGGATGTATTCTTTTACTTCCATTTTATTTCCACTTAGCTCAACTTTTTCAGCATTGATAACGATCACATTATCACCACAATCAGCATGAGGAGTAAAATTTGGCTTGTGTTTTCCTCTTATCAGGTAGGCCACTTTACTCGCTAACCTTCCAAGCTTCTGCCCTTCAGCATCAACAACTAACCATTTTTTATCGGCTGTTTCTTTGTTGGCTGAAACCGTTTTGTAACTTAGTGTATTCACGATTATTTTATATTAAATTTGTATACTATTCTCCCAAATTCGGGCTGCAAATGTACGAGGATTAATTTTATTAACAAAGCCCATGTTAAAAAATATTGCAATTATATTAACTTATGGTCGATTCAATTGAGTTTCGTACTTTTGCCTCCTCAAATATACCATAATGAGCGACCCGATTAAGCATGAGTGCGGAATTGCACTTTTAAGACTCAAAAAACCGCTTCAATATTATCTTGAAAAGTACGGTTCTGCCCTTTACGGGCTTAACAAAATGTACTTGCTGATGGAAAAGCAGCACAACCGCGGGCAGGATGGAGCGGGGCTGGCCAACATAAAATTTGACGTAGAGCCGGGAGAACGTTACATCAGCCGTTATCGATCCGTTGACCAAAAACCGATTCAGGATATTTTTCAACACATTAACCAACGGTTTAAAGAAATTGAAGAACAAGATCCCCACTTATTAAGAGATGTTGATTATTTGAAAAAGAATGCGGGATTTACCGGGGAGCTTTTTTTGGGACATTTGCGATATGGAACCTTTGGCAAAAACAGTATTGAATCTTGCCATCCCTTTCTTCGTCAAAACAACTGGAAAACCAGAAATTTGATTGTGGCGGGTAATTTCAACTTAACCAATAACGACGAGCTGTTTGAAACCCTTTTAAAACTGGGGCAGCATCCAAAAGAAAATAAAGACACGGTTACCGTTATGGAGAAAATCGGGCACTTTTTGGATGAAGAGAACGACGATCTTTATCAAAAATACAAGCCTGAAGGGTATAGCAACCGAGACATTTATAATCTGATCGGACAGGAAATGGATATTGTCAACATCCTGAAAAGATCTTCAGATGTTTGGGATGGAGGATATGCCATGTGTGGATTGATCGGTCATGGTGATGCTTTTGTTTTACGTGATCCAAACGGAATTAGACCGGCTTATTGGTATGAGGATGATGAAATCTGTGTGGTGACTTCTGAACGTCCGGTCATTCAAACCGCATTTGACGTCTCCATTGATCAAATTAAAGAATTGACACCCGGCCACGCTTTGATCGTGAAAAAGAGTGGTGCAGTTTCTGAACATGAAATCAACCCTACAAAAGAGATAAAACAATGTTCTTTTGAGCGAATCTATTTTGCACGCCCCGGAGATCAGGATGTGTATGTTGAGCGAAAAAATCTGGGACGATTACTGGTAGAAGATACAATAGCTCAAATTGACGGAGGTATTGATGATGCTGTATTTACTTATATTCCCAACTCTGCTGAAACGGCTTTTTTTGGACTGATCAAAGGGCTGGAAAAGTATCAAAATGAGATCAAGTTGAAACTGATCCGTGAAAAAGGTCCGGATATAACAGATGATCAACTTCGAAAAATATTGGCGAAGCGAACGCGTGTTGAAAAAATTGCCATTAAAGACACCAAGCTCAGAACTTTTATCACACAGGATGAAGGTAGAAACGATCTGGTGGCTCACGTGTATGACGTCACTTACGGTACAGTAAGAGAACATGTGGATAATCTGGTGGTGATTGACGATTCTATTGTGAGAGGAACCACCTTGAAAAAAAGTATTTTGCAAATTTTAGATCGCTTGAATCCCAAACGAATTGTAGTGGTTTCCAGTGCGCCACAAATTCGGTACCCTGACTGTTATGGTATTGATATGGCAAAAATGGGAGATTTTATCGCTTTTGAAGCAACTATCCAATTGCTTCATGAAACCGGGCAATCTCACATTATTGATGAAACCTATAAAAAATGTAAAGCGCAGGAATCTCAAAACAAAGAAGATATTATCAATCATGTCAAGGCAATTTACAAGCCTTTTTCTGCGGATGATATCTCCGCTAAAATTGCTAAACTACTTACTCCGCCTAACATGAAAGCTGAAGTGCGGTTGGTGTATCAAAAAATTGAAAATCTTCACAAAGCCATCCCCAATCACACCGGCGATTGGTATTTTACCGGCAACTACCCAACACCGGGAGGGAATAAGGTGGTGAATAAGGCTTTTATCAATTATATAGAAGGTAGTTCTGAACGGGCGTATTGATCAATCTCCCTTGTATTTTTTTGTCAGGGTTTGTAGCAACAGAATATCAAAACCGATTTTTAGTACAATAAAACTGATCAATACCGAAATGTCATCCATCTTGAAATAATACCACAAAAACATCCCGATAAAGATCAAAAAGGTCAGAATAAATAATTCAACCATTTGGTAAATCACCATTTTTTTATAATCTGTTTTCACAAACCTCCGGGGCATATAAAAGGTAAGTAAGTCTTTAAAATGGTAAACCAAATACACCACCGGCAACAACAACCAGAGTTCTTCTTTTGCGAAAGTTGTCAATTCATTTACCAATTGTTCTTTTTCCGGAAAGATGTCTTGTATAGATGTCCATACCCAAAGTAAATTAACGGTAAACAAAGCAAGACCGGCAAAGATGGATAAAACAAAATAAGAAGAGGGATGATTGGAGCTATTCGTTTTGTATACTTTGTAAACCCTTCGGTTACGCGCTATTTCAGAAGCGAAAAAATCAATGAAGTAAAATGCGGCGATAATTGCCATTGACCAACCAAAAAAGAAATACCCTACTACAGGCAAAGCAATTTCAAGCAGGTATTGCTGAATCAGCGGATTTTTTAACTTTTCTTTAATCGTCATTACTGCAGAGCATTCAAATTATCTTTTGCCAATTGAAAATCCGGATTAATGGCTATGGCTTTTTGATAGTATTTTTTAGCATTTTCCAAATCTCCTTGTTTTTCGTAAGCCAGTCCCAGATTGTTATAGGCTTGATAAAAATTGGGATCCAGATCGGTAGCAATAGAAAAATAATGCACGGCACTATCTAGTTCTTCTGTCATGATCAAGTGAATAAAGCCGATATTATGGTAGGCGTCTGACCAGCTTGAATCAATTTGATTGATGGTATAATAACAGTTCAGGGCTTTGTCTACTTGTCTTCGATCCTGATAAAACATTCCTTTATTGTACCAGGCTTCAATACTTTCAGGGTAAACGTCCAAGGCAGAATTATAATACTCCAACGCAATAGAGTCACCTTTTTCAGCGTGCATCACCCCTAGTTCAATATAAGCCGAATAATAATCCGGATTTTGCTCTGTTGCGGTCTGAAACGAACTTTTTGCAATGTCCCAACTTTTTTCTCTGCCGGTCATATAGTAATCCGATCGGTAGATCAACCCCCTGACGAAGTAAGGATCCGGAGAATAGGGGTTTTGTTTAATCGCACCACTGATATAGGCGTCTGCCTTTCCAAAATTGTCCAGTGCTGCGTAAATACGAGCCAATCCTAGATACGCATTGGATTGAGTGGAATCTAATTTCAGGATATATTCATAATGATATTTACTTTTTTCTAAATTGAGTGTCCCCAAATTTAAGTCAGCGTAAGCCTGATGTGCTTTTAGATTTAAGGAATCAGCTGCCAGCACTTCTTCCAGGTCTTGCGTAGCCAATTCAACATTATTGTGCCGCAGATAATACAATGCCCGCTGAATTTTCACCTCCGGGTTGGTCGGATCGGCGTTTAATTTTTTTTGATAATAGTCGAGCGAATCTGTCACCTGCGTGATGCTATCCGTTTGATTCATTTGAGGGGGTGTACTTTCATTGTCTCCTTTACAGGCCATTAGTAAAAATAATCCTCCGATTAAAATGGTTACTACTACTTTCATAGACAGCAAAAGTATAATTTTCTATCCAGAGAGGGGGAATAAATGATTGAATGGTATAAAAAAAGGAGCGAGCCGCTGATGCGAGTCACTCCCTCTTTTTGGTAGAAGTAAAGATTTACTTGTCTCTTTCTGTCTCCAGACCTTCTACAATCTGTGATTCTAGCTCTTCCATTAACTCCGGATTATCTTTTAGGAGTAATTTCACAGCATCTCTTCCCTGCCCTAATTTAGTGTCTCCATAGCTGAACCATGAACCACTTTTTTTGATCACTCCCATTTCAACACCGATATCCAGTATTTCTCCTACTTTTGAGATTCCTTCGCCGTACATGATGTCGAATTCTGCCCTTCTAAAAGGAGGGGCAACCTTGTTTTTGACAATTTTAATTTTTGTTCTATTCCCAATTACTTCTTCGCCGTCTTTAATCTGGGACGATCTTCTGATATCCACCCGAATGGAAGAATAAAACTTCAGTGCATTTCCACCGGTAGTTGTTTCCGGGTTTCCAAACATAACACCGATCTTATCCCGCAATTGGTTAATAAAGATACAACAGGTTCCTGTCCGATTAATAGAAGAGGTCAGTTTACGCAATGCTTTAGACATTAACCGCGCCTGTAATCCCATTTGGGAATCTCCCATTTCTCCTTCAATTTCAGCTTTTGGTGTCAAAGCCGCAACAGAGTCCACGACTAAAATATCCACTGCACCTGAACGAATCAAATTATCTGCGATTTCCAGGGCCTGCTCTCCGTTATCAGGTTGCGATATCAAAAGATTTTTTGTGTCCACACCCAATTTCTCTGCGTAAAAACGATCAAAAGCATGTTCTGCATCAATAAATGCTGCAATACCTCCTTGTTTTTGACACTCTGCTATCGCATGGATAGCAATGGTAGTTTTACCGGATGATTCGGGACCAAAAATTTCTACCACTCTTCCTTTTGGAAAGCCCTTTACGCCTAATGCGAGATCAAGCGTGATTGAGCCGCTGGGAATGACATCAATGTCTTCAATTGCATTGTCGCCTAATTTCATTACGGTTCCTTTACCGTAGGTTTTTTCAAGCTTATCAAGGGTTAATTGTAACGCCTTTAGCTTTTCACCATTTAGTTCTTTTACTTCTTTTTCTTTTACTTCTGCCATAATTATCAATTTTAAACAAAGGAACAGTAGTAAATCGTAATCTATTTACGTACTTCCTTTTTTTATCATTTATTCTGTTTTATCCAGGATCTGATTTGCATGTGCTTTTGTTTTCACTTTTGTGATCACATCCTCAATTTCACCGCTTTCATCAATTACAAAGGTGGTGCGGTGAATACCGTCGTACTCTCGTCCCATAAATTTTTTTGGTCCCCAAATACCATAATCTTTAATTACTTTTTTGTCTGTATCGGCCAATAAGTGAAAAGGCAAGTCGTGTTTTTTGATGAAGCGTTGATGTTTTTTTTCATCATCTGCACTCACTCCTAATACATCATACCCCTTTTTCTGCATCAGTTCGTAATTATCTCTCAAATTACATGACTCTACCGTACAGCCCGGTGTCATATCTTTTGGGTAGAAATACAACACCAATTTTTTCCCTTTATAATCCGATAAAGAAATGATGTTTCCATTTTCATCTTTAGCCGAAAATTCCGGCGCCTGATCTCCTTTTTTTAAGTGTGTCATGTTTTGATTATTTTTTAATCATTTCTTGACGCAATATTAATCAAAATAATTTAAACGCAGCAAGAAATTTTGTTTTTATTTACGTGTTCATCATTTATGCGGGATTATTGATTAGTTTTAAAACCACAGCCTAAGCTACAACAATGAATACTTTTTTAGCAGAACAAGTTCAACGTATTTTTGATCGTCATGTCGACAAAAAAGACCTGCTGTGGAAAGAAGAAATTGCTATCATCATCCCAAACAGAAGGGCGGCTGTCTATATTCAAAAATACCTGGCAAACTGTTTTGCCCGTCCATTTTTTTCTCCTGAAATAGTAACGATAAATGAGTGGATCAACAAGAATACGGACGAAAAGATATTAACGAATACTGAACTTTTGTTTATTCTCTACGATATTCATACGGAAATAGAGGGGAAATCAGCTGAACCTTTTGAGCAATTTATGCAATGGGGAAAAACCGTTCTTTCTGATTTTGATGAAATTGATCGCTATATGGTTCAGCCTTCAGAAATTTTCAGAGATTTGCGGCATATAAAAGAACTGGAAAGTTGGGATGTGGGAGAAACCCCTTTGAGTACTGCTCAGGAAAACTTCAAATCATTGTGGGATAAGTTAGAAGACTATTACCAGCGCCTAGAGTTAAAACTAATAGCCTTAGGAGCTACTTACACCGGGAAAGCTTACAACCGGTTTTTTCATCAACTCCACCAGAAAGAATTGAAATCACACTATTATTTTTTGGGATTTAATGCTGTTTCTAAAGTGGAGAAGATGATCATGCGATCACTGGTCAAGGAGGGAAAGGCCACGGTTGTATTTGATGTGGATCAATTTTATCTGGATAATTCAGCACACGAAGCCGGACACTTTTACCGGGAGATAAAAAAGGAATGGGACTTAAAAGAAACGGTTCCTGCCTTATTTGATCAGCACAGAAAAACCTTTGAAATCATAGAAACCTCCCAGCAAACCACCCAGACAAAAATAGCGGGAAACATAGTGAAGGAATTACTGAAAAAAGGTGAAAAACTCAATAAAACAGCCATTGTTTTAGCAGATGAAAGCCTGTTGATCCCCTTGACCAAATCTCTGCCCTTGGAAATTGAAAAAGCCAATATTACTATGGGATGGCCCATTAAATTCTCTTATTTAAAAGGGTTTTTAGATGTACTTTTTGAAATACAGTTTAACTTTCAAAAGTTCAAGACCGATCAAATCTATCACAAATCACTGATACAACTCATTCAACATCCCTATTTTTCAGATTTATCTAAAAACCCTGAGGCGGGGGCAGACGTTCAGGAGCAAATTACTGAGAGTAATGACATTTTTATTGGGCTTGATCAATTGGTTGAAACGGAAGCAGTTTTTGGTACCCTCTCACCCGTTTTAACACCTTGGAGCAAAAATACGGCAGATCGTTTGTCGGTTTTTGAGACACTCACACAACTGCTTTATCAGGCATTTCAAGAGGAAGAATCGGGACACAGAAAAGTGGATTTAGAAATTTTATACCAGTTTGATAAGGGGTTCAGAAGGCTTCGTGATATGCTATCTGCCTATTCGACAGAGCTGTCTTTGCGCGCTTTTCGTCAACTGTTTTATCAGTTTTGGCAGAACGAATCGGTCTCTTTTTTAGGGAATCCAACGGATGGGCTTCAAGTGATGGGAATATTGGAAACAAGGGCGCTGGATTTTGAAAACCTCATCATTTTAGGTATGAATGAGGGAATTTTGCCCAAGTCAAATTTCGCCAATTCATTTATTCCAAGAGATTTGCGATTATTTGAAAACCAACTTCCCACCGAAGAAGACCGGCAGGCTATTTTTGCCCATCATTTTTATCGCTTACTCCAGCGGGCAAAAAAGGTGTACATGACCTACAATTCTACATCTGACAGTTGGACCAGCGGAGAGAAATCCCGCTTTATTACACAAATTGAAAATGAATTGGATCTCAGCAAACACAGCATTTCGTCCCTTGTTTACTCGCCGGATGACAGGCGTGCCAATACCGCTGAAGTTGTCTATCGTTCCAATGCGACAGTTCGCAAACAGTTGGATACCCTTTTTGAAAAAGGACTTTCGCCCTCCGCCCTGAACAAATTCATCAACTGTCCGTTGGATTTTTATTACCGTTACATTTTAAATTTTGATGAAATAGACGAGATAGAAGAAAACATAGAATCCTCCACCTTTGGGACTAAAATTCATCAGGTGCTGGAAGCGATCATTGAAGAGAATTTTAAGAAAGCAGACGGAAGTTTTGCAGCCCTGTCTATTGACCTTTTACAAAAAGAGAAAAACCGGAAAAACATTCACCAGCGATTAGAAAAAGCCTATTTATCGGGTGAAAACAGTAAAAAATTCAGAAAAAGTGATTTGAAATACGGCCAAAACAAGTTGTCTTTTGATGTTTCTGTGCGATTCATTGAATCTTTTCTGGAAATGCAGATAAAAGAATTGAAACATACGACAGATGCGGTGATTCCGATAGACCTTGAAAAACAACTGGAAGGAACAGTATCGATCAAAGTAGAAGGAGTAGTAAAACAGCTGCGCCTCCACGGAAATGCAGATAGAATTGATAAAATCGGAGGGCAATACCGGATCATTGACTATAAAACCGGGAAATGTGACAAAGACAAGGTGGGCTTACCTCAAAAAGTAATGGAAGAGGGAAATATGGAGAAATTCATCTATCATTCCAAAAAAGCGTATGCCAGACAATTGCTGATGTATGCTTTGATGTTCCGCGAAACGTATAGGGATTTTCATCCATTTACTGCAGGAATCATTTCTATGGTGCAGTTAAACGCATGGATTCAAAATGTAAAATCAAAAGAAGAAGGAGAAGAAATTTCAGAAGAACTGCTGGATCATTTTAAAAGTGAGTTGGGAGCTGTTATTGAGAAGATGTACGATCCCGATTTTGAATTCAAACACAATCCCGATTCAGATTATTGTCAGCATTGTGAGTCGTAAAAGGAGTTACTTCAATTTTTTATTTTCTTTATGGCGGCTGTGGTCTCGTTTTGTTTTTTTATCGAGATTTTTTTGCAGGGCTTTTTCCAGATCAACTCCGGTTTGATTGGCCAAACAAATGAGTACCCATAACACATCTGCCATTTCATCTCCCAGATCTTTGGATTTATCTGATTCTTTTTCAGATTGTTCTCCATAACGGCGGGAAATAATCCGTGCTACTTCTCCTACCTCTTCTGTGAGTTGAGCCATATTGGTTAATTCGTTGAAATACCGAACGCCGTAAGTTTGTATCCAATCATCAACCAATTTTTGTGCTTCTTTGATGGTCATTTTTTAAGTTTATTTACAAGGTTTGTGGTGGAATAGCCTTTCACCAAATCAATCACTTTTACAGTACCTCCATGCTTTAAAACGGTTTCCTTACCCACTATGTAGGATTTGGCTGAGGGATCAGTTTGCAATGGGTCGTAATCACCTCCTTTTACAAGAACATCCGGCACTATTTGCTCAATTAAAGCTGCGGGTGTCTCCTCATCAAATTCGATAACACCATCTACACAGCCCAACGCAGCCAGTACAGTAGATCGGGCATGCAGGCTGTTTACCGGTCTTTCTTCCCCTTTCCCCTGTCGTCTGACAGAAGCGTCTGAATTGATACCCACAATGAGTACATCCCCTAAATCTGCTGCCTGAGCGAGGTATTCAACATGTCCTTTATGGAGGATGTCAAAGCAGCCGTTTGTGAAAACTATTTTTTTTCCCTGATTTTTCAGATCATGGATAAATGGATCGATAGAATTATTATCAATTAATTTATTCCGGATTTGTGCTAACCACTTCATTGGCTTTAAATTTAACGTTTTTGCCGTTGATTACCAGTGAAATTAATCCAAGAATAATCATCAGTAAAGTTTGAGAGGTCCAGATGATCCATCCCAAAGCCAGTGCCTCTGGCAATATTCCCGGAAATAAGGGATCCAAATAGGTGGTGATAATTAAACCTACAAAAGCCGGAAAAACACCTATTCCACCCTGTACCAAAATAATTCCGATACTTCCTGCTATAAATCCAGCCAGCATGGCATCTAATCCCAGATTTGCAGTTTCTTCTACCGCAAAAAAGCAGACAGAGAACATCAAGATGTACATGATCCAGATAAAAAAGGTATGTCCGATAAAGTGCAGCTTATATTTTGTACGGAAAATAGAAAAAACGCCTTCAAACAAATCGCGAACAAACTGAATGATTTTATGGCGGAATGATTTTTTAAAAAGGGTAAGTGCTACTACTACAACAAAGCCAATAATTAAACCGTATTTCACGATATCCCCCAGTATAGCAAAGATCATGGTATTACCGCAGCCGTCTTTTCCTGAATTGAAAGTGTCTATTTTTGCCTCAAACAGTTCCAGCTTGTTAACTTGTAAGCCCAGAGTGATTAATGTGATAATTCCCAACATCACAACATCAACAGTACGTTCAGCAAGTATGGTTCCAAATCCTTTTTGAAAGGGGACATTATCCGTTTTAGCAATAACACCAGCCCTTGAGGCTTCCCCTGCTCGAGGGAAAACCAAGTTCACCAGATAGCCGATCATAAGTGCGTGATAGGCATTCCAAAAAGACACTTTGTATCCCATGGGGCTCAGTAAATACTTCCAACGCCAGGCCCGGCTGACATGACTCATAAAACTGAAAACAAGTGCCAGAAAAACCCAAAAGTAGTTTGCTTTGCCAAAGGCCACGAACAAATCTGCCCGTTGATCGGGGCAAAGTGCATCATAAAACAACCAAATCAAAAACACTCCAAATCCCAGCGGAAGAACGATTTTTAGAAAACTGAATAATTTGGATTTCATCTCGGCGAATGGTGTTTCAGTGATGAGAAACGAAAGAAAATCAATTAAATTTTACTGATCTAATTTATTGGTTTCTGAATTAGGGAAAATAATAGTAGGAGAGTATTTTTTAGCCTCTTCCACCTCCATTTGAGCATAAGCAATGATGATTACCAGATCCCCAACCGCTACTTTACGTGCTGCAGGACCATTCATGCAAATATTTCCTGTTCCGCGTTCACCTACTATGATATAGGTCTCTAGTCGCTCGCCATTATTCAAATTCACGATCTGAACTTTCTCTCCTTCCAATAAATTTGCGGCATCTAATAAGTCAGGATCAATGGTAATGCTACCGATATAGTTCAAATCGGCCTCTGTGATCTTAACCCTGTGAATTTTTGATTTAAGTACTTCTACTAACATTTGTCTGCAATAAATTCGGGCACAAAGATACGGTTTTTTTGATGGAAAAGAGAATGTCCATCTCTCGTCTGTATTTTATACTCACAGAAGTTATTTTACAGTAGCCATAGCAAACGGGTGAGCTTTTAGATTGTCGAAAAAAGTAGAAAGTTAAAATTCATCTCAGACACAAAAAGCCAGAATCAACACCACAAAAAGTAAAAAATTAAGTATCGCATTTTTCATCACTAAGTACTTTAGAATGTTTCTGTAGTGAATACAAGTTATGTGCCAATTTCTTTCCTTACTCATTCAAAGCCATGAGATAGGCTTTTAAAAATTCATCAATATCTCCGTCTAAAACTGCATCTACATTTGACGTTTCATGATTGGTTCTCACATCTTTCACCAATTTATAGGGCTGCATCACATAGTTTCTGATCTGCGATCCCCATTCGATTTTCATTTTATTGGATTCAATTGCATTTTGCTTTGCCATTCGCTCCCGCATCTCCAATTCATACAATTGAGATTTTAGCAATTGCAAGGCTTTTTCTTTATTGGTCAATTGCGAACGGGATTCGGAGTTTTCAATAACAATACCGGATGGAGCGTGTCTTAAACGCACCGCCGTTTCAACCTTATTTACATTTTGCCCTCCGGCACCACCTGACCGAAATGTTTCAAAAGAAATATCTGCCGGATTAATATGGATTTCAATGGTTTCATCTACTAAAGGATAAACGTAAACCGAAGCAAAAGAGGTATGTCTTTTGGCATTTGAATCGAAAGGAGAAATTCGAACCAAGCGGTGTACACCATTTTCACCTTTCAAATAGCCGAATGCAAAATCTCCTTCAAATTGAAGAGAAACCGTTTTTATTCCTGCCACATCTCCCGGCTGGTAATTCAGTTCCTTTACTTTATACCCATTTTTTTCTCCCCACATGATATACATGCGCATCAACATAGCGGCCCAATCACAACTCTCGGTTCCACCTGCCCCCGAAGTAATTTGCATGATCGCATTCAAGCTGTCCTCTTCAGCGGAGAGCATGTTTTTAAACTCCAGCTCTTCCAGCTGCTTTATCCCTTTTTTATACTGTGTTTCTACCTCATCTGCAGAAGTCTCCCCCATTTCATAAAATTCGATCAACACTTTCAGGTCTTCTAATTGTGTTTTTATCTGCTCATAAGCTTCTACCCAACTTTTTTTGACCCGTAGTTTCTTCATTAGGGCTTCTGCTGATTTGGGGTCATCCCAAAAAGATGGATCCTGCGACTTTAAGTCATCTTCCTGAATCTGAAGCCCCTTCTCCTCTATTTCTAAATAACCGTATAAATCATTTACCCGGCGCTCGTATGCTTTCAACTGCTCTTGCGTTATCATACTGCAAAAATTACGATTTTTTCTTTATCTCACTCAAAATTCTTTTAAACATCTGTTCTCTTATTTTTTGTTTGAATATTATTCTAAATTTGTTGCAGTCAAATAAAATCATCCTGAATTGAATAAACGGGATAAAAATGAAAAAGATGAATGTACCAGCGGATTTAAAATACACCAACGATCATGAATGGATCAAAGTTGATGGAGACACAGCAACGATAGGGATTACTGACTTTGCGCAAAGTGAATTGGGGGATATCGTATATGTTGAAATTGAAACAGAAGGAGAGACTTTAGACAAAGAAGAAGTTTTTGGATCCATTGAAGCAGTTAAAACCGTTTCTGATCTTTTTATGCCAGTTGCAGGGGAAGTTATAGAATTCAATGAAGCGATTGAGTCTAATCCTGAGGTGATCAACAGTGATCCTTACGGTAAAGGATGGTTGGTCAAAGTAAAAATTTCAGACCCTTCTGAATTAGATGACTTATTATCAGCAGATGCGTACAAAGAGGTGATTGGATAATCACTGCATGTCAAAAACATTTTTTTATCAACTGAGTTGGGTCGTTTGGCTGGGTATCATTTTGGTGCTTTGTCTTACTCCCGGGGATCAACTTCCTCAGATAGAGTGGGAAATCATTTCAATTGGAACAGTGGCTCACTTTTCCTTGTATTTTGTATTGGCTTTTCTACAATTAGCGGCTCTCTTTTCATCCTACAGAATAAAAAGTAAAACTTTTTTGAACCTTTCTGTAATTCAAATGTACCTAATGGTGATATTGATTGGCGTGATAATCGGATATGGTGTTGAATTAATACAGGAAAATTTCATCTACCGGCGATATTATGACACGGAAGATGTCCTCACCAATGGAATTGGTACGATATTTGGTGTTATTACGTACAGTTGGATAGGTAAAAAATAGTATAAATCGGACGACAAAATGAAGTTATTTTTTGTATTTTAGCGTTCACAACAAATTGAATTATGGAAAGAAAAAAGTCAAAAGAGGCAGATTTAGAGCGAAAAGTCTGGGTGTTCAGATCCCTTGGACTCATCCTTGTTGCTGCGGTAGTTTTAATGGCTTTTACCTATAAAATTGCTGATCCTGAGGATAAATTTATCGTAGATGAAGACAACAGCATGGATTCTGAGCTGATTTTTGATATCCCCATGGAAGAGCCTGAGCCTCCGCCAGAAGTTGAAGATACGCCTCCTCCCATAATTGAAGAAATTGAAAAAGCAGAAGATGACGAAGAGATCGAAGAGTTTGATCTTGGGCTGGATGAAGACATAGTAGCTCCACCACCCATTGAAGAAGAAGAAGTGAAAGTTGAGCCCATTGTGGATTTTGCAGAAGTTGAACCTGAATTTCCGGGTGGTGAAGCTGCCATGATGGAGTGGATCAGAGATCATATTGAGTATCCGCCACTATCCATTGAAATGGGAGAACAAGGAATTGTATATGTTCAATTTGTTGTCAATAAAGATGGATCGATTGAACAAGTACGAATCATGAGAGGTGTATCTGATCCATTAGATAGTGAAGCAAAGCGAGTAGTAAAAGCTATGCCTAAATGGAAACCGGGTGAACAAGCCGGGAAAAAGGTAAGGGTACGTTATACACTTCCCATTCACTTCAGATTAGGTTAATAAATTATCGATAATAAGCCTTATATTTAATCCCGCAGCAGTGGGATTTTTTTATGTCTAAAACAAAGATTCTACAACTCATATCACTCATTGACCTAACTACCTTAGAGGCTACTGACACAAATGAAACTGTCAAAAATCTTCTGGATAAAGCTAATCTGGGAGTAGCGGGTGTTCATCCGGCTGCCGTTTGTGTATTCCCTAATTTTGGTGCACTTGCCAAAAAACACGCACAAATGAAGGTGGCAGTGGTTGGAGGATGTTTCCCTACGGGTCAAACACTTTTAGAAGCAAAGACGGATGAGTTTAAGGCCATACAGAAGTTGCCGGTAGATGAAGTAGATATTGTCATCAATCGGGGGTTATTGATCGCTGGAAAAGTAGATGCTTGCGCCGAAGAAATTAAAATTGCCAGAAAAATTTTACACGATAAAACACTCAAAGTTATTTTAGAAAGCGGAGAGTTAACCGCTGAACAACTTCAAACAGCAGCCGAAATCTCAATACATGCCGGAGCAGATTTTATTAAAACTTCAACCGGTAAATCAGCAAGCGGTGCCAGCCCGGAAGCAGCGAAAATCATGTGTCGGGAAATTTCAAAACACTTTAAAAAAACCGGAAAAAAAGTGGGGTTTAAGGCTTCAGGAGGAATTCGCAACTATGAAGATGCCTGCCTCTACTTTCAAATTGTTGAGCAATGTTTAGGTAAAGCCTGGTTAAATGCCGAACTTTTTAGAATTGGCGCCAGTTCTTTATATGATCATCTGGTAAAAAAACTACAGCACACATGATCAAAGAATGGTTGCCTGACATATTCTCTTCAGTATATAGAGCTTCAGAAGCTATCATGGAAGTGTATCGCGGAGATTTTGAAGTGATGCTAAAAGAAGACGACTCTCCGGTCACCCGGGCAGATAAACAATCCAATAAAATTTTGGAGGATCATTTACTGACTACCGGAATTAAAGTAGTTTCTGAAGAAGGAGACAAACCCAATTATGAATTGAGAAAAAATGCCCCCATCTGGTTGGTTGATCCTTTGGATGGAACTAAAGAGTTTATCAAAAAAAATGGAGAATTCTGTATCTGCATTGCCTTGATAGAAGACCAACACCCGACCTTTGGTTTAATTGCCTCACCCGTTAAAAAACAACTATTATTCGGAGGAGTTGGTATTCCTACTGCTATTATTGATTATGGAGAACAGGATATTTTTTCTACCGCACATCAACTTGAAAAGGTACAACAACAAACTGTAAATAGGGTCATCTACTCCCGAACTCATCACACACCAAATATTGATGAAATTGTCGATAAAATGGAACTGCGACACGGAAAAATCAACAGAACCTTAAAAGGCAGTGCGCTGAAGTTTTTCGACCTTGTATTAGATGACGCACAGGTTTATCTTCGGTTATGGCCTACTATGGAGTGGGATATTGCTGCCGGACACGCCATTTATGAATCATTGGGGGGAGAAATAATTGATTTTACTACCTTTGCTCCGCTTAGCTATAATAAAGAAAGTCTTTACAATCCTAAATTTATTGCAAAGCCAAAAAATTTAACGCTTTTCTAAACTGAATTCATGAGCAAAAAAGTTGCATTAATTACCGGTGTTACAGGTCAGGATGGTGCTTATTTAGCAGAATTACTGCTGAATAAGGGATATATTGTCCATGGTGTTAAAAGAAGATCTTCTCTGTTTAATACAGATAGAATCGATCATTTATACAAGGATAAGCATGAAGAAAATGTCAATTTGTTCCTTCACTATGGCGACCTCACTGACGCTACCAACATGATTAGATTAGTGCAGGAAACCGAGCCGGATGAAATTTATAACCTGGCCGCCATGTCTCATGTAAAGGTTTCTTTTGACACTCCCGAATATACTGCAAATACAGATGCATTAGGCACCTTGCGGCTTCTGGAAGCGATCCGCATCTTAAAGATGACTGAAAAAGTAAAATTTTATCAGGCTTCTACCTCAGAACTTTACGGAAAAGTAGTGGAAACGCCCCAATCTGAAACAACCCCTTTTTATCCAAGAAGTCCATACGCCGTTGCAAAATTATACGCTTTCTGGATTGTTAAAAATTACCGCGAAGCATACGGAATGTACGCCTGCAATGGGATTCTTTTCAACCATGAAAGTCCGTTGAGGGGTGAAACTTTTGTGAGCCGAAAAATTACCAGGGCTGTAGCAAGAATTAAATTGGGGCTACAAAAAAAAATATACCTGGGTAATTTAGATGCCAAAAGAGATTGGGGGCATGCCAGGGATTATGTATATGGTATGTGGAAGATGTTGCAACAAGAAAAAGCAGATGATTTTGTCTTGGCATCCGGAGAAACCCATTCTGTTAAAGAATTTGTAGAAAGAGCATTTGCTGAAGTAGAGATCGATATCAAATGGTCCGGTGAAGGAATTCATGAAGTTGGAATGAATGCTGCCACCAATGAAGTCATTGTAGAAGTTGACGAACGCTATTTCAGGCCCACAGAAGTAGAATTATTGCTAGGTGATCCCTCCAAAGCAAAGAAAGAACTGGGCTGGGAACATAAAATCAATTTTGAAGAGTTGGTAAAAGAAATGGTTGCTGCTGACGTAAAACTATTTGAAAAAGACAAGTACCTGAAAGAAGGAGGGCATCAAACATTCGATTACAATGAATAAAGCGTCAAAAATTTACGTCGCCGGGCACCGGGGTATGGTGGGGTCGGCTATTGTTCGCCAACTCAAAGAAAATGGCTATACCCATTTGGTGTTGCGCAGCTCAAAAGAGTTGGATTTAACACAACAAGCAGCCGTGAGTGATTTTTTTGCCAAAGAAAAACCGGATTATGTTTTTCTGGCGGCAGCAAAAGTGGGCGGCATCTTAGCCAATAATACCTATAGGGCTGAATTTCTTTATGACAATTTGATGATTGCTGCAAATGTGATTCATGCGGCTTATCAAAATAAAGTGAAAAAATTACTTTTTTTGGGATCTTCCTGTATTTATCCAAAATTGGCAAAGCAGCCCTTAAAAGAAGAATACTTATTAAGCGGTGATTTGGAACCCACCAATGAACCTTATGCAATCGCCAAAATTGCAGGTATTAAACTATGTGAAACTTACCGTGAGCAGTATGGATGCAACTTTATTTCAGCCATGCCTACCAATCTCTATGGGCCTAACGACAATTATAATCTAGCCACCTCTCATGTACTCCCTGCACTGATCAAAAAATTTCATCTGGCAAAAGAAAAAGAATTGGCTGCTGTTGAAATATGGGGAACCGGAAGTCCTCTGCGTGAATTTTTACACGTAGATGATTTGGCAGAGGCCTGTCTTCATTTAATGAGTCATTATGATGAAAAAGAATTCATCAACATAGGATCCGGAAATGATATTTCTATCAAAGACCTGGCGCTTAAAGTGAAAGAAATTGTGGGATTCAAAGGCGAATTAAAATTTGACTCAACTAAACCGGATGGCACACCCCGGAAGTTAATGGATGTGTCTAAAATTAATCGCTCAGGCTGGAAATATTCCACTTCTTTAGATGAGGGAATTAAACAGACCTATGAAGATGCTCTGGCAACAGGACGATTGGCAGAAGATTAATCCCTGAATTTCTTTAACCCGCATTATTCATGGGTTTTTGTTATGAAAAGTCAAAATGTCAATAGATTTGGGAAGCACAGACATTTTTAATGTTTTACATTGAGCCATGTCGAAATGCTCAGAATTGTAACCCACTTTTGGGTATTAAAAATTTTGAGCATTTCCAAAGGTAGCAGGCAGTTTGGCTTTGGAATAGGAAATTCATGAATAATGCGGGTTAACCTCCTATAACCTTTAAGCCTTTTTTCTCGTTAAAGATACACGCATGCGCGGGTGGATCATTATATCGATTATTGTAGTTGGATGTTTACGTAACAGTTATGCCCAATTGTATATTCCCGATCAACAGTTTTATACTTCAGAAATCGATCGTGTTTTCTTGAAAGATTCCGCACAAAAAACGTTTTTTAATTCGCATTTGAGTCTTCGCCCTGTTTTGGATAAGCGCAGCCAGCCGGATTCTTTGTACAAAAAGGACAAGAATTATTACTACTGGATCACCCAAAAACTGTTCAAAGAAAATTTTTTGGTCTTTGAAGGAAAGGGATTCCGCTGCACGGTTGACCCTATTCTTGATTTAGAGGGAGGCACAGATCTGTCAGCAGACTCTCTCCGCTTATTGTACTGGAACAGCAGGGGTTTACGCGTACAGGCTGCTTTTCTAGATAAAATTGCCTTTTCCACCGTCTTTTACGAAAATCAGGCTTTTTTACCTGACTATGTCCGCTCATACGTTGACAGCAAAGGAGAATTCAGACCTTCAGGGTCAAATTACAAGCAGGATAATGCAGTAATTCCATCTTATGCAAGAACAAAACCTTTCAAAGTAGATGGCTACGATTTTGCTTTTGCTGAAGGCTACGTTTCCGTTGTACCCACCGACTGGATCAACGTTCAATTTGGCAATGGTAATCAGTTTATCGGCAACGGATATCGCTCGCTCTTTTTATCTGACTTTTCAGTAAATTATCCCTTTGCTAAAGTAGAAACTAACCTATGGAACGGGCGCATACAGTACAATGTGATCTATGCCATCCATCAAAATCTATATCGAATGCCGCATTACAATACTGTAGAAGCCACTTTTGAACGTAAAATCGGAACCTATCATTATTTGGATATTGCGGTTACTCCCAATTTACAAATTGGTTTATTTGAAGGTTCACTATGGAAAAGATCCGATTCTCTGGGATCTACTTCACCCAATTGGCTGTTCACAAACCCTGTTCCATTCGTTAACGGTATCATTATGGCAAATGAAACGCAAGGATACAATGCCGTTTTTGGGATGAATTATAGTTGGACGTTTGGGTACAATCGTCTTTACGGGCAACTTTTACTGGATCGGGGAAAATTTTCAGGAGCACAACTTGGTTTTCGATCCCTGGATCTACTCACTCCCGGACTGGATTTACAAGTAGAACTCAACTACACCGACAACTTCACCTACATTGCCGAAGAGAAAAGATACAATTACTCCCATTACAACCTTCCTTTAGCTCATCCGCTGGGAGCCGGTTTTAAAGAGGGAATTCTCTTACTCACCTACACCAAAAATGAGTTTTTTGTTTCGACTAAAACCGTGCTGTATCAGCAAAGTGTAAATGACACCATCACCGACGGCACCGATTTATTGAATGATGAATTCACTGCCAACTTAAGTCCTGCTTATCATGAACGCAACGTACTCCATACCAATTTAGAAGTGGGATATCGTCTCAATAAAAGATACAATTTACAAGCCGTTATAGGCTGGACATACCGGCAAGAACAACTTCCGGGAGAAAGACATTTAACAAATTATCTGTATGCAGGAATCAAAACCCGGCTGCACAATAAAACATTAGATTTTTAACCATGAATGACTATCATTTAATACTCGTATTTATTACCGCTTTTAGTGTGGTGCTTTTAGCTACCCCGTCTTTGATCAAGGTTGCCAAACTCAAACATTTGGTAGATGAACCTTCAGAAGAAAGAAAACTTCACAAACGAAGTACACCTACCATTGGAGGAATTATTATTTTCTCCGCTTTTATTTTCTCTTGTTTTCTGTGGTTTCCCGATCACAGCCTCACGGCACTTGGTGAGCTGGATGAATTCAACTATTTAATGGCCAGCTTGATTCTGTTGTTTTTTGTTGGTGTCAAAGATGATATTATCGGTATGTCTCCGGTGAAGAAACTCTTCGCACATTTAATGGTGGGCTTTATTTTAGTGGTCATGGGCGATATCCGCCTCACTTCTTTTCATGGATTATTGGGAATGGATATTGAATTTCCCGAATACGCCAGTTACCTCATCTCTATCTTCATTTATGTGGTAATTGTAAATGCCATTAATCTGGTAGATGGTGTAGATGGGTTAGCACCCGGAGTAGGTCTAATCGCTGCGCTTGCGTTTGGATTTTGGTTTGCTTTATCGGGTGATAAACACTGGGCTTTGGTCGGTTTTTCACTTTCCGGAGCGCTACTGGGATTCTTGATTTTCAACTTTAATCCGGCGCGTATATTTATGGGTGATTCTGGCTCTCTCATTATCGGCGCCATTTTAAGTGTTCTCGCCATTAAATTAATTGAATCCCCTACCGACTTTCTGCCCGAGCAATTTCAATTTGTATCCACTCCCGTACTGGCCATGACCATTCTAGCCTATCCGCTTTTAGACACATTGCGGGTTTTTACCATCAGAACCGCTAAAGGAAAATCCCCGCTTAGTGCTGACAGAAACCATTTGCATCACAGAATGTTAGACAAAAACAAATCCCACAAAAAAACAGTACTCATTATTTACCTCTTTACCATCATTATGATTGTACAGGCATTTTTGATTCAGTTTCCAGAACCCAACATTAGTTTTGCCATTAGTTTTGTGCTCGTTGCGATTTTTGTGCTCCTCGTCTTTTCATTGTATCCTAAAAACAAGAAGAAAAGTGCGTAGTTTTTTAATCATCATATCGCTTCTATTCAGCTTGGCAACAACAGCTCAATTGCAATTGGATCATCTGCATTACCGTAATCAGATCGACCATTCAACGCTTTATTTTGCCGATAAAAAATCACTGCACAGTTCGGTCAAACCGATTTTAAATGCGCCGGTTGAAGATTATTATAAAAAATCCCCACTTCAGTGGATGGTTAAAAAAGATACGTCAGAACAGGCATCTGTATTCTCTGCAAGCCGAATTTATGCGATCTCTAAACTTAGCGGAGGAATTCAGTTAGGCCCCTCTGCTCTCCCTTTATATACAGCCGGAGCCGGTTTGGGGATCGACCATTCCCGTAAAAAGTTCTTCATCACTGCAAAAATACTTCCCTACTACACCCAATCGGGGTATATCCGAGACTCTATTCAGTCAGTTTATGATCAAGATATAGGAACTGCGCGCTCTATTACCAAAGGTGTTTTTTATCAGGCAGAATTGATTGCAGCTTATCGCCCAAATCAGTTTTTTACATTCATGGGGGGATATGGTAAAAACTTTTTTGGGGAGGGATATCGCTCCCTATTATTATCCGATAATGCTGCTCCTAATCCTTTTTTGAAAATAGAAACCACTTTTGCAGGAATAAAATATGTGAATTTGTACAATGTTTGGAAAGACAACACAACAAATCCCTTTGATCGATCCAAGGACATTCGAAAATTCTCTGCTATTCATTATTTATCCTGGAACATTAGCCGGGATGTTAATTTATCCATTTTTGAAACCGTAGTTTGGCAAGGAAAAGACACCTTAACCAATCGTGGATTTGATTTTAACTACATCAACCCCGTCGTTTTTTATCGACCTGTAGAATATGGCTTGGGATCTTCTGACAACGTGCTTATTGGTGCCAACTTATCGTATAAATTAACAAACCATCATCATTTTTACTCTCAATTTATTTTAGATGAATTTTTATTATCGGAAATAAAAGAACAATCGCGTTGGTGGGCCAATAAGTATGGTTGGCAATTGGGGTATAAATCAGATGCCTTTTTTCATGACAGTTTGTATTTTCAAATTGAATTCAACGGAGCGCGTCCTTTTACTTACTCGCACAGAAACTCTCAACACGCTTACGGACATTTAAATGCGCCGGTAGCACATCCGATTGGTGCTAACTTTATGGAATTACTCCAAATTACTTCATTTAAAACAGGAAAACACCGTTTCACCAATAAGATCACATTTGCAGCTTATGGCAGCGATACGGACAGTATCAGTTACGGACAAGACATCTTCAAGCCCTATACTTACAGGCCCGGGGATTTTGATCAGCTACTCATGCAGGGCTTACGAAAAAATGTATGCAATGAATCTTTTATTTATGAGTACGCCCTTTGGCCTGAAATAGATATGTATCTCACCGCTTCTTACAACTGGAGGATGGTCAATACATCTCTGGAGACCAGACATTTTCACTCTTTTTCAATAGGATTAAAATCCCGCATCTGGAACCAGTACAACGACTTCTAACCCAACTGTTCTTGAAAAATGTTAATAATATAGAATGATTCTATTGTTTCGCTTCCGAAATGAGTGGTGCTTTTTTTATTAAATTTGCACCTCCGTTCAAGATGACATCAAATTTGGAACGATTAAAAGATTTCAATGTTGGCTGAAGAATCAACGATAGAAAAAACAACCCTATTAAGCTGGGTAAAGGATGTAGCCATGTTAATGAAGCTACGTTTATCTGCTCTTGTGGTTATTTCAGCAATTGCTTGCTACTTTTTAGCAGGCGGCCTGTTTTCAATTAATTTACTGTACCTGACCTTAGGTGGATTTTTAGTTACAGGAGCCTCTAACGGGTTTAATCAGATCATTGAACGTGACCTGGATAAATTAATGAGCCGTACAGAAAACCGCCCTCTTCCTCAAGGACGAATGAGTGTATTGGAAGCCATTCTATTATCTGTTTCTTTTGGCGTGCTGGGAACTTTATTGTTGTTTCAACTTAATTTCTTTTCAGGGATATTAGGTGTTTTGGCCATGGTATTATATGCCGCTTTATACACCCCTTTAAAAACCATTACCCCCTGGGCCGTTTTTGTAGGTGCTTTTCCCGGTGCTATTCCGCCTATGATTGGTGTGGTTGCCGTTACCGGAAAATTTGGCTTACTTGCGGGCACCATGTTTTTGGTACAATTTATTTGGCAATTTCCGCATTTTTGGGCAATCGCCTGGGTCAAAGATGAAGATTATAAAAAAGCCGGATTCTCATTGCTTCCATTGAAAAACAGAAAAAGTAAACAATCTGCCTTTTTAATCATGATGTATTCTGCCCTGCTGGTTCCCACAGGCGTACTTCCTTGGGCGTTTGAGTTTACCGGTGATTGGACATTGTATTTAGGTACCGTTGCAGGGCTTTTATTTTTCATGCTTTCTTACAAGTTTTATTTGAACCTTGAAGATAAATCCGCCAGATCTTTGATGTTTGCATCATTCATCTACTTGCCTTTTATGCAGTTTTTATACGTATTTGATAAACTTTAGATATTGAGTAATACAGACCTCTCCCCGGAAGTAAATATTAAGGTTAAAAAAAACCTTTTACGCCTTTTTATTTTTGCAGTGATCATGATTTTCGCCGGATTAACCAGTGCGTACATTGTCTCACAAGGGGGTAATTTTTGGGTGCATATTAAAATGCCCGCCGGCTTTCAGTGGAGTTCTGTTTTGATTGTGCTCAGTAGCCTTTTTCTATTTGTGGCGGTATATGCTGTTAAAAGAAGCAAACAACAGTTATTAAAGGCAGCTTTAGGTGTTGCAGTTGTTTGTGGAATCCTTTTTGGTTACTTTCAGTTCAAAGCTTTCAGCCAATTATTTGAAAGTGGAAATACATTGACCGGAAGCATCATGGTCACCAACGGTCGATACGGCAACTATTTCACCCTTACTTATGCCGGAAAGCAAATATCTTTCAAAGACGGAACCTATTACTGGAAAGGTGAGCCGCTTTCAGAAGATATTCATCAAAAAATGAGAGATTTTGGTAAAGAGTTGGAACGTGGAGGAAGATCGAGAAAAAACCAGTTTGACTTTAATAATTATGGAGAAGGGTTTATGTTGGTGTACGAAAATCATCCCGTTACTTATTCCAATGGTAAATTATTTGTAGACAATCAACCTTTTGATGCCGAAAAATTAAGGCAGGCATACGAGTTTGGAGAAAACTTAGCCAATGATCGTGGAGATTTTATTATGCAAGGCGAATACGGTGAAGATTTTTGGATTTATTACAATGGTCAAAAACTGGAGTATGAAAATCGTCAATTTTACATCAAGGGGAAAGAGATATCTCCCAAAATGGAGAATGATATTTTCGGCGCCGGGAATACTGCCAGCTCTTTTATCTATGTTTTTGCCGGCATGCACCTGCTGCACTGGATCGGTGGAATTATTGCCCTTTTGGTCGTGTTTATCAGATCGTTAAAAGAGGCATATACCGGAGACAATTATTTAGGCCTGACACTGGGTGCTACCTACTGGCATTTTTTGGGTATTTTATGGCTTTATTTATACGGATTTTTAATTTTTATTCATTAAACTTGCAACTATAAACTTGTACTATGGCAGGAGCAGCTTCAACAGAAATCGACTCAGCAACCGCATGGGGTGGCGGATGGAGATCACCATTTAAGGTTAGTTACGGAAAACTCATGATGTGGTTTTTCCTGATTTCGGATGGACTTACATTCGGAGGACTGTTAACCGCATTGGGATTTGCGAAATATTCAAATCCTGAAATGGCCGGATCTTGGCCAATGGGTGAAGAAGTTTTTACTCACATTCCTTTCACACATGCCCCGGCTCCATTGATCTACGTTGCTTTTATGACGTTTATCCTGATTGTTTCTTCTGTTACTATGGTTTTGGCTGTTGAGGCCGGCCATAGAATGGATAAAAAAGGGGTGATCAAATGGTTATTGCTGACGGTTGTTGGTGGACTTATTTTCTTGGGTTCTCAGGTTTGGGAATGGTCAACTTTCATTGCAGGACCGGATGGCGATATACATACCTGGGCAGATAATGCTACCCTACTCCACTCTGTTTATGGTGGAGATTATACCGTGGTAGGACACGGACATGGCGGGCATACTGTCATTAACTCCTATGGCCCTACTTTATATGCCAACTTCTTTTTCTTTATCACCGGGTTTCACGGATTTCACGTATTTACCGGGGTGTTATTTAATATTCTTGTGCTCCGTAACGTTCTTCGAGGGGTTTATCATAAGCGGGGACACTACGAAATGGTTGAAAAAGTGGGACTTTATTGGCACTTTGTCGATTTAGTTTGGGTATTTGTATTCACCTTCTTTTATTTGGTATAAAAACATTCAGCATATTTAAAACATGTAATCATGGTTAGAGACGACGTTGTAGAATACTCTTTAGACACGCACCACTCAGAAGAAGAAGGTGTGAAAATGAGAAAGAAAATCTGGAAAGTAACCGCTATACTTTCATTGATTACCATTATTGAAGTAGGTGTTGGAATTATGTTTCCAAAAACGTCTGTTTCTGGCGGAACCTGGGCAGCAATTAAATATGGCTATATTGTTCTTACACTGCTTAAAGCAGGGTATATTATTCTGGTATTTATGCACCTGGGAGATGAGACAAAGAGTCTGAGAAGAATGATATTATGGCCTTACATTGTTTTCGTTTTATATCTCCTCTTTATTTTACTTACTGAAGCGGCGTACGTTTATAGTATTTGGGACGCACGGCCTTAAAAAACAACTTGTTGTAATATGGGGAGATGGAAAAGAGTGCTGACGATTGCATTGATCGTTTTAGGCCCCGGAATGGTTATTTATTTCCTTGCCACTCACCTTAAGAACAAGTTTATTGAACTCCCTTATTTGGGTCAATGGACTTATACCACAGACAGCACAGGTAAAATTACCGATTCTACTGCATTTACAATTCCGGATTTTTCATTGACCAGACTAGACGGCAAAATCATCAATCGGGATTCTATCCGTGGAAAATTTATTGTACTCAGTACACTTCAGCCAGATTGCCCTAATTTTGAATCATGCGGAATGGGGATGTATCACTTTAATGAAATTTTTTTTAGAAAATTGGTGAAAAATCAAGACAATTATGCAAATGTGAAAGTACTTACCGTACTTACTGATCTTGAAGGCAATCCGCTACCGGACTCTGCCTCTTCTCAAATAAAGGAAGAAATGGAAGCTTACGATTCGGATATTTGGTGGACTACCTTTGGTGACCCCACCCCTTTATTCTCCTGGGAATATTACGGTGAAAATTTTATGACCTATGAATCAGATCCCAAATTGGGAGAAGTTGGGCGATATGCCTTTATCAATAGTTTGGTTCTTATAGATGACAAAGGACATATCAGAGGAGTATCCGGAGCAAAAAAAGATTCTGACATCCGTAATTTTTTTGATTTGCTGAAGTTGCTCAAAAAAGAGGAATTTGACAGAAAGTGGGAAGAAGAGCATCCTGAAGACTAATTTGTATTCAAAATGAAGAATGGAATTGACTATTTTCAATTCTAAAGGATACATTGAAAGTTTTATTATTTGGTCTACTGCTAATTTCTTTGTTATCAAAATAATTTGCAAAGGAAGCATCTTTTGAATCTCCTTTGCTTTGTTTTCGTTTTCAGTGGCAAATACTAAGTTCATAGGTTTTTGTTGGTAATTTGTCTAAAAGGTAGGGTTAAGATATCATTTTTGAAGTACATTTGATCATAAACTGAGGATTTAGGGATGCTAAGAGCACTAGCCAAGGATGGAAGTATTTATACTGTTGCCAATTTTTTGACCAAGGGCTTTTCTTTTCTGCTTCTGCCTTTTTACACACATGTTTTCTTAAAAAGTACGGTAGGTATAATTGACATACTATCCGTGTTTTCACTTTTTATGACCTCACTTGTTTGCTTTCAGCTCAATCAGGGAATGGGTCGTTATGTTGCTGATCCGGACCAATCTGAAGATTCACAGATAAAGTACGGATCATCTGCCATCTGGTTTACTTCTTTTTCTTACCTCTTATTTGCAACCCTTCTTGTAATATTTCCTGATTACTTTATTGATTTGTTGAGCGCAGACACCAAAGTGCCCAAGAGTACTTTTCGTTATGCGGTGATAGGAATGAGTCTAACTGGAATCGTGTATTTCATTGGTGTTTACCTTAGATTTATGCGTCGATCAAAGGCCTTTGCTTTAATCACATTTAGTCATGGATTTTTAACCACTGCCTTAATTTTCTTATTCATTATTAAATTCAAACTGGGTTTAAATTCCGTATATATTGCCCCAATAGTTTCCGGACCCATAATTATAGTAATTCAACTTATGGTCATTAAGGATAAGCTAAAACTGACCATAGACTGGAATAAAATCAAGGAACTATTTGTCTATAGTATGCCGTTAGTACCGGCTTCTATTGCGTACGTTGTACTCAATTTTACTGACCGTTTATTCATTAAGGAATATTTATCATTTGAAGAATTGGGAACGTATGGAATTGCTGCTAAATTTTCCTCAATCATTCAAATTATTATTCTCGGAGTTTCAGCTGCATTGGGGCCCATTGCTTACCAGCGCGCTGTTGATGATTCTATTAAACCAGAACTTTCCAGAGTATTCAGGCTGTTTATCGCATTTGGAATGCTCGGAGTACTCACACTATCTTTATTTTCATTTGAAACACTCTACTTGCTGACCCCCCCGGAGTATTACGAAGCCAAAGATGTAATGCCTATTCTTTATTTTTCTGCTTTTTTTGGCGGATTCAGTATGTTTTCAATAGGCTTGCATTTGAAAAAGAAAACCAATGTCATTGCTGTAGTCGTAATACTAACATCCTTACTTAATGTAGGCTTGAATTATGTTCTGATTAGTAAATTTCAACTGTATGGGGCGGCGATAGCTACACTAATAAGTATTTTTATCAATAATATTGCATTAGTGTATTTCTCTCAAAAATATTTTAAACTTCATTTTCATTATCGGACGATTGGGGTTGTGTTTCTATTGGTAAGTATAAGTGTCTATTTTGGATGTTACGTACTGCCCGGGCTGAAACTGAACTTATTTATTGTGATTGCTTTAAAGCTTCTCCTTATTAGTATATTTGCTGTCACACTATTTTACATTAAGCTCGTTAATCCTCGAAATCCGTTTAAAAAAACGTAATGCTCAGGAAAATTTTTCATTTCTTGCTTCGTCAGTTTCGGATGCTAAGCTTTTATTCCTTAAGCAAAAGCGGATACCTGGTTGATAAAGGATGGTTTCGGTCATTCAGATCAAAAAATGCTATTGATCAAAACGGTCAACCTATACCCTGGATGACTTATAGCTTTCTGGATTTCTTACAGCCTAGAATACGTGATAACATGACTATATTTGAGTTTGGCTGTGGAAATTCTACTTTATGGTGGCAAAGTCAGGTGAAATCTGTTTATAGCTGCGAAAGCGATCAGGAATGGTATGATCATATTAAGACTAAAATCGGACAACATGTTCAGCTCATGTACAGACCTACTGAAAATAGCGCATTCGCCGAATCGATCACGGAATGTACGAGACTTTTTGATATCATAGTAATTGATGGTGCGGATAGAGTTTCATGTGCAAAGAATGCGTTAAAAAATATTTCAACAACGGGAGTTGTTATTTGGGACAACAGTGACCGAAGTGAGTATCAGCAAGGATATGATTTGCTCACTGATCATGGTTTTAAACGCATAGATTTTCATGGGCTGGGTCCGATCAATGTGATGTCCTGGAGCACATCTGTGTTTTACAGATCAAATAACTGCCTGAGCATATGAAAAAGCAACTTAAAAAACTGTACCGCTGGTTGCCGACAATTGGTGTGCTAAAAACCATAAGGGTAATCGGCACACCTCCTTTCTATAAGTATTTGACAGTTAGGGGAAACTTTAACACAAAATTACCCAATGACAAATTAATTACGCTCCATTCTAAACATGATCTTTATATTGAAAAAGAAATATTTTGGAACGGAATCTTTAGTGAATTTGAGCCTTATTCGCTTGAATTGTGGATGAAACTGGCTAAAAATTCGGATACGGTAATGGATATTGGTGCGAATACAGGAATCTATGCAACCACGGCAGTGGCTTCAGGAGCAAGAGAGGTTCACGCTTTTGAGCCGGTGCCTTATAATTTTGATATACTGAAAAAAAATAAGGCACTCAATAATATGCAAAACCTGCATTTAAACCAGCTGGCTTTATCTGACCAGGAAGGGGTCGTTGATATGCAGATAAAAGCAAATGCTGTCAATTATACTAATTCATTAACTGCAGGTGACAACAAAAAACACTGGAGTACCATTCAGGTTGAAACTACCACATTGAAAGACTATATCTCATCAAGATCCATAAACAAACTAGATCTGATTAAAATGGATGTTGAAGGCCATGAACCACAAATATTGAAGGACTCCATAGAAGTACTTAAGTCATTAAAGCCCGGATTATTTATTGAGGTACTAAATGAGGCTTTTGCAAATCAACTCATGGAAATATTCCAACAGCTACCTGAATATAAGTTTTATAAGATAAATGAAGCCAAACGATCACTGAAACTAACAGATAATCTCATTACTCGTGAACGAGCAAACTATCTTATTACGGTGAAGAAATTATGACTCAGTTGACACCTATCGCAATATTCGCCTATAATCGCCCTGCACATTTAGCAGAGACAATTGAACAGCTTCTGTCCTGTGATATGGCAAGTGAATCAACGGTATATATCTTTTCTGACGGGCCAAAAAATACGACAGATGAAACTAAAGTCCAACAAGTAAGGGATTACGTTAAAAAAGTAACTGGTTTTAAATTTGTTAACCTAATAGAACGCCACGTTAATCTGGGGCTCGCTAAATCTATTGTTAGTGGTGTAAATACTGTGTTCAAGGAACACAGTCGCATTATAGTTCTGGAGGATGATATGTTAGTGGGTAAACATTTTTTGATATACGCCAATACAGCTTTAGAATTATTTGAAAATGATTCAGATGTTTGGGTCATTTCCGGATACGCATACAACCTCCCTATAAAGCGAAAACAAGCTTATTTCTTACCCACATCATCTAATCAGGCCTGGGCCAGCTGGAAAGATCGCTGGGAGAAAATAGATTTTCAAAATCCGGATTTATCCGGTATAGAAAAAAAGATCAGTCGTTGGAAATTCAACGAATTGGGAGCAATAGACTACAGCGATAGACTAACTGACACTGTTCAATCTAAAAAATCCAATTCCTGGGCTATCATTTTAAAATGGTATCTCTTTAAAAATAGAGGTCTGACATTATTTCCGTCAAAAAATTTAGTTCGCAACATTGGGTGGGATGGAAGCGGAACAAACTGTAAAACAGAAAATCCTTATGAGGAATACACAAGTGAAATCAATTACCATGAATGTAACTACCCGAAAAGGATAAGGTATCGTCGAATTGATTATCTTTCTTTGATTTTGTTTCATTACATTCAAAGAATAAAATCAGCATACAGAAACAGATTCAAAAGTGATAGAAGAAGTTAAATATAAAGAGCGATTACTGGCAATAATTATTAGAGCTAATTTTGAAAAGGATGGTATTCAATTCTTTACTCCAGATAGTTATTCTCAACAACTTGCTTATATGAAACGTCCTGAAGGACACATCATAGAGCCCCACACGCACAATGAAGTCAAGCGTGAAATTGTGCTAACACAAGAGGTGTTATTTATAAAAAGCGGAAAGGTAAGGGTTGATTATTACACATCAGATCAACACTATTTTGGCAGCGATATTTTACTGCCGGGAGATGTTATTTTATTAGCAGATGGAGGCCATGGTTTTAAAATGATAGAAGAAAGTGAAATTATAGAAGTAAAGCAAGGTCCGTATGTTGAAGACAAGGACAAAACCCGATTCGTACCGGTAGCAGACGAGTTGGTTAAAAAGCGAGAGTCATGATTTTTGTAAACGAACCAGATTTAGAAGGCAATTCGCTTAAATACTTAAAAGAATGCATTGAAACTAACTGGATTTCAAGCGAGGGACCCTTTGTGAGGAAATTTGAAACAGACTTTGCAAAAAAGGTGGGAAGAAAATACGGCATGGCTGTGACTAATGGCTCAGTAGCACTTGATCTTGCACTAAAAGCATTGGGAGTTCAAAAAGACGACGAAGTCATTGTTCCTACATTCACGATTATCAGTCCTGTCGCATCTATTGTTCAACTTGGGGCAAAACCTGTACTGATAGACTCCCGAATGGAAGACTGGAATATGGATGTAAGCCAAATAGAATCAAAAATAAACAGCAAAACCAAAGCCATTGTTATTGTTCATATTTACGGACTGCCGGTTGACGTTGATCCTATTTTAGCGCTGGCAAAAAAATATAATCTAAAAGTGGTGGAAGATGCAGCTGAAATGCATGGACAAATCTACAAGGGCTCTCCTTGTGGTTCATTTGGAGATGTCAGCACATTTAGTTTTTATCCAAATAAACATGTCACCACCGGTGAAGGTGGAATGATTGTAACAGATAACGAAGAAATAGCTGAAAAAGTAAAGTCCTACAGAAATTTGTGCTTTTCAGAAGAAAAGCGTTTTGTACATCATGAATTAGGCACAAATGCCAGATTTACTAACTTGCAAGCAGCTGTTGGTCTCGCTCAACTGGAGCGACTGGATGAGTTTGTGATCAAAAAAAGGGCGATCGGTAAATTTTATCATGAAGCCTTTAAGGATTTAGACAATATCATATTGCCGCCAGTTAAAAATGAGGCAGCAGAGAATATTTATTGGGTCTTTGGGATTATTTTAAAAAGAGACAGTGGATTAAAGACTTCTGAAGTCACAAAAAGACTCAGTGAACTAGGTGTACAAACCAGACCTTTCTTTTATCCAATGCACTTACAGCCTGTATTTCAGAAAATGGGATTATTCAAGCGTGAAGAATATCCGGTTTCCGAATTCATGAGTGACAACGGCTTTTATATTCCTTCAGGTCTGAAGATTACAGATGAACAATTAAAAATTGTAGCGCAATCAGTAAAAAAAGTAGTCAGTTGATAGTTCTTAAAATCATATTTTTTCCGTTCATCCTCCTGTTTGAATTAGTTAGGATGACCTTAATTTATCTTCCTGGTGATGCCGGTATAAAACTTCGATCTATTTGTTACAAGCCCTTTTTTAAATCCTGTGGAAAAAGAGTATACATAGATTCAGGCGTGCATCTTAAAGGTATGAAATACATGAATCTGGGTTCTGACATTCACATAGACAAGAACTGTATTATTCAAGCCGGACCAGCCAGTACAGGAATTCAAAAAAAAATTGAAAACAACAGCTTTTCTGGAAAAGAAGGCGAACTTTTAATCGGAAATCAGGTGCATATAGTCCAAAACTGCATGCTGTTTGCTTTTGGTGGAATTAAAATTGGTAATCAGTGTACGCTAAGTGCTTCCACAAAAGTCTATTCTCAGAGCAACATCCCTTATGACCCGGATGATAAGGGGAAAATTGTAAGTATTATGCCTTATAATACAGCAAACTTCATTATTGGCCCAGTAGTCTTAATGGATAATGTTTGGCTGGGACTTAACTGTATCGTCATGCCGGGTAGCACCATTGAAAAAAATTCTTTTGCGCAAAGTTTTAGTTTAATCAAAGGCAATTTTTCAGAGAATAGTTACCTCGGGGGGCAACCGGCAAAAAAATTACGGAGTCGATTTGAATAAAAAACAACCCCATATCGGCCTTTATCTCGCCGCAAAACCTGAAGCAGGAGGAATTTATCAGTATGCGTTAAGCATTATTGACGCTTTGAAAACTACTCCAAATATCCGTGTGACTTGCTTTGTGGAAGATCCAAACTGGCAGCGTCACATACCAGATTATTTCCACCTGCACGTAAATTCATCAAGCAAACTTAAAAAGGGAGTTGGACGGATAGTAAGGAAAGTATCTTTTTCACTGAGAAACAAACAAGCTGGATTTTTTGACCGATCAGTTACATCCATAAATAAAAGCGATTGTGATCTCGTTATCTTTCCAAGCCAGGACAGTCTAACTTATCAAATCAATAAGCCCGCCTTGACAGCCGTCCATGATCTTATGCACCGCTATGAATCACATTTTGACGAATATCAGCATGGCATTTATAACGAAAGAGAACTTCACTATCAGGCGATTTGTGAGAATGCACGGGGTATTTTAGTTGATTCTGAATTAGGTAAGCAGCATGTGATTGAGTCGTATAATGTTCCTGCAACCAAAGTTCATGTTCTAAAATTTGTTCCTCCATTTTATTTAAAAAGTTCTCCTGCGGTAGATATAAAATCAAAATACAATTTGCCGGACGAATTTATCTTTTACCCTGCACAATTTTGGGAACATAAAAACCACAAAAATTTAGTGCGGGCAGTAAAAATTTTAAAAGATCAGGGAATCAAAATTCATACTGTTTTCATTGGTTCAGCCAAAAACAATTACGATTGTGTCATCCAACTTATTGATGATCTTAAACTGAAAGATGAAATTTCAGTGCTTGGTTACATTCCGTTAAACGAAATTGTCTCATTCTACAAGCAAGCTACAGCAATGATTTTTGTATCTCTGGCGGGTCCAACAAACATTCCTCCTGTTGAAGCCATGATGCTTGGCTGTCCGGCTATTGTATCAGATGCATACGCCATGCCTGAACAAGTAGGCGAAGGAGCTTTACTGGTAGATGCGAAATCCCCTGAAGATATCGCTAAAAAAATAAAACTCTTACATCAAGATGATAGGTTACGAGAAACTTTAATTGAAAAAGGTTTTGAACAGATTAAAAAGTGGGATCAAGATGCCTTTAACCAACGCCTTGCCGAAATTATTCAACTTAATTTAGAAAAAAAGCAGTCTTGAGCGATTCGGTCAAAATAACTGTTGTTACGGTGGTTTTTAATGCTGAAGATCAAATAATTCCTACAATTGAATCCATAATAAGTCAGGATTTTAATGATTACGAATATATTGTAATAGATGGTGGCAGTAAAGATCGCACAGTAGAGCTAATAGCAGGTTACAAAACAAAAATATCCAAATTCATATCTGAGCCTGATAAGGGAATTTATGACGCCATGAATAAGGGAATAAAACTGGCATCCGGTGAGTGGATCTATTTTCTTAATGCAGGAGATGTTTTTTATCGCAATGACACGTTAAGTGAATTATTTAAGACCAAATTTCAGGTAGCAAGTGCTATTGTTTACGGCGCTAACGAAGCAGATTATGGTTATTTTAAACGCATCAACAATCCCCTTTCAATTGATCAGTTGAAAAAAGGTATGATTTTCAGTCATCAGGCTATGATTGTCAAGACATATTTAATGAAATCAAGACTTTTTGATACTCGATTTGAAATGAGCGCAGATTATGACAGCATCTATCATCTGTATCAATCGGGGTACAAATTTGAGCAAGTGAATATTTGTTTTGCTTCACTAACCGCTGAAGGAGCTTCAGAAAAAAACATATTAAAAACACACAGTGAGCGCAGAAAAATTGCAGTTTCATACGAAAAAGGATGGCAGAAAGTCTTACTAAATTTAAAGTACCACCTGAAATCTGTAAAGCTCATAGTGATTAAGTTAACAAAATTAGTACTGCCAAAAAGTTGGGTAAGAAAGCTGACGATAAAAAAATACCGGAGATGAGAATACTACATGTCATGAAAATCGTTGGAATCGCCGGTGCTGAAAACTATCTGATTCACGCTCTTCCGGCACTTCAGAAGGAAGGTATAGAAATCACATTTTTAAGTCTCACTCCAAACAAACAGAAAGGATCAGAATCTGAATTTTTAAATCAGCTAAAAGATGAAGGCATACAATCTGAAGTGTTATACTATACAACATTTGGCTTATCTACTCAACGAAAGGTGCGTACAATCATAAAAGAGGGTAATTACGACCTCATTCATACGCATCTGATCCATGCTGATTTTTTGCTTGCGCTTACACGAAAATTAAGCACAAGGAAATTCAGGTTAATTTCTACGAAACACGGTCACGACGAGAAATACATGAACAGTTACGGTTTCAATCCGGCTGGTAAAAAAACATTAACCTATCATTATGCCGCCAAATTAGCAGAAAAGGAAATATACAGATCTTATGCAATTTCTGAAGGCTTAAGAAAGCTCTTCATTGCACATAAAATCAGTCCTACTGATCAAATTGATACGATTCCGTATGGTTTTGATTTTCACAATGAAAATGTGACAGTTGATCCGTCAATTCGTTTCGCAGATCATCAGTTACTACTCGTTGGCCGTTTTACCGAATTAAAAGGACATCTTGATGCCATCAGTGCTTTAAAACTGCTCAGGCCAAAATTCGAAAGTCTTAAATTAGTCTTTGTAGGTAGCGGATATTTTGAGAAAGAGGTTAAAAATTTTGTCCGAAATCAAGGGTTAGAAAATCTGGTAATTTTCAAGGGTTATCAACCAAATAGTATTCAATATATGGCCAGTTCTGATGTGGTGCTTATACCCTCAAAAGCTGAAGGATTTGGGTTAGTACTTCTGGAGGCCTATTCTGTAAAAAAACCTGTGGTCATCTATGATGTACCGGCACTGAATGAACATGTCATTAATGGCAAAACCGGTTTGATAGCCCGCCCTTACTTAATTGAGGATCTTAGTGATAAAATCGAGTGCTTACTGAGAGACAAAGTCAGGTCTCATGAAATGGGAGAGTCAGGATACCGTTTACTCAAGTCAAACTACACGCTTAAGACTATGGTCACAAAAACTATTGATTTTTACCGGAAGAGTCTTTCTTGAATTTTGAATCAAAGTTTAGTGCTAATAACAAAAACATCAGCATAGGAAGAATCGGGATTTTATACCTGGCCAGGGCTCCAAAATTAAATGATGTAAATCCTACGACAAACCCCAACAACAGAATAAAAATCGTCAGTATAAGAAAAAAAGAATCACTAAAAAAATAATGCCAATTTGACGTTTTAAAAAATAATAACCTTAAGAACAATAGGAAAAACAGAGTGCTCTCAATAGCTCCCAAAGCCATAACAATATTTTTGACCTCCCATAAATAGGGTCTGAAGAATGTTACATTCCATGAAGCAGGAATTTTTTTTAAAACTCCCGTAACTGTATATTCAATTTCCCCAAGATTATAGGTTGATCCCCCCTGGTATTGATGCCAACTGTGAAACCCTTTGACCTTCTTCTCTATGCCTTCAATATCATACTTATTACTGACCTCTGATAAATAAATCACCCCTTTATATGCAAAATAACCCATCAAGGTAATAAGAAGTGGTGTAATTATTACCCTTAGTGGTACCAACTTTATAGATCTTCTTATAAACATCACAAATCCATCTAACAAAGCAGGAAGAAATAAAATAAATACATATGATTTAAACCTAAAAGTTAAGTAAGAGAAAAATAAAAACAATATCACCATATTCCATTTAAACTTCCCCTGATATACCATTTTATGGTACGACCAAATCAACATACTCAAGCAAAACATTACCATAGTGTCTTTTAGAATCCCATTTCCCCAAAATAAAACGGAAGGTGTCACAAAAACAGCGATAAATGCTAACGATTTATTATTAACATACTTACAAAAAACAAGAAATAACTTCCAACTTCCTAAAAAAGAAATAAAAGAAATGAGAAGAGTCGTGACCAAATAAAAGTTAAATCCTATAATATTAAAAACCGAAAGCACCCTAACCATGAACCATTCTTCATAACCACTACTATATCCCATACTACGGGTATAGACACCATATTCTCTCGGAATTTGACCACTTTCATAAGAAATCAAATCAAAAAATGCGGAAGGATTTTCAAATAATATTTGAGTTAATCGGTGTGCATTCTTAAAATACTCAAGTGAGTCCCCCCCTTTGTAATAGTATATATAAATCATTGCAAAAGCGACCCCCCCAAAAACAGATAAGAAAAACCCCGGTAAAAAATACCGATACAGTTCTTGATCCTTTCGGCTGTTTTTATAAAAGAGCAGAATCAACCCAATCAGCACCACATACACCAACCAAATTACCCAATCTAATGCTCCAATCTTTACCATTTACTCATGATGATAAGGTTCATTTCTCAAGATAGTAAATCCACGGTATAATTGCTCTAAAAAAAGCATCCGTACCATTTGGTGTGAAAAGGTCATTTTTGAGAGTGAAAGTTTTTCATTTGCTGCGGTATATACCTCCTCTGAAAAACCATAGGGACCGCCAATTACAAAGGTCAGCTGTTTGAGACCACGGTTCATCCGGTTTTGTAACCAATTAGCGAATTCTTTTGAAGGGTATTGTTTCCCTTTTTCATCTAGCAATATAACAAGCCCGCCACTTTCTATCTGATCAAGGATCAATCTCCCTTCTTCTTGTTTGAGTTGTTCAGTAGATTTATTTTTTGTATTTTTAATATCCGGAATCACAGTTGTTTCCACTTGAATATACCGCTTTAACCGCTTTAAATATTCTTTTTCTCCGGCTTCCAGAAATGCTTTTTGGGTTTTCCCTATGGCAATTATTTTTATCTTCACTTAATCAGATTCATTTTCTGGCGCAGTTTTTGCATGCCTGTTGGGGATAAAATTAGTTAAACTTAAGCTATTTACTAAAAATGAAGTATTTCTTTCTAATTACCGGGTTGTTTGTAGGTGGAATGGCATTGTCTCAACCTAAAGGCCCTGAGTTTGTCACTGAAAAGTACGAACCGATTGAACGTGAAGCCACCTCTCTAAAACAGCAACAATCATTTGAATCTGCAATGGTCTCTGCTTTTCGGGCAGGAAATGCCGATAAAGTTGCTGCTTATTTTAGTGATAATGTAGATTTGGCTATAGACGGAAAAGAAGATCTTTATTCTAAATCTCAGGCCGAGCAAATTTTAAAAACATTTTTTTCTTCCCATCCTCCCAGAGATTTTAAGATTATCCACAAGGGAAAATCCGGTCAGAATGAATATTTTATTGGGGAGTTATCTTCTGATAAAAAATACCGGGTAACTATTAACAGTAAGTCTTCAGGTGGTAATAGTAAAATAACTTCTTTGACGATTGCGGTGAGTTAAGACTTATTCTTCTTTGACAATTCCACCACGATAGATCATTCGTTCAATACCGTTCATGGTTTTAAATTCATGCCGTACTTGAATGACCTTTCCTTTGTAATCTTCAGGGTGTTCGTAAATCTCATCCAGCAACATATCCCCTTCTTGTATGTATAATGCCACACTGTATCCGCTTTCTTTATTTTTAAGTACCATATAAGCATCCGGGTTAATGATTAAAAAATCATTGAATTGCATAGCAAACTCTCCGGCTTGTGCCATAGCTCTTTGGGGTCGTCCGATCTCATAATCTTCTGTTTCGATCACCCTTTCTTCAAACTTTTTGGTTTCCATATCCTCATCATATCCGGCAGATCGTTCAAAAGCAATCGTAATGACCTCTCCGTTCAAATACATTCTCCTTTCGGTAATCCGGGTCGTAGTATCCAGGTAATCAAATCGACTGGATTCAATATAAACCGGCAATTGGTCTTTTAAAAAATAATTGACTGTTTCACTGTGGTTTTCAGACATTTCTTCGGTAACATAATAGACCAATGTATCTTCTAAACTGTAAGCCGTTACGTGGTAGGATTCATCTTCTCGTGAATACATCAAACTTTCTTCCACATCATACACCACAGCGGTGTCTCTTCTCTCACCCACATATTCATCTATTTCCTCTTCACTCATTTGAATCAACGAACTGCTTTCACAGGCATAAACCAATAGCAGAAATAATACGGGAAAAAATATTTTCATAAAATCGGGGATGTTTTTTTAAAGATACATCAAAAAAAAGAGCCTTCAAAGTAAAGTCGACTTCAGTTCAACTGAAAAAAAATGTCCTGCCCTTAAATAGGCAGGACATTTTAAGTGATTAGAACTGTTTACGTCTTATTCAAAGATCAGTGTCATTTCAACACGTCTGTTTTGTTGACGCCCTTCAGCAGTATCGTTTGTAGCGATCGGTTGTTCTTCTCCAAAATACTGGACAATTAATCGATCTTCTGTTACTCCTCTTTGTACCAGGAATTCTTTAACCGACTCTGCTCGTTTTTTAGAGAGGATCAGGTTGTTTTGTGCAGCTCCCTGGCTATCGGTGTGTCCGGCTATTTTAAGTCTCCATTCCGGTTTTCTGATCATCAGTTCAGCCAACTCTTCCAGTGACTCAAAAGACTCTTCCAATATCACCGCTTTAGCCGTTTCAAACTCCAGGTTGTCAAATGCACGTTTAAGGATTTCTTCATCTTCCTTCTCTACAACAGGGCAACCTTTATTTTCAACAGGACCCGGCGTATTCACACATTCATCATCCTTATCGATTACACCATCTCCATCTGTATCTGTATATGGACAACCGTCATTTTCAGGAGGGCCGGCATTGTACGGACATTTGTCATCTTTATCCAATAAACCGTCTCCGTCTGTATCCGGCCAAGGGCAACCTCTGTTTTCTTCAGGACCCGCTTCTAGAGGACAGGCATCTAAGTAATCAAAGATGCCGTCGTTATCAGAATCAGGACAACCTTGATTTTCTTTAGGACCTGCCACTTCAGGGCAAAGGTCATCTGAATCTTTCAATCCGTCTCCATCCGTATCCGGACATCCGTTGAACAATTCAATTCCGGCCACATCCGGGCAGTCATCATTTTTATCGATAATTCGGTCACCATCTGTATCCGGGCATCCGTTAAATTCAGCCGGACCTGCATCATCCGGACATTGGTCGTCTCGGTCGATAATTCCATCTCCATCTCTATCCGGGCATCCGTTAAATTCTTTAGGTCCTGCTTCGGTAGGACAGGCATCTTCAGAATCCTGAATTCCGTCACCATCCGTATCCGGACATCCCATAAACTCCCAAACACCCGGCGTTTCAATACAAAGATCCACTTTATCCGAAACTTTATCTTTGTCAATATCACTAGGATGGGTGTAGAGAACCGGTACTTTTAACATAGCATAAACATCTGCACCACGCACTTGCTTTGGTTTTGTTGGAGCAAACAACCATTTCAGATCCCCAACTCCAACAACAATAGGCCCCATTCGAAGTCCCAAACCGGCTCTAAATCCCATTATATCACTGTACGATACAGGAACAGATAAACCTGCCCACATAAAGTCATATCTTGGTGTCAATGAAAAACTGGTAGGGTATCGTACTTTATGTGCATCATTACTCATTTTAAAACCAATCATTGCATTGGCTTGTAAGTAAAAATCATTCCAGATATTCCAGTCAACTCCGGCATTAATATGCGTTGGCAGGTTCATGAAAAATGTTCCGTCATCCTGCACGTATTCTGCACCACCCTCCATAACCAATGTGTCTACATTACTATTGAAAGACTCTAAACCGTCAGAATCTTCAAATCCTGCTAAATCCAGAATATCTGCATCAACTTCAAAATTTCTGCTGTAGTCTGACTTTTCATAGCGCATCCCTCCAATATCGTTTAAAGCAAAATTTACTTTCAACTTATACTTGTTTTTATCCTGTCTCCACAAATTGGTTTCCCCGTCCATATCATACTTATAATCCTCCCAATCAGGTCTCCATTCGTACACAAAGCCTACATCAACTCCAAAACCAAGTTTAGATTGTAATTGATATACGTCATTAAACGTAAGTGCTCCATCTGTGCCTGATCCACCAATATAATCTGATGAAGAGGCATCAAAACGCTCATCAATATTTGAAGAGTAACCATAATTCACCCTACCCCGAATAAAATTAGCTGTATCCGCATTTAAGAAATTATAGTCAATTTCATCTGTATACATATAAAAGGATCCGAGCCCTTGCAAAAATTTAAGTTTTAATCCTCCTTTTATGTAGTGTTCATCTTTATCCATAATGGTCATGGCAAAACCGGCGTTATATTCCATCCAGCTGTTAAATGACAAATTCAATAATTGGTTACTTAAATCCAGATTCCATAAATCGGGATATTCAAGATCGTTTCTTGCCAGGGTCAGTAATTCGGGAGCTACGTGATCGATATTTAAAATCGTTCTGTTTTTCACCCCAAAACTAATAGCCATTCCCAGTTTTTTATTAATGGTGACCATTACGTTCATGATATCCACATTTGTTGAAATGAAAGCGGTTCGTGGGGTGTTTTGCGGATTGGCATACTCAAAAAAGTTGGCCTGCTCTTCATTTTGATAATAAGCGGCTGAATCAGAAGGAACAATTTTACTGAAATTCTCATCACTCATCCAATCATCCACAGCCGGATCTTCCCGGTTAAATGACTGTGACCACCAGTAGGGCATATACTCAGTATAAAAATACATATGATTATTGTAGCCGGTAGCCGAAGCCCCTCCCAGGGTAACATCTACCACAAAACGACTATCGGCAATATTTGCCGGATTAAAATCTCCTCCGGATACACCGGAGTAATTCATTTGTCTAAACCCTAAAAAATCCTGCGCTAAGGAAGTGGAAGAAAAGACTATGACGGATAAACAAAAGAAGAGTGCTTTTTTCATATTATTTTACAATTTTATACGCTTTTAAAGAAGTTCCTGAATAGGTATACAATAAATCCTTTTCAATTATACTTACGTCAGAACCCTTCACGGCGTTTGGTAAGATCATTTTTCCATAGTTATTCAGCAAATATATAGTATTCTGGGAATAATCCGCAAAAACAAATCCGTAATCCTTACTCCCGACCAGTCCCACAAACTGATTTGTGTTGGTTGGTTTTAGCACTTCACTTTGCACATACCCAAACTGATTGACAATCAATAAACGGTTTATTTCTTCCACAATTAACAGGGGTTGTCCCTCATTATATTCCCAATAAATTGCTGTTGGATTTACCGGTTGATCAATCTTCAGCGAATCCCGTTCCCCATCTAAAACATAATAATTATATATGTATCCCCCTTTATAGCCCATTTTCCGTAATGCCGACTGCATACCTCCCACAATAAAATCCGTCTCATTGGGTAAGCTAAAGCGGATATTTTCCTGAATTCTTCGTTCACCTCTTCTGTTGAGTACATATTGCTGATTTGACTGATCTTTAAAGGTAATGATGTCCTTTCCATTTGTCAAAACGTGATAAATTTTTCCTTTTATTGCTGCGTTCATCCCCTCAAACATCCATCCCTCAACAATTTTTCCTTGTTCACTATACACTTTTACCGTATTGTCAACATTAACGATCAAGCGGTAATTGTACAGATTATCGTAATTCACTGCCAAACCGGCCTGTGACCTTCCTCCCAGCATCAAAGGAAATCCGGGAATGGATTTTCCCTCCTCATTCACTACGTCAATTTGATTGCTCTGAAAAAAAACATATTCATAAATACCATCCTTATCAAAATCTACCACTTGCGGATCCTCCACCAAAGGAGTAGACAGTTGAAGCGTCCATAATTGCTCCCCTGAATTGGCGTACATAGATAATTGTTTCTCATTGTTAAGCAGGATACCATTTATTTTTTTATCACGAATTGCTGTCAATCGATCCGGTACTATGTTCACCTGAAAATCATAAACTACTTCAACACCGCTTACGCTCACTTTTTGCTCAGCCGTGAATACTTCTGTTATTAATTTACTATCGTTTTTTTCGTACACTTCACTTTGACAAAAATATCCTCCTGATTCCACTTTTTCCATCCGCACATAATGTGCTTTATCGGGTAAACAATCCGTGTAAACGCCATGAATCATTCCGTGATCACCTACCAAATTGCCCAACTGAACCTGACTCAAGTACCACCGCATAGCAGGAATTGAGTTAGTCAATACATTAAAGTTCATGTATTCTGTATAAAAACCCAGTTCATCTTCTAGTTCATTGATTGATTCACTCCAATCAAAAGTGGTTTGGAAAGGCATTACTTTAAATTTTCCGATATTAAAAAAACTTAATTGTGGCTCATCAGAAAGAATATTTAATGTCTGTTCTTCCAGAATCAAATTTAGGTCTCTGTTGCTTCCCTGTCGGGCTAAAATGATTTCAAAACTATCTTTTCGGATGTAGATCAATCCGTCATTCATCCAATCAAAACTCTCTTTTACGTTGGAGGTAAAAAACACTTCCCGATCTTCCTGAATTCTGTTGCTGCCGTAAAAGACCAGCTGATCAAATGTGGCCGGGGCAGATTCAAAATAGACGGCATGTGACACCGGTCGCCCCTTTACCGTTTCAGTCTCTTCTTGCCACAAGCGATAATGGTATTTTTTTGATAGAATGTGTCTTAATCCACCCGGGTATTGCTTATTAAACACAATGTAATCCGAATTTCCGTAATAAAATTTACGGTCAATCTCCTTGGGCTGAACAGGCAATGTAGAGACGCACAAAAAATTACCAAAATGCTCAGCCCGCAACTTCTTTCCCGCTATCACACATTCAGTTCCATTTACCGTTATATCCAGATTCAATCCGCTTGCCAAAACCTGTGACAATGCCTGAACAGAAGCCGTGGTGTTAAAAACTACTGCATAGTCCGTTTGTGAATAGGAGACAAAACAGTTTGAAACGATTTCACGATTAAAAGAAAAATGGGTGGTGTCCAGTAGTTTATTCACTGCTTTTTGCAGGTCTTCAGGGATGTTCTCCATTTCCAGTTCAGAAACATCATGTAATTTATACATTAACCGATCGATATCGGGAATGACGAAAGAGTTAGTGGCCTCAGGCAACTCAAAAGACAAATAGGTCAATTTTATCTGTTGTTTTTTATAGAGGTAGAAGGCTGCTGTCAGGAACAAAACAGACAGGATAGCAGCAAAAACAAAACGCAGTATGACTCTTGATTTGTTCACGAATATCAAAAATACTCAGATCAATTGGTTTTAAATTGCTGATCGATTAAGAATATGCACAGCTTAATGTGAACACAAGATGGTTAAATGGGCATTTTGAGTTGTTCGTCTGCGAGGAGTTTAAATGACTTTCTGTGCAGGGGGCAAGCGCCGTATTTTTCAATGGCCATACGGTGCTTGCGGGTGGGATATCCTTTATTGTTCTCCCAATCGTATTGCGGATAATCTTTTGCCATTTCACACATCATCTGATCCCTTCTGACCTTTGCCAGTACAGAAGCTGCTGCAATAGAAAAATACTTCCCGTCTCCACCAATAATACAATGGTGTACCACTTTTTTATACGGATTGAATCGATTACCATCAATTAACAAACGCTCAGGTAAATTCTGCAATTGATCAATGGCACGGTGCATTGCCATAAAAGAAGCATTTAGGATGTTTATCTGATCAATCTCGATATGACTCACCACTCCAATCCCCCAGCTTAAGGCCTGTTCTTTAATTAACGGAAAAAGAATTTCTCGTTGATTATGTGTCAGTTTTTTGGAATCATTTAAAAGCGGAAGTTGGAATTTCTCAGGTAAAATAACTGCTGCTGCCACAACCGGACCCGCAAGACAACCTCGTCCTGCTTCGTCGCAACCCGCCTCAATTGCCCCCTTTTCAAATGCCTTTTTTAATCGCATATTAACCTTATCTCATGCAATAGTACGGGCATTTTTTTAATTTTTCAAAGCGCTCAAGTAAGAAATAAAGTTTATATTAGACTCAACCTTTATGATCTCAATAACGTCTAAAGATCAGAGTTTATTGAAATAAGGATAGTTGTCGGCTATTTTCGGCACGCCATTTGCAGAACTAACTATTAAAAGCAAAATAAGATGAAAAAGATTTTAGGATTAACATTAGGTTTACTATTTGCAGCATTTACTTATGCGCAGTCACCGGTCACTTTCACAGATGCGGGAGATGATTACCAAAAAACGGAAACAACGGTTTTTCACTTTACTTTTGACGAAAGTATTACACATGAAAAAATCAACGAAAATGCTACCTACTACACAGAATATTTCTCAGTTACTGCTACAGATAGCGAAAATGGACACACTGTAGAAATTGCATTGGAGCAGGATGATGAAATGAGTCGTAGGGTTGTGATGCGTTTGTTTGTTTCTCTTGAGGTAGATGCCATTATTGTTCAAGGAGAAGAAATCCCATTACGTGAATTCACTAAACAATATATTGAGCTGTAAATCCTATCTAAATCGTATTACAAATAATTATAATCCGTTCTCAGTATGAGGATGGATTTTTTTTATTTGCTTTTTCAATTTCTTTTCCTTAATTTGAGGTTTCCAATTCACATGAGGTACAGGTAATTTGTTCAATGATTTTATTGAAAAATTACTTTGACCCCCTGTAAAAACTCATAGCTATGCAAGACGTTTTAAACCCTATTCTCATTGAAAAAGAATCCATTCCTGAATTGTCATTTAAAGAAATGATTGAATTTGACCAACATCCCAAAATTCATGAAAAGCTTGAACAAGCCATGCATTTAGGAAACACGGGAAAAGTAAAATTTCACATTGATTTTTATGCCGACTCAGGTTTAAAATCGGTTGAGACCACCATTTGGGCTGCCGGTAAAAAATTTATCTGCTTAAAAGGCGGAGTTTGGATTCCTATTTCAAGAATTGTTGACATAAGATTTGTATAATTAAACTTCTTATGAATCACCATTAAGCGGCTTTATGCCGCTTTTTTGTTTTTTAGAAATCCAATAATTCTCAGTAAAGAACAGATGATCTCCATTACTTTTCTTTGTACATTTGAACCTTAAAAAAATTGATGCGAATGCTACACAAACTCTTCTTGTTTCTTCCGCTTGTCTTTTTCACCTTAATAGGTGCCGCACAAGATGAGATGCCAAATTCTGTAGACGAAGTTATTCAATGGGAATTCTCTATTGACTATAAAGGGGATGAAGCCGTTTTAAACATGACAGCCATACAGAAAGATCACTGGCATGTATATACTCAAAAACAGCCTGAAGGATCAGTTGCTTTTCCCACTGAGTTTACGTTTACCCCTAATGCCTCTTACGAATTAATTGGAAAAGTAAAGGAAATCGGAGCCGAAGAGCATAACAATGATGGTTTCCCTGAAAAATACTTCCCCGGAGATAAAGCAGAATTCAAACAGCGCATCAAAATCAAGTCCAAAACCGACTTTAAAATTGAGTTAGAGTATGGATTTATGGCGTGTAAAACAGCTTGTTTTGCACCGGAGTTTCGAAATTATACTTTTCAGGTAAAAGGGGCTTCTACCTCTTCAACAGCAAACGAAAATCAGGAGAATACAGAAAACCAAGAAAACACAACAGATACTTCCTCTGAAATTTCAACCGGGCAGGACTCTACCCTGGCATTACTTGCTGCAAGTTGTGAGGGGTTTTACTATAAAAATGAATTGAAACCGGTTAGGGTATTGGTTCCTGAAGCCGTGAGAACAGATGAAAAAAATTATTCCCTTTCAGTAGAAATTCAGATTGATTCTATTTTTGCCATGTACGCCTTTAACAACCCGGAAAGCTACTCCTCAGTTTTCAAAATTGAAGAGACAGATCATGTAAAAATGGACGGAAAATATACCACTACCATTGAAAAAATAGTGCGTAAAGAAATAAAGGGTTATCAATACAATGTGCGCATACAGCAAAATGTTACCCTACTGGATACTACGCAAACAACACAGCTTAACGGATTTCTGGATATCTACTTAATGGGCTGTGAAAACAACTTTCACAACAAAGAAAAGGTGGAGTTTTCTTACTCACTTGAAGATGCGCTTGACAACAAAACAAGAACCGAGAAAGATTCTTTATGGCTGATTTTTGCACTGGCATTTGTCGGCGGTTTACTGGCACTACTTACCCCCTGTGTCTTCCCTATGATCCCTATGACTGTGTCTTTTTTTACCAAGCAATCCAAAAGTAGAGCAGATGGGATTAGAAAGGCCATTTTTTATGCGATCTGTATTGTAGTGATTTATGTGATTTTAGGCGTGTTGGTTTCTTCCCTTGCAGGTGAAGACGCCCTCAACGCAATGGCTACTAACCCCTGGGTAAATATTGGTTTCTTTGTTTTGTTTGTCGTTTTTGCCATTTCTTTTTTAGGTGCCTTTGATATCACACTCCCTAATTCATGGGTGAACAAGGCGGATAAGCAAGCAGATAAAGGAGGTATGGTCGGGATTTTCTTCATGGCTTTCACCTTGGCACTGGTTTCTTTTTCCTGTACCGGACCCATTGTGGGTAGTGTATTGGTACAATCTGCTCAGGGTGGATTAACCGGCCCCATAATTGCCATGCTTGGTTTTTCGATTGCTTTGGCGCTTCCTTTTGGTTTATTTGCAGCTTTCCCCGGTTGGTTAAATTCTCTTCCTCAATCTGGAGGATGGCTCAACACGGTTAAAGTTGTGCTGGGTTTTTTGGAGCTGGCCTTTGCTATAAAATTCTTGTCAAATGCAGATTTAGTGATGCAGTGGCACATCCTTGAAAGAGAATTATTCCTTGCTATCTGGATTGGAATATTCATTATGTTAACAATTTATTTATTGGGCAAAATTCAATTTCCGCATGACAGCCCCGTAGAAAAACTTTCTGTAGGAAGAGGATTATTTGCTACCATAGTGTTGGGATTCACTATTTATCTTATCCCCGGTATTTGGGGAGCTCCCTTAAAATTAATTTCAGGATTTCCACCGCCATTAACCTATTCTGAGTCTCCTTATGGTTTACATGGGGAAACACCAAAGGTAGGTGAAGATTGGCCGGAATCAACCCATGCACATGGTCATGGTATTAACACCATCCGCGATTATACCGAGGCATTAGAATACGCCAAGCAGGTAGATAAACCTCTTTTATTGGATTTTACGGGATGGGCCTGCGTCAACTGTCGTAAAATGGAAGAATATGTTTGGGCTGATGAGTCCATAGCGCCAATTATGGCCAAAGATTTTGTTATTGCATCACTTTATGTAGACGATCGGGGAGATTTACCCAAAAGATATGAGGGAGAAAAGAAACTAAACGGTGATCCCATGACCACTATTGGCGACAAATGGATGAAGATGCAGATTGATAAATACCAGGAAGTCACCCAGCCCATGTATGTTATACTCGATCACAATGAAAATAACATCTCCGGTAAAGCCAATTATCAGTCACACGGAAATGTAGAAGACTTCAAAAAATGGCTACAGTTTGGTAAAAAGCAATTTGAAATGTCACAAGATGCTAAAGTTTTCATTCCTGAATTCGAAATCATCAAATAATACTTGAAAAGCAACACTTAAAAAATCCCCTTCCTAACCGGAGGGGGTTTTTTTGTTACTTTTCCTTATACCCTGTATTATCGTAGTAGGTTGATAAAAAAAAAGTTAAAAACAAAAGCTTTTTTGATCATTTTAGAAAATAAAATGAACCTATTGGCTTAACTTTTGTACGGATTAATACAATATGACTCAAGTCCTCAAATACATACCGTGGTTAGTGATGACATTTTTCGCATCATTTCTCTTCGCCATTACGGCGCAGTATTTGAGCTTCAGACCAGATATAAACTTTTTACTGGTCAAACAAGACCTGATTTTTGACAGCATTTGGCGACCTACTTTTTACATTCATGTGATCAGTGGTATGTTGGTAATTCTGATCGGTCCATTTCAATTTCTACAAAAATTAAGAACAAAATACCTCTCATTTCACAAAAAATTAGGTAAGATTTATGTGTATGCCATATTGCTTTTTGCTGCCCCAACCGGTTTAATCATGGCTTTTTATGCTGAAGGCGGATGGTGGTCAACCTTGGCTTTTTTGATCATGAGCATCTTGTGGTTCATCACCACCCTTTTAGCGGTTATCCGTATTAAAAATCGCGACATAATTGGCCATCAAAAATGGATGTACAGAAGTTATGCACTCTCATTTGCCGCAGTTACTTTACGTATTTTAGTGCCCTTTTTATCGCTTTACACCAATTTTTCTGAAGATGTTGTGACCATTTCAACCGCCTGGCTCAGTTGGATCATCAATCTTTTTTTTGTTGAATGGATTATTTATTATAAATTCAGGACAACGAAACTCCTGAATACCAATTAATGTTAAACTAAAAACTATTGCTATGAAAAAGTTAATCGTTATTTCATTTGTTGCCGCAGCAACACTACTAATCAGTTCGTTTAGTAACACCTCTGAAATTACAAATGACAATCAATCAGAAGTCACAAACAGTGATGTATGGAAATACATGAAAGAGGACGTCTTTGTAAAATTAAATGCACTTGTTAACTACGACGAAACCAGAATGTTTAGTCGTTGCCCTTCAGGATTTTCACAATATATAGATGAAGAAGTCTCCGATAACAAGATGATTTATGGGAACATTACCTTTGCACAGGGTTGCGCCCATGAAGATTTCTGTTTTTATAAACTGAACTGGGAGAAAAAAGAAACCCTGCTGAAAAAAACAGAAGAAGCTGAATATGTTGCCGTGGACGATTTTGTGAAAACTCAAAAGCCCGCAGTTGCAAGAATTTAAATGAAAAGGATAACGAAAATAAGTCTGCCAGGGTAGATTTATTTTCTCTTTTTTCCTTTTTTGGCTTCAACCTCGGCTACAATCTCGGCTACAGTCTCGGCTACGCTCGACTTCCGGTTCCAGTTGTGGCAGTAGCAATTATTTTACTTCATCTTTTCTAAATTCCCACACACCAATTCAACTCCCCGCTGAGTAAATCTATTTCAAATAGGTAATTATTGATGGTCACATAACACAAGTCATCCCGAAAGAACGTCAGGTCTACTTCGGTTAGATCATTTTCATTTGCCAGCTCCCTAAAATCGTCCGGGTTTTTCTGCCATAACAGGTTTCCCTTGCCATCTACACAGCTCAAAAGCGGAACTTTCTTACTTAGATTGGTATATGAAACGATCAACAAATAAGTGGTCTTCTCCCAAACACACTGATTAATCGTTTTGGCTTCAACAAACTCTAATTGGGTGTTTTCTCCATTAATATAAAGCTCAGTAGTACTCACCTTATCTCCTTTTGATTTAAAGGAATGATGCACCTTTGTTTCCTGTATTTCTTCTTTTGGACGATCTGCCTTGAATTCAAGGGTCTTTTGATCCAGATAATACTTGTCTCCTTCAAGAGTTACTACCAACCAGTATGGATCTTCATAAGTAAAATAATAGACGGGGATGTCGGTTCCTTCTACTTGAATAGATTCGTCTTTCTTTGCTAAAATCACCTGTTTCTTTTCTAAAACATCAAAATAAGAAAGACTTTGGATAGTATTTTCACTTAACCATTTATTGTAGGTATTGTTCTCTATGAGAAGAACGTGCTCTCCATACTCCTCGGGGCGCAAGTAATCTCCGATCAAATACGAATACAATTTTTTCTGTTCTGCAATATCCGCCACGTGAATTCGCAGGCTGGGGATTTCATCTTCGCGCCGGTCAAATTCTTCACCTACGACGTCCATATGGGCTGAAACTTCATCAAAGAGTAACACATGTGTATCACTTGCGTGAATTAAAGTAAAATGCGCAGGTTTTCCATAACCAAAAAAGTAGGGGTTGATAACGGTCACGAACAAAGCATTCAAGGCAAGCAGGATGACTCCAAATCGAAATCCCCATTTTCTAATTTTCTGACCCTTGCTCGGGTTACTTTTATTCGTTGAAGTTTCAAATTTAGTTCCAACAATCACCCAAAAAATAAGTAAAATAAAGGCAAACCAACTGACGTATTCCCAGCCCAAATAAGTGTCTATGATCGATCGCATCTTAATAAGAAAATTTTTGTTTACCCACCGATTGCTGCATAAAAGGAAAAACAAAACAGGAATGTGGTTATCAAACAATGTTAAGTTAAATATATTAAAAAAGGGGACAGTAACGGAGGATCGTTTATTTACTTGTTTTTTTTTGCTTCTTCGGATTTTCCGGAACCGGATCTTCTCCCATTCCGCCCCAGGGATGGCAAGTTGAAATTCGTTTCAGTCCCATCCAGCTCCCGCGTAAGGGTCCCCACTCTTTGATGGCTTGAATCATGTAATTGCTGCAAGTGGGGTGATACCGACAAGATGCAGGAAAGATGGGCGATATCACATATTGATACACTTTCACCGGAAAAATAAAAATGGCCTTAATTACTTTCATTACTTCACATACGATTGCCGCACAACCAGAGCATATTTTCCGTCTTCAAGCTTGATATATCCCTGATCATAACAGAAATAATATTTGCCTCCCTTTTTGGTTTCATAGATGTTGGTGAAATACGCAAAGTTGTACCCCTCTTCCATTAAGACGGCTCCGTCTACCTTTGCCTTACCGTTTGGATTGTGCTTTGACAATATTTTTCGATTTTTTCTCAGGATATTATTGACCCGCCGCATATAATTTGAATAATCGCGGTTTTCTTCATTGTGTGCCGCAGACCGGCAATAGTCAGAACAATATTTTTTATCGCGCCTGCCAAACAACTCTGCTTCACAGTGTTCACACAATCTTGTTTTCTCTTTTTTATCCTTCATGAACATTCAAAATCAGTTTGAAGATATGAATTTATAAGGAAATGAGTATCTTTCCGTTTATACAAAGATGTACGGAAAAATAGATATACAAGAGCTGTCAAAATTCGGGAATCTCGAATTTGTTGCAAAACAAGTTGTAGAAGGTTTCATTACCGGTATGCACCGTTCCCCTTTTCATGGCTTTTCAGTTGAGTTTGCAGAGCACCGTTTATACAACACCGGTGAAAGCATCCGACATATTGATTGGAAACTTTACGGGAAAACGGATAAGCTTTTTGTTAAGCGTTATGAAGAAGAAACAAATCTGAGATGTCGTTTGGTACTGGATGCTTCTTCTTCCATGTATTTTCCGGAGATATCAAAAGAATATCCCCTCAACAAATTGGGGTTTAGTGTTTATGCTATTGCCTCTTTGATTGAGATATTGAAAAAACAAAGAGATGGCGTGGGGGTAACCGCATTTGAAGATGATATTACAGTGGATACGGAAGTTAAAACATCCACCGCCCATCACAAGCGCCTTTATTATGAGTTGGAGCAATTGATGGAAAGCCAGGAAGAACGCCTGAATCGAAAAAGTGAGTTTTCAAATGTACTTCATAAAATTGCAGAACAAAACCACAAGCGCTCTTTGATTGTTATTTTTTCAGATTTCTTTAACAATGAATCAGTAGAGGCGCTGACGGATGCTTTTATGCACCTCAAACATAACAAACATGAGGTGTTGTTATTCCATGTAGTGGATAAAAAACATGAAACCGAATTACAGTTCCCAAACAAACCCACCACCTTTATCGATCTGGAAAGCGGTGAAAGAGTGAAACTACACCCCTCAGAGATTAAAAAATCTTACCAAAAACAAGTCACCCAACTCACACAAGAATTAAAAATGAAATGTACCCAGTTTAAAATAGATTTTGTGGAAGTGGATATTCAAGATGGTGTTGAGTTTGTCTTGCAGCAGTATCTGATCAAGCGGAAGAAAATTGTTTGAGTCTCGTCCCTTTACTTGAACAGGATAAATGCAACCTAAAAAATATTGCTGAATAATTTAATCTATTGCTTGCTGCATTAAAAAAAATACCTACTTTTGTCTCCGCTTTCAACGGAAAGCAAAACAATATTATTGGTCCGGTAGTTCAGTTGGTTAGAATACATGCCTGTCACGCATGGGGTCGCGGGTTCGAGTCCCGTCCGGACCGCAATTGAAGATAAGCTCCTATGGCTGGGAGCCTAGAAAAACCCGAGAAGTAAGGCTTCTTGGGTTTTTTGTTTTATCTCAACTCCTGTCTCATTTGCTTATCAGGAGACAAAAAAGGCCTAAAAGAGACAAAACTGATTCCTGTTAAATTTCTTGGGGTTTTTGCTTTTATTTACGTATGTCTTTTTATGTCTACATCTTATATTCTGAAGGTTTCGATAAATATTATATCGGACAAACGAAAAATAATATAAGTTTGCGTTTTGAGTAACTTGATCATTAATCCTAATACCTTGAATTATTCGCTCCGTATCCGCTTGAAAAAGGGTTTGGTGCTACAAACCGTAATGAAAACTCAAGCCCACCCCGAAAATTTGAGGCCGTATTCAAACTTGAAACATTGACATCATAGCTTACTCCAAATGCCCATCCGGCATATTCAATAATCATTTTTGCCGTAACTGCATCTCTCATCCTCATATATGCTCCGGCATAAAGAGCTGCCCCATTTTTGAATCCTGTAAACTTTGAATTCTGTGAGAGCAGGTAACGCATTAAAGATCCCACATAAATTTCCTGTGAAGGCCCCTGTCTGGCGTACATGAATCCCGGAACTACTGCCCAGTTGGAATTTGAAAGAGAAATAACACCGTTTCCATGAAAAACATATCGCATATTCAAGCGATCATCTGAACCTAAAAAAGAAACAGTAGGTCTATTCAAATGAAACACGCCTAATCCTAAGTTAAAATTTAAATCGTTATTACCTGCTACCTTGATATCCCCTCCGGTATTGTTATAGGTCCAGTTAATACCTGCTCCTAAATCAAAGCGGGAGTAGTTTGCCTGCCCTACGTCTCCGGCTGGTAAAGACGTATTCATTTGCAGTCCGTCATACTGAGAGGCCCATGTCAGATTAGTATAGTCGATTTTACGTTGAAAATAACCTCCGTAAAGTCCGGCACCAAATGAGTTATATGTGTCTGCCTTGATATGATATGCCAATGATAGACCGCCTTTGGTCGTGCCCAGGTTACCATCACCTGCCTGATCAGAGAAAAAATTGGCACCGGCAGCTAAGTAACCGTTTGGTTTTTTTTTCTTACTAAAGCGCATGTGATAACCCATTCCAAATGTACGATAAGGAGAAGAAACGGCTCGCCACTGATCCTTGTAAATCACATTTGCTTCAAGTTCATAGAGTGCACCCGCCATTGAAGGATTTTGTTGAAGTGGCATCATATAGAACTGTGAAAAGTGAATGTCCTGTGCCTTTGACATTCCAGCGAACAAAATCATTGTCCAGAATACTATATTTTTCATAATTTTTCGCTTTTAGCGTAATAATGTGATATTTCCTTTTTGCGTAATGGAAGTGCCATCAATTAATTCAGCATCCAATTGATAAACAAAAACTCCCGTGTTGAGTATCTTTCCATTTTTTTGATGTGTTCCATCCCAACAATTATTTTGGTCAACTGATTCAAACACCAATTCACCCCAGCGATTATAAATCCGCAAATGCATACTGACCACACAATTGCCCAGCACACATTCTAGTGAGTTCACACCTTCGATACCCGGTGAAAAGGCTGTTGGTAAAACTACTTCTCCGCAATTGTAGTCAACGATCACATTGGTGCAGGCAGAATCTCCACAGGTACCATTTGATAAGTTCACACAATAAACCGTACTGCTAGTTGGGGAAGCGAGAACATTTTCACAATTATTACAGTCCAGGTCTGTATCAGGTGTCCAGTTAAAACTGCCTGATCCGGAATATGTTGGATCTAATAAAGCAGCTTCTCCATAATTAATCGCATAAGATGGTGGTAAACTGATTGTTGGCGTGGATAACACCTCAAGGGATAAGGTATCTGTCCCTCCACAATTTCCGGGAACAGTGTACATCACATCATGTGTTCCAATACCAGCGCTCATTGGATCAAACACACCATTGATCGAATCAGTAATTCCTACACCTGTCCAAATACCACCTGAAGGGGAGGCTGTCAATGTATATGCCCCGGTTAGCTCACAAAAAGGACCTGCACCATCAATAAAAACTGTTATAGCATCTTGAATTTCTACAATTAAAGTTGTTGTATCCGGACAAATCCCATTTGTAAAGTAGGTTACGGTATAGGATCCTGCACCTGAAGCTGACAGATCAATTTGACCCGTATTTTGGTCAATTACACCTCCGTTATTCACACTAAACTGACCACCAGTAGTACCGGAAATGGCAGGTATCGGATTAGCATCTGTTGAGCAGTAAGATGATGCAGCATAACTGATACTTGCAACATCTGCGGCATTGACAATGATATCAATCGTATCCGCGTCACCACAGTTTCCTGAAATGGTATAGATAATCGTGTGTGTCCCTGCTCCTGCCACATTCGGATCGAAAACTCCGTTGACAGCATCTGTGATACCTGTTCCACTCCAGTTTCCGCCTCCATCAACTGCATTCAAAGAAACTGGCACGTCATTTTCACAAAGCGGATTAACAGCCGTGATACTTGCATCCAGCGTGTTTTGAATGTTAATATTTTGCGTACTGCTGGATGGACAGGTACCATTTGTAGTGTAGATCACTGTAAATGAACCGATTCCTGAAGCTGTCAGATTTATTTCACCTGTTGTGCTATTAATAACTCCTGCAGCCGAGATAGAAAAAGTACCTCCGCTAAGTCCTATAATTGTCGGCACCGGATTGACGCCGTTTACGCAATAGGATGGTTGCGCATAACTGAATGTAGCATCATCCACTGGATTTACTGTAATCATGATAGTATCGGCATCTCCACATGAGCCTAGAATAGTATAAATAACTTGATGATTTCCTGAACCCGCAACAGCTGGGTCAAATGCTCCGGTAGATGTATTTGTTATTCCTGTTCCCGACCATGTACCACCGGCAGTTGCCGAAGATAATACAACCGCTGCATCATTCGCGCAAAATGGGCCTGCAGGAGTGATTGTGGCATCTGAAGAGTTTAAAATATCAATTGTTACTGTATCTGAATTCGGACAGCTACCACTTGTTGTGTATACAATGTCAAATTGCCCAACGCCAGATGCTGATAAGTCAATGACGCCAGTAGAAGCGTTGATTACACCTGAATTATCAATTGAAAAACTGCCGCCCGATAAGCCACTTACAGTAGGGGTTGGGTCTGTATCAGTAGTACAGAAGGTAGTGGTTGGGTATGAAAATGAAGCATCATCCATGGCAGAAACTACAAGGTTAATCGTATCCGCATCTCCACAAGTCAGGTCATAAATAATCTGATGACTTCCTATCCCCGCAACAGATGGATCAAATGTTCCGTTATTTGCATCTACAATTCCGTTACCGCTCCATGTACCCCCCGGATCCGTAGCAGTAAGATTAAAAGACGGATCATTGATACAAACCGGGCCAGCCGCAGTAATAGTTGCGTCACATGAAGAACAAACTGGTACCAATTCAATTTGATCAACAATTAAATAGCCAAAACAAAAAGTAAAGAAACCTCCGCAAGAGGCAGTAGTTTGCATAGCATTGTCAGGCCTGAAGTTGCCCATAACCATCCAGTCTTCTGTACCGGTAGCAGTAAAGGTTCCTGTTACTATGGTACAAACGGTATCAATAATATTTCCAGCGGCGTTTGCAATTTGTGGCGTTGCGTTGACTATTGACCCGGGACCCAGGAATTGCTGACCACCGTTATCAGTGTCTATATCTACCATATTATCAGTAAACCACAATCCAAGTCCATCCGTTGGAACATATACTGAACTTGCAGGACTGGTTTTCACATGAATTGTAGCGCAGTATTCCTGACCGGCAACTAATGTGCTTGACAGTTGTGTTTGAACATATTCTCTAGAATTAGAACCTGAAGATCCACCGACATCTATTGAAGTAAAAAAACCAACAGATCCGGTACCTAAACCACAGTTTTCAGTAGGTGCAGCGCCAGCACAGGATGAATTATAATAGTCAGGTGTTGACCCGTTACCGGGACAAGTAATACAAGCTGTACCATACCAATCTTGTACTTGTGAATAATCGGTAAAAATTTCAGAATTCATGGTATCGCAATCTGTGGTCATCAATTCAAAGCTTGAGTTGTTGACCACATTTGGACCACATGCACCGGTACACTGAGCAATTCCATCAAGCGAATTACTGAACAGTAATAGAAAAAGTAAGACTGTTACCGAAACTGACTTTAGTAGTTTTATTTCACTCATCTGATTAAGATTAATTTTTAGCTAATCTAAATCATGATCCCTACTCAATACAAATAATATAGGTGGACAGATGGTGGACGGGATTTTTAAATTTCTGTTTTTCTGTTCTTTACAGATTCAGCATCTCGGTATTAAACATTTTTTAAAAAGTCATAGAGATCTGTATTGGGCGGTAAATCTAATTTTTTTCTCAGTCGATTTCGTGCCTTTTTTACACTATCAGGAGCGACATTCATAATCGTTGAAATGTCTTTATTCGAAAGATCCATTAGAATGAGCGAACAAAGCCGCTGTTCTGTTTTGGTCAGTTTAGGATGTTGTTGAAGAAGCCGACTAATAAACTCCTGATGCGCCTGATCAATTTTCAAATCCAACTCTTTTCTGTCTTTATCCAGACGTAAATTATGACTCACCTGCTGCAAGGATTCATGAATAACCTCGGAATCGGGGTGTTTTTTCTTAATGTCATTCAATGAGGCTTTTACTTCGTCGAGAATATTATTTTTCTCCAGGATATATGCGCTGAAGTTTTCGATCTCTTTTCGCTTGAATTCAATTTCACGTTGAAGTAGCTTTTGCTGTTGTTCAAGGTGTTGATTTTTTAGTTTATTTTTTTCCAGCCGGGTACGAAGCGTACGAAACAGCAAAAATGCAGATACCAATCCCAAAATTATAAGGATGAAGAGCAGTTGGTTATAGGTTTTTTGAAATTTGTTCTCAGCCTCGGCTAGCTCCTTTTCCTGCCTGATTAATTTTAATTTATTCTGCTCTTCTTGAAGTGCCACTTCCAATTCTAGTTGTGCTATTCTGTCTAGCGTCTTAATCCCTCTCAAAGAATCGTCCAGGAAATTAAACTGTTTTAAATAAATTAGTGATGAATCAGCTTGTCCCATTTTATCGTAGCACTTGCTTAATTCTTCACTAACCTCAGCAATAAAATATAAAGATTCAATATTCTGGTATAAATTAAGCGCCGCCTTAAGGTTTTGAATTGCCTTTACATAAGCTCCTTCTTCAGTATAAATCCTTCCGATATTGAATTGAGTCGTAGCAATAAGAAGTAAATAGTCCAGTTCTGACGCCAGGTTGAGGGAACGATTGAAATAATCAAGTGCTCTTTCATTTTGTCCTCTCTCAAAATAAACATCTCCCTGATTGTTGAGCAATACGGCATCATAAAGCTTACTTTGCGCTATTTCATTAGCAGCTTTCGCTTTTTCATAATAGTAGACCGCGCTATCAAGATTGGGTAAATCAAAGTACGCCAGGCCAAGGTTGGCATATAAGCCAACCAACTGTCCAGCATAGCGCTGCGTGTCATTCAGATACACCTCTTCAGCCACCATCATTTGATCCACGGCTTCAGGATATTTTCCCAATCTTGTATACACATTCGCCTCATTTACTTTAGTAGTAGCATAGGAAAGCATGTTTCCCGATTTTTTGTAATAATAAGATGCTTTTTCATAGCAGTTTAACGCCCGGTGATATCGCCCCAAATGGAAATTCAAAAGACCAATACGATCCACGCAGTCAGCAATAGCATTCATATCATTGAAATACAACAAGAGTTGTAGCTCGGTTGTTTTATACTCCAGCGCAATGGCATAACGCTCTTTGCGCTTACAGCTGTCACTCAAAGCGTGTAAATGGGCAATCTGATCCCGCATACTACCTTCAATTTCAACTGTTGTTTGCTGACCATAACAAATTAAAGCTACTGAGATCGATATGAAAAGTAAGCTATACTTCATCTTTTATCATTCCAGTAAATTTACAGAAAATAAAAGATCAACTTCGCGATATCTTCATCCTGTGGTCTAATCTTAATTGATTTCAAGTGATTAGGGTGTTCTATTGACTGTGACTAGCGGGTTCTTTTTAAATTCGTTTGGGCATACGGACTGGGTAGTAGTGCCCGGGCTCACTTTGAAATCAGAACAGTGGACAACCAAGGTCGGGTTTCAAACATCAACCCGACCTACCGGTTAGCCCATTAAAGCAATAGAAGTTTTTTAAGGTCTGCCAAATTCAATTTTCTTGTTGTCTTTTTGAATGAGCAAAGTTATTTCTGAATGTTCCATGATATCCCAATCTCCTCCATATTCAGCTAAGTCTGAAGTAGCTTCATTTGCTCCTCCTGTACCACCTGAAACAACACCGTTATCTTCAAGCGTCATGAGGTTACCTTTTTTGTCAATGGTCCATTTGATATTGATTTGATCGCCGTTTGAAGCAGTCCAAACACCAAAACAGGTTTCATCTTTCTTTATGTCACAGTTATCAAAGGTTACATTTGAAGGCATTGAGTTTTCATCTACAACAGAACCATCCTTAGTGATTTCTATAAAAATCCATTCGCCTTCCATTTCATCTGCGATTTGTTGACCCTCTTTCTTGCATGAAGAAATAGACAGAAGTAAAAATGCCATAAGGGGTAATAGAAGATAATTTCTCATTTTGATTTTGATTTTGATTTTATGATTACATAGATTAAAACGTCGGCTTCACCCGATAGGTTGGTGCTTTTTGAGTAATTCTGAAAAACAATTTTTAATCCTCTCTTGGTGAACCATCCTGATTCAAACCAATTGTTGCAAACTTGTTAAGCGCACGATCCATTCTCTTCATAATACGATCGTTTTCCAATAAATAATCCAGGATGATTTTAAGACAGATAATAAAGAACAAACCGCTTACTTGATTATGGGGAAGAGCACCGTAGATTCCCCCTGTGACAATCACAAACAAATGGATAATGAGCAGTCTCCTTAAGTTATACCACAAAGCAGATGATTTATGTTTGCGGGTGGATTTATTTTTTAAGAGGTAATCAAGTCCTTTAAAGAGAAACATGGCCAGTAATACCCAGAAAAAATTAAAAGCATTGAACTGCTCCTCCAAAGCAATGAATAGGAGGTTTGACCGCTCAAAAGATGGTTGAGTCAGACTAAATGTGAGGATGACCCAGGCAAAAACTAATCCACAAAAGGGGAAAAGCAGAAAAAAAAGTTGAATACAGGCAAAGATAAAGGGGTAACGTGTTCTTTTATCAATAAAATAGCGGTCTATAAAAAAAATGAGGAAAATGACTGCCGTTTCTAAGAGGTAAGTAAGGGCCAGCTCAAATATTTCCCAGTCAAAGAATAGCACACCTATCACAGGAACCAAGTTCACCAGGGCAATTGTCAACCAACGACGCATGTTTTTTTGTTTCTGTTCACTCATTTTTATTTAGTTTAGATTTGTCAGGTTTTGGAAATCTTAACTCATTTTAAGGTGCCCGAAAAAATTCAACCGTAATTTAATTCTTATAATTTAAACCCATATTCTTTGAAAAAAGTAATTTCGGTACTTCAACCAAACGATTGTATTAATAAAACAAATGAATTCATTAAAATTAACCAATACGTTACTACTCATAATCGCATTGCCGGTAGTATTTTACATTCTTCACATTTTGTCTTTCATTTTTGTTCCCTTGCTGTCTTCTATGTTTATTGCTTTGTTTTTTGTGCCTATGATGAGGAGAATGAAAAGAAGAGGATTTCCAAAATTTGTCAGTGTTGGGGTTTCCGTTATTCTGATGATACTATTTGGAACGGCACTTTATTTCTTGATCGATAAATCAAGTGAAGAGATATTGTCAACAAAAGATGAGTTTTTGGCCAAAGCAGAGTTAAAAATTGCTGCGCCTGTTAAAGTGATATATGAGTATTTCGGAATTAAAGAAACCGTGGGACAATCGCCTGACGAAATAAATTTTAAAAAGGAGATGGCTATGCTGTTTGCTCAACCTCTCATCAATTCAGCAGGAAAAATCATTTCTCAATTATTAATGACCCTGTTCTTTGTTATTTTATGGTTGTCTGAATCCATTAATTTTGAACGTATCCTGAACAGTACCATTCTTAAACAAAAATACTCTTCTGTAAAAACCTTTCGTCGCATAGAAAAAGACACCATTAAATTTATTCGGGTTAAAATCCTTGTCAGTTTGGGGACAGGTATTGGTACAGCTCTGGCATGTTATTTATTTGGTGTCAGCTTCCCGATTTTTTGGGGGATTTTTGCTTTCTCTATCAACTTTATTCAAATGATCGGCTCCTTTGTAACGGTCATTTTATGTTCCATTTTTGCCTTTGTAGATTTAGATCCTACCGGAAATCTATTGTTCTTTATTTTAATCATAACGGCTGTTCAAGTGATTTTTGGTTCAATTATAGAACCTATTTATATGGGGAGGTCATTCACCATTAATATTATCACTGTGCTGGTCATGTTATTGTTTTGGGGATTCATTTGGGGAGTTCCCGGAATGATCATGTCTATTCCACTCACTGTATTTCTAAAAATAATCATGGATCAATTTGAGCGGACAAAAATTATAGCCAAACTCATTGAATAAAGTCTACAAGAATAAGTTTGGAATCAATCAGCTGTTTGTTGATTCTTAATCTTCTGCGGCGATAAATTCTTCTACTTTTTCTACCATTTCAGTAGAGCCCACATAGTAAGGAGCCCGTTGGTGAAGTCCGGTAGGTTGAATATCCAAAATACGTTGTTTACCGTCTGAAGCCTTTCCTCCGGCTTGTTCCACTACAAAAGCCAGTGGATTACATTCATAAAGCAATCTTAACTTTCCTTTAGGAGCTGAAGTGGTGCTGGGATACATATATAAGCCACCTTTAATCAGGTTTCGGTGAAAATCGGCAACTAATGAGCCAATGTAACGACCGGTATACGGCCTTTCCGTATCGGGATCAATTTTTTGAGCGTATTTGATGAACTCCTGCACACCTTTGGAAGACTTATAAAAATTGCCCTCATTGATAGAGTAGATCTTCCCTTTTTTTGGAGTTTTCATATTGGGGTGAGACAATAAAAACACCCCAATACCCGGATCATACGTAAAGCCATTTACTCCATTTCCCGTGGTGTACACCAACATGGTGGAAGATCCGTAAATAATATAACCGGCAGCTAATTGATGAATGCCTTTTTGTAAAAAATCTTCTTTGGTAACAGGGGTGCCCTCCGGGGAAATTCGCTTATAGATACTAAAAATAGTTCCGATTGAAACATTGACATCTATATTGGAAGACCCGTCCAGTGGATCCATGGCAATAATGTACGAGCCTTCTTCATTGATCGCAATAAAATCATCATTCTCTTCAGACGCAATTCCACACACCACTTTTCTTCTTGTCAATGCTTTAATGAACTGATCGTTGGCAAAGACATCCAGCTTTTGCTGCTCTTCTCCCTGTACATTTTCTTCACCCGCCGACCCCATGATATGACTGAGTAAGCCAGCTTTATTCACTTGTTGACTTACAATTTTTGAAGCCAGTCGGATGGCACTTAAAAGTCTTGAAAACTCTCCACTTGAGCCGGGAAAATCCATTTGTTTTTCAATGATGAATTCGCCGAGCGTTGTAATGTCTTTCATACGGTAGGTTTGCGATCACAAATAAACTGAAAAATGAACAGTTACGCAATGATTTCTTATCTTTGTTGTAGAAGTTGATGCTATGCGGCACAAAATTTATTTACTCTTGCTGTTTGTTTTCTTTCTGAATGATTTGTTCAGTCAGTGCGCTATGTGTAAAGCGGTAGCTGAAGATCAGGCTGAAGAGAGTGGCAGTAACATCAATGTGGGCATCCTTTATATCATGGCTATTCCATACATTCTTCTTTTCTTTCTTTTTAGAAAAAAGATTTTTTCTTTTTTAAAAGAACTGAAAAACGCCAAAGGGTAAATCTGTTTTTACGGATCAGGCACACCTCTTCAAAAACGATAGTAGCAGGGAAAAATCACCAAAAAGAAGGGTGATTAATGAAATGAGAAGGTTGGGAACTATTTAATTTGATTAGGATCGGCTGCTGCTTCTTTGTTGTATTGCGCTTGTCTGTACATCCAGTATCCAAATCCTAGAAAACCCAACACCATTACGATTCTCCAGGGAGCATCTGCTAATGGTTCCAGTGTATTAATGAATAACCAATACATTGCATCTCCTATACCGTAAAATATTTCTGCCGAACTCATAATCTTAAATTAACTTGTTGGACAAATGTATAAATAAATCCACTAATTTTGAAGCATGCTGGTAAATTTATATCGCGATAAAACTCCTATAGCTATTTTTAGTTTGCCGTTGCTAATTGGACTTTTGGCTTTACCCATCTTCTTTTTTCCTGCAGACCAATCGTATTACTTTTTGAAATGGCAGAGTGATATGGAAGCTCAAGTGATAGCAACCCCCGGCTTGAATTATCTGTTCACCGTATTGCTAGTCAGTTTAAATGCGCATCAGCTCAACAACGTTTATAATCGTCACACTTTTTATTCCAAATCATCTTTTTTACCGGGATTTATCTATGTATTGCTTCTTTTTTCATTCAATGAACTGCGATTTAGTCCCAACCTGATCGCGCACTTGTTTTTAATCTTCACCCTTGGACAATTACTCAAACTAAGAAGGCAAGAAGATGCTAAAGCCATTATTTTTTGGGCCGCTTTTTTTATCGGAATGGCTATTGCTTTTTCATCTTTTCAGACGATTACATTGCTACTTCCCTGGCTTGCCCTCACTGTTTTCAAGCCTTTTGTCTGGCGAGAGTGGTTTATGGTTTTACTCGGGGGGGCTATCCCACTGGCTTATTACCTCAGTGTTCTTTTTATGGTGAAAAACGGCATTGATTTCAAAATGGCCGAAGTGGTTCCCCGTCCCAAAATAACTTTGGATCTTTTTAAGTTAAGTAGTTATGCTTTAACGATCCTGATCATAACGGGATCACTGTTGAAATACATTATGATTCTTCGCACAGAGGTCATCCGTTTTAAAAAACAAAGCTTTGTATTGCTTCACTTCTGCTGGTTGTCTGTTGTTATTTGGGGGATTGGTTATTTTATTTTTGAACAAATCTACCTGAGCTTCACGCTCCCTTTCGCTTTCTTTATCGCTACAGCATTGCTTCACAGCGGTAAAAAATATACCGTCAACTTAATTGTTATTATCTGGTTAATAATTAGTGTGGCAAATGTGCTGCTCTAATTCTTATTTCTATATCGATTGATTAACTTTGTTGGCTATTAATATTCAATTTTAAAGATGAAATTTGGCGTAGTTACTTTCCCGGGATCAAATTGTGACGAAGATATGATCTATACTCTTGAAACCAATTTGGGTCAACAGGTAGAACGATTATGGCACAAAGAAGCTGATTTGAAAGGGGTTGATTTTGTTGTTTTACCGGGAGGTTTTTCGTATGGCGATTATTTGAGATCAGGTGCTATCGCTAAATTTTCTCCGATTATGAAAGCAGTAATCGATCATGGAGAAAAAGGGGGATATGTATTTGGTGTGTGTAATGGTTTTCAGATTCTTTGCGAAACCCCTTTATTGCCCGGAGCCCTTCTCCACAATCACACTCAAAAATTTATTTGCAAAAATGTTTATCTCAAAGCGGTTTCATCCGTCGCTCCAATTACAAAGGGCTTAGATAAGGAGCGGGCGTATAAAATCCCCATTGCCCACGGTGAAGGCCGCTTTTATGCGCCGGAAAACATCATGAAAGAAATCCGAGATAACGATCAGGTTATTTTTAAATATTGCGATAAAAATGGCGAAATTTCAGCAGATGCCAATCCCAATGGCTCTTTGGAGAATATCGCAGGAATTACCAACAAAAGTCAAACTGTTTTTGGAATGATGCCGCATCCTGAACGCGCAGCTGATAGCCATTTAGGAAATACAGATGGTAAATTGATTTTTGAGTCTATTTTGGAGAGTTTGAAGTAGGGATAAGTTCCACCACGGTTTTTTTATAGAGAAAAGAAGAAAGAAGAAAGAAGAAAGAAGAAAGAAGAAAGAAGAGAGAAGAGAGAGAAAGAGGAAAGAAGAAAGAGGAAAGAGGAAAGAGGAAAGAGGAAAGAGGAAAGAGGAAAGAGGAAAGAAAGCTTCTGATAAACAGATTTATCTTTTCTCCTGACTTCCGCACTAGGACACCCTAGGTTAAAAATCAAATAATTTTGCAAG
>JBBDID010000018.1:107965-153986 GCA_040880585.1 Crocinitomicaceae bacterium | reverse complement strand
CCGCCCCCTATGGGGGCTATCTAAAGCCACCTTCTTAGAAGGTGTGATTTTTACTGATTTATTCGAAAATTCTCATGATAATCAATAGTTTAATTTGATTTTTATATGCAAATCATAAAAGCGGAACCAAAACACCTGAAAGCGCTAACAGCGCTGGCAAGTAAAACATTTGTAGCGTCTCACGAGACTTCTGCTTCAAAAGTAGATATTGAAACTTATGTGAACGAACACTATACCGAAAAAGCCCTAAAAAAGGATATGGAAGATGTGCTAAACACTTATCGACTGATATATTGGCGGGGTCAGTTGGCGGGTTTTTCGAAAATAATTTGCAATAAAGAACATGAGAAAATCACAGCAAAAAAAGTGGCAAAATTTGATCGTATTTATATTTTAGAGCAGTTTCACAGAAAAGGCTTGGGATATACCCTCTTTGAGCATAATGTGGAGTTGGCAAAAGCAAATGGACAAGAAGGAATATGGTTGCATACCTGGACGGGAAACCTGCGAGCTGTTCGTTTTTATAAAAAACTGGGTTTTGAGGTGGTGGGATCTCATGATTTTAAGATTTCAGAGCAACATTCTAATCCGAATTATTTGATGTTTTTGAATTTTAACAATAATCGATAACTATTGCGAGCAGGATGATACCCTTTAAAGAATTTTTAATTCAAAGATGTAAAAGTGATTACCGCTTGATGGACGCAAACATCCCCCTTTCTACCTACACAAAACTCGATTTATCCACGGATAATCCGGGTCTAAAAACGACAGACACATCTTCTTCAGCTGAACTGGGCAAGTACATTGATGAAGTTTTGGAAGAAAATAAGGCCAGGGTAGCATACGGCGGATATCTGGAAAAACGAACGATTTACCAACGCAGCGCACATTTTAATAAACAAACGAATCCAAATGATGAACGCAATATACACATTGGGTTAGATTTATGGGCAAAGGCCGGAACACCTGTGTTGGCTGTTTTTGACGGCGAAATTCACAGTTTTAAAAACAACACCAACTACGGCGATTACGGTCCGACCATTGTTGTGAAACACCGTTTTTCAGAACTGACTTTTTACACCTTGTACGGTCATTTAAGTCTGCAGTCGCTTAGGGATAAAAATGTGGGGCAAACTGTTCGTCAAAATGAAGTGATCGGTGAATTAGGAACGTCTGCTGTTAATGGTGATTATCCGCCACATTTACATTTTCAACTGATACTGGACATTCAGGATTACCGTGGAGATTATCCGGGAGTGTGCAGTATTAACGAACTGGATTTTTATAAAACCAACTGCCCCGACCCTGAATTGTTGTTAGGACTTTCCTCCACTTGAATGTTGCCGGACACAGAAACCGTACCACGAAAAGGCGGGGTAAATGGTAGCCTTGAGGCATTTAGTTAGACAGATACGCTTTCGAATATCTCAAAAAATATGTAGCTTGCATACAATTTAAATCATTCTCGTATGAAAAAATTAACCTGCTTATTGATTGTGCCTTTCTTATTATTCGGATGCAATGGCTCAACTGAAGGATCCAATGCATCCAGTGAAGACAAACAGGAGCAAGCTGTCGAAGAACCTACTATTTATACCTCTGCACTTTTACTTGGATTAGGAGGGCGAAACGAAGACGCCAAAACCTATTGGATCAAATTCTCAAATAAAGGAGCAGAAGTTGATTCTATGACCGACTATTATTTATCCCCACAAAAAGACGGATTTTACATTGTTCAGGAAGTTTCAGCAGTGAAAACGGTTGAGTGTGACTACACGGATTATGATGGTGAACAGGCACACGGCACTTGCAGTTGGGAGGCTTCACAATTGTTGATCGCAAAACCGGATAATTATAAAACGCAATACCAACGAAAAAAGAAAAAGGCAAAAGCAATAGCTAAAGAGCAGGCTTATTGCGGTGAACAGGGAAGCGATTATGAATTTCCCGTTTTGATCGGAAATGGGTTTGTTGAATATACCTTTGGTGGAGCATCCTCGGAATGTTCACCTGACGGACCGGGAGGAGGATTTGATAAAGACACGATTATTGCAATAGGTTCTTCGAAAGTTTCTCCTTTTGTTGCAGAATATATTGACAACGCACAGTTGCAACAAGTTTATGATCAACTTAACAGTTGGTTTAAAAAGGATGACGGCAGCTTGGATTCCAGTTCGTACCAGTTTTTTGCTGCAAGCGAAATGCCCCTTCACTTTGAATATAAAAACGGGCAGCTAGCCATGTATGCCAGGAATACTTACGGCAGAAACCATCAGGACACGGGGGAGGAAACAGCTTTTGTCAGTCAGGCACCCAAACAATTTCAATCCAATGAATTTCCGGCTTACGGTGAAGAATTAGTTCCACTGACCGGAAAGTATGAGAATTACATCATCTCTCCGGTAGATAGTACCTATGGTGTTTTCAATTCAGAAGATGAAGAAGTGGTTTTCTATACTTATCCCGATAAAACGGAGTTATTGCGATTGAAGGTGGGATACGCCAGTTTGATTATGGTTGAGTGGTGTGATACCGCGCATATTGAAAAATGGGATGCCGAAGTTAAGAATAGCCAGGATTTGGTGGAATACTAGAGAGCTGTGGCAAGAAAACAGCGACGGAGAGGTGTCCAGTTGTGACTGAAATTTAGATTCATTCTTCAGTGAATAATAGGTATTTTTGCTGATATCTCTAAAGGCTTAAAAAATGAAAACGCTATTATTGTTTCTAACCCTATCCGTACTCGTGTTGTTCTCTGCATGTAGTGATTCACCTACCCAAAATGTAAGTGAGGATGTTAATACCGATCAGACTGAAACTAAAACTGCACCGCACGATACGGAAGTAGCTAAAGATCTTGAAGACTTGAACTTAAATGATGGTGAAAAATGGAAGGCAGACAGTTCTACCCACAAAGGAATGAATACGGTTCAACAAATGCTAACCGACTTTCAGGGCGATACCAAACAGCTAGGTAAAGATGTCAAGGACAGTTTGAATGCTGTGATCAAGGCTTGCGACTTTAAAGGAAAAGACCACGATCAGTATCATATTATTTTACATGCTATGCTAAAGGAAGCAAAAAAGCTGAAAAAAGGCAAAACAAACGACCTTTCAAAAATGCAGGCCTACGTGGATGCGTACTATGAGCACTTTGAGGTTGGGGATATAGAATAGTTTACGAAGATAATTGAGAAAAAGCTGTCGCAGCAGTATTTTAGGACGAACTGATATAAAACTACACCTTACTCTTCTTTGACCACCATTCTAAAATGATGCGTACTTCCGCTGGATTCAAAACTGTACCACAGTTCTTTTTTCTTGAGTTTAAAAATGGTGTAGGATGAAGTAGACACAGCCGTTGCACCGGGAGTCAGATCATAGGCACCGCCACCCGAAAAATTTACCGAGTCGCTGTTATTCGTCAGGGTCCAACTGCCGGTTTGGCTCACTTCATTTCCGTTACCATCCGTGTAAAAGCGAACATAAGTGCCATCATCAGCAAAAGTCTCGTTATAATTTGAGATGAACAGTTCGTCCGTTTTGTCAACGCCATCCAAAAAGTAATATTCTATCTCCCAAACATTGGTCAGGTTCTGTTCAGCTTTCTTTTTGTTGCCGCCTTCACTGTACTTTTCACAGGCGATATTACCAAAAATTAGAATAACCAAACTCAAAATGTGGATACTTGTTTTCATAAAGCGGTTTGTTGTTTGCTGCCCAACGAAGTTACGCAAAAATTAGAAAGCCTTGTGTGTCGCAAATCAAACAGGGATTTTCTTAATTCAAATTGTAGATTTGAATGTGGAAATAGACGGTAGCAGGTACCGGCATTGCTCACGCACGGTTTGCAAGTCTGCGTCAACCAGTTTTATTCGTATATTACAGTTAATTTAAACTACTTTAATAAAAAAATAATAAACAGGATATGAAGTCAACAATGAAATTAACACTAACTGTTTTAACCATTTCAATTTGTTTTGCTTTTACCAGCAAGAATAATGATGGATTAAGTGTTACATACGGTGTTTGCAAAGAAGATCCTTTTCAAATTGAGCTTAAACTGAATAGTGACTACACTTTTACCTATCAGGATTTTTCAATTCGCTCTCAGAAAATAAAGGTTCAAGGCACATACCAAATCAAGAACAACAAAGTTCAATTAATGACAAAGGATAGTCAAATTGAATTTCATGACAAATGGAAAATTGTAGATGATGGTACTACAGCTAAGTCTAGAAAAGGACTTACATTCTATACTCTTCGAAAAAAATAAAACCCCGTTAGCCCTTTTGCCTTACGAAGGAATTAACTGCATTGAACTCGCAAGCTCGTTTCGTGCAGCAATCAGGGCTTGGGATTTCTCTTTCTCACCACCGAAGGCGCAAAATGTCCATAATGTAAGTAAATTTGTACTGAAAATAATTGATTAGGCTTTTGTCATAACCGATTTCCATGATAAAATGACTGAAGAAAATAAAGAAAAGAAATATTTATCGGATCTGATCAAAAAGATCAACGCACAACTTGTAGAAATAGATGAGGCCATTCAACTCAAGAAAACTGAGATTGAAGACATGGATGAGCACATGGAAGAGTACAAGAGAGATATGGATCACCTGGAGAAAAATGCGCTGCGGGAAACCATCTCTAATTATCAACTACTCGGAAAACATGCCGTTGAAACAAAAAAAAGACTACACCGACTCAAAGACACAGCCTACTTCGGAAGAATTGACTTTAATTCGGCAAAGAAAAACAGCAATACTTCCATTTATGTTGGTGTCCATAATTTTCAGGACAGTGATCAAAACCAAAATTTAGTCTATGACTGGAGGGCTCCTATTGCCAGCTTGTTTTATGATTATGAATTAGGCAAGGCACAATACTCCACTGAATCCGGTATCATAAAGGGAGATATTTCGCTCAAAAGACAGTTTCGAATACGCAATGGTGAAATGGAATATATGCTGGACACCGCCATCACTATCCATGACGAAGTATTGCAAAGGGAATTGAACCAGGCGTCCAGCGCCAAAATGAAGAATATCGTAGCCACCATTCAAAAGGAGCAAAATGCGATCATTCGGGATGAAAATTCCCGGCATCTCATTATACAGGGTGTCGCCGGTTCAGGTAAAACATCCATTGCACTTCACCGAATCGCCTTTTTGCTTTATCGCTTTAAAGAAACTATTACTTCTGAAGATATTCTGATCATTTCACCCAACAAGGTCTTTTCAAGTTACATATCCAATGTGCTGCCTGAATTGGGTGAAGAGAGCGTTGCAGAGATCAACATGGAAGAAATAGCTGACCGGCTCTTTGATTATCAAATTAAATTTCAATCTTTTTTTGAACAGGTGACCGAATTGTTACAAAAGAACGATCCTGAACTCATTGAAAGAATACGATTCAAATCTTCTCCTGATCTGATCAAAAAGATAAATGAATATCTGGTTTATCTAGAAAATGAAGGATTCAAAGTTGAAGACATTTTTGTGAAAGGCAAACCTGTTCCTGCCTGGTTCATTCAGGAATCATTTGAGAAATTTAAAAGGCTTCCGTTGTTGAACCGGTTTAATGAAGTGGTTAGGGAAATTGTGGATAATGTTTTCAGGTACTACCGAATAGAAATACAGTATAAAGACCGCACCGAACTGCACAATACCATCCGCAAAATGTTCCCGTCATACAATCCCAGAGTATTGTACAAAGGTTTTTACGAATGGTTAGGCCAGCCCGAACTTTTAAAGCTAAGAAAAGGATCTACCTATGAATGGAGTGATGTTTATGCATTCCTGTATCTGAAGATGAAATTAGAAGGCATCAAACCTGATCACGACATAAAACACCTTGTTATCGACGAAATGCAGGATTATTCAACCGTTCAGTACCGGGTTTTAAGCAGCCTTTATCCGTGTAAAAAAACCATTCTGGGCGATATCAATCAGTCCGTTAATCCTTTCAGTTCATCCAATCTTGATACCATTCAAACTATTTTCCCTGATGCCGAATCAATTACCATGCGTAAAAGTTACCGGTCAACGTATGAGATTACGCAATTCACGAAAAAAATCCGGCAGAAAGTAGATGTGGAGGCCATTGAAAGACACGGTGAAGAACCAAACATCATTTCCTGTAAAAATTCTAAAAACGAATTGAATGAAATCAAAGAACAAATCCGCAATTTTGAAGCAGGAAACTACAGTTCTATGGGCATCATTTGTAAAATTCAAAAGCAGGCAGACAATTTACATGAAGAACTGAGCGGTGAATTTGAAATCAAGCTGATGGATGCCACCACCACCTCATTTGGAAGCGGAATTATAATAACCACTGCCCACCTGGCCAAAGGTCTGGAGTTTGACAAGGTTCTCGTTCCATTTGCGGGAGAAAAAAATTATCGATCCGACCCTGACAGACAAATGCTCTACGTAGCCTGCACAAGAGCTATGCATCAGTTGGTGTTGACCTTTCAGGGTAAGTTAAGCTCCTTTATCACCTGACCTAAAATAATTTTTAGTGCCGTAGCAGCACCGCTTTTTCATCCTGCGTTTTTAGGTGTTTGTTGAGAACGGAGTTTTGAAAGAATGATATTTACCTGATGTTATTTTTATGTTGAAAATTGAAAGGGGAAGATACACATAAAATGATATTTTAGTCTCAATTTCCGTGATTACAGCGTGAAATCACGGAAATTTAGCAAGTACTGATATCTAAAATGTTGATTTCGTGAAAATACCGTAGTTTCCGCAATTTTGAAAACAATTTAGTTCAATGTAACATCAAATGCTTTAGCCACCTCTTCTAAATCTTAAATTAGTTTCTTTCACAAAGAAAAACAATCCAATTGTAAACGAAAATGGGTTATTCATAAAGAACATTTAATTCAGTGAAGAGTTTTTTTCTATATTGCACGTAAACAAATTATTAGTAATGAAATGTATTCTTATTTTTTTTCTATTGATAATTTCTATTCCAGCAGTTCATTGTCAAGAACCAAAACAGCTAGTTATTACAGATCATAAAAAAGAGAAAGTTAGGTCCTTTGATGAAAATCAAAGAATTAAAGTTTGGGTTGATGATAAAAAGTATAAAGGAAGATTTGAAATAGAGAATGATAGTACAATTGCTATTGGTGAAGCCTCTATTCTTATTACTGATATTACTCATTTCAAAGGAAAAATAAAAAGAAGTCTTCTTGCCGGAAGTTTATTAATAGGAGTCCCAATTATTTTTACAGGGCTTACAGCTTTAGGCGGAATTTCAACTGGTGATCTTGGCACTGTGTATCTAATGGCGGCCGGAATTCTGGTAGGATCAGCTACCATTCCAACTGGTATACTGTTAATGACTATTAAAAAGAAAGAAAACCTAACTGAAGAAAGATATAGCTTATCAATTCAATAGTTAAGATGTACTATTTTCTTGCCATCTGATTAATTAATTGAATTTAACCCAGCTTAACAAGCACAAGTGTTTCGGTCCTTCCCTACCATATTTACTGTTTATCAAAAAAATAGGTACATTTATCGGCTTAGCAAGTACTATAAATTTCATAGACCTCAATATTTAGAGAATACAAAGATTGTGCAAAAACCTACTTTCATATCGGCAGTTGTTATTTTATTTTTCTTAATCTCGGCTTGCCAAAGCAAATCAAATGAAAGTGCTAATTCTGCAAATGAAACCAACAGCTCGACGGCATCAGGAGGTGAAGAAGATGTAGAACAAACTAATAAGTCAAACGCTGATAAGGATGCAAGATTAGATTCAACTGCTATTATTAATGAAATTGAAAGCCTTTCTACAATTGAGCAACTCGCAATTTTCAATCCCTATTCTCAAACATACGATTTTGAATTGTACGGCAGTTTATTAAAACACAAAAAACAAGAAAAGAGATTTCAAGAATTGTCTTCTGAGATAACCAATGTTACTGGTTATTTTAACTTAGTTGAATTTATTAAAGTAGATCCAAAAAACGGCTACATTCAATATGCTCAGGCTGAATCTATCCAAACAATTGTTTATTGGAATAAGAGTGATGGTACCAAGCTGGTTGCTCGAGAAATAACAGGTTGTGGTCCTGTTTGTGAGTCATCCATTCGTTTTATGATTTCTGAAGATGGTTCTACTACTACCCTATTGGAAAAAATTGACTATCAAGGTATGAGAGAATTTAAGAACGGTGATTTTAATGAGTACAGTCGATATTCAGATAATGTAAGTTCTCAAATAATTCCGCAAATAAGAGAGTTACCCTACAAAATTGTTTCTGGTTATGATGAAAATGATTTTGATCCAATTGAATTTACTTTTGTGTTGCCTCAAAAAGGAAAGAATATTCAGTTTTGTCTGGAAGATGATTGTGTTGAATTGGTATGGAAAGATGGTGTGTTTTTATTAGATAATGAAAGTGAACAGAAATGAAACAGTTTAAATTAATTTTTCTCTTTTTTGGGTCGATAGTTTTGTGGTCCTGTAATTCACAAAGTAGTTCTTCTGATGAAGAAAGTGGATCATCTCAAACAACCGTTCAAATTGAGAATGACAGCACCAATTCAGAAGAAGCTGAAGTTATTTTGGAAGATGAATTGGCTCCAGAAGAACAATTGAAAGATTACCTTGTAAAACATGAGTTTGAAAAGGCATCCCTGTTTATAGAAGAGCAAAACATAAACTTGGATGAATTATACGAGTCAAACAGAGGTCGCAAATGGTTAACTGGATCAACTTATCTCACGAATCTAATAGGTAACTGTGATTTAGAAGCAATCGAATATCTGTTGAATAAAAATGTAAATCCAAACATAGCAAAGATTACATACGGATATGAAGAATGGTCTCCAAACTCAATTTCTGATGACATGACTTTAAAATCCTTGAATAAAAATGACTTTGATGGATACGTAGTAGAAAAGTCCCCTCTAGAACTGTCGCTGAGCTGTGAGGACTCCACTATCTTTTATCTTTTAATTGAGGCCGGCGCCAATTCAGCAAAAGATAAACTGAAAGGAGCTATCAAATGGGGTGATTCAGGTTTAATTAAGAAAACTTTAAAGGATAGCATTTCTATCGATTTTGTTCCACAGACTGACAATAAAGAAATACTCACCTTATTACTCGATTTTACGAACGGGGAGCAATATAGTGCCTTGGAATACGGTGAAGGTGGAGATATATTCTTTTCGGATTTAATGAACGCAGTAGAAGCAGGAAATAAAGAACTGGTCTGGTTCATGTTGAAAACTGGAGCTGATCCGAATCATTGTACGCCTACGAACTATGTAAATAGAGAGTTTGTTGATCCGGATGAAGATGGTTATTATCCTGCAATAACACCACTATCTATAGCTAAAGAGCAATATCAGAACAATAAGGACATTAGTGTAAATCGAGAGGATGGTAGCGATTATCATAAAAGAACAAAGAAGTTCAAAGAAATTGTTAGCCTTTTAGAAGAATATGGTGCTATTGAAATCAAAAAGTGTTTAGGCCCGTAGCAGAAAAATTGTTTCACTTTAAAAACTGATTGAATAAGAAAAGAATACGATAGAAAATGAATCGAACTTCAATAATTACATTCTTAACGATTGTACTGCTGAGCTGTTCTGATAGTCAGGGTGAAAAATCTGAACCTGATAAAAATAAAATAACAGATAATGAAACAGAAGTAATCTCTGAACACACAATTGACGCACTTATAGAAGCCATACGAGCCGAAGATCTTCAAAAAGTAAGAGAACTTGCTGAAAGTGGAGAAATTGACCTCAATCAACAGGAAAATTGGGATTCAAAAACTCCTCTTATTATTGCTTGTGAAGTTGGTAATAATGATATCGTGGATGTTTTAGTAAAATATGGTGCTGATATTGAAAAAGGAGCAGGAGAATATTTGGAATATACAAATCCTTTATTTACAGCCATCAATCAGGGCAATGTTAAATTGGTAGATTATTTATTGGATGGGGGAGCAGAATATAGAAATGAGGTGGTTTGGTACGTAAACCTGAATGACAAATTAATGTTCGATTACTTGTTAAAAAAAGGAATGAAAGTTAATGCTACAAATCTTATAGATGCAGAATATGAGCTTTCAAGACTTGGATATGCACTTCTTTATGAAGGAAGAGATGAAGTTGAGTTTTTGATCTCAAAAGGAGCGGAAATCGATCATACAATTTTGTTTGATAAAATAGATCCTAAGCACCTTTACATTTTTGATTTAGCTGACTTTAAATTTGATACCATTTCAGATCAAATTAGAACGACTGTCGGTGAACCCAGTATATATTCCATTTTAACTTATAAAAACAAAGAAGTCATAAGCCATTTTTTAAGTAACGGCTTTAATCCGAATCCGAATACCATTGCTACCATGTTTCCTCGTGGCACATTTAAAGAGGAAGAAAAGAAAGCAGACGAACCCATTTGTGATATGATTTTAGCATACAAAGAAAAAAATGACCCCGATTTTGACATCAATGACACCTATGAATTTCATCAATGGGTGATCTATCATCCACAATTAAGTGAGACTGTACCTGACAATCGAACCACATTGCTCAGTTTAGCGGTAATCGGTGAGCATGAAGAAGCCGTTAAAATTTTACTGAAGTACGGTGCTAAGCCAGAAGTTAAAGACGAACACAATAAATCTGCACTGGATTACGCCCAAAAGAATGATAAAATGCTAAGTCTTTTGCAATGATGAGAAATACATATTTATCCCTTATTATCCTGAATAGTCTTATATTCAGCTCTTTCGGTTCAAATGATGATTCATCAAAATCCCAAACCATGTTTCTGCCCTGAACTATCAAATGACAGCAGTAAAAGCAGAAACATGGTTTGAAATTTTGTGCTTTCGTTGCCACACGGATTGTGAATTTGAGTTGGTTGGCGGTAGGTGTGCCGAAAGATTGCAAATCCTTCGTCTCTGAAATAGAGATAATGCCTGCATTTAATACCTGATCACCTGCAATACCACCCTAAAACCCATTTCGGTAGAAGAGTAATCAGTTCCCCGGTAAAACTGTCGTGAATTTGTACGCATATATGCACCCGGATCTCTCCAACTCCCCCCTTTTGTAATACCGGATGAGTCTGTAACTGCGGAATCACATGGTTCAAAGTAATTATACCACATATCGGTTTGATAACAGCCTTGAGTGACCATTTCCTCCACATTTCCGGCCATATTATAAAGACCGAATTTATTTGGTGAATAGCTCTGTACAGCTGCTAATAAATCTACGCCAAAATAACTTTGACCGCCGGCAAGCAAAATTTCTTTTTTTATCAATTGGTCTTTGGTGTCGTCTTCTTCCCACAGCGAATCACGTAAAATATCTATTTGAGATACATATCCAAAATTAGCCTTGATTTCACCTTCTTCATCAAACACAGAAGTGCCTGACCAGGGCAAAATAGCGTACTGCTCGCCCCCACTAGCAGCATATTGCCATTCCATTTCGGTTGGTAAGCGTATCAAGACTTCATCAAAAATCCGGTCGGGGGTATTGTTATATGCCTCTGTGGCCCTTTTTGCGTAGGCCTTTGCTTGCTCAAATGACACGCCAACTACCGGGTAATCTCTGTATGCCGGATGCCGTAAATAATAATCAACGTATGGTTCCTGATATGCGTGACGGCTCCTCCAAACCATAGTGTCAGGCAGCGCATCTGCCAAAAGCTCAGGCTGTGTTATTTGAAGATAATCCAAATACAATAAATATTCCCGGTTCGATATCTCAAACTGACCCATGTAAAAAGAATCTATCTTAACAGGCTTAGCCGTCTCACCAGTACTAAACGGAACGTCCGAATCTCGAAGTGGTGGGTAGAACGTTTCAGAAGGGATGTAAACATAATTTTTTGCCTTCAGAAATTTTTTCTTTTTTTTCTCCAGTTCCTTTTCTGAATAGTTAACCTGACCCAGGCAAATCCCCACTATCATCAGTAGGAAAAATGATATAACTGCCTTCATAGTGCACCTTTTGATGTGATAATGTAAGAAAATAATTACGTTACACCTTTATCGGCGGGAATTTGGCTTTTAGCTCTATCCAGCTGGTGGAAGCTTTTAAAAAGTGCATGCAAGGCCAACTTTGTAAGGTATTTTAAACCCCAAGGTAATTAGAAGACCTTGCATTGAGCACTTTTAATTATTCACCATTTTTACTCTTCTGGATTACCTTCTTTCTTATTTTTATTCATTTTAGATCCCGTGAAGTAGAAATTTAGACTAATTCTTGAGTAGGTAGGACTTAAAAATGATGTCGACAAAATACTGGCTTCATGAGTTTCAGACATTCCTGTCATTGGATTAAACACTTCTTGGTCAAATGAATCTTCATATTTAATTCTAAACCAACGTAAGCCAAACTCTCCGCTAATACTAAATTGCGGAGCAAAACTATACTCTGCTCCCACTCCTATATCACCGGCCCACAGACTTATTTTTTCAATAAATTCAGTAACATCAGGATTCTCAACACCGTCTTCCTTGAAAGATGCAGTAATAATAGGTTTTGTTACATTTAAATTACCAAAAGCCTTCAAATCTCCCATATTCAAAAAGTAGAACTTCGTGCCTATAGTAGGAAGAAACATTTTAGCCTTAAATTCAAACTCATTCGAATAGGATTCCATTTGAGAGGTCATGTTATTCCACTCAGTTCCGGAATAAGCAAGTTTACTCGAACCTCCATAATATTGTAGACCCATATAAGGCAAAAAATTGCCTATTTTGTATCCGAAATTAGCGCCGTTATATTGTACACCGGGATTTACCGTAAAATTAAGTTGGGCACTTGCATTGTCTGTAATTACCAGGCCGACTAAACCTATGATTAATAGTTTCAATTTTTTCATAACTTTTTTCTGTAAATATAGCCCTTTGATAATCAGTTTCATTATTGAATTTCGCACATATACTTTATGATTTGCGATAAATGCAACTCAAAATTATCTTTTCGGTCTGTTCATCAAGTATACTTTAAGAAAGGTTAGGACGATCAGGGAATTTTTCCTTTGCAATACAACAATAGTGTTATTTTGTCTCAAAGCCCAGTTGAAAAATTCAGTATTTGTGAGTATATTGAAGATCAAATTTCAATTTTAAAAGCTATGAATCAGTTAAAATCAGGTCTTTTATTGCTGTTGTTTACTTTCAGTATTCAACTCTACGCACAAAAGCAAAAACAAATTATTTATACACCAACTGAAGTGTTACCTAATGATCTGACATTGCTTGGGACACCTCAAATAACAGCCAGCGAATACCGCATGTATCAAATTAATGTTGAAGAGCTAGAAACACAACTAACCGGTATTGCTTATAGAGACAATCCTTCTGAAGGTTTTACAGCAATGATTTCTTTTCCTCACCCCGACGGAAGCATGCATCAGTATCAAGCTATGGGAAACCAAACACTTTCGCCGGAGTTAGGGGCGAAATTTCCTGAGATTAAAACCTATGATGCGTTAGATAATGAAGGGAGAAAAGTAAAATGGGATATCACACCCAAGGGTTTGCATGTAATGATCCTTCAAGCCGGTGAAAGCACCATTTTTATTGATCCGATCATTGATGGAAACGATCAGTATTATATGGTGTACTACAAAAAAGACTTTGCTACGGGTAAGAACATGAACTGTGAATTTGGCAGTGAAGAGATCGATTTAAATCCGCAGAAAAAACCTGTCTCCGGATCGCTTAGAACATTTGGAACATGCGAATTAAGAACTTATCGTTTGGCTTTAGCTGCCACGGGAGAATACACTGCGTATCATGGTGGCACAGTAGCTGATGCTCAAGCTGCGCAGGCAACTACCATGAACCGGGTCAACGGGGTGTATGAACGTGACATGGCCATTACCATGGTAATTATTGGCAACAATGATCAAATCATATATACCAATGGAGCAACCGACCCGTATTCAAATGGAAATGCGGGTACTATGCTCGGCGAAAATCAAAGCACTTGTGATGCGGTGATTGGAAACGGGAATTACGATATCGGTCACGTTTTTGGCACCAATAGCGGTGGTGTAGCTTATTTAGGTTGTGTTTGTAATAACACCTATAAAGCAAGAGGTGTAACGGGCTCTGCCAACCCTATTGGCGACCCTTTTGATATCGATTATGTAGCACATGAAATGGGACATCAATTTGGAGCCAATCATACACAAAACAACGGTTGTAACCGAAATAATGCAACCGCTATGGAGCCCGGAAGCGCCAGTACCATTATGGGCTATGCCGGAATTTGTGCGCCTAACGTGCAAAGCAACTCAGATGACCATTTTCATGGAATTAATTTAGAGGAAATTGGTATTGAGATCATGAGTGCGGGACATACCTGTGAACAAATAACAGCACTGGGAAATAATGCGCCTGTAATTAACAGTACCAATGGTAATATCACGATCCCCACAAATACACCTTTCGCTTTAACGGGCAATGTGACGGATGCTGACGGAGATCCTATTCTCTATTGTTGGGAACAAATTGATAATGCAGTCTCTGTGCAGCCTCCAAACCCTTCCAGTACAGATGGACCAAACTTCAGGTCTAATTCTCCGGTGCCGGATGCAACCAGGTACTTCCCCAATCTACCCGATTTAACTGCAGGGATTTCACCCACCTGGGAGGTGATCCCTTCAGTTAGCCGAACCATGAACTTTAGATTGACAGTCAGAGATCAAGGTCTCAATGTTCCGGGATGTAATGACCATGAAGATGTAACAGTAACTTTTGATGATGGCTCCGGCCCTTTTGTTGTTTTGTACCCTTCAATAACAGGAATCGTTTGGACCGGGTCAACAAGTGAAACAGTTACCTGGGATGTCGCTAACACGAATCTCGCTCCGGTCAATTGTTCAACGGTTGATATTTTATTGTCTACAGATGGCGGCTTAACCTATCCAACTACCCTGGCAACAGCCGTGGCCAATGATGGGGCTGAAACCATAACAGTTCCGGGAATAGTCACGACTACTGCTCGTATTATGGTTAGAAATTCAGACGGTACTTTCTTTGATATTTCAGACAATGATTTTGAAATTGATGCACCGGCTTGTACGGATCCGGATGTGCCAACCCTTAGTGGAGCCACTTCAATTTGTGAAGGGCAAAGTACAACACTTTCGATTTCATCCGGAAACCTGAATGATGCAACCGATTGGCAATGGTATACCACCTCCTGTGGAGGAACATCCGTTGGGTCTGGAACTGCTATCACAGTTTCACCCACCTCCACCACTTCGTATTTTGTCAGAGGAGAAGGTGGATGTGTTACCCCCGGTTCCTGTGAAGATATTGAAGTGCAAGTGAATCCGGTTTATAATTTAAATGAGACTGCCAGCATTTGTGATGGAGACACCTACACCTATCCTGATGGAACTACCGGAACGGTTACTGAATCACACAGTAGTAATTTGACAACGGTAGATGGTTGTGATTCGGTCATAGTGACAGACTTAACAGTGAATCCTTTGTACAATGAAAATGAATCTGTTACCATTTGTGATGGAGATACCTACACCTATCCTGATGGAACTACCGGAACGGTTACTGAATCACACAGTAGTAATTTGACAACAGTAGATGGTTGTGATTCGGTCATAGTGACGGACTTAACAGTGAATCCTTTGTACAATGAAAATGAATCTGCCACGATTTGTGATGGCGACACCTATACTTTCCCTGACGGAACAACAGGAACAACCCCCCAAACACAAACCAGTGTATTAACAGATGTCAATGGTTGTGATAGTACGATTGTCACGACCTTAACAGTAACAACAATAGATGTAACGGTCAATTTCCTTTCTCCCGGGCTAGAAGCCAATCAAACGACCGCCACTTATCAATGGGTAGATTGCGACAATGGAAATGCAACCATAGCCGGAGAAACCAATCAGGTTTTCATACCTACTGAGGATGCCGGGAATTATGCCGTGATTATAACTATGGGCGGATGTCAGGAAACCTCTTCTTGCTACATAATTGATCAAACCGGCATGGATGAGTGGAGTAAATATAATGTAAACCTCTACCCTAACCCTTCATCCGGATTAGTTTATATCAATTGGGAGGGCAAGGTCTTAAGTATTGAATTGACAGATGCCCGAGGAAGAATATTGACTGCTATTGACACAGAAGGAATGAATGGTTTTGAACTAGATGTTAGTGACTATTCAAAAGGGGTTTATTTTATCCACCTATACACTGAACAAGGACGAATGGTGAAAGAATTGATCAGGCAATGATGTGGTGAAATAGGCGTTTTTTGAACACATAAAACATTACTGAATGAACAATATAACTGTTGGATTATTCTTTATACGCCTACTACTCGGGGTCATTTTTTTAATGCAGGGTTATGGAAAAGTATTCACTTATGGGGTGGAAAAAGTATATCAGCTCTTCTTTTCATCTTACACCGAATTTTTACCTGATTTTTTAGTTAAAGCAACGGTCTATTTCACTTCTTACGCTGAGTTATTGGGAGGATTATTACTTATCCTTGGGTTGTTTAGAAACTATGTCTATTACCTGTTTATAGTGGTTTTGCTTGTAGTTAGTTTGGGACATGGTATTGCTCAACCAATATGGGATCTACAACATGTATTTTTTCGATCTGTGCTTTTAATCGTATTACTTTTTATGCCTCAGGAAAAAGATAAATGGGCAATCGACCATTTTATTAAAAATACAAAGTAAAATAACCGCTCCAACGATTATCTTTTAGCAATAAAATTGAAATCAATACAACACTATGGCTACAACTTTCTTATCAAAGGTTCAGTTTTGATTCTGATATTTTTCATGTAAGCCTAATTAGCATCTATCATTTTTCCGGTACCAGATACAGCAGTAACAAGAATTGGACTTCCTTTATAGGAAATGTTCCCTGATCCACTGATGTTAGCATTTAACTGGTGTTGAACACGTACTTCTGCATTTCCTTCCCCACTGACATTAACAGTAGCATCATAGGTGTCCATCTCAAATCCGTAAAAATGCCCATTCCCTGAAAGGTTTGTTTCAAGCTGATTAACATTGCCTGCATAAGTTACATTTCCGGAGCCTGAAATATTACATAAAGCTTCAGTAGCATTTAACCAATCATAACTGATGTTTCCAGAACCTGAAATCGTAGAAGTTTGTTGATCTGTTGCTACTTCATTTGCTGTAATATTCCCTGATCCGCTAACTCTTAAATGATGTTCATTAAATTGATGAGATGGATCAAAATCTGCACTCACATTTCCACTTCCCGATACTGTAATATCGTAAACGTCATTATCTGTCACGTTAATTGTGATCAACTCACTATTTTTGACGACATATTTATCTTTAGCTTTAATGTACAAGGTCATGTCTTCTACATAAATATCAAGTGCATCAGCAACTTTTTCTGAAGTAGTAATCTGTACAGATGTTTTACTTTCTTGCGTATAATTCAGTTGTCCTCCTATAGAAAAATGAATCTTATTAAAATCGGCCACATCAAGACGTTGATCAATCACCTCTCCTTTTCCGGCATCTACCTTTTTACAGGAGATTAACCCTAATATGAGAATAAAGAAAAAAAAACGTGTTTTATGAAATGAAAGAAGAGTAGCCATAATTTTGTTATTTACGTTATTTGACTTGACCACCACAATTTACATGCCAAACAACAACCGCTCCCAATGAATGAAAGCGGTTGTTGTTCTGTAATCAGATAATAGGTGATTTATGCCTCAAAGGCATGTAACAAGCCTCTTGTTAACTTGCTTCTTCGATACAAAAAGATCGCGAACATCAAGCCAAAAACACTAAAGAGTAAGGCTATTTTCAATCCTCTGTTAGGATCCGGAAGTTCCGGAGCAAATGGCCATACCTCATTTCGCTCACTGTCATCTTCAACTTGATACAATAAGGTTTTATCCTCCAGTTTTTCGTAAAACTCCTTGATGTAATTGCTGTACGGCATAGTGTTCCAGGATGTCAACTCATTTAAGTTTTCTAATTCCCGCAATCGTTGCTTTACTTTTTGTGCGCAGTATTTTTGCCCCTCATCACAACTGAAATCACCACTTGCCGGATTGGTTAAAATATAACGCGCCTGAAAGTGCTCTTTGTTGGGGGTAACGTGAAACTGTAGGTCCTGTGGATGTGTTTCCCTTGAATATCGCAAGTGTAATCGGGTAAAAAATACTTCACTGCTCGCCTGATTATTCGTGTTAATCGCCCAATCAACACCGGCCTTCACCAAATCTGAATAAATAGGCGGGGGCCCAACACATGGATCACACTTCATTCCCGTAAATTGAGGACTGATGTTCCAGGCGTACTCCAAAAAAATAGCTTCTTTGTCTTCTTCACCGTGTGCTTTTTCAAATAAATCCACATAGAATTTTCCAAATTTTTGGCGTACAAAAAGCGGAATGTTCTCATTGGTCGGGATTTTTGTAGTGCGATAATTGGTGCACTCTACTCTACCCTTTTTGGTAAAAGCGTACACAATCATATCTTGTTCACCGTCAGAATTTGCCATGCCTAAACGAATAGGAAGCATGAATTTATCCGATTCGTAGGTAATTTGTAAAGGACGTAGGTTTTTCACTTCCTTCAAGGCAGGGTCATCAATGTACTTATTGAGATTCCCTACTCCACTCATTTCATTCAATTTTTCTGCGTTTACCTTTACCACAAAGAACTTCATATTGTTTTTAATGTAAGGTTCCAGCACTTCTTCAGCCGTTTCCGGAATTTTGTATTCGTTTTCCAGCAACCAGGTTTTTAATCCTGTAGACTCTTTAGCTGATAAGATCAAAATGTCATACTCTTCTACTGAGTATTTTGCTTCAATCGTCACTCCCAGGTCTTTATCCCTCTCAGAAGACATGCTCGATTTAGCCATTCTAGGCATGTAAGACGCGTCCTCATTCAAGTAATAATCAACATTATCGTAAACGGTACAAGGATTTTCGTCATAATACTCCACCAAACGCGGTCCGGAATAAGCATCTAACTTACCAAATAGCTCTGTTGGTACAACCCTGATGTCATCCCGTTGTAAAATGGAAGGTACAGGCACGACCATAGCAAAATCATTGACGTCTCCTTTGAAATCATTAGACATGGTGACAGTGGTTTTGTTTCCATCCCTGACGAGAATGATCTGTGAGGTTTTGTTGAATAGTTTAGCATCTGCTTTTGCCACATAGAAGCCGCAAAAAGAGAGCGTTTTTACTGCCAGCGAACTGACAAGTAATGCGATTAATACTGTTTTTAGTTTCATATTTTTCGTTTTTAATTTTTAGTTGACTATATGTTTAGTGGATGTTGGTTGATTCCATTCAAATTTTAATTGCGGATATATTTTATCGAGAAATACCGTTAAGGGTGTCATGAAAAACAATACCCAGATGGGTGCAGTATAAATCTGCATCCAGTTACTTAGAATAAATGTGGCAGTTGCCAATACCAATGCCCATATCATCCTGGCCTTTTTTGAGTTGGGGATGGTCATGGGATCTGTGATCATAAAGAAAGTAAAAAGCAATAAAGTACCGCTGGAGAACTTGTGGAACAAAACATCCATTTCCCACCCCTGGTACAAGACAGTTCGGATATACTCCATCACAAACAAACTACCAATGAATACCAGCGAAGTTTCCAAACGACCAATTTTCAAGAGTACGATTCCGCCAAAAACAGATAGCACAAACAAAAAGAGGGCACTACTACCCCACTGTCCCGGAGATATCCAGGCATCTTGTAGCACTATAATAGAAATAATGATTCCGAAATTTGCCGGATTAAAAAGGTGTTTGTTTTTGATTTTGAGTACAAATTTGGAAGAGATAGCCAGTGTTGCTGCTATCCCCAAGGTCATAAGAGATGCAGATTTTAGCAGTAAACACAATCCCAAACCGGTGATCATAGCACTTTTCAAACCACTCATCTTTCCGCCGGTAATTTTTAACCACAAAAATTGGGTGGATAAAGCAGCTCCCATTACCACAAATATCTGATCGTAACCTATTTCCCATTTCAATTCTATAAGACCGTAAATGAGAAAGGATAAAAGATAAATAATCTGAAAGTGTCGTGCATCTGCTGTGAATGACTTTATCAAAGTAATGACCCTCTTTAATGGAGATTGTAAGGTGAATTCAATGGCGGTCATAATTTCTTTTTTACCTGATTAATTTTCAATATCACTGCTTGGTACAGTAGAGAAAAAGAAAGGTTCATTTTTTTAAGAAGTATATGACTGTTCTTTTTTTCGAACTTCAGAAGGCGATTTGTAAACACTCTCTTTTACAAGGTGTAAAGCAGTATTAGCTGATTGATCAACAGTAGAAGCCGAACCACAATTAATTAAATAAGGGAGTGGAAACAAGCATACTGAATTGATATTTTCATTATCTTTTCACCTACAATTAGACATAGATGTTATTCAAACAACTGTTAATTATCACCTTATTGTTATTCACCGGCTTCAGTTTTGGACAAAGCGCTGATCAACTCTATAGAGAAGCTTCTGAATATCAAAAAGAAGGACGAAAAAACAAAGCGATCAGAACGTATGAAATCGCTTTGAGTAAAGCAGAAGCACAAAAAAATATTGATCTTCAGATGAATTGCCATTTGGCATTGGCAGAACTGAAAGATAATGTGATCAAGTACAAGGAAGCGCTGGCGCATTATCAATCTTTTTCAGCGCTCTATAAAAGCCAAATGATAGAAGAAAAAAGGGTGCTAACCGATTCTGTATCCACACTAGAAACAGAAGTAGAGACAAGCAGTGATGAATTGGATCAAAAGAGCAAATCCATTGACTCATTAACTACTGAGCAGTTAGAGTCTCAACTGAATATTCAGGGGTTAGAGATCGATAATCAGACACATAAACTAGAGATTCAACGTGCAGCCAACCGTAGAAACATTCTATTTTTGGTATTAGCCATGGTTCTTTTAGCCAGTTTTTTTGTGGGATGGGGCTATTTTAGAAAACGACGACTCAACAGCACCTTGCGAAACAAAAATTACCAAATCGCAAAGGAAAAGGAAAAGTCAGACGTTCTTTTGTTGAACATCTTACCTAAAAGAGTAGCAGATGAGTTGAAAGAGTATGGAAGAGCTATGCCGGCCAGTTTTAAGTCTGCAACTGTTATGTTTACAGATTTCAAAGGATTCACCAAATTTTCTGAACAACATTCTCCGGAAGAAATAGTAAGCATTATTGATCACTATTTTAGCGCATTTGACAAGATCATGGAGAAATACGGGATTGAAAAGATCAAGACAATCGGAGATGCATATATGTGTGTGGCAGGAATTCCTGAGGAAGATCCGCAGCATGTTCAAAATATGATCAAGGCGGCCATTGAAATGCACCAATTTGTATTAGAAGTTGCTGAAAAGTATAAAAAGGAAGGAAAATCTTATTTAGAAATGCGAGTAGGGATTCATACCGGATCTTTAGTGGCCGGTATTGTAGGTTCACGAAAATTCTCCTACGACGTTTGGGGGGATGCGGTAAACATTGCTGCTCGCATGGAGCAATCCGGGGAGGTAGGACAGATCAACGTCTCTGAAACCGTTTATGAGGCCGCTAAGACTGATTTTGAGTTTGAATTCCGGGGGGAAGTGGAAGCCAAGAACAAAGGGGTAATGAAGATGTATTTTGTCACCCCTTCTACCTATATCCGCGATTTTGAACAGGAGGAGGAGTAAGATTTCTTTGTTTAATAATCAATTTTCAGTACATCTTATACCAATCTCTTTATCTTTCAGCATCCCATTTTCAATGCTAATTATCAAGTTAGTCGTTACTTTGTATTTTTATTCTCTCCTTTACTCTTGGTACGTGCTTTCTTTTTGTAATTAGAATTAATTTCGCTGCCCTTGTGTGCAGGATTTAGGTTAGAAACTTCTTTACCGGATGCTTTTCGTTTATCTTCTTTTTTGGTTCCCATCTTGTTTTTGTTTATTTATATCACTCAAATCTAGATGTATTAACACGCTTTTTCAATGAGAAAAGTCAGTTGCATGAGTGATTTTTAATACAACTGTTCTTTCAAGCTGTTTAAACACACAATCCTTCCAAATATCCTCATTGGATAGAAGTTTTGCAACGCAGGGAAGTTTGTCTTTTTAAACGATAGAAGCTGTGGCTATATTTGAGCCTCTATGGTTGAAGAACGATCACAATATAAAGTCAAAACAGATAAATTTGAAGGCTACCTCATGGCTCCTGACATTCTTTATTTGCACTATTTTTATAATCAGGAAATTGGTGTAGCTGAAATTCAATTGGGTTTTGAATTACATGAAAAACATGAGCTGGACGAGAACATCAAGCGTTTGGTACATTGTGAGAAGTTTGTTTCCATTACCCGTGCCGCACGCGAATTGGTGCAAAACCATGGGAAACCTGCTAAGGCAGAAGCCTATGTGATTCCTTTTCTATCTCAGAAAATCCTGTTTAACCTGCATATTAAACTCAGAAAACGCAAACATCCTATCAAAGCCTTTGATCAATTGGATGAAGCGCTCCATTGGTTGAATACATTTTCGGATGCTTCAAATAACTAAGCCGATCCCCTACTTTATTACTACTTTATAGCACTGTATTTGGTAGGCATTCCTTAGCTTTGCGCTTTGATCTTGAACGGATGCTGAACTTAATTTATACAATTGATTTATTGGGAACTCTGGTATTTGCCATTTCCGGAACCATGGCGGCGCGGGCGCAAAAAATGGATATTTTCGGAGCTTCGGTTATTGCTTTTGTGACGGCTGTGGGTGGAGGTACTTTGAGAGATGTTATGATAGGCAGTACCCCTGTGGGTTGGGCTAAAGATTTGAATTATTTACTGGTTATTTTAGTTGGATTTGCATTGGCTATCATCTTCAGGCACGGAATTATTCGGTTTTCCAAAACACTTTTTCTCTTTGATGCCATTGGTATTGGTATGTTCTCGATTTTAGGGATACAAAAAACGCTCTCTTTAGGACTTTCACCCGTTGTAGCCTTGATGATGGGCGTTGTATCAGCTGTCTTTGGCGGTGTCATTCGAGATATACTTGCCAACCGTGTGCCTTTAATCTTCAGAAAAGAGGTTTATGCAACAGCCTGTATTGCCGGCGGAGGATTATTTTTATTACTCAACTATTTAGCGATCAATGAAGCGGTAAACATCCTCCTTTGCATTATTACCGTTATTGCTTTGAGGATTTTAGCCGTCAAATTCAGCTGGTCTTTACCGCGATTGAATAATTGAGATGAAAGTAATTTATGAAGACAATGATCTCATTGCTGTAAACAAACCACCCAATTTGATTGTCCACCACTCTCATTATGCCAGAAATATCAAAGAAATCAGTTTGGTGCAACAGTTACGTGAGTACACATCAGCATCCATTTTTCCGGTTCACCGTTTAGACAGAAAAACATCCGGCCTACTGATTTTTGCAAAGGATAAGGTCACTGCTAAACACCTGCAAGATCAATTTGAAGCGCAAACTGTAGAAAAAACTTACCTGGCTCTTGTCAGGGGATTTGTTACCACATCCGGAAAAGTAGATACACCGGTCAAAAATGAAGAAAGTGGAAAATACAGCCCGGCTTTGACATTTTACGAACCCATTGAGCAGTTAGAAGTCAATATCCCTGTGCCGCCCTACTCTACTGCTCGATACAGCTTGATTGCCTTGTTCCCAAAAACAGGAAAGATGCATCAATTGCGCAAACACATGAACAAAATTTCGCATCCCATTATCGGCGATCCCAAATACGGAAATAGACACCATAACCAGATGTTTCAAGAACGATTGCATCACGCTGAATTGTTTTTACACGCCTGTAGCATTCGGTTTATACATCCTTCAACTAACATTATCGTTAATTTCACAGTACCTCCTCCGGAAAAATGGAAAAACACGCTCCATTCACTTGGTTTTTCTACTGATTTAGAGCATTTTCTCATAACAATCAAAGACGGCAGGAACTTTTAGTAATTTTTCTTTTTCAGGATATAACTCCTGCAATGGAATTACTTTTACAATCTTATACCCTTGCCGTTGGTACCAATTTTTGAGAATTTCTTTGGATGCAATGGTTTGATTCTCTGGTCGCAGTACTTCAATGCGTATTTGTTTCCCATTTCGTTGAGCTGTTTCTTGTTCAACATGATGAATCAAAGCCCGGCCAATCCCCAGGCCTTTCATCTCAAAATCTGCCCCTAACAAGCTAAATGACCAGATAGAATCGGTCAATTGAAACATTCTCACACCTCCTACAATTTTTCCTTTCAACAGGGCGATATAGACTTCATCTTGTTCTATAAATTGACGGAGTTCATCTTCAGTAAGCCTTACATAACCTTTGCCCCACAGCGTTTTTTCCGTTTCAGCATAAGCGACTGTGATAATTTCATAGAGCCGTTGAAACTGGTTTTCTGTAAGTTGAAATGAGTGAGCAGATACAATGAGAAGCATATTAAAAAGCCCGATCCGAAAATAATCGAACCGGGCTATTATTTTTTTAAGTGATTAATTATTGTTCGACAGTGAATACAGCTCCATCAGCGAAGTTGATTTTGGACTCACCATAAACAAAAGTTTGCAATTTTCTTCCTTTAAAGTCAGTAGATATAATTTCAGTAGGCTCTCCTAACAATTTTCCTACTTCACTTTGTGTCATTCCTACTTTAATGGTTTGTCCGTTGATCTCTACGCCATTTACGCATGCTTCTGCTTTCGCTTTGGTGGTTTTAAACTTTTCAACATCACCGGCTTTTCCATAAGCATCTCTCAATGCCACCCATACATTGCAATCATTGGGAGCAAACTCGGCTGCTTTTTCTAAATAAGGTACTGCTTTTTTAAAATATTCTTTAGACTCTTCAGTCATTTTATCATAATTGGGATCACCAAATTCCAATGCGTTAGCTTCATTGTAAAGGTCAGCCCCTTTATTAAAGTAAATCCCTCCCAGTCCGGATAAAGCATCTATGTGGTTCGGCTCTAACTCTAACACTTTGGTGTATGCTGCTTCAGATTTTTCAAATTCTCCCATATTTTCATAGATGGTAGCAGAAGTATAAACCAAAATAGTATTTTCAGGATCCAGGGTAATAGCATCTTCCAACACCTTCACTGCCTCTTCTTTTTTATCAGCTTCAATATAAAAATTAATCAAAGCGATCATGATTTCTTTATTTTCCGGGTATTTCTCTACCTGCTCCAATAACATTTTCTCCGCTTCTTCACTTTTTCCGGTATTTTGCATGGCTTGTGCTAAAAAAGGAATCGCAATATCTACATTATATCCGATTTCAACTGTTCTTTGAAGCCCCTCTCTGGCCAAGTCATATTGTTCGGCATTAAAAGCAGCCAATCCACCATACAAATAAGCACTTGAATCTACCTGTCCGGCCAATTCACCAAAAGTTGCAGCCCCCAATAATGCTCCTGCTGCTCCTTCGTAGTTGGCTTCATCATATAGTTTTACTCCCTGCTCTCTGAACATGATCCAGTAAAACTTACCGTAATCCTGAATCTCTTCTACGTAGCGTTCTTTTTCATCTAGCTCCATAGAAAGTTTTAAAGCTTTAAAGCCATCTTCTATTGCTTTTTCTGCATCTACTTCAACTAAGGCGGTATTACCGCTTGTAGCAGCAATGAAAGGAATTTCAATGTAGATTTTCCCGTAATACATCAGTGTTTTCGGATCTGCTTTTGTTTCCTCGTGTACGTAAGCTTTATCAATAAACGCTTTGGCATCTGCCAATTCAGATGCTTGATCTTCAATATCTCCGTTAGAAAGCTTTAGTTTCCAGTAATTTTTAAATGCAATCCCTGCACTACTCGTGGTTCCTTTTTGAGCCGTTGCAATAGATACAAGTGCGATTGCTGCTATCAGTAATATCTTTTTCATTCTGTTGTTTGTTTATTCATTAACAATTGATTCAAACTTCAATCAAATTCCATAAATAGCTTTCAATTTCTGTGCCAGATTTGGTCGATTGAAAAAAAACACCCCCGGTTTATTTTCCGAAGGTGTCAAATTTAATCAAAGGCTTTGAAATATTAAAATTTCTAAAAGTTTACTTATTCTTCTTCCTTAGATACTGAGTCATCTGCTGTGCCTTCCGGTCCATTTTCATCTCCTTCTTCTCCGTTGTCCACTTCTTCATCCCGATCACGGTAAACTTTGGCAACAGCCGCAATTTCATCATCCCCTCTCAGGCTAATCACCCTCACTCCTTGAGTGGCTCTTCCCATTACACGCAGTTCATCCACATGCATACGAATGGTGATCCCTTTTTTGGTGATGATCATCAAATCATCATCATCTGTCACATTTTTCATAGCGATCAGTGATCCGGTTTTTTCAGTCAGGTTAATGGTTTTAACTCCTTTACCTCCTCTATTTGTGATCCGATAATCTCCTACTTCAGAACGTTTACCATAACCATTACTGGAAACAACCAGCACGTTGGCATCTTCGCTTTTCACACAAATCATCCCCACTACTTCATCTTTATCATTGGCCAGTCGGATTCCTCTAACCCCTGAAGCGGTTCTCCCCATTGATCGCACATTCTCTTCGTTGAATCGAATTGCTTTTCCGGATTTAGCCGCCATCATGATCTCATTATCTCCTTCTGTTAATTTTGCTTCTAACAATTCATCCCCTTCACGTATTCCAATGGCATTGATACCATTCGTTCTCGGTCTTGAATAAGATTCCAGTGCTGTTTTCTTGATCACACCCTTTTTCGTACACATAATGATGTACTTGTCTTTGACATACTCTTCGTCTTTGATATCCTGGGCATTGATAAAGGCCTTGATGGAATCATCCGGTTCGATATTGATCAGGTTTTGCAATGCACGTCCTTTCGCACCTTTACTTCCTTCCGGAACTTCAAAAATCCTCATCCAGAAACATTTCCCTTTTTCAGTAAAGATCAATAACCAGTTGTGGTTAGTAGAAACAAATAAGTGCTCCAAAAAGTCTTTATCTCTTGTGGTAGATCCTTTAGATCCTACTCCTCCTCTACTCTGAACGCGATATTCTGCCAGAGAAGTACGTTTAATATAACCGGCATGTGAAATAGTAATCACTACTTCCTCATTTGGAATCAAATCCTCAATTCGCATTTCATCTGCTGAATACTCAATGATAGATCTTCTTTCATCTCCGTATTTCTCTTTCATCAAAAGCAATTCATCTTTGATGATCCCCATACGGCGTTCTTCATTGCCCAGAATATCTTTTAAATCGGTGATGGTTTTCATCAAATCTTCGTATTCTGAACGTAATTTATCCTGCTCCAGTCCGGTTAATTGTCTCAATCGCATTTCAACAATCGCTCTGGACTGTATATCTGTCAGTTCAAATCGTTCAATCAACTTATCTTTAGCTTCATCCGGACTTTTAGACGCACGAATAAGCTTAATCACTTCATCAATGTTATCAGAAGCAATAATTAGTCCTTCCAGAATATGTGCTCTTTCCTCTGCTTTTCTTAACTCGTATTCTGTTCTCCTGATCACAACTTCATGCCTGTGCTCAACAAAATAATGAATCATTTGTTTGAGGTTCAGCATTTCCGGGCGTCCATTAACAAGAGCAATGTTATTTACTGAAAATGAGGTTTGTAAAGCAGTGTATTTAAATAGTTTATTTAAGACAACATTTGGAATGGCATCCCGTTTTAATTCGTAAACGATACGCATTCCATTTCGGTCAGATTCATCTCTCAAATCTGAAATTCCGGTAATCTTTCCTTCATTGACCAGATCAGCCGTTTTCTTGATCATGTCGGCTTTATTCACCTGATAAGGAATTTCCGTCACGATTATGGCTTCTTTTCCTTCTCTGATCTCTTCGATATTTGCAGTTCCCCGCATCATAACACGTCCTCTTCCGGTCTCAAAAGCTTCTTTTACGCCTTCATAACCATATATAATACCTCCGGTTGGAAAATCCGGTGCCTTTATATATTGTATCAATTCTTCAATTTCTATGTCTCGATTATCTATATAGGCATTGATTCCGTCAACAACCTCAGAGAGATTATGCGGCGGCATATTTGTCGCCATACCTACTGCGATTCCCGAAGCACCATTCACGAGCAAATTCGGAATTTTAGTAGGCAGTACCGAAGGTTCGGTTAATGAATCATCAAAATTGGGGGTAAAATCTACCGTTTCTTTCTCCAGATCAGCCAACATATCTTCAGCGATCTTTTGTAGCCTTGACTCCGTATAACGCATAGCGGCAGGGCTATCACCATCTACAGAACCAAAGTTTCCTTGTCCGTCCACAAGTGGATATCGTAGTGACCAGGGTTGTGCCATCCGTACCATGGTGTCATAAACTGAGGAATCTCCATGCGGGTGGTACTTACCCAGCACATCCCCTACAATTCTTGCTGATTTCTTATGCGGACGATTTGAAAATACGCCCAAATCTTGCATGCCGTACAATACCCTTCTGTGGACCGGTTTAAAACCATCTCTCACATCCGGTAAAGCCCTGGATACAATTACCGACATTGAATAATCAATGTAGGCGGATTTCATCTCATCCTCAATATTAATTTTAATGATTCTTTCTCCTTCTGCCATATTTCAATGTGTTGTTTTTTTCCAAAGCCCGAAAATACACATTTCATGGCTAACGACTGCCATGACATAATGGCGACTTATTAACAAAAGAGGGCCGATAAAACTCTTTATTAACAATCGGAACAGAATTTGTAGAAGTTATTTTTGAAATTGTGATATTTATCGCGTATTTTTAGATATATTGGTTTTGTCCGGAGTAATTGGTGTAACTAATCAACCGGATTATTTGTTAAACTATAAACAACAGCATCTCGAAATTTACACTTTGTAATTTCAGATGACATAACACGACAAATTTTATATGAACGCAAACTTTTCAGCAAGAGCTAAAGACGTCTTATCTTATAGTAGAGAAGAAGCGCTGAGATTGGGAAATGACTACCTGGGAGTAGAGCATATCCTGCTTGGCATTTTAAGAGAAGGAGAAGGATTGGCGATTAAATTATTAAAAGAGTTTCAGGTGGATTTTTCTCAAATCAGAGCAGAATTGGAAAAAACCCTGAAAGAAACGCGCGTAAAGAGCATTAGCGCCAACAATATTCCGCTGGTAAGACAGGCAGAAAAAGTGCTTAAGATTACTTATCTGGAAGCAAAATTGTTTAAAAGTACCAAGGTAGGTACAGAACACATTTTATTGGCTATATTAAGAGAAGAAAACAATATTGCCACACGCATATTAAATAAATATGGTGTGATTTATGAAAACGTAAAAGAGGAATTAGAAGCAATGATAGAAGAAGAAAGTTATCCAAAAGCAGAATTTCCGGGAGACACAGCGGATGATACACCGGGAACCGGTGGAGGATCAAGCTACGGATCAGGAGGTTCTAAACGCTCAGGAGAGGCAAAATCAAAAACCCCTGTACTGGACAATTTTGGACGTGACCTGACGGCTATGGCTGAACAAGACAAGCTGGATCCGATTGTGGGCAGAGTGAATGAAATTGAACGTGTTTCTCAGATTCTGGCCCGACGGAAAAAGAACAATCCCATTTTGATTGGAGAACCCGGTGTGGGTAAATCTGCCATTGCTGAAGGACTTGCTTTGAGAATTGTTCAAAAGAAAGTATCACGTGTGCTTTTTGGAAAACGGATCATTTCTTTGGATTTGGCTTCACTTGTTGCCGGAACCAAATATAGGGGTCAATTTGAAGAGCGAATGAAGGCAGTGATGAATGAGCTGGAAAAGGCCAGAGACATTATCTTATTCATTGATGAGATTCATACCATTATCGGTGCGGGTGGAGCATCCGGCTCATTAGATGCTTCAAATATGTTCAAGCCAGCACTTGCCAGGGGTGAGATTCAGGTAATCGGTGCCACAACACTGGATGAATACCGTCAATACATTGAAAAAGATGGCGCTTTAGAACGACGGTTTCAAAAAGTACTTGTTGAACCTACCAGTATTGATGAGACCATTATCATTCTCAACAATATTAAAGAACGATATGAAGAACATCACTCCGTTACTTATGATGAAGATGCCATTGAAGCCTGTGTAAAATTAACAGAACGGTATATTTCAGATCGTAATCTGCCGGATAAAGCCATTGACGCCATGGACGAAGTTGGTTCGCGCGTGCATATCACCAATATTAATGTCCCAAAAGAGATCATTGAACTGGAGAAAAAAATTGAGGATATTAAGGAAGAAAAAGGGGATGTGATCAAAAGTCAGCAGTATGAAAAGGCAGCTGAATTAAGAGACACAGAAAAGAATTTGCTAGAGAAACTAGATGCTGCCCAAAAGAAATGGGAAGAAGAATCCAAAGCACATAGAATAAAGGTGACAGAAGATCATGTAGCAGAAGTTGTTTCTATGATGACCGGTATTCCACTACAAAAAGTTTCGGAATCAGAAACCGGGCGCATCATGAACTTAGGCAATGCTATAAAAGGTCATGTTATTGGTCAGGATGAAGCGATCGCTAAGGTAGTGAAAGCCATTCAGAGAAACCGTGCGGGATTAAAGGATCCCAACAAGCCAATCGGATCTTTCTTCTTTCTGGGGCCAACCGGTGTGGGAAAAACACAATTGGCGAAGATACTGGCGAAAACACTTTTTGATTCGGCAGATGCTTTGATTCGTATTGACATGTCTGAATACATGGAGAAATTCTCTGTTTCAAGATTAGTGGGAGCGCCTCCGGGCTACGTTGGATACGAAGAAGGTGGACAACTTACCGAGAAAGTAAGAAGAAAGCCCTACTCTATCATTCTGTTGGATGAGATTGAGAAAGCGCATCCTGATGTATTCAATATGCTGTTACAGGCATTGGATGACGGACACATGACAGATGGTCTGGGAAGAAAGATCGACTTTAAGAATACAATTCTGATCATGACCTCTAATATTGGTGCCAGACAATTGGCCGACTTTGGAACCGGGGTTGGTTTTGGAACCAAAGCCAGAAAAGAGCAGGAAGATGATAACACCCAAAGGGTCATTCAAAATGCACTGAAAAAAGCTTTTTCTCCGGAATTCCTGAACAGAATTGATGACATGATCGTTTTTAACTCATTGAAAATCGAGGACATTCATAAGATCATTGAAATTGAATTGAATGAGCTGTATGGACGAATCAATGAATTGGGATACGAAATCAAAGTCACCAAACCGGCTAAAGATTTTATTGCCAATAAAGGTTATGATGAGAAGTACGGAGCGCGTCCACTCAACCGGGCCATTCAAAAATACATTGAAGACCCGCTTGCTGAAGAGATCATCAATGCTTCTTTGAGTGAAGGCGACACCATCACGGTAGATTTGGATAAAAAGAAAGAAGAGATCAAAATCAAGATCGATAAAGGCAAAGACACCAAAAAGAAAGAAGAAAAGAAAAGTGATTAAAATCAAATCCCTTCCGACAGAATCGGAGGGGATTTTTTTTGCTTATCCTTGAATCTCTTCATTTTCCTTCAGTCCAAAATGGCGTTTAATCAGGTAAACAGAGAGGTAAAGTAAAGGCGTATCCAGTATAGCGACTAAAATCTTATAAAAGATCATGCCTGAAAAGATGAGTAAAAAATTGCTCCAGGCCAGGGCGTCAAAGCTACAAAGTAATAACAGCACCACCAATGAATCAACAATTTGAGAAGTGAAGGTGGAAAAGTTATTTCGTAACCAAAGGTGCTTACCCTTTGTTTTGCGCTTCCAAAAATGATAGATCTTAATGTCAATGAATTGTGCCAGCAGATAAGCTAACATGGAAGCTGTTACAGCAACGCCCGCCAATCCGAAAACGTGATGAAATTCTTCATCCGTAACCGGTGAGTCTACATAAGCCGGCACTATGTCTGCGATATACGTGAGGCCAATCACCAAAAGCGCACAGATCAACCCGGCTTTTACCACATCATTAGCCCGCTTTTCACCAAAAATTTCTGAGATAATATCCGTCACTAGAAAAGTGAGAGGGTATGGAATCAATCCCACAGAAATAATAATGCTAAATGATCCAAAGGGCTCAAGGTGAATAAACTTTAGAAAGATCAGATTACAAGTGACCAGTAAAGCAATAAAAATACCTCCCAGCGTGAGGTACAAGAACCGGGCTTGTCTTTGCCTTTTTTCGGTAATGTGATCTGTAATATCCTTCTTTTTATTCATCATTTAGCTCATGCAAGGCTTATTTTATCTTTTGCGGAGTCAGAACAATGATAAGAATTATTCTTTGCTCAATGCCAAGTGTTGAACTGACTTTATCTTGGATGTTTAACTTTCTGAGGGGGTGTGGACGTTAAATTCATTTGAAAAACCGCACAGTAAACTGATTCCTCCCTTAACGGTTAAATACTTTTGTGAATCGGGGATAAGTTCCCTTAAGTTCAATTATATTTGTGTCAGTAAAAGGAAAAAAATAAAGAAAAGCATGAGATTAGCTCAACTCGCGAGAAAAGTAAAAACAAAACCTGCTGAAATTAGAAAATTCATTTTGGACGAATTCAAGGTGGAACTGGACAATGACCCCAATGTCAAAGTTGAAGAAGAACACGAGCAGGCAGTACTCAATACATATAAAGTCGCTGAAAAAGCTGAGCCCAAGAAGATAAAAAAGGAAAAGATCCAGACAGAACCTGTGGAAGAAGTAGATGATCACATCAACGAAGAAATTGACACAACTGTTGATACGGATCTTGAATCCCTCAAAGAGATAGCCGAAGAAGCTGAAGAAGCTGTAGAAGTGGAAGAAGTGGAAGAAGTGGCACCCATTTTACCGGTGGAAGATAAAGAATCAGCCGTTTCTCCTAAGAAGAAAGTGGTGAGCATTGAACATGATGATGAAGTTGAAACAACTGATCAGAAAGAAAGCACGGATACTTCTGATACAGAAAATTTTGAGGAAGTAGAAGTTGATCCGGATGCCGATATTATTGCCGCCCGAGTAGACAAACTGGAAGGGTTAAAAGTGGTAGGTAAAATTGATCTGAGTCAGGATAAAGAAGCAGAAAAGTTAATGAATGAAGAGGTTGAACTTCCCTCAGCTGAAAAAGTAGAATCAGAAATTGACGAATTGGATGGTGATGTCGATACTTCAGATTTCCCTGAATTAACAGAAGAAGAGAAAGATGAAGAAAAAGAAGCTTTATTTGCTGATTTGGATGCTCAGATGGAGGATGAAACAAAGGAGAAGGTAAAAGCCGTTACAAAAGAAACCCCCGCCGAAGTAAAAGAAAACATAGAGGAAGAAGAGGAATATTCGATTTATAAAAATGCAAGGGGTGAATATCACTTTACGCTGGAACAAAAGAAAAACCGTAAGAAAAGTGTTCATGAAAAGAAAACGCGAGAGCGAATTGAGCGGGAAAAAGAAAAGAAAAAACGCTATTACGAAGAACAGGTAGCTGCTAAGGTCAAACCAAAGCAAGAAAAAACCAAAGCCAAAAAAGAAGCCAAAAAAGCAGAAAGAAAAATCGAAGGCAATAAGCAACAACCAAAAGGCTTGTGGCAACGATTTGTACATTGGCTTAACGACTAAGCACGATTACTGTTTGAAAAAACGCTATTCCACCTTTACTTTAGAATGACCAACGGAAAATCCTGTCCAAAACTATAAGAAGTAGGATATTGATATATTTCAGCCAGCTCCTTCCTTCACTTCATCCCCGCTTGATTTTTTAATGCCTGATCCAGACCTCTCATGTAGTCTTTTATCATTTCCAAGACCGGAATCATTTCATCCGTATATTTTTCATTCGTAATCTTTTTTAGCGATTTAATGGTTTCGTTAAGTTGATCCCTGGCGGCTTTATAATTTTCACTGTCACAAAGATCGGCAATCACTTTGAGTGACTGATTGATAACGGCTATGGAATAAGCGTTCTTCATGTCCTGATCATACAGCATTTCCACATCTGTTTCTTCAGTCCATTCCAACTGTGTTTCTCTCACTATTTCTATCTGCTCTTGCTTTTGTTCATCAAAATAACTTACCTGAATACTGATTTTCTCTTTTTCGATATCCTTGTCCGCATTTTCCAGTTTGAATTTCAATAAGGCCATTTTGTTGAATGAACTGTAAATTTTACTCAGTTTAAAGGTTACTGCACTGTTGGTGTTACTGAATTCAGGAGCCCCATATAATGTCTTGTAAATGATTTTATTATTATACTTCACCTTAACCTTTAAATTAGATGCTAAAGGATACAAAAGACTCTCAAATTCTTTGTCCAACGCCAAGGGGATTTTATCCGATTCAATGGCGTGATGTTCTGCTCCACCACTGTACTGGCTGAGCAAGGTGAGCAAAGCGGCATTATAGGAAGTGCCTACGCCAATAGTAGATATCGTCAACCCTTTTTTAAAGTAGTTGGCAGATAGTTCCAACACTTCTTCTACAGGTTTTGATCCATAGCCATCTGTTAAGAGAATGAGGCGATCTACTGATTGATCATCACTGTGTTTACTCACTTCCTGATAACCCAGTTTGAGTCCTTCATAAATGCTGGTTCCTCCTGAAGCCTGTGCAGCACCTACTATATCTTTCAGGATTTTTTGATTGACCGCTTTTGATTCGTAAGCTATGACTGCTTCGGTATCAAAAAATATCAGGGCAACATGATCTTGTGGCCGTAATCGCTCAATAAAATGAAACATAGCCGACTTTAGTACATCTATGTTCTCACCCGCCATAGAACCACTTTTATCCAGTACAAATACAATGTTTAAGGGCTTTGAAAGCGATTTTTTTTCCTCCGGCTCTTTTACGGAGAAACCGATTTCAAGAATGGCTTCTTTAGAAGAGGAGTTAATTTTATTACTTCCCCATTTTACATGTACATTGATCAACTCATCATCTTCTGTGTCAGGATAGGTCTTGCTGACAAAGTCATTGATATCCAAAGAAGGAACATCTTTTTTAGTGGGTAAAAATCGCTCAGGATATTGTAAGCGCTCTTCAGGAACATACATAAAACCGGTGTTCATATTCCCAATCCCATAAAATCTTGTAAGATCAATCACTCCAGCACCGTCTTGATAGTTAAAATTCACCCGGTAGGCATGTTTTTTAGGCAATAAAAAATACACCATGCCCTCTTGATTGGTTGTTCCGTGGTATTTTTTGTTGGAATAGGTCATTTCCAGATAAATATCTTCTCCTTTTCCGTTGTTAGGGCCTCCCATTACCTGAACTCCCACCAGTACACGATTAGAAATTGGTTTTAAGGGATCCTGAAAAGATTGTTCAATATAACCGGCTTTATTGATCGTTTCTTTAAATCGAATAGTGGTGTAAGTTAAAGTGATTCTACGTTTAAAGGGCTTATCCCCTACTTTATGCTGTTCAAAATCTTCTTCTCCATCCAGATCAATCTGATACTCCTGATTCAGGGGGATTTTAAACCGTGCAATTCCTTCGTGATCTGTGGTAGCAGTATATTTAGTGGCAGTGGCTGCACACACCAAAGCAACATCCATCCCACCATACACCTTGCCGTATTCTGACACAACTGCAATTTCCAATAGTTCATTGTTGGCGTCCGGTCTGGCGTTATATGGAAGGCGTTGTATAATTTCATCAAAATCAATACTGGAACGATTTGGTGGCGGGGTATTTAATTGTTTCCATCTTTCGGGGTCATAAGTGGCTACCGCTGAAGCATTACTCACCCCCGATTCAGGGACATTCAACAGGTTGTGGTTGCGCATGGCACCAATATTTGCAGTCCATTGTTTTCCCTCATCCAATACAATTTTTAGCTTTCCTTCCTGATCCGTTTTAAATTCTTTTCGTTTGAAACTGGAGGTTTCAATAATCACCACCGGGCAGTTTGCTTTGGGTTGTTGATTGGCATCATAAACGGTAAGATGAAAGTTCAACACGCCCTGTGCGTGTGCGCCGGGAAGCATCCATAAAAACAACAAGAGCAGGGATAAGCGAACAGGAGTTGGAATCATAACAAACAGTTTCATAGGTTGGTTACTAATGTAATGCAATCTTTTAAAATTGGTTACTCCTTTGAAATGAAAACTCAGTTGCGATTAAGTCATATCTTTATTTCCATTTGTTCGACAACGGCTATCATTAATAGGATTTTGAGAGAATATAAGTAGCCAAAAACTAAGAAATAATCGTCATTTATTCACATAAAAATCAACATCTCTAAGGATATCGACAATACTTTATATCTTTATAAACAAGTTTAAACACATAAATTAAGTTAGAACCAATAAAAAAGAGAAAAATGAAGAAATTATTCTTAGCATTAAGTGTATCCGGATTGTTAGCCATTGGGGCGCAATCACAGGTTAAAACACCACAACCAAGTCCATCTGCAACCGTTGAACAAACTGTTGGCTTAACCAATATCACCATTGAATATTCCCGTCCGGGAGTGAAGGGGCGTAAAATATTTGGAGAACTGGTGCCTTATGGTGAAATGTGGAGAACCGGAGCGAACAAAGCTGTGCAATTTAGCATTGACACACCGGTAGAAATTGAAGGAAAACAGCTTTCTGCAGGACATTATGCGCTTTTTACTGTCCCTAACAAAGACAACTGGGACATCATTTTTTATGAAGAAACCGAGATTTGGGGAACCCCTGAAAACTGGGTCGATTCATTAGAGGCATTGCGCGTGAATGTAAAAACAAAAGCCCTAAAAGAAACCGTAGAAACATTTACTATATCTATCGACAATATTGTAAAGGGTGAAACGGCCGATTTGAGTTTTTCCTGGGAAAATACAAAAGTAACGGTGAAAATTAAAACACCAACCTCTGAAATCACCATGTCAAGTATTGAAAAAACTATGGCCGGACCGGACGCCAATGATTATTACCGATCAGCCACTTATTTCTATGAAACTGATCAGGATTTGGAAAAAGCGTACGGATGGATCCAAAAGGCGGTAGAATTAAGAGGTGAAGAAGCATTTTGGTATTTGAGAATGCAGTCTTTGATTGAGGCGAAAATGGGAAAAACCGATAAAGCAATTATCACAGCAAAAAGATCCATGGCTTCAGCTAAAGAAGCAGGGAATGAGGATTATGTGAGAATGAATCAAGCATCTATTGATGAGTGGACAAAAAAATAATGACTAATTAAATCCCGTTTAAAAGCCGATTGGTTCGCAGCTGTGAATCGATCGGTTTTTTTTTGTATCACTGATACACCTTTTTGATTTTTGTAACACCCTCTATGTTGACCTTCATTGAAAATACAACACTCAAAAGTTCGTAATTTGAGAACTAAATAGTATCTTTGTATTAAGCAATAATTATGAAACGAATAATAGCGAAGAAAACTTTACGGGAATTTTGGGAAAAACATGCAGACTCAGAACAATACCTGAAGACATGGTTCGAGACTGCAAAAAATTCTAATTGGAATTCTCCTAACGAAGTTAAAGAAACATACATAAATGCTAGTATATTAAAAGAAAGTAGAGTTGTGTTCAATATTAAAGGGAATTCGTATCGACTTATTGTTAAGTTTAACTATGTCAGACAGTGGGCGTTTATAAGGTTTATAGGAACACATGCTGAATACGACAAAATTGATGCAAATACAATATAAATTACTGAATTATGGAAATTAGACCAATAAAAACGGAAAAAGACTACGATAAAGCTCTGGAAAGACTTGAGCAGATTTTTGACGCTTCCCCTGATTCAAAAAAAGGAGATGAAGCTGAAATTTTGTCATTACTTATTGAAAATTACGAAAATAAATACTACCCCATTGAATCGCCCGATCCAATTGAAGCAATTAAGATTAGAATGGAAGAAATGAACTTGAAACAGAAAGATTTAATTGGAATTATTGGCGGAAAAAGTAGAGTATCAGAAATTTTGAATAAAAAGAAAAGGTTGACGGTAGAAATGATAAGAAAATTAGAACGAATGTTGCACATATCTGCTTCTGTACTCGTAAATAGTTATAAACTATCAAAATAAAAAACGAAAGGGTAACAAAAAGTAAAATTCACCCCGCAGTGCGGGGCTCGCCATAAATGCCTAATTTTATTCGAACGTTAGGCCTTATTGATGATACACAATTTAATTCTAATACTTGTTATTTCAACTGTACTAACTTCCTGCGGTTTAATGGATGAATCAGAAGAAGAGCACATAATCGGAAATTATTATGTCGGTTGGGCTGATATGGAATCGAACCGAACCATTTGTTTTAGAAAAGACCCTGAAGGTCAAACTTCTCGAACTATAATTAGTGGTTATATTTTCGCCGTTGGAAACGACTCTTCTTACATAATTGCAAAATCACATCCTGGAGTTACAACTGATATTACTTATTATCACATAGTTGATGTCAGAGAGGAAAAACTAACTAATTTCCATACTGACAACTGTTGGACTACAGAATCCAAGAAGAAATTTAATTTAAAAAGGTCTGAACTAGGGATTCTTAATTTGGAATTTGACAAAAATTATACTGAAAACCCATGGTGAAAAACAAGGAAAAAATCGTAAATTTGTAATTGACATTGAAACCTAAAAAAGATGTTTAAAACAATAGAAATAGACAGAAACAACCTGACCATTATGGGGGTAAAATTTGCAGACTTGAAAACATTGGAAAGTACTGCAAGCGCATTAGGGAGTAATATGTTTGAAGGTTATAAACCAACACCAAAAGGAATTGAAATTATTAGGGACTATGTGACAGGAAAAATATCACTAACTGATCTTGTGGCATTTGCCAAACAGAAAGCCTATGTCTAATTCCTACAAATACATAGACCCTGACTACATCTACACAGACCCCAATACAGGACTTTTACGGAATTTACAAGACATTTCAGACCCTGATGTATTACTCTTTGTTGAGAGTGGTGCGGTAACTAAACGACTTCAAGAACTTTACGAGAACCCGATAAAAATCAAGGGAATTGACAGCCTTTTTGAAATTCATAGACATTTGTTTCAAGACATATACGTTTGGGCAGGAAAAAAACGGATTGTTGAAATAAGCAAAGACGGCAAACAGTTTTTCCCTACTTCGCATTTTGACAACGCTTTTAGATACATTGACCAGTTAATTACCGAGTTTAAGAAAATTCCGAATAACAACAAAAGACAGTTAGCCGAGAAATTGGCAGAAAATTTAGATAACGTCAACTATTTACACCCATTCAGAGAAGGAAACGGACGAGCACAAAGAGAGTTTTTAAGGCTGTTGGCATTGGAAAAAGGTTTGACCTTAAATCTCAACCCGCCAGACAACAACAGTGTTTACGAAAGATATATGAAAGGAGCAATTGAGAGCGATTTAGGAACATTGACTGAATTGATTTTTGAACTGATTGCAACTGACAAATGAGAAGAAGAACGGTGCATTAAAATGAAGCGACAAATAGTAGTCATATTATTAATCTTGAGCGGACAATTGACCTTTGGACAGCCCTTGTTTGGCCAAAGCGGCTACGCGAAGGCAATGCAGTATCCGGGATTTGGCCAACACACTAGCGACGGCATTTAAAAAATGCCTAGTTTTAGGGAAACGTTAGCAACTGTTATGAGGCCTTTACTCAGATTAACCTTAATATTATTACTACACTCTTGTGGTGATTCGTTAAAACAAGCCGAAGTTGACGAAGAGAATGAAAGTACTGGCACAGTAAATAATGTGAACAATTCCGATTCATTATTAAACCAAGAAAATTTCGAAGAATTTTATGAGAGATTTATTAGAGATTCGTTATTTCAAAGGACAAGAATCAGATCAGAATTTGATTATAATGTCTACACATGTGACTCTAATCTTAATTTATCAGTCAATGATTTGTATTTTATAGAGTGGGACTACAGAGATGATATATCCTCAGAGTTGAACTATGTTGAGATTGATAGTAGCAACAACAATATTAAAATAGAGGGTTTTAGGAAAGAAGTTGGTAAATTATATTATTTGGAATTTGAGAAAAAGGGAAATAAATGGTTTTTGAATAAGTACGAATCTTTTACGTGCTAAAGAAGGTGCTGAATAACAAGAGGAAAACATTGATTCGTATTTTTATTGATACCCAAAAGGACAATAAAATCTGAGTGACATTTGAATACCTCAAATTTTAGGAGTAGAAAACAGTTGCTAACATAAGCAAAATTCACCTCCTCTCGCATCCACGCACAAAAGCACCCAGTGGCGTGTACATATCCGGGTAGCCATCACACGTAGGACAGCCCTTACTTCACCAAAGCTTCGAAATCTACCACAAGTCATATACGCAAACCGCTAGAAACCCATTACAATTAACAACCCTATTTCCAAAACCAATTTTCTTGATTAGTCAGAGGCCTTACTCCCCATGATTTTTAAGGTCATCCTTTATTTCCTTTACCGGTTCTTTAAAGATTTGCTGTAAAAATAGACCACAGAGAATGACTACTGTACTGCCAATGATGTTATACAGTAAATAGCTGAGTTCAAACACATCTAATACAGTTAATGCGTGAAGGATCAAAACAAACAATTGCCCAATAACACCCGCCAACAATGCAGATTTTGCTCCCACTTTTTTGAAGAAAAAAGCCAGGAGAAATACCCCGAGTATGGTGCCGTAAAAAAGAGATCCTAAAATATTCACCAATTGAATGAGGTTTTCAAACAAACCTGCTGTAAGAGCAATGATAATGGCCATTACTCCCCAGGCTACGGTGAGTAATTTACTGACCCGAAGATCTTTCTTTTCATCATCACTTTTAGACCAGAACTTTTTGTAATAATCGATTGTGGTGGTAGATGCCAATGCGTTCAACTCCCCTGCTGTAGAAGACATGGCTGCAGAAAAGATGACCGCCAGTAATAAACCGATCAATCCATGCGGTAAAAAATTAAGTACAAAGGTCAAAAAAATGTAGTCGCTGTCTTTTTTTTCATATCCCGCATCTATTTTCTGCATGTTCTCTTTGTACTCAGTTCGTATGGCATCCTGTTCATCCTGCAAAGCACGAACTTCACTATAATCTGAACTGCCGTTATATGAAAGTTGCTCTAATGCCTTCTTTTTGTTCTCAAAAGTGGTGTTATAGGTTGCTTCCAATTCTACTAACTCTTCGTGTTTTTGTGTCTCAATATCAATGGCAGATGCATTGAAAATGATCGGGGGCTTATTGAATTGGAAGGACACAAAAACCATGACCCCTATAAATAGAATAAAAAATTGCATGGGGATCTTCATCAAACCGTTAAACATCAATCCAATGCGGGATGCTTTCAGGCTCTTTCCTCCCAAATAACGTTGTACTTGTGATTGATCTGTTCCAAAATAAGACACAAAGAGAAACAGTCCGCCGGTGAGTCCTGAAAAAAGTGTGTAGCGATTAGAAGGATCCACAGAAAGATCGATCACATCCATTTTTCCCAGATTTCCTGCTATGTCAACGCCTTCAAAAAAACTAACTGTATCCGGAAAGCTTTGAAGCACGAAGTAAAAAGCGAAAAACATCCCTCCCATAATTACTGCCATTTGCCATTTTTGAGTAAGAGAGACGGCCCTGCTCCCTCCTGAAACCGTGTAAACGATTACTAATCCGCCAATCAATAAACAGGTCAGTTGCAGGTTCCAGTTTAACAGTTTAGACAAGATGATTGCCGGGGCGTAAATGGTAATGCCGGCTGCAAGTCCTCTGGATACCAGAAATAAAAAGGCTGTAAACGAACGTACGCGTACGTCAAATCGTTGTTCAAGATACTGATAGGCAGTATACACCTTTAATCGATAATAAATGGGGAGAATGAATACCGAGATGATGATCATGGCTATGGGCAGCCCAAAATAAAATTGCACAAAACCCATTCCGCTTTCATACGCCTGTCCCGGTGTAGAAAGAAAAGTAATGGCACTGGCCTGTGTCGCCATGATTGAAAGACCAATGGTCATCCAGGCATCTTGATTATCTCCTTTTAAATAGCCCTGAAGATTTTTCTGCTTTCGGGTTTTCCAGGAACCGTAAAGTACAATGATTAAAAGTGTTGTGAGAAGAATGACCCAATCTACCCAACTCATTACTCAAAAGATTTAGTGATGATTAAGTAAATGATAATCTGTAGCAATAGAAAGAGGATCAAGCCCCAATACCATGCCTTCCAATTTGTTTGATCTTTTTCTTCTTCAGTCATTGGGATAACTTAAAATATTGGCTAATAATCGATAAGCACCTACTACACCATTGGGCAGTTCTCTGAAAAATGAAATACCGGTGTATACAAATTGTCCTTTTCCATATTTGGCAACAATCAAAGCTCCTTTCTGGGGTTCTTCTCCTTTGTCATGCCAGGAGAATAAAGGCAAGTAGGCAGAATCCCAATTATCGGCAAAATACAATCCGCGCTCTTGCACCCAGCCTTCAAAATCGGCGGCTGTTATTTTATTGGGAGCATTTAAAATGGGATGATCAGGTGCTAAAAAAGTGACGGTTGCATCTTCTTCTGTCACCCTGTTTCTGGACAATTCAAAAGGAAGCGGTCCAAATGTTTGATCGCTTTGTGAGCGGGAAGCGGTGTTGTATTGCATAACGACATTACCTCCTTCTTCCACATAATGAAAGAGCTTGTTGTTAAAGTTTAGCATTTCAGGATATACGTTATAGATCCGGATACCGAGTACTACAGAAGAATAGGTGCTTAAGTCCAGGGTAGATAAATCCGCTACTTCAAATACATCTACTGTAAAGCCCAATTGTTCAATGCCAACCGGCACCGCATCTTTCACACCTTTTATATAAGCGACCCTCCCCTCTTCAATTTCCGCATCCAGTTGGAGCACTTTCATTTTTGATGGGCGTATAATAGCTTGAGTAGGAATGTGATCATAAGCGATTTCTCTATAATTGTAGAGGGTTTCACCGGCTTTGTTTTTGAATGTAACTTCTCCATCCTCACTTTTTCTACTGGGCTTTATTTCAAAACTCACCCATTTTTCCTCATGTTTGGCACCAAATTGAACGGGAATCACTTCCGGTTCTACTTTCCATCCCTCAGGATATTGAATATGGATTTCATCCTTCAGGCTATCTACAAAACTGTGGATATTGACCCGAATAATTTTACTCTCTTTTTGTTTGAATAAGCTGATTTCCTGTTCAACGTTGGCCGTAAAAGATGGCGTACTCAAAACCGGGCGTCTTTTCTCACCATAAGAGGGATCTCGCCATTTATAAGTCACCGGAATAAGCCGTTCCAATTCATTTCCCGCAATAGTCATATTGATTTGTAATGAAAATGTAGGTGGATTTTCTGCATTTCCCAAATGACTGAATTCCCGTACGTCAAATAAATTATCAAAAGGATGTACCAACCAGTAAGGGGTGGAAAAGTCTTCTTTTACCTGATGTGTGATCTCCCATTCAAATTTTTTGTTTTCTATAACAGTTTTTTGTACCACTTCTTTTTTGTTTGCTATTTGAATTTCATTGATATGAAGATCAATAGATGAACGATTAATAGCATGCAGCATCACTTTCATTTCACGCCCTTTCACATAAGCAAAATCGTCCGTAAGCGCCTCTATGTGCAAGCCCAGACAATTTACAATAATAGACTCACACAGTTTAATTTTTTCATCAATCAGGGGATTGGTCTCCAGTCGCTTGAGTTCATCTCTGATCTCAAACAGAGGGTACACATTGTTTTCCGTTTGATCAAAATCAAATTCTTGCATGAGCTGCTGGAATTTTTTGTTCAGTGATTTACTACCTAAACTTTCCCAGGTTCTTTCACTGTCCTCAAAAAAGTTGGAAGCAATTTTTTTTCCGCCCAGGTATTGAAAATATTCTGTTAGAGAACCCCTTTCAATGATGGCGCCAAATCCCTGACATTTATGTTGGCTTCTGGCAATGGTACCGATCTCGTTATAAGACATTCCCAAAAGTGAGTTGTAGCCCCCAATGTCTTTGACTAGAAAATCTGGATTATTTTCAGCACTGTCTGCAATTTCACGATTCCACCAATACGAGGTATTCCAATAAATGGAGTTGGTTTTCCAGGTACCGTATTGCGCTACTTGTTCAGGTTGGTATTCAGGATCTGCTGCTTTTTCGAAGCCTTCTATTGCCAGCATGGCAGATGCGCTATGGTGTCCGTGCCCTCCCCTTCCATCAGGAGGAAAACGGGTGATGATGACATCCGGTTTAAACTTCCGAATCACCAACACAACATCCGATAAAATTTCGTCTTTTCCCCATTTTTCAAGTGTTTCTTCAGCAGATTTAGAATAACCAAAATCAACGGCACGGGTAAAAAATTGCTTTGCACCGTCATAAGATCGGGCGGCTAATAACTCTTGTGTTCGCAAAACACCCAAATACTCGCTCAACTCATCTCCAATCAGGTTTTGTCCCCCATCTCCCCGAGTTAATGATAAATAAGCGGTTTCAGCTTTCTCTCCCAGTGAAAACCAGGCCAATGCTCTTGTATTTTCATCATCCGGATGAGCAGCAATATAAAGCACCCGTTTGAGGGAACTAAGTTTTTGCAGATCAATATAAATTTCAGCCGCTGTTTTATTTGCCTGAGCGCTGAAGGTGAACAAAAAAAAGAAAAATAAAACACTGAGATACCGCATAATTTTGCTTGAATTCAGACAAAACTAATCATTCTCAAATTAATGAAGTTGACTGTTCTACCTCAAGTCATTCCGATTTTGTATAAAAATCAAAAGGTCAACTAATTAAAGTTGACCTGTCTGCAATAAAGTGAAAATTAAAAAAGGGATTTTCTCAAGTGTAGCTTACAATTTTTTGACTTTGATAGCCACCATTCCTTTTGGTCCTCTCTCGGTTTCAAATTCTACCTTGTCTCCTTCAGCAACCGGTTCTCTCAGGTTATTGATATGGACAAAGTAACTCTCCTGATTATTTTTGTCTTTGATAAATCCGTATCCTTTTTCATCATTGAAGAAAGTTACTTTTCCTTCATGAATCGGATCTTCTTCCTCCATCTCCTCTTTTTTGGGAATACCAATTTCAATGTTCTCTGCTTTGATCTTGGTTTTCTTTTTATCCGGATCTGGTGGTGTATCGACAATAACACCATTTTCGTCTACGTAAGCCATCATAGAATCAAGACCTCCGCCATCAGAACTTGACTGTCGTTCTTCTTTGCGTTTTTGCTTTTCTTTCTTCTTACGCTCTTTCTTTTTCTCTTTTTCTTTTTTACTAAAGGTTTCGTTTGATCTACCCATTAATGATTAAAATATGTTAAATAATAAATTCAAATAAGCTCGATTAACAGATTTGTAATCATTGCTTTACTAAATTTTAAATTGAAAAGGCAATTTGCTAGAATGACTTTACTCAAGATCGACCTAGTGATCGCAATAATTATTATTCTGCCGTATACAAAGGCTTATGAACGCCACAAAGATAATATTTATCTCTGAAGATACCTAATACAAAATGAGGTGAATAAATGAAATTTATTGGTTCACAATGTGTTATAAAAGTTAATTTATTAAACAGGAAGTGCAGTTTGTTAAAAACAGGACGTCTGATAGTGAAAATATGGGTGGATGGGGTTGTGCATCACGAAGTAAAACTTCAACATTCAGCATTCGTTGATCGATATTCGATATTCAAAAAAGAAATAAACAAAGGAATAACGAACAAGGAATGTCGATTGGCGAATTACGAAGTAACTGCAACATTCAGCATTCGTTGATCGATATTCGATATTCAAAAAAGAAATAAACAAAGGAATAACGAACAAGGAATGTCGATTGGCGAATTACGAAGTAACTGCAACATTCAGCATTCGTTGATCGATATTCGATATTCAAAAAAGAAATAAACAAAGGAATAACGAACAAGGAATGTCGATTGGCGAATTACGAAGTAACTGCAACATTCAGCATTCGTTGATCGATATTCGATATTCAAAAAAGAAATAAACAAAG
>JBBDID010000018.1:61163-107865 GCA_040880585.1 Crocinitomicaceae bacterium | reverse complement strand
TTCGTTGATCGATATTCGATATTCAAAAAAGAAATAAATAAAGGAATAACGAACACCGAATTACGAAGTAAAACTTCAACATTCGCTAATCGATATTCAAAAAAAAACGCTGAACAAGTAAGGAAGTAAGTTGCATTAAGATTAAAAAATAAAATCAGTTGCTACACGAAAACCACAATGCATACTCCACCCCTTGTTCGCCATAAAACTAATAGTAAAGATTGACGCAGGAACGTCTTTATTACCCTGACCCAATCAATACCGTGGGAGATTATCATATAGTAGTGAAGCTTATTCTCCTCTCAACCTGCTATATTTTTAACATTCATTGACTTTACCGCTTTTTCAATTCCGGCAGGAGTTAAGGGAAACATTTCAAAAAATTGTTTCATAACTTGTATAGTATAAGTATGTGGCCAGTATTCTACAGGTTCAGGATTCAACCAAACACATTTTTTGAATTTATCTGCTATTGCTTCTAAAGCGTTTATACTGGTTCGGTTGAGTTCATAAGGCGCCATGGCAGCATCACCAATCAAAAAGACCCGATAGTTTTTGTTACGGCTTAAAAGTGCATCAATTGATATTGTTTTTGTTCTGCGTTCGTCGGTAAATACGTGATTGTATATTGTATTGTGGAAATAAAAAACTTCTAAATCATGTGCAAAACGCGTTTTCATTTTTTTAAAGAGGTGCTGCACGCTTCTGATGTAAGGGACCATAGAGTACCCGCCATTATCAATCAAAACAATGACTTTGAGCTCTTCATTTTTCTCACCGGACAATTCAGGAATGAATAATCCACCTCTTTTTAAGCCAAATTTTATAGTTTTTGGAATATCTAATCTTTCAGTAGCGCTTTCTTCAATCACTCCTTTAATAGAGGCCAAAGCGGCATCCACGTTGTTATCATTGAGCAAAGCGTCTCTATCTACCGGAAAGTAGTTTTTATCACCCATAACTTTACGGGCCATTTTGCCTCCGCCCTGCCCGCCAACTCTTATTCCGCCTTTTGCAGCGCCACTGTGACCGTAAGGAGAAATTCCGCCGGTACCAATCCAATGACTACCCCCCTGATGCTTGCTTTTTTGTTGCTCACGCACTTTTTCCATCCGTTCAAGCAACTCTTCCAGCGACAGATCTGAATAATCCGCCATTTTATCCAGGATATTGTCTTCACCATCTAAACCTTCCTGCCCTTCATCTTCCATATTGGGATCATCATTTTCTAAAATGTCTTTACCTAAAATTATGGATTTAATGTCGTAACTGCTTAAGTGAACCTGATCTAAAAAGGTGTTAATGAGCGTTTCTTCCGTATACTCTTCATCATTTCCATAGAAGAATTCTTCTTTCCACTGTTTGAAAGTCTCTGATCTGAGAATGGCTTCTTCTAAGGTTTGCCCGGGCAGAATAGGCAGCTCAAGAAAATACTCATAAAATGCCTTTGTGAACGGACCGATATCAGTAGGACTTTTTACTACAATTCCTTTTAGCACATTGTAGATATCCCCCAAGGTTCTTACCAGGCCTTTATTCATGGCTTTTCGCAATAAAAGCAAGGTTCTGACATCTGCTTTTAAACCATGTTCTCGAAATGTTTCCGGAAGGGAGTTAAACATAAGGTTATAATTATGAGCAAAAATAGACTTTTTCGGTAAACTCACAGGTTTGTCTCTTTTGGCGATTATAATCTAGTATCATGTCTGCACTAATTTTCCGTCCACACTTTGTCCGCGCAAAATTAGTTTGGTTACGCTAAATAGCAAACCCAACCACACGCCAGCACACACAAGTGTAATGCAAATTCCTGCGTCAGTTTGCATTACACTTGTTTTAGCCCCTACACTACGTTTAATACAGTATTCCAGTAATGCTACGAAAATTCCGGTTAATAAATTACCAGAAAACCAAAGACTTTGTAAATTAAATTTCCTATGTTTGGGTAAGACTGAAAAGATATAAAATATATGAATTGATTGAAAAAATATGAAATTGTAGTGTGATGCTATAGTTTTTGTCGGGAAAACTGGTAATTATCTCATTAGACCAAAAATTATAAGCAAAGCACCCCTAACGGGGTGGACTTTGTTTATTTGGTCTAAGGGTATACCAGTACCTCCCGACTGATTTATGATGTTCCACCCCCATTTTTGTGGAACGAAATAAAGAAGTACCCCGGGGCAGGATCTCGAGGATTCTTATAATTAATAACCTAAATTCGTTACTATGAAAACAAACAAAAAATTATTGAAAATTCTGGTTATCTGCATTTCATTTTCTTCTGCACATGCTCAAATGCCTTATGTTAATGAAGTCTGGAGTTTAACCAATGGAAACCCTACAAACGGGCATAATGAAATTGCCTGTGCTTTAGATCCAAATGGAAACCTCGTTTACATTGGGAATCATACCAACGGAAATAACTCGGATATTTTTCTGACTTGTGTCCATCCAAATGGAAACGTTGTTTGGCAGCAAATCTGTCCAAGTTCAACAACAGAAGATGATTGGGGTACTGATCTTGTCATTGATGCCTCTGGAAATATCTACGTTACAGGTGTACACCACAATGGATTTAACAGAGACTATTTTACCGCAAAATACAGCCAATCCGGGACTTTACTATGGCAACAATTGTATAATGGCTCACATAATGGTGATGACCTGCCGACAGCTATTGATATTGATGCCAATGGAGATGTATATGTTACCGGAACCAGTGAAGGAGGTGTAACAATGTCAGACTTGGTTACATTAAAATATGATTCAAATGGTAATCAACAGTGGGTCAGAGTATACGATTTCAACAACAAAGTTGAGATAGCCAGTGATTTAACCGTAGATAATAATGGGGATCTTTTAGTGCTTGGTACAAGTGCTAATAGCTTTTCCAATTCTGATTTTGTTACTAGAAAATATGATTCAAATGGTAATGTATTAGCAACTGAAAGACATCAGACAGCCGGAAACGGTTATGATTATCCTCATGAATTAACGATTGACAACAATAACAACATTTACATTATTGGCACAAGTGAATCTGCCGGCAATAAGAACATCAAAACACTGGCATTAGATAATTCTTTAAATGTACTTTGGGTAAATTATATAGATGGGATGGGTGATACAGATGAGGGTTTTGGAATCGTTGAAAACGCCGGATCAATTTACATTACGGGATACGTAACTAATAATATGGCCGGGAAAGATTTTGTCACAATTCAATATGAGGGTTTAACCGGTGCGCAAGGATGGAGAAATGACAAAATTTGTTTAGACCCCAGTCAAACGGCAAAAGGAAATGATATTACCATTGGTATGAATAATTTGATTGTTGTTACAGGTGAGGTATCGGAAAATGGTATCAGTCATTTAATCACCCGTTTAATAAAACCTAATGGCAAAATTTTTACTGAATTTACTCATTTGGGAGACAATCAAAGTTCAGGTATTTCACAGCGCATATTAACCTCTAATGATGATATCTTTTCGATTGGCAGAACAAATTCGGGAGGGAATCAGGCAATTACAACCGTCAAAAATAAAATAGTAAATAAGGAAATAGTATCGGTCACAGATAATTCAACCGGGCAGGAACACTCCAAGAACGAGTTGTTGATTCGTTTTGATAAAGACGCCGTCATTCATTCAGCAATTGATGATACTAAATTTACATCAGGTATATTGTCTGACTTTGTAAAGCCTTCTGTTATTGGCCTAATGTCTGAGCATACAGGTTTTGAATGCGCCAAACTCAGAACTTTTAAGATTTTTAGAAAAATGACAACAGCTGATTCTTGTTCAATTACAAGATTGGATGATACCATTAAAATTGATCCCTTTTGGGCAACATTAAGTGTTTACTTTAATGACGGAGACGATCTTGATTTAATTGAGAGTCAACTTGACCCTATGTACCCTGATATTTGGTATTCACAAAAGAATTGGTTAGTCCAACCTCACAATGTGCCGAACGATTTTTATATTACCACTGAATCTGAAAGCCTGATTCAAACCTCTCCGTATACAAATGCACATATTAATGTAGACCCTGCTTGGGATATTGAAGTTGGACAAGCACATACAAAAGTTGGAGTATATGATACTCCTATTTTTTGGGGACATGAGGATTTTGGTGATGGCACCTTTGCCGGTTCAAAAATTGTAGGTGGATGGGATTTCTACGATAACGTTGCGGCATCTACAGTTACAAACCCCGCAAACAGTCACGGTACTGCTTGTGCCGGGATAATTGGCGGACTAAGAAATAATGGTATTGGTGTAGCGGGTATTGCCGGTGGGGATGTTGATGGTCAGGGAAATACCGGGGTTCAGTTATTTTCTTTAGGAATTTTTGGAGAAGATGATTTTGGAAATAATGATGATTTTGTAGGCGTTGCAACAGCAGCTGAAGCAATAGTTGAAGGCGCTGTGTGGATTCAATTTATGGGTTCTAGCTATGGTTACGGACTTCACATTCAAAACCATAGTTGGGGCGGGCCGGTAAATGATTTACTCGAATCAGCAGTATTAACCGCCTGGCGTAATCATTGCGTGGTAGTTGCTTCCCGTGGAAATGATGGTGTAGATGACTTAGTACACCCGGCTTGTGTGTCAGATGAATCTGTATTAAACATTGGCGCAAGTGGTTTTGACGGTGAATATAAAGACGAAGATCAAGATAATGGCGACAATTGGTTCGATATTGAGTGGTCTTCTAATTTTGGAGGTGAGGTAGATGTTATTGCCCCGGGTGTCACAGATATTGTAGTTGCACCTATTAACCCTAATGAGCCTTTTGGCTTGGGTGATTCTTGTTCGGTTGTAGCAACTAATTACGAATGTTTTAACGGCTCTTCTGCAGGGGCACCTCATGTAGCCGGCGTATCTGCTTTACTATACAGCAATCACAATGTAGTAAATGGTGCGCCCAACAACCTTGCTACTGAAGATATTGAATATTTTATTGAAAATGGAGCTCTCGATAAAGGTGTAGCAGGATATGATGAGTTTAATGGTTGGGGATTACTGAATGCCTATCAAACAATTGCACCGATCGAATTCCCTAAATATTATGTTTATCACTCGCAGGAAGTGCCTTTTACTTCAACGGCGGTATTAGACCAAAATGTAATCCTTGCCAACAATGTAAATGGTATTGCAGCAGGAAATTATATTGCCGACAGATACCAACTGAACTGGACATACGTTGAAGTGCTACCCACCTCTGATATAATCCTTGATTGGTGGACGCTGGAAGCTTCAACTTACAGAGGAACCAGTGCTGCCAATCCTATTACCGGTGAACCATGGATGCAAATTGTTCCATATATTACTATTGGGTCTAATGCAGCGGTGGTCTCAGCTATGACCTTTTCATGGTTTATTAAAACCAGTTTAAACGGCCAAACGATCAATAAATGGCTTTCCGGTAGTCCCTTTGATATGAAATATACGTTTTCCCTGTATGTGGAGAATACAAATTTAACAAGCATGGATGAAGAGTTAAAGGATGTTATGGTGCTTTATCCCAACCCTGCCGACAACATGATAACTGTTAGTATTGATGTAATTGAAAGTGAGCAAACCATCTTAACTATTCATGATTTAACGGGCAGAGAAATTGTCAGACAAGATTTAGGGGATTTGCCGGCGGGTGAAAATCAAATAGCAATTAATCTGAATAACCTTTCCTCCGGGACGTACATGTGCACCGTAGCAAATGGAGCAAATATAAATACACAAAAATTCGTTAAGAATTAGCACATAATTTTTTTTAAGAATTGCAACCTTTTATAGGTGAGATTCATCAGGGTAAATATGAGTACTTTTATTAGAAATATCGCCAACAAAAAGACGGTGCTTTTTAGCATTTGTCTTTTTGTTGGTTTTTTGGTTTTGTTTTCTTGTAGAAAAGACCCCAAGCCAAATTTTGATTGTGAAGAAATTCCTCCGTTTACCGAATCTAATTATGGATTTGGGTATAAATATATTAGCGATACGATAAAAGACATTTCCTATGGTTTACCGCAGTTCAACCCGAATAATTCGGATGAAATAATTTTTTATCGAAGTGATAAAAAAAACAGCACTAATTCCATGGTTAAATATAACCTGAATTCAAAGCTAGAAACAATAGTCTATGAAGGTGATATTGCCTCCCATCCTCGTTGGAGTATAAAGGATTGGATAATATTTGGAAAAGCAAACGGAAATGTGTGGAAAATAAGAAGTAGCGGAGACAGTTTAACTCAATTGACATTTGACAATCAAAGCTATAGCCCCATTTGGAATCAGGGTGGTAATAAATTTATTGCTAGAAACATAAGTTCAAACTTAATGTCAGTTATATATTCGGAAAATGGAATCCCTCTTGACACAATCAGCTTTGATGTTTACAACAGTGATTCATGGGATTATGATTCTTTATTAATTTCTCATCATTATTTCAAGATTGATGTGATTAATCCAAATAATAATCAGTTATTAAAATCATATGAATATGATGCAAACGAAGTACTCTGGGGAAGTGTTTTACGATTAGACGCCGAATTTATTGTATGGAGTCAAATTGATGGAATTTACAAAAGCGACATTAATTTTTCCAAAATTGAAAAAGTTAAATCAACTTGTAACGCAGAACAGTATTTGTTGGGTTCAGTTAATAATACGAAAAACAAAATGATCTGGTTCAAAGTTAGCAGAACATTAATGAATGAGGATACTATATATCAAACAAATACAATTGTCTTAATGAATACTGACGGATCTGGAGAAGTTACAATTTTAGGGGAGAAATAATAATTGTCATTGAACTCAATTTTGCAATATAAAAGCAGATATATACGTTACTTTTTTGTTGGTTTTTTGGTTTTGTTTTCTTGTAGAAAAGACCCTAAGCCAAATTTTGACTGTGAAGAAATTCCTCCGTTTACTGAGTCTAATTATGGATTTGGGTATAAATATATTATCGATTCATCTGCTGTCAGGTACCCATTTGCCAACCCGTTAAACAGTGATGAGATACTTTGCAGAAAATTTAATTATACAAATGGACAGAAGGAGTTGTTTGTTTACAATAAAAGCACCAGCAGTGAATTAGTGATATATTCAGGAACTCTTTACTCTAAACCTGAATGGGGCAAAAACAATTGGATAGTTATGGGATTGCCGGATGCAAATATTTGGAAGATTAAACCTGATGGAGATAGCCTTACGCAGCTTACCTTCAATGGCGGGTGTTTTTACCCGCACTGGAATGATGCAGGGGATAAAATTATTTATCAGGATAAAAATGCCGGTAATGTTGCGGTTATCATATCAGAAAATGGATTGCCTTTGGATACATTGACAAACTCTGTCGGTTATACAAGTACTTGGCAAAATAATTCTTTAATAGGAGCTGCTGTAGATTACGAAGTATACTACTTTGACATTACTGAAGATGTTCGTACTACCATATATTCTCAATCTAATGTTGAGCAAAAAAACGGCTCGGTGTGGGTCAATAATGAGCTGCATTTTTCATCTGACAAAGGAATTTTTAAAGTCGGATTAACAGATTCTAAACCAACATTAATTGTGTCTAGTTGTAATGCAAAAAGGTACTCAGCCCCCTCAGTAAATGCAGAAAAGACAAAAATGTATTGGCAATTAACAGAACAAGAACTGGTTAACTCACAAACTATTTATGTTAAAGACAAGATTGTAGAAATGAATTTGGATGGTTCTAATCAAATTACAATTCTAGGTGAAGATTAAGGTGTAAACATGATTTAAAGTCAAAAAATTATCTCCCATCATGTAGTTAACTCCACACCCGTCTAAAACCTTTCTCCAAGCTATTTTACCTTTCGGTTTCTCTTCATTTCGCTTAGGGCAACGCATAAAGTTATATTATAATCCTGAGAAGATAGAAGGATTAGCCTCCATCATTTTATTTACGCGTTCCATATCCGTTTGTGTTTTGATGAGTGCTCCAATTCCTTCTAATCCCTTAATTTTTTTGACAGCTTCTGTTGGTGCGATTTCACGCATATATTTCAGCCAATTGAGTATCTCTCGGGTAGTTGGCGCTCTTTCTAACCCTAATTTCCGCAGCTGATAAAATACATCTATGGCTACGCTTACCACCTTTTCATCAATCTCCGGATGATGTTTTTCAATGATTTTTCCCATGGTTTCCTCATCCGGAAAATCGATATAATGGTAAATACACCTGCCTTTAAAGGCGGTTGGTAATTCCTGTTCCCGGTTAGAAGTTATCACAATGGCCGGCATATCTTCTTCAGATACTTCAATTACCTCGCCGGATTCAGGCATTATGAACTTTCTGTGACTCAATGCATAGAGTAAATCATTGGGGAACTCTCTGGGCGCCTTGTCGATTTCATCAATCAGTAGTACGGAATTTGGCTTGCTATACGCTTTGGCTGCCGGACCTTTTACGACATAGTATTCTAATGCTTCGGGGTTGCGGCCTCCGGTAGTCAATTTGCTATCAAGTCCCTTTTCTTCTCTTTGTGCATTCAATACTTCAATCTGAGAGTCACGCAAGTACTTTACGTGATCAAATCGCGCTACAAATTGCTCAACATTACTCTTTGACCCTACGGGATACACTTCCAAATCCAGTCCCCTGTCTTTTGCATAGTGAATGGGCAATTCGGTTTTTCCCGTTCCGGGTTCTCCTTCAATTAAAAGTGGCATTCCTAGAGTTCTAGCCATGTGAAAAGCCTGGGCCAATGCCGGGTCACAAAGATATTTTTCAGATCCTGTCCAGTGAGATGTTTCTGCCATAGTTGTGTTTGTTGAATATGTTTTATTGGGCAAAGTTCAAGTTTTTTTTGGAGAAATCAGACAATTCTTAATCACTCCACCAACACAAAAGCAGCCCAAAAATAAGGATCATATAGCGTACTCATCTCTCTTTGAGTAGCGGAAAATGCTTTTCTGATGTCGTTCAATTCAAATAATTTTTTGTAGAAAATCGTCATAAATTCTGCAGTTTCTTTATCCGGCACCTGCCATAAGCTCATGATCAGATAGCGTACGCCGGCCATTTTAAAGGCGCGTTGTAATCCATATACGCCTTCGCTGCCTTTGATGTCACCCAAAGCTGTTTCACAAGCTGAAAGCACTACCAGGTAAGTGTTTCTCATATTTAAAGTGGCTACCTCCTGTGCGGTTAGCACGCCATCTTCTCCTTCTTCAAAAACACTTCTGTTCCAGGCGTCATTAGCTCCGGCAAGCGCAATTCCTGAACGCATCAAAGGGTTTTTATTGCTTACAAAATTCCAAATTCCATAGTTGGCAGGACCACCTCTGAAATTGATCTCTTTACCAACCTCTTCATTGGCTTTCATTTTTTTACGCACCACATCCGGATCCGGATAAAAGAAGCCGTGTGATGCAATGTGCAAAAAATTACTTTCTGCGACCACTTCTTTAAAGCGCTCTTCTGTGGCCTGATCTTCTTTGAAGCTTTTCACCTGCACCTTATTCTCAATAATTACTGAAATGGAATCCACTTCTCTTAAAGAACCATCCAGATAAGTCCAGGTAACGTGTTCTGTTTCAGTTGAACTGTAGTTTACGCCTCCAAACAAGGTGGCGGTGCTTTTTGAAGTAAAAGTAAAGGGTTGCTCATTCAGTAGCTGTGCTGTGCTACTCAATTGAACGAGGTGATATCGGTCACTGAGGTAGGTTTTGTTTTTGCACAATCCTGCAAATGCAATTTTATGCAACGATCCTGTTGCTGAAAAATAAACGGTTTCCACATCTTCCAATGCTGTTTCCAGCGGCTGCCAAATCAATTCATAAAGCTCATGGTTAGGGGTATCTCGACTGCCATACACCTCATTGACAAAATTGTAGTTGTTAGAACTGTTTGTTTCAAGGATATTTTCAAGCTGTTCTTCTGTGCATATATTGATCATTTGAGGTGATTCACTGCCGGCAGATATAATTAATGCTGCATATTGTAAAGGGGATTCTCCCTGAGTGATTTCAGATTTGAAGTGAATAAATTCTATGGCTACTTCAGACGGCTGAAGTTGCTTTTTGACGTCTTTCCAACTCAATGTTGTACTTTTATTGTACTGGTCGAATGCTGTGGAGTTTTTAATCAGTTCTCGCTCCAGTTGATTGGCGGTATTCTCTAGACTATCAATTGGCGTTCCTTTAGCATATCTTGCTGCAATTTCTTTTTTCAGTGTAATCCAATTGTTGTACTGATTAATCAAGTCGGCATTTTCACTGCTTAAAACGGCTTCACGCATAGCTGTGCTGGACTTCAGCAATAATCCTTTCAGTTTAAGTGCATTGTTGTAGGCGATTTCAGTTATGTTTGGATTCTCCTTTTTTCTAATGTTGGCAAAGGCATAGAAATTCATAAAGTCTTCTGCCATAGTTTGGAAGTAGAGCTCTTTTTTCTTCTCAGGAAGCACAGCAAAATTGATCTTCACATCATTTTCTCGCATGGAAAGAAGTTCCAGTATGTGTTTTTCAGCATTTTCAATCTCCCCTTTTACAATATAGGTAGTAAACAAGCCTATAAGCGAGTTTCTTGTTTCTAAAGATGCACCAACTTTGTTCGCTACTTCATAAGCGCGGTTGAAATAATCTAGTGCATCTACATACTCTCCTTTTTGCATTTGTACCGCACCCAAATTACATAGGGTAGCAGCAACTCCCCGCTTATCTCCCATTTCTTCATAGAGGGAAATACCTTGCTTAAAATGATCAACTGCAGCAGCTGTATCTTTATGGATCATCTTAATCCGTCCTATATTTGTCAGCGCATGGGCTTTCCCTTGTTTATCTTCCAGGTATTCCCTTATGATCAGACTTTTTTCATGGTAGGACAAGGCACTTTCAAAATCTTCCAGATGAAGGTGAATAGTTCCCAGATTATTCAAAGCCGTAGAAACACCAGAGATGAATTTTACCTGCTCGTGTAATTTCAGTGCGCGCTCAAAATCATCCAGTGCATTTTCATAATCTCCGTGCCCTAATTTGATGACTCCCATATTATTCAATGAACCGCCCATACCAAGTGTGTCGCCAATTTGTTCCCGAATCTTTAATCCCTCATTGTGATACTCAAGTGCCTTGGCAAACTCTCCCTTCACCGCATAAATGCTTCCGATATTGTCCAGAGAATTTGCCACACCAATAGAATCATGTATCTCTTCGTAAATTTCCTTGCACTTCAAGTAGTAAGAGATACATTTATCATACTCTGTTTTTACGCTGTAATCCCAACCTATATAATAGAGTGCCCCGGCCTTTGCCTGAAGAAACTGGTAATGAACCGTATCAGTCTGTGGTTTTTCTAATTGTTGGTTGCTATAATTCAATACCCATCTATTGTATTTGGGCCAGACATTTTCATCCCAACATAATTTGACAATCTGGTTGACGTAGAGGAGTTTCCTTATAGGTTGATCAGCCCCATGATACATTGCCAAATAACCATCAATGAGTTCCTGATATTCACGAGAAACCTCATCATAGGCCAGTGAGTCTACCAAATAAAACTCTTTATCCGCAAACTTTTGTCCAACAACCGTCAAGGACAAAAAAACAGGGATGATTGACAATAATCTGAACATGCTCAAAGTTAACAATTTTATAGATGATGAGATGCTCACAAAAGCTTATACGCTATTTGTTTGTAGGTTTAAATTTTTTTGAATGTTTTATTCCTTGTTGATGTTAGTGGAGGCCGCTAATCAGGCATCTTTCATACTCAACTGAATCCTTTTCCGGTCAATATCTACTGACAATACCTTTACTTTCACCTGTTGGTTGAGGGAGACAAAATCCTGCACATTATCCACAAACTCATCTGCCAGCTCTGAGATATGTACCAGACCGGACTCTTTGATGCCAATGTCTACAAATGCGCCAAAGTTGGTAATATTATTGATCTTTCCGTGCAGTTCCATACCTACTTGTAGATCACTAATTTTGGATATGTCATTCCGTTCCATGGGCTTCAGGCTTGCTCTCGGATCTCTTGTGGGACGATTGAGTTCCTGAATAATGAGCTGAGCAGTAAATTTATCTACACCTTCCAGCGCTTGTTCAGTGGTAGGATCATTTATGTCCAAATCTAAATGAAAGAGTTCTTTCAGCGGTTTTTTAAGGTTTTTTGCCAATTTTTTAACCACAGGATAGGATTCGGGATGAATAATGGTATTGTCCAGCGGGTTTTTACCCCCGTCAATGCGCAAAAATCCGGCAGCTTGCTCGTATGTTTTAGCTCCTAATTTCTCCACTTTTAACAAGTCGCCTCGTTGCTCAAAATTTCCGTTTTTCTCTCTATATGAAACAATATTTTTAGCTGTAGCAGGACCCAGACCAGACACATAAGATAAAATTGGATATGATGCAGTGTTGAGATCTACTCCCACATGGTTCACACAATATTCCACCACTTCTGTTAGCTTATCTTTTAGTGCTGTTTGATTGACATCATGCTGGTACTGCCCTACTCCAATAGACTTAGGGTCAATTTTCACTAATTCAGCTAAGGGATCCATTAAGCGGCGCCCGATAGAAATGGTTCCTCTAACGGTAACATCCAGCTGTGGGAACTCTTCTCTGGCAATTGAAGAGGCAGAATACACACTTGCCCCGGCTTCATTAACGGAATATACTTCTACCTCCCGGTTCTGAAAGAGTTTACGACACAGTTTCTCGGTTTCCATTCCTGCGGTTCCGTCTCCAACCGCGATCACTTTAACTTTATGGCTGGAAACAAGTGTTCTAAGCACGCCTTCAGCTTCTTTGTATTGTTTTTGTGGGGGATGTGGAAAAATAGTTCGGTTTTCAATGTACTCGCCATTTTCGTTCAGAATAGCAACTTTGCAACCTGTTTTATATCCCGGGTCAATAGCAAGCATCTTCTTGCCCCCTAGGGGCGGTTGTAAGAGGAGTTGTTTCAGATTATCAGCAAATACCGTAATGGCAGCTTCATCTGCCCGTTGCTTTAGTTCTTGCTTGAACTCAGACTCAAAAGAAGGTTGTAATAATCTTTTATAAGCTTCTTTCTCAGCTTCTGCTATGTAAGTATTGTCAGCGTAATGATGAGCAATTCTTCTTTTGACGAGTTCTACTGCTTTTTCTTCATCAACTTTTATGGACAAGGATAAAAAGCCTTCATTTTCTCCTCTAAAGGCAGCAAGAATTCTGTGCGAGGGGATTTTTTGAATGTGTTCTGAAAAGTCAAAATAATCCCTGTATTTTTCGGCCTCCTGGTTTTTTCCCTTTTTTACCTTTGTTATGATGCGGGCGTATGTTGCAAATTGTTCCCTGATCGATTCTCTCACCCGGATGTCTTCAGCTATCCATTCGGCTAAAATGTTTTGAGCGCCCTCTATTGCTTCTTTGACCGTTGAAGTTTGCTTTAAATAACTTCTGGCTTCCTCTTCGATACGTACATCAAAACCTTCTTTTTGAATGAAGATGGCGAGTGGTTTCAGCCCTTTTTTAATCGCTTTCTGGCCTTTGGTTTCCCGCTTGGGTTTGAAAGGAAGGTAGATATCTTCCAATTCTTTTATATCGGTAGCGGTTTCAATTTTATTTTTGAGTTCAGCTGTAAGCTGATTTTGTTCTTCAATTGTCTTGAAGATAAACGCTTTTCGTTTGATAAATTCATCCCAGTAATCGATTTTTTCTTTGATGGATGAAATATCGACTTCGTTTAAATCACCTGTTTGGCCTTTTCTGTATCTCGAAATGAAAGGGATTGTTGCTCCCTCAGCCAACAGTTTAGAGACATTTTCTACTTGTTTTACTGAAATATTGAGTTCGCGACTGGTTTGCTGAATGCTGTTCATGAATCTGTGAATGGTTTCTTACAAAATTAATCATAGCGCTATGATTTTTGATGATTCAGCCAAAAAGAAGCTGTGTTAAGAGACGAAAATTCTCAATACTTGTTCTTTTCCAACGGATTTTCAGATAAATACTGCACAAATTCGTATTCGTTTCCATCTTTATCCACAAAATAATCACGAATTCTGAATTCCTCTGTTTGCTTTGGGTAATCTCTTTCATATCCCGCGGCTAATAAGCGATCGGCAACTTCGTCCACATCTGCCACCACAAAACCCAGGTGATTAATCCCTGAGGAGCTATAGTTTTTTTCGATTTTCAGTGGTTCTACTGCCTCGTTGATGGCGATATAGGTTTCTTGCGTACCCAAATGCACCCATTTTCTTCCATTGCTCTCCCCTTTTCCCCGGATTTCAAAATTCGGAAAGGCGGTTTTAAAAAAGTGAATGCCCTCTTTTAAATTGTTGACGGTAATATTTGCGTGTTCTAAATACATCTGATTCATAGTCTTAATAATTAATGTTTATATCAGCAAATATCTAAAAAGATAAAGTATTAATCAAATTGATACTTTTTATATCTTCATTGAAAAAATTTATTAATACTACTATCAATGGGTTTTGAAGATATTTATTCTCTCCATCCCATTCAAAAAAATTATTTGGGACGGATAATGTGCTCAATTCTTTTGAGGTAATAGATGTAATATCCCATAGAAAAGACAGCCAAAACGGTGAAAATATGCCAAAGAAAATGGGTGCCTTGTGGTAGCTGTTCTGGAAACGGCTTGGGTGAGGGATAATCTGAAGCTCGTGCGATCAGTGCCAGCGTGAGAAAAACGAAGGTTGCTATAGCATACCGTGCCTTATAAAAACGCGTTCGGCCTAACAATAGAAATACAGGACCGAAAAAAGAAATACCGACAAAAAAGTAACCGATATTAGGCGCCATATCCTCCCAGCGCTCAAAATGAACGAAATAAGAAATGGATAAGTAGCCCAGCACATAGAATAAAACCACGATCAGAAAGCCATAGTACCATTTCTTAAAGAAAAGTGACCAGAGATAAGTAGAAAGAATAATGCTCAAAGCCGAGGCCGGCAAAACATCCAGGTAAAAGAGAAAGCGATCGGTACGAAATGCGTGAAATAAAGTAGATCCCAGGCCATTCAAAAAAAGAAAAGGCAATAAGGCAACGATAATCGGTTGTTGTTTGTATTCACCTTTTAATTTCCAGATCCAAAAGAGAACCGGTACAAAAAACAAAAGAGAGGTATATGCATTCCAGGGTTCCAGAACAAAGGAGCTTGGCTCAAATTCATGATACCAGGGACCACCGTCTGTAATGAGTTCTTTCCTTAAAAAATTAAGACTGTCTTCAAGCACATTTCAAATATAAGAAGTATCCCCAGCTTCTTAAAGTCCAGTTAAATTTTTAAAAATATTATCTTTAAATCATATTTATGACACATACATTTGAAAGTACAATTGGTCAAGTTAGAGAAAATTCACTCGGTTGGAATTTCAGGATATTTGTACCGGATGATGTAGTGGATCATTTCAGAAAAACGGATAAGCGTGTCATTTGCTCGATCAATGATTCTCATGAGATTCATTGCGCATTGCACTCTAATGGAGACGGTACATTTTACCTCATGGTGAATCAATCATTCAGAAAGCAGTACGGACTTAAATCCGGGGATGAAGTATGGGTTAAAATCAGAAAAGATGACAGTAAATATGGAATTGCCGTACCGGATTTTTTTGAAGAACTTTGCTATCAGGATCCCGAAGCATCCAAATATTTTCACCAGCTGACCCCCGGTAAGCAAAGAAGCTTGCTCCACCTTATGGGAAAGGTAAAAAGTGAGCAAAAACAATTGGAAAAAGCCCTGACCATTTTTGATTATCTGAAAGAAATGGATGGTGAGCTTGATTTTAAATTACTCAACGAAGCGTTTAAAAATAACCGGTTCAAAAAAATATAGAAAGTGCCGTTTTCCCCGGCCAAGATTTAATAGATTCTTATTTCAGCACGGCGGTTTAAGTCATGTGCTTCTTCATCTACCAACTGTGTTTCCCCGTAAGCATTTACAATAAATCGATCTTTGGGAATGCCTTGTTTCAGAAAGTAGTCAACCACCCAATTCCCTCTTTTTTCAGAAAGTACAAGGTTGTATTCATCTGAACTTCTCGCATCCGCATAGGCATTTACTTCTACTTCTATTTCAGGATGTTCTTTCAGCAACTTAAGTAAGTCGGCTAATTTTTTTTGATCACTACTCTTTACTTTACTCTCGTTGGTATTAAAATAAACTACTACCAACTCATAGTCCGTTTTTAATGATAGGTTAATGTCAAGGGAGTCTTCTTCTTTTTGTGAAAGTGTACTTTCCGTATCAAAGCCAAGGGGTTTAAAAATGAAGAAATCGTTTTGCCCTCTTCTCAATTGCGCTATTTTTTTTCCGTTACGATCGTAAATATAAAGCGTAAAATCTTCCATATCAAGACGTTCATCCGATTCATCCAGTTTAAACAACACATTATCACCTACCGGTAAATCTCTAAACCGGAATTTTCCGCCTTTATCCGTCATGGTTTCCTCTAAAAGAAAGCCATCTTCATCATACGCTTGTACTTTCAATCCTTTTTCCAGTTGCGTTGCGATATTTTTATATTCAAAATATCCGGACACTGTTTTGGACTCCAGCACAAACATATCTTCATCCTCTTCAATCACTTTGAGGGAATTAGAATATGTTGGTTTTAGTTTTCTGTAGGTGAAAGCACCCCGATCATCACTCTTCAATTGGGCTACTACATTTCCTTTTTTATCGTAAATCAAAAGAATCAATTTTTCTTTATTTTCAGGAACTTTGAGGATATAATTTTCTTCCATATCCAGTTTTCTAAAGTCAAAATTTCCATTTTGATCCGTAAAAGTTTCAAATTTCATGTTCCCTTCATCATCAGCCAGTAGCACTTTTAACTCATTTGGGTACTTTCCGGGAAACTTCTCATAAATAAACTGACCGGATAAATGTCCCTGATTTAAGGCCATATCAACCATATTTTCAGGAACAAGAGTGAGTGTTCCTCCTTTATCATATCCGATTTTTTTATAGGAAAAACCACCTTCACCGTCTGACACTAAATCTGTAACAGGATTCCCGTCTTTGTCATAAATGGTCAGGTACAGATCGTCTTCTGTTTTTGAACGGATTGTAAAATCCCCCTCATAATCAATGCTGTTGAATTTAAACTTCCCTTCTTCATCTGTAGTGGTTTCCAGGATCAGTTCATCTTCTTCACCTACAATTATTACATCCAATCCTTTTGCTTCTCCTGAGAGGTTTCTGTAGGTAAAACGTCCGGCCAATACATTTTTTATGGTAACTTTCTTTTCCATATCAAAATAGGCGATATCATCATTCCCTGATTTGTTGGTGCTATACAACCCCCTTGTCATTCCTTTCTCAATGTACATTCCAAAATCATCTGCTTCGGAATTTATATCCTGAACAGCCTTAATTTCATCTTCTGAACCCAGTTTTTTCCAGTAAAGATCCAGTCCTCCTTTTCCACCCGGCATATCGCTAGCAAAGAACAAGTAGCCCTCTATAATAGCAGGAAAAACCTCGTTATGTTCAGAGTTGATTGCTTTCAATTCAACAGGCTCAGACCATTTATCACCACTTAACTCACTGTAATAAATATCTTTTTGTCCGCTTCCGCCTTCCTGATCAGAAGCAAAATACAAGCGTCGGTTTTGAGCATCATAAGATGGGTGCCCAAAAGAATAGGCATCATTATTGAATGGCATAGCAATGGGGTCACCCCAATCATTCCCTTTCTTGATACTCATGAATAGTTGGGGTTTATACTTGGAGCTCCTTTTCCTATTTTCTTTCGATACGGGTCTTACCTGTGTAAAAAACATGGTGTCACCACTATCAGTAAAGCAAAGCGGACCTGTATGGTTATCAATTTTTAAGGAATAAGAAACAATTTCAGGATTCTTAAACTTCATATCAGTCCCTATATCACTCTTCAAAGGAGCTTTAAAAATATTCAGATAACCTGAATTTTTCCAGTTATTTTCTCCAATATTGAACAGATCATATTCCCGATTAGAAGTGAAATATAAGGTTTGACCTGATACAAAGGGGCAAAATTCACTTCCTTCAGAATTGAGACCTTCAATGGTTTTAGGGGTACAGCTAATCTCTACTTCAACGACCTCATAAGTTTGAGCGCTTACCCGACCAAAACAACATATCATCAAAAAAGAAATCAGTATTCTCATTTATTATTATAAATAGCGGGGTGAAATGGTTTGTTGATTTTTAAGGTTAAAATCAAAGCCTATAAAAATTTCATGTGATCCTTTATTGTAAGAACCAAATTTATCATAATTGTAGTCAAAAGCGTAGCCTATACGCATAAAATCCGTGATATTAATATCTGTCATGATGATAATATTGGTGTTGTTTCTAAAAGAAAGACCCAACCAAAACCGTTTATAAAATAAAGCGGATATATTTAAGTCAAGATTGACCGGTGCACCCGGAACAGCTTTGAATAAAAAGGATGGTTTTAGAATAAAATTTCTTTTCAATTCCCAAACATAACCTGCGTTCAACATAAAATGTCTTCTTAGGGTCATATTTGTAAGCACTGTATCCGGATAATCATCAAATTTAAAACTGTGTCTGGTCAAGTGGTTCACAGACAATCCCGCATAAAACTTTTGTTTATAATAGTACATTCCAAAATCAAAACTGGGAACCATAGCTGATTCTTTTCCGCCGATATCCAGTTGATCATTATCTTCATTAAAATTTAACATACTTCTATCAAGTATGGTATTGTAAATTCCGGCACGTAATCCAAATGCCAATTTACTTTTTGCAAATGTAAGGTGATAGGCTCCGGTACCTGAAGCAATAATATTCCTTGAGGGTCCAATTTGGTCGTGTGCAAGATTAATTCCCCACGCAAGACCAGATTTAGCTGCCGGTGCGTGTAGGGCAAAAGATTGTGTTTGCGGTGCGCCGGGCATTCCTACCCACTGACTTCTGTGTAGAAGCACAGCGCTATAAGAGTTTCTTGATCCGGCATAAGCAGGATTGATGGCAAAAGGATTGTACATATATTGACTATACAAAGCATCTTGCTGTGCGTAGACATCCAAACTTAAGGTAATCAGCAATAGAATTAAAATTCTTTTCATACCATTCACTTTACGACCTGAATCCAATTAGCATACTGGATATTTTCAGATTCAAATATATAGAAATAAGTACCAACTCCAACAATCCTCCCTACTTGATTAGTTCCGTCCCAATTGTTTAAAAGATTATCATAATTCTTAAATTTCCGAATGACATCTCCCCAGCGATTATAAATAACTACCTGGTTTTGTGGAAAGTTTTCAACTTGAGGAATTACTAAATAATCATTGACACCATCATTATTTGGAGAAAAAGCGGTCACATGATCTGTTGAAGAAATGAGTGTTGTATCCTTACATTCACTGAATGTCAATGTGATTTTTTGACAAGGGCCAGGATCTGCACAACCTCCTTCTCCCCTAACAAAAAAGCTAATAGTTTCATCCAGATAATGTTCATGAATAAGTCCCGTAGCAACCGGATTTTCATTTCCGCAGGAGTCTTCATACCAAAACCAATCCTGAGAATCATTCAAATCCCCATCACTTACAAGTATCTCATAATTTCCTTCACAAAATACAGTACTATCTAAGAAATCATTTATGACCAATAGAGATGGCGCCGTTGCTTTTTGGCAATTCTTAATTTTCCGAACGACATGAGCATCAATATCGGTAAAAAACAGGTCTCCATTTTGCAAAACATGAACTCCCAGAGGACCATTTATATCTGCTAGTAAGGGATCTCCACCATCTCCCGAATATCCTGCTATTCCTGTTCCTGCAATGGTCGACACCAATTGGGTAGAAAGGTCTAATTTTCTAATTCGGTGATTATTAACATCTCCAATAATCAGGTTTCCCTGAGGGTCAATTCCCAATGAGTGAGGGGCGTTGAGCTGCGTATTCACCCCAGAAAGCCCGTCGCCATTATACCCGGCTGTTCCGGTGCCACAAACTGTACTGATCAGCCCATCTACCAGATCGATTTTTCTTATTTTATGGTCAGCGGCTTCTGCTATATAGATATGGTTATTGGCGTCAATCTCCATACCAAAAACAGATCCCAAAGTTGCGCTTGATAAAGAACCATCTACACTTCCTGAAACAGAAGGAATACCTGCAACCGTCTGTAGAGTGCCATCTGATTTAATCTTCCGAATCACATAATTGTTATATTCCACAAAATACAGATCTCCATCTGTTCCTATTGAAATTCCCATAGGTAAATCAATGGCTGAAGATTGTGCTATACTGCCATCCGGAGAAATTCCTGCAGTTCCCGTTCCGGCAACCACCTGAACTACACTGTCCTGAAGGTTCATCTTCAGGATTTTATGTACGCCATAATCAGCAACGTATAAATCATTATTTGTTTGATCAATGTGAATAAAGCCCGGAATTGTTAATTCATAATCAGGTCCCAGTTCTCCTGAATTTCCCTGGCCACTTGTCCCATTCCCAAGTATATTGGTTAAAATCCCTGTAACTGTATCCACTTTGAAAACAACCGCATTGATCTGGTCTGAAAAATAGATATTTCCCTGACTATCTATATCTACATCCCACGGTTGTTCCAGATTTGCATTAACAGCAAGATCACCTATTCCAGAAAAGCCTGGATTACCTGATCCGGCAACGGTAGAAATAATTTGAGCTTTCCCATTCAGGAACAAGCTAAAAAATACAACAGCTGTAATATATTTCATCATCATTTTACTATTTGCACCCAACCTGCCTGATTTTGCTCGTTGCCTACTTCCACTACATAGAAGTAAGTTCCGGCCGGCATAGGTTTCCCGTTTTTATTATTTCCATCCCAAACGACATTTAGATTGTCATAATTATCAAAACTAATAATCACATCTCCCCATCTGTTATATACAATTACCCGGTTTTGTCCAAACCCTTCAATACCATCAATTATCCATACATCATTTTTACCATCATTGTTTGGTGAGAAGGCATTGTAAACGTCTACCTGACACTGATCTTGGGAAAGTAAGACAACAACGACAGTATCTTTAGTCTGACAGCCGAACCCATCTGTGATTGTAACAATAAAATTCTCGTCAGTTAAAATCTTTGTCTCTACAGATGGCTGGTCAAGTTCACTAATTATTTGGTTACTTTCAGTCCATTGATAAGCTTCTCCCCCATAGGCGTTCAAGATAACTTCTGAGCCTATACACACTTCTACAATTGTATCTGCATACATTGTGGAAACATCCAACAGAAGATAGTTAATGGAATCAGGGTAACTTACACAACCAGCTGTATCTGTTAAGGTAGCGTAGAAATAATTATTGCCTGTTTGCAAATCATTTGGGATATAAGAAGTTCCGGTTTCTGCTACATCAAGGAGTTCTCCATTATCATACCAACTGATGGTCTGAGAAGTTTGCTCTGAAATTGACATGGTCAACAATGTATCTCCCGGACAATAAATGGAATCTGTTGTTATGATTGTCGGAGCAGGAGGGCTTACTGAGGCAACTTCTACAGCTATGGTATCCGAATAACATCCAAGGGCTTGATCGATTAAAAATACATTATATACTCCCCCTGTAAGATTATATGCTGTATCAACTGTGGTGAAAGTAAGGCCATTATCGTAAGTAAAAGAATAAGTGCCTGATCCTCCAGAATCGTTAGTAATTGTGGTGTCTATAATGATCATTCCGATAGCCTGCCCACAGGTGTCCGAAATTACTTCAGTATCAAACTGCAAGGCCGGGCCGGGATCTAAAACAACGGTATTCTCAAGCACGCAACCATTTAAGTACTGCGCCTGTATTGTATAAGTTCCGGAAGCTACAGTAACGGTATCTCCCTCGGGACTGTAATAAAATGATACTCCATTATCAACCGAAAGATAGTAAGATTCCGGGGCGAAAATTTCTATTTGCCCGTCTCCGGCTCCCAAACAGCTTTCGGGCACGGTTGTAGGCGGGTTAAAGGTTGGAGGATTTGTGATGGTTACATTTTCAGAAAACTCTGACGTGTTTAGTGCGGTTCCTGTAATTGTTGCTGTTATAGAAGTACCAACAGGCAATGAAACACCCAAATCTACTGCAATGGTATCTACATTTGTGAGGGGATCGAATACCCAGTCTCCTAGAAAGGTTTCTCCCTCACCGTAACCTGAAGGGTCAGGAGAAGTATTGGAATAAAACGCTACCCGATAACCTGCCAGAGCATTGTTAGAATAAAATTCAAAACCAACATGTGTATTTCCTGATCCCCCACAATTCCAGGCAGTCAAAATCATTGGGCGATCAATTTCTCCGTTATTCCACAAGTTTTGGTTGGTATCAATCGGTAAAACCATCTCATCTGCGTTGATATCAATTCCCAATGCCTGATTGTTATAGATAGAATTTCCGATAATGGCGTTGCCATAAGATGAATTCAGAAATGGATACTGAAGGACGTCCACTCCGGTTTTGCAATTGGTAATCACATTCGCAGAATCAGATCCTACTAATAATCCACCAATTTGATTCCAATCACTTCCGTGCAACCGGATTCCTGTACTATCAATGTTTCCGGGACTTCCATCAGGCTTAACCCCAATGTGATTGCCTTGAATTTTAGTATAAGAAGTTCTGTCTCCCAAATAAATACCGAAGACATCAGCATTGGGGATATAATTACCTTCGGTGGGAGAATTTCCGCCTCCAATTTGATTATAACTGGCAGAGTCAATTACGGCAATACCTATGTCATTAGCGTAGGTAGTTGTCCCGTCTACCCCAACCCCAATATAATTTCCAGCAACTGCGTTAGAATCTGTTAACGGATCCTGAATCAGTACGTGAACGACGGCATCTCCACCAAATATATTTCGTTCTGCCACTGAAGGTCCACCGATAAGATTGAGTTTAGCCCCTTCCATGATCACTACATTAGCAGAATCATTAGAATAGGACAGATTTCCATTAACGTCTACTCCAAAGTAGTTGTTCGACACTTCATTTTCATTGGTCCCTGCTCCTCGAATTAACACTCCCGTTAATTGGTTTCCGGCAATAATATTCTGTTCACCAATAAAGTTTCCTGATGAAGTAGTATCAATTATAATTCCTGCTTGTTGATTATTTACCCCGGCTAAAACTCCCGCAAGGCCTCCCTGATGATCATTTCCAATAAAATTATTCAAGCATTCATTGTCGTCAGAATAAACCATTCGAATACCAAAACCATTGGCTGTGATCACATTACCTTGACCGCTTCCAGTATCTCCTATTTTACAAAGAGTTGAATTGCTCAAGCCAACTCCATATAAAGCATTCCCAAGATAAGTAGTCTTATCTTGGGAAAGTCCAATGTTATTGCCGTAAACAAGATCAGCATTTTCATTCACTAAAGATATGCCGTTGAATAGGTGGCCGGAAATAATATTTCCTTCTCCTACTGTTTCATCACCACCAATGAGGTTGTTTCCTCCATTCACACAATAGATACCATATATTGTGTTACTTCCTGACATGACTGCATTTCCGGTGATAGTGGTACCGATTTTATTAGATTGTATTTCATTGAATGATGAGCCTGCATCCAATACAATATTAGCTCCTGTATTTCCAGAGATCAAATTCCCCACTGAAGGATTGCCTATAAAATTCGTTGAAGCGTTGAAAAATGCAACTCCTAAATAGTTAGGAATCGGAGAAAGTCCATCAATACTGCTTCCGATTCTATTATTCATGATATAATTATTTGAAGCTCCATTGATACCCACTCCCACACTATCATTTCCTGAGATGACATTAGATTGTAAAGGTGTTGCTCCACCAACCACATTATCCGTAGCATTATTTGAAATGACAACCCCATGTACATTGGGATGTACCAGGCCGATATAATTATTATAGACTGAATTATTGTCGGTTCCCGTATCGTGAATAAATACACCGAAAGTAAGATTTCCGGAAATGGTATTTCCACCGTTCGAAACATTTTGACCAATACTGTTATTGCTGGCACCTATAGCCAAATCAACACCTATATTATTAGGAATCGCAACAAGTGAATCCATTGAAATACCTATAATATTACCCGCTATCACATTAAGTTCGGTTCCAGCATCCTCCATCCTCACCCCACTTAAAGTATTTCCTGAAATTAAATTAGTCATGAGTGGACCTGCCCCTCCAATTTGATTATTTTGAGCACCGTTATTCAACAAAATACCATTGGCCGTGTTTTCAATTTGAAGCGTCCCTGAAAGATCTGTTCCGATTTTATTGTTGATCACTTCTTGTTGATCAGCTTGTATAACGATTCCATTACCATTACCACTTATTAAATTCCCTCCATCCGGCACATTGTTTCCAATATGATTAGCAGCACCTGCTGTAGCAGTAATTAACACACCAGCAGCTTGTATATTGGGATACTCAAAAAAATTGGTATCTACACCCACCACATTAGATTGAATCATATTGTCGGTAGCACCATCATAAATGTATATTCCTGCTGTTAGATTTGTAAAAATAAAGTTTCCATGAGTGTTCAAAGGAGGATTTCCAATTTGATTTAGTGTTGCTGACGGGCCTTTTATTTCAATTCCATAGGGTTGTATGTTCCCCGAAACATGCCCTATTATATTCCCACTAATTAAAGTATTGGCTGCGTTATCAATTAACACCCCTGCCTGCTCATTTCCGGCGATAAAATTCCCTAGTGTGTCCCTGTTTCCTCCAATTATATTTCCCTGACTTCCTGATACATATATGCCTTGATCTTGAATGCCCAGCGCTAGCAGATTATCGCTACTCACTCCAATGAAATTACCGGATACAAAATTTGAATCACTTTCCAGCACTACTCCCATCACATTATTTCCCGAAATAGTATTGCCTAAATTTAATAATTTACTCCCCCCCAGTTGATTGAATTTACTACCTGTTATTATTTTGACCCCGGAACCATTTGAAGCGACTGCATTTCCTGCAGTGTTTGTCCCAATTTTATTGGCAGCGACAATATTTCCTTCACTGTTTTGTTCAATGAGTATCCCTTCATTGGTATTGTTAGCAATTACATTACTCAGCCCACTGCCTACCCAATCTTTTCCAATCACATTCCCATGAGATTCCCTGATCAAAATTCCGACATCATTTGGCCAAACACCATTCCCTCCATCTGTTCCGACGTAATTTCCCATCATTTTATTACTATCCGCTTCTATTAAAGCAACCCCATAGGAAAGGTTTCCTCCAATTGTATTACCATCCCCTACATTCAAATTTCCAATTTCGTTACCTACTGAATTTGACAAAACAGCTATACCCCTATCATTTTCTGTTCCGGCAACTCCATTTACATTACCGATATAATTTCTGATTATTTGGTTTTGATTGGCTCCATTTATCAAGTGTATGGCGTCTCCTGTGTTTGCCCCAATATAATTCGTCCCAAAACCAATTAAATTATGATCTCCTTCTTCTATCTTAATTCCATGAATTCCATTCCCTGCCGGATCACCGGATGTGATTAACCCTATATAGCAATTACCAATTTGACAACTATCTGCCTGATCTCCCGACAAAAAAATCCCATTATCATTATTATTAGCAATTACTGTTTGCCCACCACTTACAGATCCGATTACAACATTTTTTGTTTCAACAATAATCCCATCTTTATTTCCCATTCCGAGTAATGTGTTTGAAACGCCCACTCCTACAAAAGCACTTTCAATGGTCACATTTCCACCGACAACCTCAATGCCTGCATGAGTATTTGCACAGATGTAATTTTCCTCAGCCGGAGCACCAATGGTCACATCTTGCGTTCCACTTACTTTAATCCCTGTTTCATTTCCAAGCGGAGCTGTTCCATCTACATTAGTTCCTATTTTATTGCCGAGAATGGTAGTGTTACCATTAAAATCACAGAAAATTCCTGCGCTGCCAACTGTGGTGTGATCAGCTATCACATTTCTAAATTCTAGCGCCCCACCGATCGTAGTGTTGTCTGAGTTCTCTACCAGAATACCATTTAAACCATTTCCCAATGGTAGATTTCCGGTGGTATCCGCTCCTATAATATTCCCCCATATACTCGTATTTAATGAGTTATTCGCCACATAAATGCCGTTGTTTGAATTGGAAGAAATAATATTTCCTTCAGCAAGAGAAACATCCCCTCCTATTTTTATATCAGAACATCCATGTATTTCTATGCCGTCTTCATTTGCTAATGGAGAAGAACCATCAGCTGCAATTCCTATGTGATTCCCATATAAATTATGGCCGGCAGAACTATTTATAAAAACCCCGGTTCCCGTAGTATTTCCTGAGATCAAATTTCCATTACCCGGCGTTCCAATTATAAGGGGTAAAGCGTTAAGAGACTCAATAACAATGCCATTATCTGAATTAGGTATTGCGTTTGTTCCACTTACATCTGTTCCAATTTTGTTAGAATTGATCACTATTCCTGATCCACACTCCAGTATTTTGATTCCATTCTGGTGACCTGAAATTACATTTCCACTTGAATCAACCGTCCCTCCAATGGATAAGTCAGAAATAGAGGTTCCTTGAATGATTATACCATCTTGTGTAGAAGGAAAGCTGACTGTTGAAGTTTTATCTGTTCCGATATAATTTCCAATAATTTGAGAGAATTGAGTTTCAACGATAGAAATATTTGCCAGATTATGACCGGCAATTATGTTTCGGGTTTTCACTCCTTCAGTTCCTCCAATTGTAACAGATTGACTGCTATTGTCCAATCTTATTCCAAAATCTCCAGGAATCGCATTGACACCTTCAGCATCCAGACCGATATAATTATGAATAATCAATGCAGATGATCCAAGATATAAGATACCTGCAAAGGGACTGCCTGAGATAACGTTCTTTTCCAGGTGGCCTTTCCCTCCTATTTTATGGTTAGTTCCGGCAAGCCAAATTCCAACTGAACCTGAAGGCGGAGCAGGACTAACGGGATCAAGTCCATTTCCAGCAAGTCCGATTATATTTCCTTTAATAACTGTGTGATCCGCTATACTTGCAATTGAAATGTTTGAATTCCAATTAACCCCACCATTTCCTGAAAACACATTCCTCTTCCAATGTTGCTCACCTCCAATCAAGCAATTGTTTGCTGATTGAATATTAAGACCGGTATAGATATTTGACATGACATTACCTGTACCGTCAATGCCCAACTCACAGCCTTGCACTTGAATGTCTGAAGTGTTATTGATCAGAATCCCTATTTCGAAGTTAGTAATTCGGATTCCCGATATTCTGGATTGATCAGTACCAGAACCAAAGATAATTCCTTGTGTTGCTCCATTCCCTCCATTTAAAGAAATGGGCAATACAGCTTTAGTCAAGCCAGGATTTCCGGTTGATTCCGGTCCGGGAATTTGACTTCCGGTTTGAGAAAATCCGTCAATGATAACCGGATAATTTGAGGCTAAATTTGAAGCAGCATCTATTTGATGGGGGCCTGTCCCCGGTATATCAAACTCAATATAATTCATAGGGTCTGAAGCACTGCTTAGTGCAGTCGCTAAAGAACCGGTAATAACATTACCAGAATTATTTTCAACGCGTAGCAAGGTAAATTCACAGGCACCTGCATCCGGCACGCCTGGTAGGTTTCCTCCATATAAAACACGAGGTGCCATACGTTGATCAGTTGGAGGAAGTGCCGTAGAAACACCCGCATCAATAAAACTACTGGTAGGATCTGTAATGGTAAAGTATTTCAAGCCATATCCATCTTTTAGAATTGTAGATCTTAAACCTGAAATCACCAGAGTACTGTTTACGTCTCCGGTACCTGACCAGGGAATCGGTTCGGATAAGTAATTTAATTTGATGATATTTCCTCCATCACTGTTGAATGATCCTGCTGTAGCTTCTACAAACTGATCCGTAGTGCCGTTTCCCGCACCTGCGTTGTTTTGGACATTCACCTGTAGCAAACCTGTAACAAAAACAACCTCCCCTACATCCATCACTGAATTGTTTTCAAAAAAAGTATTGTGTGTGAGGTTAGTTGTGCCTGAGTTTTGAATAAATATTGCACCTCCTTCATTATTGGATTGATTGCCCCAAAACGTACAATTTATTATTCTAGTTGATCCTGTCCCATCTAAATAAATTCCCCCACCGCGTGTTGCCGAATTATCAATAAAAGAACTGCGGAGTATTTGAACCTCTATCCCTGCTGATATAATTGCCCCTCCGATAATGGATGATTGGACAAAAGATTCAAACATACACCTGTCTATTTTTATAGGAGCTCCGGCAGCTCCCGAAGATGAAAGTACATCAATGGCTCTAACATTTGTAATTGTACCTTTAAAACCTAAGTTTTCTAACCTTATTCCTGCTGAATTTTGAATAATCAATAAACTGGAATAACCACTCCATGTTCCTACTGCACTGATTGTATTGTGCATAGCGTATGGCCCTATAATCGTAAGTCCATTCAATCCATCTATAACAATTGGGGATTCCAATTCAATGACACCCGAAACATCAATCAAAATTGTATCAAAAGATGCCGCTGAGTTAATCGCCTCTCTCAAGGATCCAGTACCCGCATCACTATTGTTTACAACAGGAATTACTTTCCCCCATGAAACAGTACAAAAAAATAAGGAAATTAAGGGGGTTATGTAGAGGAGTTTTCTCATATAATATTTCTTACTTACTACAAACGATAAAAGTAAATCGTTCGTTGGAAAGAATGCCTAATTTTTTTTTACCCTCTAAAAATAACAAATAAAAAGCAAAAACTCGTCAGCGCACTAAAAATCAGTCCATTTTAAGATTGCTTAGAAACTGAACAGCTTTCAATAAGGGTAAGATAGATTTGTTGAATCACCTGAGTCATTTTTGAAAGGTTTAATGTGTGGATCTGATCTGAAGATTTATGATAATGTGGATTTCTGTAAAACCCACTATTTGTAACCATTACAGCAGGATAGTCAAAAGCCCAATAATTTAAATGGTCAGAAAAGTCGATTCCGGTAAGTTTAGCAGGAGCGCTAAACGATTTAGTTTTCAGCAGTTCATTTTTTTTAAACTTCCGCTTAAATTTCCGGGGCATTTTTCCTCCACAAATTTTCTTCACCACTGTAATGAAATCTCCTTTGTTTCCATAAAAAAGACGAAGTAATTTCAGGGGATAAGCCTGAGATTTTTTTTGATCACTAAAATAGCCGATCATTTCAAGACAGATCATACCATAAACCGGGATATTATTGTCACTTAAATATTGCGCATGAACATAACTTCCCATTTGGCGACTTCGGAAGAATGGTGGTTCTTCAAGGGTATAAGCCACCAGATCAATTCGTTTTTTAAGTGAGACATCTTTTAGTAACCGAGCCAATTCCAAAAGCCCCACTACCCCACTCGCATTATCATCCGCGCCATCCTGGTTGCCACAAACGTCATAATGTGCTCCTATAACCAATCGTTCTCCTGATCTTGGTCCAAAAGAGGTGATCACATTTTTGTAGGTAGAACCCTTTACTTCATAGGCTTGATAATGGGTGCTGTCACCATAGCGTTCAAAGATTTTATGTACATAAGCAGCACATCCATTTAATGACGATATGTTTTGATAATTTCGATTGGGATAATTCAGTACAATTGAATCCAGATGGGCAGATACAAGTGTTGAATCCGCTTCTTTTGCGCTTGCTGAAAAAAGGGCGCTCATCAAAAATATGGCGGTGTAATTTTTCAATAGAAAATAACTTCAGTTGCACCGGAAATGCCGTATTCAGCAAAAGAGGCATCATGATAATCCAATTTCACTCCATCCCAATCTCTCAATTTATGTAAAAAAGAGTGAATTTCTGATTTCAGAACCCCCTCTCCTTTGCCATGAATGATGACAATTTTAGGTGTTTCTTTATCCATTGCCTTTCTTACAAAATTTTTGCAGACGATCATTTGCTTTGTGAGAATTTCATGATTGGTCATAGCAGCATGGCTCTCTACCAATTCTTCTATGTGTAAGTCTATTTCAAAGGATTTCAAGGTATTTTGATCCTCAGTAAGTTGTTGTTTTATCTTTTCAGATATCTCTTTATCTAAGACATCATCTGAAATCTTATAATCTGACTCTTGATTGGCTTTGGCTAACTCTTCGCTTCGATAAACACGGGAAAAACCAAATTCGTCCTCAATGGTTATTGTATTATTTTCCACCTTTTTCACCGTTCCCTTAATGGTGTCGGCAATGACTACAATATGATCTCCTGTTCGTAGCATCTTATTGAATTGCAAAGTATGCCAAAATGTTGCTTAGATTAGAAAGAACAATAAAAGAAGGAATTAACAAAAGCGCCAAAAACAGGAAGAAATAGCTGATTTTTTGTGTTAAACTAAGATCTTCCCGTACTTCCAGTTTGAGAATTTGCCGCACCTGTTCAACGATCAGTTTTTCATTTTCCCAAAGTGAAAAATCATCCGGAATTATTTCTTTAATTTTTGGATTGTTCTCCAAAAAGATTCGTCGGATTGTCCAATACTCTTTGTTAGAGAGATCTTCATAGGGCTTTTTATAATCTACCTCTTCTTCTTCTAAGTTTTTATGGATTTTTAAATTTTTCTGAAAACCTCTCACTTTTAAGGACATAAAAAAACCAAAAATGGTAATCACATACAGTTCGAAATAAACGCCCAGAACAATCATAATCAATGAACTAATCAAGGCGAAATACATTTTCACTTCATCTTTTGAAGGAAAAAAAAGACAGCTGACGATATTGCCTCCATCTAAGGGATCCAAAGGAATCAAATTAAGCAGGTTTATTCCCAACAGCAATGCCGAAAGTTGAAATAAATGAGTAGGTTCATCTGCATTCAATGCGTAAATCAATCCTACTGTTCCCAACAATATGCCCGGTAAGGGACCCATAATTGAAATCCAGAACTTTTGTCGTTGAGATACGCTCAATTTCTCCCCGGTAACAAATGCACCAAAAAGAGGGATAAAAAACATGTTTACTGCATGATACCCATATTTTTTCATCATGAGAAAATGCCCTAATTCATGAATCAACAGAATTCCGGTTATCTCAAGAATCAAGAGGTAACTCCCTGAAAATAAAACCATAAACGCAGCGATAAAAAAAGCAATGGATACAAAGGTTTTCACCCAGTTTGATCGTTTTTTATCGATTGCAAATTCTGGCTTTGCGGGAAAAATATGGTCGTCTCCTTCAAACATTTTAACAAAAGTACTTTCTTTTTAGCAATTCTACCTAATTTTAGCACATGCTTATTGCAAAGGGAATTTACAAAAGTTATGGCGATTTACCAATATTGAAGGGGATTGATCTTACAGTAGAGAAACATGAGGTGGTTTGTATCGTTGGGGCCTCGGGTGCGGGGAAAACGACTTTGCTGCAAATTTTAGGCACCCTTGATCAACCGGACAGTGGAAGTTTAACATTGAATGGCTTGGATTTATTGAGCTTGTCAAAAAAGAATTTGGCCAACTTCAGAAACGAAAAATTGGGGTTTATTTTTCAGTTTCATCAATTACTGCCCGAATTTACCGCTGAAGAAAATGTAATGTTGCCGGCTCTGATCGGAAATCGTTCAAAAACAGATGCTTCAAAAAAAGCAAAGGAATTACTTTCGTTTTTGGGATTAAAAAGCCGGGTAGATCACAAGCCTTCTGAATTATCTGGAGGTGAGCAACAACGTGTAGCCGTAGCACGTGCTTTAATGAATGATCCTGAAATTATTCTCGCTGATGAACCTTCGGGTAATCTGGATTCAAAAAACTCAAGAGAATTGCACGAGCTTTTTTTTCGACTCAAAGACGAATTGTCCCAAACTTTTGTCATTGCGACGCACAATCAGGAATTAGCCAAAATGGCAGATAAACTGTACGAGATAAAAGATGGGGTAATCATCAATTGAAGTGATTTCAAGGGATTTGAAAAATGAGAATTATGGGACAACATATCGAAGGATATTTATATCATTCCTTTCAAGTAAAATTTTCTCTTTTCAGATTACTTGCTACAACCGAAATTTGATCACTTATTAATGTAAAATTGCCATATTTGTTCTATGAGTTTTGTTTACCCGAATTTTTTGTGGGCATACTTCTTAATAGCAATCCCTATTGTTGTACATTTATTCAACTTCAGGCGCTACAAAAAAGTCTATTTTTCAAGGGTAAAGTTCTTAAAAGAAGTTACTGAAGATTCGCGTTCCGGCTCAAAACTAAAGCACTTACTCATCCTTTTATCGAGGATTTTGGCCATTCTTTGTTTGGTCACTGCTTTTGCGCAACCTTTTATTCCTTTGGACGATTCACGAAACACAGAAAATGTCACTTCTATTTATATTGACAACTCCTATTCTATGCAGGCTGAAGGAAAAGACGGAAACCTGCTCAATGAAGTCAAAAACAAAGCCATTGAATTGGTTAGAAGTTTAGATGAGAATGAAAAAATCAATTTGCTTACAGCCGATCTATTATCAATACACCAACGTTTTTATTCCAAATCAGAAGTCATAGAAATGATCAAAGAAATTGATTTTTCTGCGCGATCTACACATCTTTCTTCTGCTTTAAATCTTCAATTGGATTTACTCACCGCCTTAGAGGAAGATGCCAATAAAAGAATATTTTTGTTCAGCGATTTTCAACAGTCAAGTACAGGGCTGAGTGGTTGGTCAAGACCAGAAAAACCTACTTTTTATTATCAGGCAGAGCCGCAACAAGTGGGCAATATTTATATTGATTCCATTTGGTTTTTGACACCGGTTCACCGCATTAATACTCCCATTGATATCCACTTCAGAATTAGGAACAGCACTGACAAGGAACAAGCCGATATTCCGGTGAGTTTAAGCATTGACGGCAGTTCGCCGGCTCCAAAAAGAGTCAATATCCCACCTCATTCATTTGTTGATGAAAAAATCACATTCACTGACCGCACTGCAGGAATAAAATCAGGCGTTTTGTCTATTTCTACCAGTCAGTTATTTTTTGATGATCAATTTTATTTTACGTACACCATTAAAAATGAAGTGCGCATATTGTTAGCACAACATCCCGATAATAAGGTGGTGAATATTGAACAACTTTATGCCCTGGATAGCTACTATGATTGCACCACCACTTCAATTGATGCCCTTTCTCAGGATGATTTTAAAGGCAAAGAATTTATCATTTTTCAAAATATAGACAAACTCCCGTCCGGTATTATTGATTTGGTGAATAATTCAATTAAAAATGGCGCCACTGTAATGATGATTCCGGGCAATAAATTAAAGACAGAGAATTGGAATCAATTTATGAACCAATATAAGCTCCCTCCCTTTACTACACTGGATTCTGTCAACTCAGCAGTCAGTTATTTTAATTCAAATGATCCCTTATATACGGGAGTTTTTGAAGGGGAGCCGAGGGATTTTAAATTTCCACGACTCTATGCTGCCTATGATTTGCAGATTTTCAATCGTGCTAATTTCATTACCTTATTCGGTATTACGATCAGCCGACCTTTTCTTTATTATACCCGGCAGTCAAACGGGCGTGTCATTGTGATGACCTCTCCCCTGCTTCCCGCTTATTCAGACTTTCAGAATCATGCACTTTTTGCCGCCACTATGCTGCGTTTTGCAGAAACCTCTTCCTACGAAAATCCCCTTTATATGGAAATTGGGGAAATGTATAATTATCCGCTCACTCAAGAAATTGATGATACACATCCCATACATCTCAAAAAAGAAGAATATGCAGTAGACATTATCCCTCAGGTCATCAACACCAATAATAACAGATACATCTCTTTCAGTCAATTAGAGGACCAAATTAACCGGGCAGGGATTTATACTTTAACCAATCAGTCTTCATTTAATGAAAAATTAGCGATCAATTTTAACCGGGATGAGTCTGATATCGAGCTGTTTTCTGATGGTGAAATTCAGGAAAATTTTGAGTCAATCGGATGGACAAAAACGAGAAAATTGACCTTAAATGATACAGGAACTATCCAAATAAATCAACTGAATGCAAAAGAGTACTGGAGAATTCTTCTAATTTTGGCATTGATATGTATTGCAGCAGAAATTCTTTTATTGAAGCTGTGGAAAACCTAATAATAAAGGAAAAAACGGATGAAAATTCTTCTCAAATCCTGTACAATAGTAGATGCTGATTTCCCATTTAATGGCGCTAAGAAAGATATCCTGATTGTTGACGGAATCATTGAAAAGATTGACGATCAGATTGCACAACAAGATGTCGATCAGGCTTTAGAACACGAAAACTTACATGTTTCCATTGGATGGTATGATTGCAAAGTTAATTTTTGTGATCCAGGAGATGAAGTCAAAGAAGATTTAGCATCCGGACTAAAAGCTGCTGAGGCGGGTGGAATGACTGCTGTTTCCCTTCGTCCTGACACACAGCCGCCACTAAGCAATAAATCACAAATTGAATATGTATTAAAGAATGCGGCCTTTTCTCCTGTAGAGGTTTTTCCCTTCGCTTGTATAACAGAGGGATTAAAAGGGGATAATCTTTCAGAGATGTACGACCTCAATCAAGCCGGAGCCATAGCATTTACGGATGCTAAAAAAGATGTCTCTGCCGGAATTATGTACCGTGCTTTGCTCTACACCAAAAATTTTGATGGATTGGTAATCAGCTTTCCTTTTGATGAATCTCTTTTCGGGATGGGACAGGTAAATGAAGGAGAAGCCAGCATCATGACCGGACTAAAGTCTATGCCGGCTATGTCCGAATTTATTCGTGTTCAGCGAGATTTAAGTTTAGTAGAATATACGAATGGAAGAATCCACTTTAGCGGAATTTCCTGTAAAGAAAGTGTTGAGCTGATTCGTCAGGCAAAAAAATCGGGATTAAATGTAACCGCAGATGCTCATGTAAGCAATTTGGTGTTTAATGATCAGCTAGTGATGAACTTTGACGTGAATATGAAGCTATTACCCCCACTAAGAAGTGAAAAAGACCGAATTGCACTGATCAAAGCACTTAAGGACGGTACAATTGATGCTGTTTGCTCAGACCATACTCCTGAAAATATAGAATCCAAAGATGTAGAATTTGATAATGCGGCGTTTGGTATCATTGGAACACAGACGCTTTTTCAACTGCTTAACAGTATAGAAGAATTGACAATCCATGAAACGATCGGTTTGATTGCAAAAAAACCAAGAAGTATTTTTGAGCTTCCGGTCACTTCAATTCGTGAGGGAATGTTGGCCAATATGACGCTATTTGACCCGGATGAAGAATGGCAGTTTAATCGAGATGATATTTTATCCAAATCAAAAAACACGCCTCTCATTGGTCGTACCTTGAAAGGAAAAGTATTGGGTGTCATCAATAACGGATTATTATCAGTGTTGGATTAATGAAGAAGAAGAAGCATAATCGGAAGTTTTTGAACACCTTTTTTTCTGAACGTAAACAGGTAGGGGCTGTGGCGCCCAGTTCGCGATTTCTGGTTAAAAAAATGTGTGCTAAAATTGATTTTAAATTGGCAGATGTGATCCTTGAATTAGGTCCCGGAACAGGTGTTTTTACTACAGAATTACTCAAACGTGCAAAGCCGGACACAAAAATTATCCTGCTTGAACTCAACGAGGCTTTCTATGAGTTATTGGTGAAAAAATTTGAAGATCCACGTTTATTGATTCTCAATCGTTCAGCTGATGAGATGGGAGAAATACTGGATGATTACCACATTAAGGAGGTAGATGCCATTTTGTCCTCTCTGCCACTGACCATTATTCCTGAACGAATCAAGAAAAAGATCGTCATTCAATCCTATAATCGATTAAAAGAAGGAGGCGTTTTTACGCAATATCAATATTCATTGAGTGCCAAACGTTTATTGGAGAGTAAATTTGGATCGATCAAGATTAACTTTGTTCCCGCCAATATCCCGCCGGCATTTATTTATTCTGCAAAAAAAGAAAAATCAATTGCCGTTTAGGGTTGGATGTGGTTCAGATCAATGATTGCTCCCCCCCATTCTACAAGCGTTAAACCGGATCGATTAAATCCATCAAAATACTGCGGCTCTATATTCATCCATGCAGTAGGGTTATCAACAGCTGAAGCAAACATAAAAATGCGTTGCACACTTTCAGGAGCCGGATTCATTTCTATTTCAGCAATTTTATCGCCGTATTGTTCCGTATTTAAAAACTGGATCAACACATGGGGATGATCTGATAAAAGCGGCACCCAATAAGTAATGAAATCAGCCGATTCTTTATCATTCAAACCCATAGCGGATAAATTGTTTTCAAAAAACGGAATCAAATCTTCAGAGGCAACAACAGCACCCGGAATCTTATCCCTCTTCATGAAAAAAGAAAGCCCTTTTGTTTCTGCTTCCCAGAATAAATAAGGATACTGCTTATTATTACATTCAATAGCACCGGAAGGTGTAGCCGTAACTTCCCAACCTTTTTCAGGTTCATAAGCCGGGTAAGTAAAAGTAAATGCAGCATCCGTTTTGAGTTGGATGGTCGTTTTGGTAGGCTCATCAGCATAGAGATAAAGCAATGGCTTACGCATGATCTGTTTTTCCATTGACCGGCCTAAATACACCGTTAGTTTGATCCGGTGCTGTGATCTGAAGTGGTAATCTTCAATAACATATTCATTCCAACCCTCTTTGAAAAAAAATAAGTCCTGAATACTATCCTTTAATTCCAGCTGAAAAAATCCGCTTGAATCCGTATAGGTCTCCACATCTTCTGCGGCAGAGGCAACCTGAACCTGATCAAGAGGACTGGCAGATGAAAACATTTTGACATCCCCCTCGACTACAAAATAACCTTCCGGGATATTTTCGTCTAGCTCATCACTGCTTACATAATAATTTTTCATTATAGGATAAGTTTCTCTTTCCTGAGAAAAGGAAGCTGTAATCAGCCCTAAAAATAAAAGTAATAATATCTTTTTCATCTTGAATGTGTATTAAATTATATATAGAGGTATGTTACTTTTTAAAATCCCTCTTTGATTTTTTTGAAATGTTCATACTTATCCTGAATGTATGAAATCAATTCATAATCAGATGCCATTTTTAAAAATTCGGTGTTTAAATTCAAAAAGACGACAAACTCTTCAAAGTCCTTGTGTTTTAAATCGAGAATATCGTGGTGGACATACAGGTGCAGAATTTCCTTAACAATATCCTCCTGCTTGTCCTGATATTCCATTTCAGCTACCTTTCGCTTGGTTTTTTCACGTTTACTAAAAGCTACATACAAGGCTGTAATTGGACTAGAGATTGCATTAGCCACCGTAACAGTGGGCACCTCTCTTTTTGCAATTGCAGCTCGTTCTTCTCTCAATTGTTCCAGTGTTTTTCTGGGTTTTACAACCACCTCATTCCCCATGTATTCAAGAGGCTGAACATAAATGGTGGTATAAAAGGTATCCCGGTAGACGCTGTCTTTATAACTTAGATCATACGTTTGATATCCCGATACTGAAACACCAATCAGGTCACTTTTTTTTACCCGAATCACAAAAGATCCATCATATTCCCCAAAGATTCCTTTTCCTACTGATTTATTGACCACTACCGTATTATAAAAACCAACTGCGTAAGAAGTATCTATTACCTTTCCTTTAATGGTAATCAGAGAATCACCACCATCTGCCTTTTGAGAAAAGAGCAGATAGGAAGGAAGAAAAAACACCAGTAAAAAGAGTAATCGCATCATCACAAAGATAAAGTAACAAAAATTAAACCAAAAGTAATTCTTAAGACATGTTAAAGAAAGTAAGTTTTGAAGAAAAAATATTTTTTCACGATAAGCCATGAGGAATCTGTAAATTTGCAGTATGAAAACGGTCGTAGTCGGACTTTCGGGAGGAGTTGATTCCAGTGTAGCTGCATTTTTGCTGAAAGAGCAAGGATACAAAGTGATTGGAATTTTTATGAAAAACTGGCACGATACTTCCGTCACTATTTCAGATGATTGTCCATGGATTGACGATAGCCAGGACGCTTTATTGGTTGCTCAAAAACTGGGAATCCCATTTCATACCTTAGATCTTTCTGCCGCTTACAAAGACAGAATTGTGGATTATATGTTTGCCGAATACAAAGCCGGTAGAACACCTAACCCTGATGTTTTGTGTAATCGGGAGATTAAGTTTGACCTCTTTTTAAAAGAAGCTTTAAAATTAGGAGCTGATTACATAGCAACGGGTCATTATTGCCAAAAAGGAGTAACTGAAGATGGGCAGTACCGACTACTTGCCGGAGCAGACCCCAACAAAGACCAAAGCTATTTTTTATGTCAGCTCAATCAAGAACAACTGGCAAAATCCTTATTTCCAATTGGTGCACTTCAAAAATCGGAGGTACGTAAAATAGCCGGCGAGCAAAATTTAGTTACCGCAGAAAAAAAAGATTCGCAAGGCTTGTGCTTTATCGGCAAAGTGAAATTACCGGTTTTTTTGCAGCAACAACTCGCCACCAAAGAAGGAGAGATTATTGAATTAAAGAATGATCTTGAAATTTTCAGTGAATATCAACAGTATGAGCAAGATGATGATTTCAAAAAACTGGCTGAGCTATTTATGTTTCATCCAAAGATGGGGAAAGTAGTTGGAGAACATCAAGGGGCACATTTCTTTACAATAGGACAACGCAAGGGTTTACAAGTTGGTGGCACTCCTCTTCCACTCTTTGTTATTGGTACTGATATAGCATCCAACACCATTTATGTAGGTCAGGGAGATGAGCATCCGGGACTGAATAGAAAAGCCTTACTGATTAAAAAAGAAGATATCCACTGGCTGCGAAACGACCTACAGCTAGAAATAGAAAAATCCAAAGAATATCAGGTACGCATCCGTTACCGTCAACCGCTTGTAAAAGCTTTGCTAATCATGGAGCAAGAAGGATTGTACATCTTTTTTGAAGAAAGCGTAAAAGGAGTTTCTCCCGGGCAATTTGCGGTATGGTATCAGGGAGATGAGTTAATTGGATCTGGTATCATTAACCAATAAAAGGTGTCTACGATAAGCAGACACCTTTTGCACGATAACCAAAAAAACTAATTTAAATGTACCGGACCAACTAAAGCTATGGGTTCAACATTTGCATTCTCTGCTTTACCTGAAACAATATCTAACAATTCAGCTACTTCAAGAATAGATAATGGTGTATTACTGCCCATTGATTTATGCGTATTCAATTTTTTAAGAGCTGTTTTAATCACGTTGTTTTTAATTTCATTCAAGTTCATGCTTCCTTAATTTATTGCTTAATGGATTTACGCTATTCTAAGAAAAAGGTTTACAATTTTATTAAAAAATAAGATGCTCTTCAGGCTCATAATTAAAAATCATCTTGTTAACTCACTTTTTAATCTGTCTTTTTCAGTGGATAAAATAATTGTTTCAACTAAAAACTACTTAAACGATTAAAATAGTTTGTAAAAATGTCTATATTTGGTCAGATCGCCTCAGAGCTAGCTATGATAGACACTTCTACTTCAACACAGTCGATTGACCTTTCCAATCAAGGGGCCTGGCGAATTGTTCGTGCAGAGCCTCATAAAACATTGGAAATTGCCAAAAAAAATTACGCCCAGGCAAAAGAAATTGACTATAAGAAGGGAGTGGCATGGGCACTAGGTAATATAGGTGCAGCATACACCTGGATGTCAGAATACGAAGAGGCCCTGGATCATTGCTTTCAATCTGTTAATTTACTCAAAGAATTGGGTGAAATTAAACAAGCTGCGCAAATAGAGTATTACATCTCGATTGTATTTTACTTTTTGGGAGATACTGAAAAGGAAATGCTGCATGCTGAAGCTTCTTACGATCTTGCTAAATCTATCCATGATATTCAGGGAATGGCTAATGCTATCAATGGCATAGGATCCAGTCTCTACACAAATGGAAAGAATGAGGAAGCCATAGAAAAACTGGAAGAGGGATTGGCTCTTGCATTGAAAGTAGATGACAAAACACTTTTAGGACGAATTTACGACGGTTTAGGACAAGCTAATTTTCATTTAAAAAATTATGAAGAGGCGCTTAAATTCAAGCATTCTGCGCTTGAAATGGTACAAGAGTCAGGAGTTAAACAAATTGAATCCTATGCCCATGATGGAATTGGAGAAATTTATACCCAACTTGATAATTATCCCAAAGCACTTGAACATTTTAAAATGTCCTATGCGCTGAGAAAAGAGATGGGTTTCAAAGAAGGTATGGGGGCAACCAAAATCCATATCGCTGAAAACTATTCTGCCGCAGGGGATAATCTTTCTGCCGTCCAACACTTCAAAGAAGCGTTAAAAATTGGGACAGATTTAAATTCTAAAGAGTTGATTTACAAAGCTCATCATGGACTGTCTGAACTTTACGAGGACATGGGCAACCTTACCTTGTTCGCCAAACACTTCAAAGCCTACCATACTGCCAAACAAGAATTTGTTTCTGAAAAAGAAAGTAAAAAAATAAAAGCGTTTGAATTAAAAGGTCGAATTGAACAGATTCAAAAGGAAAAAGAGGCCTTAGAGAAGAAAAATTTAGCGCTGGAGTCGTACTTTAAAGATGTTCAAACACTCAGTAGTATTGGACATGAAATTACTTCAACCCTTGATATTGAAAGTATATTCACCATTATCTACGAGCGTATCAACTCCCTTATGGATGCTACAGGTGTTTTTATCGGGGTTTGTAATTATCAAGAAAATAAACTGCAAGTAAAACTGGCAATCGATCAGGGGAAAAGAGATGATTACTTTGAATATTCACTAGATGAGAAAAGGCTGGTGAATCAGGTGATAAAAACATCTGATTCTGTTCACATGGATGATTATGAGAAAGAAATCTTTACTTATTTTAAAGAAGGTGAAGAACTCATGCACAGCCAACCGTCCTCTGTCATTATCATTCCACTTAAAGTAAAACAAATTGTAATTGGCGTACTCTATGCCCAAAGTGTCAAAAAATCTGCTTTCTCTGAGCATCACTTTAACATTTTAAAATCCTTTGCCAGTTATATTTCCATTGCACTGGATAATGCCTGGTTGTATGAGCAAATGGATGCAAAAGTAAGGGATCGAACAGAAGAGTTGGAAATGTCCTACAAAAATTCAGAGTTACTCAACAAAATTGGGCAAGAACTCATTTCAACCTTAAATTTTGAAGATGTTTTTGAGCGTCTGTATATCAATGTAAATAAGCTCATGGATGCCACTATATTTGGTGTTCGTTTATTGGATAAAGAAAATAACCGCGTACAATACCTTTATGAGTACGAACGAGGGAAACGCCTGGGGGAAATCAACGTATCCATGGATCAGGACAACAATTACTCCGTTTGGTGCATCAAAAATAATGATGAAATTTTTATTAACGACAACAGCACAGAATTTAAGAAATACGTTGAAGAGGTTATGGTAGTGGATGGTGACTTCCCCTACTCTTTGATTTTTGTCCCGCTTATTGATGGTAAAGAAGTGTTGGGAGCTATCAGTGTTCAATCATTTAAGAAAAAAGCGTACAGCCCTTATCACCTCACTATTGTAAGAACTTTGGCTCAGTATACCGTTATAGCTCTTCAAAATGCTCGTCGTTATGAAGTGATGGAGGAAGAGGTAAAGAAACGTACTTCTGAAATTGTCAAAACCTACGAAAATACAAAGTTGCTTAGTGAGATAGGTAAAGAAATTGCCTCTGAACTATCTTCTGAAGATATTATCCTAAAAGTATACAGTAGTATCAATTCCATGATGGATGCAAGTATCTTTGGTATTGGCGTTTACCGAAAAGAGAAAGAAGATCTTTTCTTTGCCGGAGCTATGGAAGACGGGGTAAAGCTTGATGATTTTTCATATGCCGTTAATGCAGATAAACTGGCTGCCAAATGCTTTACTTCTTCTGAAGAATTTGTCATCAATGACTGGTCACAAGAATACCACAAATTTGTTTCTTCAAATTACGAAGCAGCACAAGGAGCTATGCCGGAATCAGCAGTCTATTTTCCTCTTATTTCTAAGGGAAACCGTATAGGTGTGCTTACTGTTCAAAGTTTTAAAAAGCAAGTATATGAAGATTATCACGTAAATATGCTCAGGACACTTTCTCTTTATGTTGCCAGTGCCCTTGAGAATGCAAGCCTTTATAAAGAAATGGAAGATCGTGTAAAAGAACGTACACGAGAAATTAAGAAGGCTTACGAAGACACAAAGCTTTTGGGACATATTTCAAGGACAATCGTTGAATCTTTAGAAGTAGAATCTATCATTGAAAGTGTTTATGAAAGTATTAATACCTTGTTGGATGCAACCTGTTTTGGAATAGGTATTTATGATAGGCAATCCAATCGCCTGCTCATGCCCGGATTTATTGAAAATGGTAAACATCTAGACAATGTTTATATGGATTTGGCTGATGAAAACAGATTGGCTACTATCTGCTTTAAAGAAAAAAGAGAAGTATTAGTTTCTAATTATATGGAAGAGTATAAACTTTTTTTCAAAGATATACAGTCTCCCATTCAAGGAAAAGATGCTACCTCTATTATCTACCTTCCTCTATCGACTAAAGATAGGGTTATTGGCGTCCTTACTGTGCAGAGTTATAAAGAAAATGTCTATTCAGAATATCATTTAAATCTTTTGAGAAGTTTGGCGACAACCATTGCAACAGCCATTGACAATGCCATCTTGTATGAAAGCCTTGAAGAGAAAGTTAATGAAAGGACACAAGAATTATTTCAACAGAAGGAGATCATTGAAGAGAAAAACAAACATATTACTGACTCTATCCGCTATGCCAAACGCATTCAGGATGCAACCTTACCCAGTGTAGGTTTGGTGAGAAGCTATTTACCGGATTCATTTGTTTTGTTTAAGCCAAAAGATATTGTTTCAGGTGATTTTTATTGGGTTGAGCATGTCAATGACACCGTACTGTTTGCTGTAGTAGATTGTACCGGACATGGTGTTCCAGGGGCATTTTTAAGTTTGATCGGACACAATAGCTTGAATCAAATTGTAAATGAGCTAGGAGTACTCAAACCCGCAGACATCCTCTATGAATTGGATCAAATTGTTTATAAAACCTTGCAAAACAACCTTGAACAAACCAACATTAAAGATGGTATGGATATGGCGATTTGTTCCCTCAATTTAAAAAACAGACGTCTGGAGTTTGCTGGAGCTTATAACCCCTTATACCTGATTAGAAATGGAGAGCTTCAGGAAGTGAAAGGAGATAAAATAGCTATCGGGATGGGGCAAAAAGAGTTGAGTTACAACAATGCTGAACTACAACTTGAACCGGAAGATCGTATTTATTTATTCAGTGACGGTTATGCAGATCAGTTTGGGGGACCAAAAGGTAAAAAATTTAAATACTCTCAGTTTAAAGAATTGTTGATCAATATTCACCAAAAACCTATGGAAAAGCAGCATCAATTACTCAATCATTACATTGATGCCTGGCAAGGTGATCTGGAACAAATTGATGATGTGTGCGTCATAGGAGTAAGGATTTAAACTTCCTTCTTTATAACAAAAACTTTACGTTTGTGCGACCTATTCATATTTAAAGCGGTTTTCTTTCATGTCCTTTCGAATGCGATCTGCCCAATCTACCGTAATATAAGGGATGATAATAGAATCACAATCGCAGCGTGAAGTAGGTATAATCGAAAAACTTTGAGTGCCTTCTGAATGAGCAACTTTAAACTCCTCCTCTTCCCCATTTAGCTTAAATCGAATCACTTTGTAGCCGCGATCAAAAGTTACTGGCGACTTTTGATTCACCGCTATTTTCTCATCATTCACAAACTTCAGAAAATCATAGGGTGCAAAATTTAAAGAACTCAATTTCGTAAATCCCCTGAATAACTCAGTATGAAAGGTGTCTATCTCAAATAAATGCTCAATTGCTGAAGGATTAAATCCGTAAATATCCAACTCATTGACGGTTGCAAAATCAACTTCCATCCGCTCATTTGTAGAGGTAACTCTTGAATACATCTTAACGAATGACTTATTAATGAAATGCATGGTAAAGACCAAAGTATCACAGTTAGGATTGGTAAAATGATAGGCTGTTTGCACCTTCTTATGCTCTAGTTTATAGATTATCTCTTCCGGACTGACTAATATCTCAAACTCATCTGATTTCGAATAGGGATAAAAGTAAATCTTAATTCGCTGCCCCTCAATAATCATAAACTCCTTATTAGGTAGAAAAAAAGTTTTACCATCATACGAATTTTCATCCTGATACATATCAATTCCTTGCCAATTACCGTGAATGCGATCAATTGGTGCATGAGTTTGTAAATAAGAAGAAAACGGAAGCAAACTAAGCAATAAAATAATGAAACGATTCATACTCTACATTTTTTTGTCAATATACAATCCCCTCTCTATCAGATTAAAAATCATTCCTCTTTTCGGAGAATATGCGTTAAAAATAAACCGAAATTTTTATCGTACTCACCTATCCATGCATTTTTAAAAGATCCTCTTAGCAGGTGGAAATTATAGAATCGAGGGAAACTTTTTCGTTGAACTCTTATTTCCTGAGTAGTTCCCCTTAAGCTTGAACCCAATTGTATTCTCACCTTTTCATCTTCTTCAAACTCATATACCCTGTAACTAAGGGATTTCATGATAAATTCTTCGTCATTTACTGCTACTTCATATCCTTCAATCTCCTGATGATAACCCAAAAAACCAAATAGGTAAAGACTATTGTCATGTAGGAGCTTTAAATTTTCATCCCGATCTTCCATACGAATCCAGTAAATGGAGAAATTGATGTATTTCTCATCCCCCAAAGAATAAATATCGGATTCTTTTACTGTAAATGCATTCGCACCGTATCGGTTTGCTTTATCTTTTAACACCTTATAACTTTCTCCGATCATTCCCTTTGTTACAGAATCAAAATAAACTTGTATATCAGCTACCCAGGTCTGTTTGGCTGAATCAAATTCGGGATGGATGATGTCAAAATCAGATGTTTTCCGATATTTTTCATAATCTCTGTTTAAATCCAGAACTCTTATGCTTTGTCCACGAGAAGTAAAGCAGAAAAAACCAAGTAGTATGTAGATTAAAATCCGAAACATCAATTGTTCTCTTTTATTAATTAATACCTACGTAATATAAGGGGGAAAAGTTAGGCGATTTAAATTTGTCTCCTTATTTCAATCGCTTTTTCATGGCTACAAGTGTCTCGTAAGGAGCGTCTACAATAAATAAATTAGTAACCCAGGCAGGAACTTCACCGCCGGGATCTGCATGATTTTGATACACAACAGAAGTTTTTTCTCCTACATCCGTAAGCCTCCAAAATCCTCTACTTTTTGGAATACGAACCACGTTTTTGACTTTTGGCTTCACAGCTGTTACTTCTTCAAAATGAATCAGGGTTTCCTTATTTGAATGGTCAATCTTCAAACGCATCACGGCATCTCTATCAGAAATTGGCCAGGGACTATCGATTAAGTAATATACAATCATCTCATCTCCCTCCTTTTTGATTTGGTAAGATTCCAGACAATCCGGAAACCAATTGACATAATCATCAATATTCAATATAAGAGAGGCAACCTTATTTCTACTTGCACGGAAAGTAGTTAAAGCTTTATATTCTTTAAAATCAGAAGTAGCGTGCGAACGACTGTATATCTTAATCCCGCTCTCATCTTTTTCAAGTTCCCACTTTCCACTTGCTGATGAAACATACAAAAAAAATAAACTGCTTAACACCCACCTGCTCATCATATCCCCCGTATTTTTATTACTTTGCTTAAAAATACAATATTCCTGCATACTATGAATAAACTTGGTATGATTCCCGTAATTTTGATTCTTTCAGCTTGCGTTAAAACCGCTACCAATACACAAACCTCTTGTGAACAAGAGATTGTAGCCATTCCTTGTATTGACCCAAAGAAAATTGACTCAACGGCTATATGCACTGAAGAATATGATCCCGTATGCGGATGTGATGAAGTGACCTATAACAATGCTTGTGATGCCGAACGCAATGGAGTTCAAAGCTGGATAGATGGTGAGTGTTGTGAGTAAACCAATTGAAAGTAATCAGCAGTTCAAACGTCTAAAACTAATGTAGGCGACGGTTTTATTTGTAACATTCAAATTAAAAGCCGTATCTTTGCCAGCCCACTGTTTAGTGGAAAAGTTCTTTGGGGCCGACTTGGATTTGACTGCAACTGCGGTAGATGTAGCAGCATGTCGAGAAACGCATATTCATCTCGTTAAACTGTAGTGCACACTTAAGAATTGACAACAATAATTCTTATGCGTTAGCTGCGTAATCCGACTTAGTCAGATTACCTTAATTCCACTTGAAGTATAGTAGAGGGAACTAACTGCCCACCGTGACTTTGACTAATGGTTACGGATCCTGGGTATCGATCAATTGGTCTAGTTGATGTAGTGTCGTGATGCATCAATAAAATTAAAGCGACTTAGATGAGGTGTGGGGTGTTTGTGCCCAGCTACTCATTGAAGTTCAATCACAAAATAAACATGTAGAACCTGCATAAACTCATTGTTAGGACGAGGGTTCGATCCCCTCCGGCTCCACAAATCAAGAATCCGCTTCGGCGGATTCGTAGTATTTGTGAGAGTCCTCGAACACCAA
>JBBDID010000018.1:47107-61063 GCA_040880585.1 Crocinitomicaceae bacterium | reverse complement strand
CCGTTTTTGAGTGTGTTTCTATTTTCGATTATTTAAAAGACATGGGAAGTATCAATGAAACCGCTTTCAATCAGTATTATTCATTTTTAGAAGAAATATCAAAGATGTTATTCGCCTTGATAAAAGGACTTTCAAAATAAGTTCAAACATTTACCATTTTTTTTTGATTTTTAGCATTTGTTTGTAGATTATAGAAAAATGATTAGTTCCTGGTTTAAGACTCAATTCCAATACTGCTGACAACTATTTTCAGCTCTTTCAAAAGTCTTAAATTATTGACATTACAATCTTTTGGGTTCGATAACGGTTGCATCTACTCCACAAAACAGTTTTGAGTGTGAGTTTCGAGCAACAGCAGAAACTTGCACGAAAAAATGTTTTGTCCCTCAAAACTCACACTCCAACACAAACTAGAAAACAATGTTCGATTTTGAAAAATTAGAAGTTTACGTTAAAGCTAAAAAGTTCAATAAATCAGTCACACAATTTTTAGAAACGTCTAAGATTGATAAAACAACAAAAGACCAACTTCGGAGAGCATCATTCAGTATAATGCTCAATATAGCAGAAGGATCGGGAAGGTTTACCAAACCGGATAAACGGAATTTCTATGTGATTTCGAGAGGCTCCGTTTTTGAGTGTGTTTCTATTTTCGATTATTTAAAAGACATGGGAAGTATCAATGAAACCGCTTCGGCAGATTCGTAGTATTTGTGAGAGTCCCGAACACCAAACAAAGTGAAGGTGCTTCGGGACTCCACACTAAGGTTTAAACCCTTCAAGGTTATTTTATATTGAAATCCGTCTTTTAAGGCGGATTTTTTTACGTCTGTGCTAACTTGTCAAGCACCATGAGGTACAATCAGTAGCTGTCAGACTGTGTGCTGCTGCACTTTTTGTGTCAAATAAAAACTCCGTTAGCGCAGATTTGCCCCTTAAATCCGCGACAACTGGTTAAACAGTCCGCAAAAATATCTATGAAATATTGAGAAATCACCCCCTTAAGCCGATTCTCCCCAATCTGTTATTAAAGGGAAATTCAAGACAACCTCTGTGCCGTTTATAGCTCCATTTTTGTTAAGAATATCCTTTACAATTACCTCATATTTTCTTTCTTCCAGCTGACTCAAAATATCCAATCTTTTTCCGGTAAGTATCATTGCCCAGGATTGGGAATCGCCCTTGTATTTTTTATTGATTTTTTGTGACGCTTCTCTACCAATCCCATTATCTGTTATTAAGCAATTCAAATGCTCTCCACTTTGAGTGATTTTCAACGTAATTTTACCCCCTGTCTTTAGATGCCCAATGCCATGTACAACTGTGTTTTCAAGGTAGGGTTGTAAAATCATAGGCGGAATCAACACTTCATCTACATCTATTTCTTCACTTAATTCAATGGAATAAGTGAATTTATGGTCAAGACGCTTTTGTTCCAGGCCAAGATAGACTTCCAAAAACTCAATAGCCTTTGATAAAGGGATATAGGTATGCATAGAATTGTCCAACACACTACGCATCAATCTTGAAAAATCTGCAATAAACAAAATGGCGGGTTCAATTTCTCTTTTCAGTACATAAGCCTGAACAGAACTCAATACGTTAAATATAAAATGCGGATTGATTTGCGTACTCAGCAACTGTGATTGAAACTTAAGCATTTCTGTATTCTTATTCTTCAAATCATGATTCTGTTGAAGCAATACCAATTTTGCTCTTTTTAACTCGGTTACATCTATTGATAGGATAAACAATACATTTCCCATAGGCTGAATACTCAATTGAAACCAACCTTTATCACCATTTGGGAAATTAAATTCGTTTTCCATTTGACGGGGCTTCTGATCTGCCAAACAATCACTCATTACTTGAAACAATTCTGTGTTTTCTATTCCGGGATATTTTTCAGGCATGCTATACCCAATAAGCTCCTCTCTTGAAAATTGACTTTGCATGACAGCCGTATCATTGAGGTATAAGTACTCCCACTTATCATTAACGAGCTGTACTCCTTCCAGCATTTCATCCACAATTTGTCTTAACCGATCATTTATTCGGGGTGATAAAACCTCGGTTTTATTCTCTTGCTGACGCACCTTCACCACCTCTACTAAAACAAAGTTATTCTCTTCATCTTTAAACGACTCAAACTTCAGGTTCGTTTTAATCCATTCAGCCGAATCTAACTTCAACTGTGTCCCCAACGAAGGGGGTGAAGAAGCATTAGTTGTCTTCAATTTCAAGATTATTTCATTGAACTTTTCCTGTTTACTCTCTTCTATCCATTCGCGAAAATCTCTTCCCTTGATCTTGTCTTCGTCCAACATCAGTAAAAGCCCTGCAGCCTTGTTTATTTCTATAACTTTCCCGGAAAATGTAATAATTATAAGAGCACTTTGTAAGCTATGGAATAGCGATTGATACATGAGTAATTTTTGGTCAAAAGATACTCAAAAAATCAAGTCGCTTTCAAATAGCTCCAACTTGTTTAATAATACTGAAGAAGTGCTTATCTCCTGATATGATAGATAAAGCTCCCACTATTCTTGCTCAAAACAATGATGCTCGGATGCTTAAAGACAAAGCGAATAGCCAAAACTGTGCAACATCAGCTCTTGTTATTTCAGAATTCTGATTAAATTAGTTTGCAAAAAAGTTGTCCCTATGAAAAATATATTCTCTTTACTTGTGCTTGTTGCCACATTAAGCGCAAGCTTAGCGCAGAATCACGATTCAAAACCTATTCGTTTTATTTTTGAATCTATTCATGATCATCTGGGTAATTTGGATATCAATTCAAAACGTGTCCAGCTTTTTAGCCCTGATCATAGATTGTTATATGAAGCAGATCTCTATGAAGGCAAAGAACTAGATGAACAATTTTTCTATTATAACAAAGACGGAAAAATGATAAGGGATCACCGCATCTTTCATCAAGTTCATGAATCTGGCGATTATCGATTTATTTATGACGAAAAAGGAAATCTTATTGAGGAGCGTAATGTCAATGATATTGACGAAATTTTGGAGCGTAAAGTAATGACTTATAACAATAAGGGGCAGATGACTTCCCAAAAAGTTGAATTCCTTCATCATCAGGAAAACAAAATGATCCCTGAAAGTTATTTTGAATTTACCTATGATGAAAACGGAAAAATAGCGACAAAAGCAGGGTGGGAAGATGAAAAAGAAGATGAAACGGTAACTTATAAATATATTCATACTGAGAACTCAGAGGCCATCAAAAAATACGATAAAAGTGGTCAATTACAGGAATCCTGGGTACAAAAATGGGATGAGAAAGGACGTTTGATTGAAGATGAACACACAAAATACAGCGACGGTAGGGCTATGACAAAAACTATCACATTCACTTATGATAAGTACGACCACATACTAACGGAAACACTTACAAAAACAGGCAGCAGCATAAAAAAGCAGATTATTTTTGAATATGAATATGATGAGCATGGCAACTGGATCGAAAGAAAAGAGTCAAAGAAAATGGGAGTAAAGGAAACTCAGGGAGTACACTTAAAGCGACATATTGAATATTATGAACATGATGAATATGAACATCCGCCCATGGAGTTGGATGAAACCTTTGTGTGGAAAGAAAAAGACGGAGAAAGAATTAAAGAATTTCAGGAATCTCACGTTCGAATCAATAACAACGAAGGTGAACTGGAATGGGTGGTACGAAGAAATGGCCCAACCTTATACCAGGTGGATGAATACGAATATCTCAAAAACGGGAATCTTGATCGTATCAATCACCTTAATAATGAAAACAAAGAAAACGCATATACCATAAGTAAATATAACGATCAGGATCAGATGATTGAACAAATATCCTACTCCTTTAAGGGTGAAGTAGACGAAAAAACCACCTACGAATACGATAAACAAGGACGACTTATCAAAGAAAAAGAGGAAATAAAAAGTCCGACAAACGGGCAATTAGAAACTGTTTTTATAGAAGAATATAAGTATGATGATCTGGGAAACATTGAAAAAGTAGAATTAACTGAATATGGCTCTGAATACATTGTTGATTATGAGTATGACGAAAAAGGAAATCTTGCTAAAGAAACACAAACACCACAGGCAAAGGATGAAGATGTAATGATAAAAGTGTATAGCTACGAAAATGGGCAACTCTCATCTTTGGCTGAATATGAAGGGACGTCAAAAAAAACCTATGATAAAATCATTTTTGAATATGATAATCAGGGAGAATTGACCCGTTCAGCGCAGTATAAACACGGGGAGTTAGACCGGGAAGTAGATTATGTGTATTTTGAATAAATAGTTAAACTTTAAAATTGAAACAGTATGATTAAAAGAGATGTAGAAAAAAAGTATGCTAAAAGTGAATTTGTAGACAAGCTGAGAAGACTGGCCGATTCCATAGAAAAAGGCGAGAATTTTAGAATTTCTATAGCGGGCGAACCTATTTACGTTCCGGATAGAGCAGAATTCACAATTGAACATGAGCGTGGAGATGGTGAAAATGAAATTGAATTCCAGGTTAAATGGAAAGATGAGTAAATCACTGAGTTTTTAGTGTTATTGAAAAGCGTATCTATTTTCAGGTACGCTTTTTTAGTTGGAACAAAATAAAAGAGGATATGATTTCAGCTTCAAAGAATCATCTGGTGTAAAAAACTCAAATTGCACATTAATTTTCTACATTTGCAGCAAAATTTAGCTGAAAATGTCCACCATTAAGTTAGGAATAATACGTGAAGGAAAAGCCCCACCTGATAAAAGAGTTCCGTTAACGCCTAAACAATGTTTGGAAGTAGAAAAAAAGTTTCCAAATGTTGAAGTTTTTGTGCAGCAGAGTAATGTTCGGGCTTTTAAAGATGAAGCGTATCGTGCTTTAGGAATTCCGGTGATAGAAGATCTATCTGATTGCGATATTTTGATGGGCGTAAAAGAAGTCAACATTGAAGACCTTATTCCGCATAAAAAATACCTCTTCTTTTCACATACATTTAAAGAACAACCCTATAACAGAGATTTATTACGAGCGATTTTAGACAAAAAAATTCAACTGATCGATTACGAAGTGCTTACCAATAAAAATTACAATCGAATTATCGGATTTGGTAGATACGCTGGAATTGTCGGGTGTTACAATGGGTTTTTGGCTTTTGGGAAAAAACACAATTTGTACGATTTAAAACCGGCGCATCAATGTGAAGACCGAAAGGAACTAGAGCAAGAGTTAAAGAAGATTGATTTACCTAAAAACACAAAGATTGTCGCTACGGGATACGGCCGTGTGGGCAATGGTGCAAGAGAAGTTTTTAAAGCCATTGGGATAAAAGAAGTTGAAGCAAATGATTTTTTAAACGCATCATTTGACGAGCCGGTTTTTGCACAGCTTGAGGTCAACGATTATTTTACCCGATCAGATGGTGGTGATTTTGACAAAGATGCCTTTTACGCATCCGGAGAAGGACATGTTTCTACTTTTAATCGTTATCTCAAAGTCGCAGATATGTACATTGCCTGTCATTACTGGGACGCCACCTCTCCTTACATTTTTACCCGGCAGGATTTAAAAGCCAAAGACATTCGCTTATCTGTAGTGGCAGATATTTCCTGCGATATTGACGGACCCGTTGCTTCCACTATTCGACCTTCTACCATAGAACATCCCCATTACGGCTATGATCCGATAACAGAAAAAGAAGTTGACTTCATGCAAGAAGGTGCTATTGGCGTCATGGCAGTAGATAATTTACCCTGTGAGTTACCAAAAGATGCTTCAGAAGATTTTGGTGAAGAACTGATACAAAAAGTATTTCCTTATTTATTTGGTGATGACCCGGATGGTATTATTGAACGTGCCAGTCAAACGAATTTAAAAGGGGAATTAACTTCCTATTTTTCTTATCTTGAAGATTATGTCACTCAAAATGATTAAGATAATTTAACAAAATCACTTGAAATAATCTTCCGTCTAATTCGTCTACTTATACAGAGTAAGGCACTATTTGTAACCTTTTGTGTCAAATTAAAGTTATAGGTAAGAAATAAAAATTTCAACAAAGAGCATTTTACACTTGACACGAACGTCAGTTTAGCGTACCTTTGCTCTCTGAATTGTATTAATCTCAAAAGAAAGGAAAACTAAAGCATGAGGCAGTTAAAAATTACCAAGTCCATTACCAATCGTGAAAGTCAATCTTTAGATAAGTATCTACAAGATATTGGTAAAGAGGAGCTTATTACTGCTGAAACGGAAGTTGAATTGGCTAAAAGAATCAAGCAAGGAGACCAAGAGGCCCTTGAAAAACTAACAAAAGCCAATTTAAGATTTGTGGTTTCAGTAGCGAAGCAATATCAAAATCAAGGATTAACTCTTCCTGATTTGATCAATGAAGGAAATTTAGGTTTGATCAAAGCTGCACAAAAATTTGATGAAACAAGAGGATTTAAATTCATCTCTTACGCCGTATGGTGGATTCGTCAATCGATATTACAAGCATTGGCAGAACAAGCCAGAATAGTGAGATTGCCTTTGAATCAGGTAGGTTCACTCAACAAAATTAACAAAGCTTTCTCTAAGCTTGAGCAGGAATATGAAAGACCTCCTTCAGCTGAAGAATTAGCAGAAGTATTAGAGGTACCCGAAGATAAAATTAAGGAAAGCATGAAAGTGGCAGGACGTCACGTTTCAATGGACGCTCCCCTATCCTCTTCTGAAGATGGTGGTACATTAATGGATGTAATGGCCAATGGCGATTCGCCAAAAGCTGACAAACAATTAATGGCTGAATCTTTACAAAAAGAAATCGAACGATCGCTTTCTACTTTAACAGATAAGGAAAGAGAGATCATCCGATTGTTTTTTGGAATTGGAATGAATCACGGTTTGACATTAGAAGAAATTGGAGCCAAATTTAACCTGACCCGTGAAAGAGTCAGACAAATTAAAGAAAAAGCCATCAGAAGGCTGCGCCATACTTCAAGAAACAAGCTGTTGAAAGCTTATTTGGGATAAACATCCTCAAATGCATAAAATGAAAGTCCTCTTAAATATTTAAGAGGACTTTTTTATGCAATAAATTCATCAAAATTTCTGATAAGGCAGTATCTTTGCACTGACGAAACTGTCTCAAAAGTCAGAACAGTGAAATTTTCAAGGATTGTTTTTCCTAACCCTAAAGGGTAAATCCTTGAAAACCAACCATCCGCCTAAGGCGGAGTGAGAAAAAGTTGGTTTTCAAGATAAACGGTTTTAGAAATTTTGAGACAGCTTCTCAGGTGCAGAAACTGCACCAAGTAATTGAACTTTTTTATGGTCGAATGATTAAAAAATCGACCCAAAACTCAAAAAATTAAACACAAATGGAATCTACCGTAGGTTACGAAAAAGAACTGCAAAACTACGTTGACAGTGAAAAGGCGGCTGTTAAATTAGCCAATTACGTAGGAGAATTATTATACGATAAAGGAATTGAACTCGTACTTTTCAGAAATCACCTTATAGATATAACAACTTCTGAAATCATCAACCTTCACAATTACGCAGAAAAAACCGTTGGAAAAAAGATTTACATTACCACTACTGCTGCAATGGCTGAAGAAATACACAATTTAAACTTACCTCCTTCTAAAATTGACATTGGTAAACTCGCTTATGAGTGGATTCAGGAAAGCAACAATTACGAAAGCAAGGCTGCATTCTTGAGAAATCAATTGGCTGCTGTTATCGAGGCCGGAGCCATTAAGTTCAAGCCAAGAGACGTCGTACTTTTCGGTTTTGGGCGAATTGGGCGTTTGGCAGCAAGAGAACTGATCAAACAAGCCGGAAAAGGACAGCAGCTGAGGCTACGGGCTATCGTTACGCGAAATGTGACAGACGAACAACTGACAAAACGTGCAGCACTTTTAAGAAACGACTCGGTTCACGGTACGTTCAAAGGTACTGTAGATGTAGATTATGCCAACAAATCACTGATCATTAACGGTCAAATTATTAAAATGATTGAAGGCGGTAATCCTGAAGATATTGATTACACGGCTTACGGCATTGATAATGCATTAGTCATTGACAATACAGGTGTTTTTAAAGATAAAGAAGCATTAGAGAGACATAGAAAAGCAAAAGGCATCAGCCGTGTTTTATTAACGGCGCCCGGCGCAGGGGTACCTAATGTTGTCTACGGAATTAATCAGGATGAACTGGATTTGGAAAACACCCACATTTTTTCCGCAGCATCCTGTACCACTAACGCTATTTCTCCCATTCTTAAGGTTATTAATGACAGTTTTGGAATTGAAAAAGGGCACATTGAAACAATACACGCTTACACCAACGATCAAAACTTGTTGGACAACATGCACAAAAAGCCGAGAAGGGGTCGATCAGCTGCTATTAACATGGTCATCACATCAACAGGAGCCGGAAATGCAGTAACAAAAGTTATTCCTGATTTAAAGGATAAGTTAACAGCAAATGCTGTTCGTGTTCCTACTCCTAACGGTTCGCTAGCCATGATGAATCTAACGTTGAAGAAAAGCGCAACGGTTGAAGATATAAACGCAGCGATCAAAGATGCCGCTTTAAACGGTCCCCTGGTCAATCAAATTTTTTATTCCGTTGACCCTGAAATGGTATCAAACGATATTATCGGAAACAGCTGCTGCTCTGTATTTGATGCACCGGCAACAATCGTCTCTAATGACGGTAAAAACGCAGTGTTATACACCTGGTACGATAATGAATACGGCTATACCAAGCAGGTCATCCGCTTAGGGAAATACATTGCGAAAGTGAGAAGGCATATTTATTATTAGACGGTTAGACGCTAGACTTTAGATGTTAGACGCTAGATGTTAGACAAAAGACATAAGACTGAAAGACAAAAGACTGTTAGACGCTAGATTTTAGACTTTAGATGTTAGACGAAAGATTTTAGATGTTAGACGCTAGATGTTAGATGTTAGACATAAGACGAAAGACTGAAAGACGAAAGATTTTAGATACTAGACTTTAGACGCTAGACAACAAGACTGTTAGACGCTGACTTTAGATGTTAGACTTTAGACTGAGGTTTTTTATTTTAATTGTATCTTCGTTTGATCAATGTATTGTATGAAAGCATATTTTAAACTCATCTTGGTTTCGCTTCTTTTTCCGTTGTTTTCAACAGCTCAGGTTACATCCTTTTCAGTTGGAGACACGGTTGGAATAGTTCAGGTAACAGATATGTCAGGAACTTTTCACGATTTGAAATCAATAGCTCAATCAGGAAAGTACATCATGGTCAATGTCTTTGATGTAGATGGCTCATCCAGCCAGAATTCATTTCAATATTTCAACCAACTCTATGAAAAATACGGTTGCAATGGCGGTGATTTGTTTTGCATTTCAGTAAACAATGGCTCTGACACTGATGACGGTGCAATTACTAACTTTGTAGCAAGTTACGGAGGAACTTCATCTCAGGCACCTGTGGTAAATGCAACTGAAGGTGAAGCTGTCAAAAACTATTTTGGCATTTCTAATTACCCTACTTTCTTTTTAATCGGTTCGGATAACAAATTAAAAGATGACGACATTTGGCCGGTTGCTTCTGTTGAAGATTTAGAGTATGGTTTTTCAACAGGATTTGAGCCTGCTCCTATGAATTGCACTTCAGCAATAGTAGAGAATGATGATTTATTAGCACAAGCTCCCTACCCTAATCCGGCTAATAACTTTTTGAACATTGAAATTGACAATGCAGCAGCAGATGTTACAAATGTTTCACTTCATAACAATTTAGGCCAACAAGTGAAATCCTTTAGTGTTGTCGGAAAAACAATATACCAGCTTGGTCTACATGATATTGCTGCAGGTATTTACCATTTGCGATTGACATCTGATGATAAAAGTGTAACTTATAGAATAGAAGTACAGCATTAATCTAAGTTTTTAAAGACTTCTCCAAATTCATCCCAAAACTCATCCAGCTTTTTAAAATTGATCTTCAAAAAAAGATGCATTTTATCCCAGTCATCTTTATTGTAAAGGCTACAGCCCTTTTTTTCAATAGCCAGTCGTGAAATGGTTTTTCCGTTCCAATGCTCCCACTGCGGGTGCCATTCCAAATTCTTGAAACGCTTCTCCAATTGGTCGCTCAACTCTTCAAACTGTTCATAATACAGTGCTCTGATATCAGGATCTTTAAACTGTAAGTCAATGCATAACCGGCTGCCTTCTTCATCCGCTTCCATCCGAAAATACAAATGCCTCACCCCGGTGTTGTAATTCATCCAGTTTACCTTACTCCCATGTGGGTTCCGTATTTTTTTTAATTGGTTCTCAAGGTGACTCCAAAATTCAATGCGCAAGGTTTTAGCCACTTCTTTATCGATCATAACTGCAAAATACAAAAGATTTTCATCTGATGACAATCTTCAGTAAAACTGACTTCTGTCATACCCCGCCATCAGAATATGATTAGCTTTGAATAAAAATAAAATCATGAGTCAACATACCACATTGAATAAAGGTGAAATTTACATACAGTTTACATCTCCTACGGCAGGTAAAGTGTCGTTCAAACAGCTAGGCATTACCCCTGAAATGACAGAAGTTAAAGGTGGATTTTTAAGAATAGTCTTTGATTTTGAAGGAATGGGAGAACACGATTATTTTAAAGTTCCGACCATAGAAATATCCTATGACCGTGAGGTTCCAAATACGCATTGGCAATGTGATTTCAATGGAGAGACCTTGATTGATAAAATAGATCATTATGGAAAGTCCACCATCATTCTTCTGAATAGAGACCGATTGGACAAGCTGGAACATCATCATGAAAATAAATTGATTTTACACGCAGAATTTCCGGAAGAAGTTCATTTGATTACAGAAGAGTCTTCTATTAACTTCTTTAAATAAGTTGTTTTTTCTACCCCTCTTGATAGGGCGAGACCCATTGTTTCGCCCTTTTTATATCAATTTAATTGATATTTCTTGTGAATACCATCTAACCTGTCTATATTTGAAACATGCACAGTTTAGTTCAATTAGAATATATCGTGGCGGTAGATGCCTACCGCCAATTTTCCATTGCCGCCGATAAATGTTTTGTTACACAGCCCACACTCAGTATGCAGATCAAGAAATTAGAGAATGACCTGGGTGTCGTGATTTTTGATCGATCCAAACAGCCGGTTATCGCTACGGAAATTGGTAAGAAAGTCATTGAACAGGCTCGTATTATACTGGCTGAATCATCCCGTATTGAGGAAATCATTCACGAAAATAAAGATACGGTTTCCGGAGATTTGAGAATCGGGATTATTCCTTCCGTTGCGCCCTATTTACTTCCCCTTTTTATCGGAAAACTGGCGAAGCGTTATCCTGATTTGACCATCAAAATCAAAGAATTAGTAACTGAAGAAATTTTAGACGAACTCAGCCGAGAACTGTTGGATGTAGGAATTATTTCTACTCCTGTTCCCCAGGGTGGTTTTATTGAAACTCCCATTTATTACGAAAAAATATTCATCTATGTCCATGAAAATCATCCTTTTTACCAAAAAGAGGAGATTAGCATCAAAGAGTTGAGTAATGAGAACATTTGGCTGCTTAGTCAGGGGCATTGTTTCAGAAGTCAGATCATTAATATTTGTGCCTTGAAAGAAAGTGCGAATCGATTGCCTTTTACTTATGAATCGGCGTCTATTGAAACTCTGATCAAAATGGTGGACAAAGAAGGAGGAATCACCCTTATCCCTGAACTGGCGATTGGTGACCTTACCGCCAAAAAGCAAAAAGGAGTAAAACCGATCAAAGACCTATCGCCTGTGCGTGAGATTGGACTGCTCACCAATCGGATTTTTGTGAAAAAGCGGGTATTGGAAGCGCTGCAGCAAAACATCCTCTCCGTTTTACCTAAAGAAATGCAAGCCGGTAACCGTGGGGAACGGGTGGAGTGGAATTAGTTTCTATTTCAATTTAAATGATGTGCTACTTGTTCAAAGTCAGCCGCATCTATGACTTCCCAGCGATCCTCCAAACAGTTGAGCATATCCTGAATTCTTAGTTTTTCAGGAAACTGATTCGCCTGAATTTCATCCCGCACATAACGATCACCTATTTTGCTGATCTCTATGAACGAACGTGCAGAAGTAATTTGAAACCAACGGTCAATTCCTTTATATTTCCGATACTGAGGGAAGGTATATGTCATAAATTGCCTGAGAAGTTCTTAAATTTGCAGCATGAACGATAATATCCATTATCAAAAAGGCATGTCCAAAGTTAACGAAAATCAATTTGCTGAAGCGATTGAATATTTCAACCTGGCCATTGCTGAAGAAGGAGAAAATCCCTTTTTCTATAATCAGAGGGCGGTTTGCTACCTGAATTTAGAACAATATGAGCTCAGCCTGTTTGATATGAATAAATCCATTGAGTTGGATGAAAAATACGCCTATTTCTATTCTTGCAGGGGTTTTCTAAAAGCAAGGATGCGCGATATGGAAGGCGCTTTGATGGATTATGAATCTTCTTTAGAGCTTGATCCGGACAATGACATTACCTATAACAACATGGGACTTTTGTTAGAACAAATGGGAAATATGTCCCGGGCAGAATATGCTTTCAAAAAGGGAAATGACATACTGGGTTATGATCCCAAAAATCGAAAATTGAGTGCTGATCAGAAAATGATGGTCGATAAGGGTGAGACAGAAGCAGAAGCAGAACCGGAAATAAAGATTACTACATCCCGCAAACAGATTGCAAAAGATGTTTTTTCAAAGCGTTCTGCATTCAGGGAGTTTATCGCTTTCATTGCCAATGGATTTAAATTAAAAAAGGATGACAAAAGCAGAAAAGGCTGAATATATTATGGGGGAACTGGAACGGCTGTATCCCAAAGTCGACATTCCACTGGATCACAAAGACCCTTACACCCTGCTGATTGCCGTCTTGCTTTCTGCGCAATGTACGGATGTGCGTGTCAATAAAATCACCCCTTCCCTATTCAAACGAGCAGATAATCCTTACGATATGGTAAAATTATCAGTAGAAGATATTGCTGAAATTGTTCGCCCTTGTGGGTTAGCGCCTATGAAATCAAAAGGCATATACGGATTATCAGAAATTTTAATCGATAAACACGGCGGGCGGGTACCCGATAATTTTGAAGCTTTGGAAGAATTACCTGCAGTTGGCCATAAAACCGCCTCAGTTGTGATGGCACAGGCTTTTGATATTCCGACTTTTCCGGTGGACACGCACATCCACCGCTTACTGACAAGATGGGGACTGACCAATGGGAAATCGGTAAAACAAACAGAAAAAGACGCTAAAAAACTCTTTCCAAAAGAAAAATGGAATAAACTGCACGTACAAATTATTCTTTACGGCAGAGAATACTCCCCTGCCCGCTCTCCCAAAAAATCGGTAGATTTTATTACGGCTACAATCGGATCCAAAAAAGTGTTAAAGGAGTATAAGGATTAATCGAGATCAAAAGGAGCGGCGACCAACTCAGCTCCTTTACAGCTGAACTTAGATGAAACACCCTTATAAACGGTATTTGAATCGATCATCAACTCACCGTACACCCTGTATTGCCCGTCAGCAATGTCCTGAATCTGATAGATGCCATCTTCATCCGTTGAAGTGCTCATGACAACAGATCCGGTAGTATCTTTCTCATACAATATAATCGTAGCACTATCCGCAGTGTGGTAAAAGCCTTGATCATCTACATATCTGACCATCCCCTGCACATCCGATTCGTTCTTTTTACAAGCTGTAAAAAAAAGTAGTGCAAATGTTATTAGAGTAATTGAACCTCTTTTCATTTTCCTGATTTAAGCTGCAAGATAAGGAATTCTGTTAAATTACATTTGAGGATTCTATGAATTTGGTTTTTCAGCAGTTGATTTTTTTTGGAGCATAGCAACTCCGTCAGGGTTTTGAACCCT
>JBBDID010000018.1:0-47007 GCA_040880585.1 Crocinitomicaceae bacterium | reverse complement strand
GACGGAGTTTGGTTTTGAACCCTGACGGAGTTTGGTTTTGAACCCTGACGGAGTTTGGTTTTGAACCCTGACGGAGTTAGAGTCAAAGCTCAAAACTGCAAAATGCAGAACATTAATTCACATTACACTGTGAAAGATTACATGAAAAACAACAAATTTAACCCGTTGTTTATACCTATTTTTGTAGCATGAAGAAGGTTTTTCCCTTGGTAAAGAATAAATATTTCATCTCTACCCTTTTTGTGGCGGTGTATATCCTTATTCTTCATGACATGGATATCTTCTCTCTTTATAGCAAAAAGCAGCAAATCCAAAATCTTGAGCAGCAAATTGAGCAAAAGCGGGAGGATCTCAAGACCTTGAAAGTTTCCCTCAATAATCTGGATGATCTGAGAATGCTTGAAAAACACGCACGGGAGCATCACTATTTCAAGAAAGAGGATGAGGACCTCTTTATTTTTTCATTTGAATAAGTAGATTACTAAAAAAGCTTAAAACACAATTTTCCTTCTTAACTAATCGTTAACTTCGCAAAAAACAAATTGTATGTCAAAGGCCATCATCCTTGCTTTTATATTTATCGCTTCACCCTTTATTCAACAGGCGCAAACTTTTTTGATACAAGAGGATTTTTCAGCAGGAATTCCGGCGGGATGGCAAGTAGTAGACACAGATGGCCTCACTCCCCATTCATCCGTAAGCCAATTCAATGACGGATGGATCTGGTACACAGAAAATACAGATAGTTCCGTGGCCTGTACTTCTTATTTTCAGGATACCATTGCGGCGGCTTCCGATTATTTGATCCTTCCCCAACTGAGTTTGCAAACCATCACCAAGTTGAGTTGGAGAGCACGTTCAGTAGATGCGTCTTATCCGGATGGTTACCATGTTTTGATTTCTACAACAGATTCTAGTTTAAGTAGTTTTACTGACACCTTGCTAACCGTAGAAGCAGAATATTTTCAATGGAATGGAAAAAGCATTTTTTTAGATCAGCAAGGATATGCCAATCAATCAGTGTATGTTGCTTTTCATCATTTCTCCTCAGATGGATTTATCCTGGAACTGGATGATATTTGGGTAGGGACTTCTGATTTCGCAACCACCTCTCATAAGGATAAGCAAAATGACTTCCTCATTTATCCCAATCCTGTAAAAGATAAACTTCACCTGCAAACAACAACCGACAATTTGGTCGAAATCTATGACCTATCCGGAAGGAAAGTCATCTCTGATCAGGGCAATCAGTTGGATGTGAGTTCGCTTGCCCCGGGGAAATATGTCATTCGGATTACTTCTTCAACTAATGTTGTAGTCAAATCTTTCATCAAGGAATAAGCCGTTTGAATGTCTTTTTTACCTTTTATTGGAAACTTTACTTTTTCAGCACGAAGTTTAATCTAAAAGCGGTATTTTTGCCGGAAATCAAAATTTTTTCATGAAAAAAATCGCACTTTTTTTAATCGTAGTTATCACATTTTCTTCACGGGCTGATGAGGGAATGCTGCTCCCCTTTATGCTTAAACAGTATAAAAAGGAAATGAAAGCTGCCGGCTTAGCCATTTCTTACAAAAAGATTTACAATGAGAAAAAGCCTTCGGTTAAAGATGCGATTGTATCATTGGGTGGATTTTGTACTGCAGAAATTATTTCGCCTAAAGGATTAATGCTGACCAATCACCACTGCGGTTATGATGCTATTCGTGAAAACTCTACCCCTGAGAATGATTACCTGACAGATGGATTTTGGGCCGCAAACTATGGAGAAGAAAAGCCGGTACCGGGATTGACGGCATCTATTGTCATTCGCATGGAAGATGTTACCGATAAAATTAAAGGCGCACTCACCAATGATATGGATGCAGATACAAGAGCATTTAACATCAGACAAGTTTCTCAGGAATTGATTAAAAAAGCAACAGAGGGAACACATTACACGGCTTATGTTGATGATTTTTACGGCGGGGACGAATTTTACCTGATTGTGCAGGAAACTTTTACCGATATCCGCTTAGTGGGAGCTCCCCCATCATCTGTGGGAAAATACGGTGGAGATACCGATAACTGGATGTGGGAAAGACATACAGGCGATTTCTCTATGTTCCGTATTTATGCCAATTCTGCCAATAAGCCGGCAGTATTCTCTATGGATAACCAGCCTTACACTCCAAAACATCATCTACCCATAAATATTGGCGGAATTGAAGAGGGAGACTTTTCTTTCATTATGGGATATCCCGGTTCTACTGATCGTTATTTAACTTCTTATGGGGTAGAAATGGCCATTACTCAGGATCAGCCCAGTCGTGTAAAAGTAAGAGGGAAGAAATTAGAGATCATGAAAGCCAACATGAAAGCCTCAGATGCTGTTCGTTTGAAATATGCCTCTAATTATGCACAAGTATCCAATTACTGGAAATATTTTATCGGACAAACTGAACAATTAAAAAAGAACGAAATTCTTCAAAAGAAAAAAGAGATCGAACAAAAATTTCAAAAATGGATTGACGAAGAACCTGAAAAAAGAGCAATCTATCAGGATGTGATGCGAAATATCGAAGAGGCTTATGAGGTGTTGAGTGAATACAACCCCACCTCCGTTTACTATTTTGAATCTATTTATTCTATACCCATTAACAAATTCATGTTGGGACACGCACGCATATACCAAATGTTGCAAAGCGAAGATGTGGATGAAAAAATAATCAAAGAAGAAGCTGAAAAATTAAAAGGATCCGCCAAACAGTTTTGGGAAAAATTTGACGCTAAAACAGAAACTACCCTGATTGCGGCTATGTTGAATTTGTATAATTCAAACGTTCCTGAATCACAACACACCCTGCTTTTAGACTCCATTGCAGCTAAATATGAAGGTAAATGGGATGATTTTGTCAATCTAAATATGAAAAACAGTGTGTTTTCAGATTCTCTCCGATACAAAGAATTCATTGAAAACCCAACCTTATCAGTGCTGGAAACAGATGGTCTATTCTTATTAAACCTTGATTTACTGGATAATTACAAAAAGTTGATGCATGGGCAGGATGTAAATCAGGCGCGCGCTAAACTGCAAAAAGCAAACCGCCTGTTTATTCGGGCTTTAAGAGAGATGAATCCGGATAAAAAATACTACCCCAATGCAAATTTCACCTTGCGTTTATCCTATGGAAATATCCTCTCTTATGCTGCGCAAGGGAACGAATACAACTATTACACAACCATTGAAGGTCTAATGGAGAAAGAGGATCCGAACAATGATGAATTTATCGTACCTGAAAAATTGAAAGCGCTTTTTGAAGAAAAAGATTATGGCAGATATGGCCAGGATGGCACCTTGTGGATTAATTTTATCTCAAACAACGACATCACCGGGGGCAATTCAGGCTCCCCTGTGATGAATGCAAAAGGAGAGCTGATTGGTTGTGCATTTGACGGCAACTGGGAAGCCATGAGTGGTGATATATCCTTTGAAGAGGATTTCCAACGTACAATCAGTTGCGATATCCGATATATTCTGTTTATTATTGATAAGTACGCCGGTGCCCATCATTTGATTGATGAGATGACGATTATTGAGGGGTGATTACTGTTTACTCATCACATCTTCAAAGGCTGATTTATTGATCCATTGCTGAAGGTAAACAGTATCAACAATTTTTTCAATGCGTGTCATAAAGTGGTCTTTTAAGGCATTATCATCCACAAATTTTACCATATCCTGAAATGACTTAAGCATGGAACGGTAGAAAGCAGCTTGCTTCATGGGTGATTCTTCGTTATAGGCTATCGCAACTTCAAGGTTGTATAACATCAAGTCAGCAATCCGCAAAGGATCCACGCCTAGTTTGATGAATTCTTTGATCTGTTTTTGAGCAACAGAACGTCTCTTTTTTGCTTTTTTTCGTTTGCCTACGGGAAAATACTCCAACGAAATTTTCATTTTTGCCTCCTCCATCATCTTCTCTTCATTGGGATTAAAAACAAAAGCGTAAAATTGTTTGACCTCTTTTAATCGATCGTGTAATTCAAGAATTTGATCTTCAAGCTCAGGTTTAGATAGATCTTCTAAGTATTTCTTTAGATGTCTCTTACTCATTATCTACTTTTGAGTTCTCCAGTCTTTCTAAAGACTTTCCCACATACTCTTCTACTGCTAAAAGAAACTGCTGAATCACCACATCCGGATCTCTGAAAATATCCGGAGCAAAGCGGTGCATCATCTCATTTACTGCAAAATTAAATACGATTCGCTCTTTATCATTCAACCTGAACAGCACACCATCCATCAGCATAGGGTGAATCGTGTTTAGACAAGGGTATACAATTAGTTCATCTCCATTTTCATTTTGAAATACAACATGATATGCGCTGTGGCTATCTTGTTTTTTTATCTGGCAATTGGCAGATAAATAAGGTGTATCAATGCCAATCACTCTTCTTCTTTTGTCATAAATAAATTGTTTCCAGACATTTGCACTCATCATTTTATTCCTTCGAAAAAGTTTTCGAATGTATTTTTGCTCATCCGACCACAATAAAGCGTTAATGGCCGGCTTTACTTCTAAGCTTGCAATACTGATGAGTAAAGTGTCCAGGTTTTTAAACACCAACCAGTTGGGGATATCTCTATAGAAGACTTCTTCATAGGTTCCGGTCTCTTTGAAGCGTGTCCAATTATTAACCACAGAAGTAGGATAGGTTTTTTCCATTAGAGGAGGATTCTGTGTTCCTTCTTTTGTCAACACTTCCCAGTTTTCTGTATACGTAAGGGTATATTTTATGCTGTAAACCTGCTTTTTAAAGTCAAATACTACCGTTTTTTTTTCATCTTTATTGTAATAAGCAGGCTCCTCGTGCTTCCAAACTGCTTCAGCTTTGGTCAGTCCTGAATTAAAAAAATCAGACAACCATTTTGCTTCTTTTAACTCTTCATCAGCAAAAGAAACAAAGCAACTACTCAACCATATAATCAACACACCTATTCTCATTACTTTCTTAACGAATTACAACTACAAAAGTAGCTTTTTAGCGGTGAATAAGCAGGCAAGTCGTATCTCTCCTTTATCTTTGCCCTATGAAAAGCATAGCGTTGAATTCGGATAAGCAGCTATTTGATACTGTTTTAGCTACTGTTTACGAATGCTCTTACCGGCTGTATCAACGGCTTTTTGTCATTAAATTTAACAATTTACCTAATTTGTAGCATGATTTCAATCGTAATGCCGGTTAAAAATGCAGCCCCTGTTTTGAAAGAAACGATTGCTTCTATCCTACTCCAAAGCACAGATAATTGGGAGTTAATTGCTGTTGATGATCATTCAACCGACACTTCTTTTGAGATTTTACAGCACTATAGTCAAGAAGATAGCCGCGTAAAATGTTTTAGAAATCCGGGCAGAGGAATCATTGACGCCTTGTCTCACGCTTTTACACATAGCTGTGGGGAATTTATCAGTAGAATGGATGCAGATGACGTCATGCACCCTCAAAAACTGGAAAAACTGGCCAATGGATTGCAAGAAAAAAAAGAAGCCATTATTACCTCCAAGGTTCGTTACTTCTCAGCGCAGCCATTGGGAGGCGGTTATAAAAAATATGAAGAATGGTTAAATCAACGAATGGATCGGCAAGATCACTATGAATTCATCTATAAAGAGTGTGTATTGCCCTCACCCAACTGGATGATGCACCGCTCTACTCTAAGTCGTCTCGGAGGTTTTCAATCTCTTGAATATCCTGAAGATTATGATCTTTGCTTCAAAGCTTACGCCAATGGTATTGAACTGATCGGATTACCGGATGTGCTGCATCAATGGCGCGATTATCCTGAGCGTACTTCCAGAAATGATCCAAATTACGCCGACAATACTTTCACAACTCTAAAAGTCAGACATTTTATAGCAATAGATTATTCCCCACATCATGTGCTTTGTATTTGGGGAGCCGGTAATAGAGGAAAACGTATTGCAAAAGAACTAAGAAAATATGGTGTAAATTTTCAATGGATTACGGACAACCCAAAGAAAATAGGCCATTTCATCTATGAAGTGCAAATTTCAGCAAGCCACACTCTGGAAAATCCTGAAAAAACACAATTGATCATTGCTGTTTCTAATCCTGTTGAACAAAAAGAGATTGACGAACAGCTACAACATTTAAAAATGTATAAAACTTACTGGTTTTGTTGAAATTAAAAAGAGTCCGGACTTTCCTGTATCGGGAACGAACGAACTCCTTTTAAAACCACATAAATAAATATGTCACTAAAGCAAATGTGCTTTTTCAAATAAATAACGGGATGTATTAAAATGGTTACAGTAGCTCCCTGGCGGTTAGTCTAGCTAAGGTATTTTACCAAACAACGATCATCTTTAATTTTAGTAATCATTTCGTCATCACTGATAGATTTAACTTCGGCATCCAGCACTTCTGTGATTTGTCTTCGCAAGCGCTTTAGGGTTTTTCCGTCATAAAAACGACGAACATCCTGCGGGTTTTCGAGAATTAATTTGGGAACCGTTTTAAGTGATCCGTCATCATTCTTTGCCACCATAGTAAAATAACAGGAGTTGGTGTGCTTTCTTTCACCGCTTTTGGGCTTTAAAGATTCTACCCGTATTCCTATAATCATAGATGAATTCCCTACATAATTAATGGATGCCGACAAGCTAACCAGCTCCCCTACCTCCACCGCCTCTTTAAACTCAACTCCGTCTACTGAAACTGTTACACAATAAGCGCCAGAATGCTTTGAAGCACAAACATAGGCCACCTTATCCATTAAAGAAAGTAAAATACCACCATGCACTTTTCCTGAGAAATTGGCAAAAGACGGAATCATCAACTCCGTTATAGTCGTTCTTGAATAATCAACTGTTCTTGCTTCCATCTTTGTTTTAAATTTGATTTTTAAAGATAGAAGAATTATTCAACGGTGACCAGTATGAGTTTCTTGAATAATTGTCCATCTGAAATTTGATAGCCCTTTTCCGTCATTTTAAATAATTCTTCTTCTCTGACACCTTCATAGTATTTTTCTCCTTTAAATAATTGAAATTCATCCGGATTTAATTCGCTAATGGGCGTTTTGCTCAAATCAATATGTGTGGATTTAGCTTGAATTCCCACCATTACCATTTTATCAGAACCGCACTGTATACTTTGAATATTGGAAGGACTGACAAAATCCAAAAACTGCGTGTTGCGCATTATTTTTTCAAAAACCACATCACTAAACAAATCGGTGATTCGCTCTGCTTTTTCAACTTCTTCTTTTTTGAGTTTTTCCCATTCATCTGCTGTAATACCTTGCACCACAAGATAATTGACAAAATCATCTTCTAATGCTTTTAATTCTTTCGGCTCTAATAAGCGATATTTCACCATAAGTTGTTTTGACAAAGATAAGCGTGTCATAAAAAAGTCTTTACATGAAACTAAATAAATTCTGATCCCTCCTTCTTTCAAAACAAACTATTTTATCTTTACTTTCGTTATCCATTTTAAAGGATTCATGAGGAATTTACAACGAACAATCGCATTTACTTTTATACTACTTGCCCTTATCGCTTGTAAAAAAGAAAAAACGAACTGGAACACCAATTGGACGGCGCCTTTGGTGCATGGTCGGCTCACCTTGAATGACCTGATCCCACCTGAATACACAACGTCAAATTCTCAAGAATATCTCTCTATTATCTACAATGAATCTGTTTTTAGTTTTTCATTAGACACCCTCATTGAATTGCCTGACACCACTATTATTCAAAAAACAGCAGTTAATTTCTCTTCCATTACGGTCAACCCTGCATTTACTTACGGAGATGATTATGATCAAAAATATGAGTTGGGAGAAATCGAGTTGAAAAGAGTGATTGTAAAATCAGGGGAGATTGAAATGACCATCAAAAGTCCCTGGCCGGGTAAAGCTACGGTTGCTTTTGATTTTCCAACCATTCTCGATCAAGGCAGCCCTTTCTATAAGGCCTTCAATTTGGATGCCGGAACTCAATCTAATCCCTCAACCGCTTCTGAAATAATTAATATCAGTGGTTTTGATATGGATCTTACCGGAATATCAGGAAATTTGATCAATACCATATCCGGAGATATTATTGTTAGCTCTAATGAAGATACAGACTCCTATACTGTAACCAATCAGGACAGCATTGTCTATGAAGTAACATTTAAAGAATTAATTCCTGATTATGCTAAAGGCTATTTTGGAAGTTACACAATAACAGACACTACCGGTTTTGACCTGCCTTTTATGAATTCTGTTTTAGGCGGAAGCATTGACATTGATTCAATTGACCTGAACATTATTATAAAAAACGGTTTTAATTTAATTGCCCAAGCAAAAATATCTCAACTCAAAGGATATAATTCCAAAAACGGTTCCTCTGCAAATTTAAGCTTTCCCCTATTGGGCAGTTCAATAAACATCAACCCGTCTTCCGGAGGTTTGTATGATTATGTTCCTTCAGAATATCCAATCGCGATTAACAATAGCAATTCAACGATTACCTCCTTCATTGAAAATTTGCCCGATTCTATTTATCTGGGTTATGAGTTGAAGATCAATCCTGATGGAAATGTCACTGCCGGCAGTGATGAATTATTTCCCGGCTCTTTGATGGAGATTGTTCTGAATGGAGAATTTCCACTTGAATTTGGCGCAAATGACCTACTACTCACTGATACCTTTAATATCTCATACAATACCGGGGTTTCATATACTGAAAATGAGGCTGAAATCACTTTATCATACCAAAATGGTTTTCCTATTGGAGCCAGTGCCAGTTTGTATTTATTGAATGAATATGATGAACTGATCGATTCTTTAAGTGGTGATGGCTCAATCAATGCAGGCATGTACGACCCAACCACTTTTGCAACACAACCCTCATCCGGTACTGTAATTTACTTATTGAGCCGAGAATACATTGAAAATATTGCTGCAGCCACCAAAATAGCTGTGATTTTATCTTTCAGTTCAGACAATAACAATAAAGTAAAGATAAAATCTGACGCTTATTTTGATTTTAATTTGCGTTCTAACCTGGATATCGATATTCATTTATGAAAAGTAGGTGGGTCATAATACTATTGATGTTTGCTATTTCAGGATTTTCGCAAGAGCCTACTTTTGTATTTGAAGATACGGTTAACGATCAAGCCCAAGTTAAGTTCATTTCCTATAACAGCTATAGCAGCAATCGGTTTTCAAACGAGTTCATGGATAAATTTATTTTTGGGGGTGATATCAGTACGGAACTTAAAACCCAGATGGCTAATCGCCTGAAAGGTGCAAATGTGTTCGGTGGAGAAATGGAGCAACGCATTGATAGTTACAGTCCTGACATACATCTTTTTAAAAAAGAAGATTATGGCATGAAGTTATCCTTTTCAGACAACCATTACTTCTCAGCCAATATCACAGAGGATTTATTTAATACAGCTCTTTTTGGCAACTCCAATTATATTGGTGACACCATGGATTTCACCTTCTCTTCTGTTCAATATCAGCACTACCAAAAATTCAGCCTTGGATTTTATCATAAAAGCAACTTATCCAGTATTCAACTCAGTTATATTAGTGGGTCAAAGACATTAAAGGGCGCTCTGAACGAAAGTTGGATGTATTCACGTCCTGAATTGGATACGATAGATGTTTTTTTAAGCGGAGATGCTTTTTTTACAGACAGAATGTTCCCCTACTGGGCGTTTCAGGGCAGCGGATTTTCAATTGATATTGACTACAACTTCATTTTTGAAGGAAAGACAAAAAACAAACAAATCATCAATTTCAGGATCAATAATTTGGGGATGATCTTTTGGAACAAAAACAGTTTGAGTTATACTGGCATGGCGCAGAGAAGTTATAGCGGATTTAATATTCAGGATTTATTGGATGACGACACCACCGATTTTGATATAGATTGGCTAGATACAATGGGAGTTAATCAAAATATGGGAAGACAGGTAGATGTTCTCCCTTTTGAACTGGTGGTTCAGAAATTGGCAGACCGGCAAAGTACTAATTCTTTACAGGCAATATTTGGCTTTAAAGCCATTATGGTACCCAACTATTTCCCTTATTTATACGTGGGAGGGTATTACCAACCCATAAAAGATTTTAGTGTATCTACCCGTCTTTCTTATGGTGGATTTGCAGGTTTAAGGTGGGGCATAAATGTCAATTATTGGTTAAAGGATAATTTTTACTTCGGTTTGGGCTCTTTTGATGTGATCGGATTAGCATCAAAGAAAATCGGCCGCGGTCGTGGATTTAATTTTTCAATGTATTATAGGTTATGAAGATGAGAGGATTAATTTTTATAGTGCTTTGTGTTTTGTCTACTACAGGGGTAGGTCAAAATATTCACTTTATAAAATCATATGGTAATACTGGCTATGATATCGCTAAAGACATTAAACAAAGCTTGGATACCGGTTATATAGTAACAGGTTCATCCAGTAGTTTTATACCCGATAATGCAGAAGCATTTTTATTCAAAGTAGACTCACTTGGTAATTACCAATGGTCTTATAATTACGGGGGGACTGGATCCGATTGGGGTGAATCCGTTATTTTGACAAATGATTCAGGATACGCCATATCTGGTTTTACAAATAGTTCTGGAAACGGTGGCTTTGATTTCTATTTAGTTAAAACAGATTCGTTAGGGACTCCTCTTTGGGAAAAAACTTACGGAGGTGGTGATTGGGATAAATCTTTTGATTTGCAGCAAATGCCGGACTCCGGATTTATACTTGTTGGTGAGACATATAGTTATGGAGGTGGTGGCACAGATATTTACGTGGTTAGAACCGATAAATTTGGCGATACAGTTTGGACCCGAACGTATGGCGGAATGGAAAATGATGTGGCTAATGCTGTTCTTGTTGATGGAGATTCCCTAGTTGTTGTTGGTTCAACAGAGAGTTTTGGAAATGGTATGAAAGACGGTATTATTTTAAAATACCATATAGACGGTACCTTAGGATGGTCTAAAGTTGTCGGAATGGAAAGAGAGGATTATTTCACCTCAATTGTTAAAAACACAGTAAATGAGTATTTTATTGGCGGTTCAAGAACTTATTACTACGACCAAACCGGGTTTTTAAATGATTTCTGGATATATAACATAAGTTCAGATGGAAATATTTTGTATGGAGACACCTCTATGACTGGAGGTTCTCATGAGGTTGAAATTGCTCATGATTTAGTAATAGATCCACTTGATAATATTTATTACGGAGGATCTACTAAATCATTTGGTTACGCAACCTTAGACTTCAAAGAGGATGCCTTTTTAGGGAAACTTCAGTCCAATTACTACCAGGCTTCTTATATTCAAAATTTCGGAGAAGCAGGAAAAGATGTTGTTTATGGAATGGACTTCTGCTATGATGGCGGTGTGGTAGCAACTGGCGAGTTGGCATTTAATTCAACCGGAGGTGGTAACTTTTTTATAGCAAAGGTAGATAAAGACAATACACTGCTTAATTTTCAAGTGATCACGGATCTTCAGTACGAAGATTTAACTCTCAGTGCTGAAAACTTTAATAGTTCTGAATCCCTGAATATTTATCCAACAATAGTTGAGAACAACTTAAACATTGAGGGGTTTAATAATAAGGGGCAATTGCAAATTGTTGACATGAATGGAGGTTTACAAGCTTCTTTCAATTCAATCCCTAACAAAATAGATTTGTCAAAATTACATGCTGGGATGTATATCCTGATCATTACAACCGAATCAAATACCTACACAACTAAGCTGATTAAAAACTAAGCTTTATTATTTTCTATTGCTCTCGTAAAAAGCTTGTATAGTTGATTCATTTCCTGTTCTTTCAATAGTTTTAGCTGATCTTCAATGATCTTCTTATCCCCTCGATTAGCTGGTCCTGTCTGTGCATTTTCAGGTCCAAGGTCAAAAGCTTTACCTACTGTTTCAAACATTAATGCTTTCAAAACATCAAATGGAATCTCCTGTTGAGTCAATATTTTCTTTGATTCAAGTAATAAATGATTCGTGAAATTATTTGAAATCACTGCTGCTAAGTGGAGAGCTTTTCTTTTATCACTATTAAGTTTGTATGGGGTGGTGTTCAAAACTTCTTTCGTCAAATCGAATAATTCCCTCTCCAATTCTGTATCATTAGTCTCAATAAAAAAAGGTACTTCTGACATTTCAACCATTCTGTCTTTTGAGAAAGTTTGCAAGGGGTAGAAAACTCCGTATTTTCTAAAATCCTTCAATACTGATTTGGGAACAGACCCAGATGTGTGTACGACTGGAATGTTCATGTCCAGCTTTTTGACCGTATCTTTTATTACGTCATCAGCAACAGCAATAATATTCAAATCTGCGTTGGGCAAATCAGTTAAACTGAGACACACTTCTGAGTTTATTCTGGATGAAAGTTCAATGGCTGTTTTTGGTTTTCTAGACCATACCGCCTTAACTCTGATTTTTTTACTGAGTACTACTGCCAAGGCTGTAGCAACATTACCTGCCCCAATTATATTTACTGTATTAATCATGGCTTCTGATAATAGTATACAATATATTCGCCCTTAAACTTTTTATTTTCAAGGAAGAGTAAGTTATTGTCTAGATTTTTTAAGATATTATTATTTGGGTAAAGGAAATTTGAATTGGCATCCACATATATAAGGTAATTGAAATCGATATTCATATTAATATCTTCAAAACTGTATATACGGTGTATATTTTGTCGCTCAAGATGCTCATCAAATTTACTATAATCCTTAAAAGAATTTCTATCATAGTGATACATGAAATTCAAATCAAAAGTAGGTGGGCATAAAGTTATAATGGTTCTTGGGTTATTTAAATGTTTCACATAATTGGCCAGTTGATCATTTTCCCGATTGACATGAGGAACATAGTAGCAAGCAATTGCAATAGGGGCAACTGCAAGTAAAATCCATTTTTTGTTACGAATACAACCCTTGGTGGCTTGAAATAAATAAATTGAAATCATCATCATTAAAAAAGGAAGCAAATAAAGCAGGTATCGATCTAAAAAAACAGGCTGAACCGTAATAGAAAAAAGATACATTCCAAAATAACCGCCAAAGAAAACAACCACAACAAACCTCATTTTGGGATTTGTCAACACCTCTTTCAATCGACCTAATAATCCTTTTTTACATATTACTGCAAAAATAATAAGAATTGAAAGGGTGATCGCTGTGCTCAATTGATAATTTAAAAACCGAATTATATTACCGTAAATTTCGGTCCACTCAGGAGCACGAAGCCAAGTCCCATGACTTGTAAAGTCTTTAAGTCTACTTTGTATAATCATAAGGTTGGGAAAATAAAGTAATGTTGTCAAAAGAAGTGATATTCCTAACGAAATAAACCTACTTCTAGAAAGTTCTTTAATAGATACTAAAACAACAAAAATTTGAATTCCTATAATATAAAACCCCAAATAATGCGTATAAAGAAGTAAGCCGTTTGATATTCCCAAAAGCCACCAGTATTTTCGATCCTCAAAAATTAAACAGTACATTGCCCAAAAAGAGATGACTGTCAAACAAACCATCATGGAATACATTCTGGCTTCAATACTGTGATAATGAAATAATGAAGAAAATAGTGTTAGAAGTACCGATATTATAGCAAAGTGCTTATTAGTTATCTTCTTTGTCAGGTCATAGAGAAAGGGAATCATGAGGATACTGAATAGAAGCGATAGAGAACGGGTTGAAAATGGAGAGGCTCCAAAAACTTCCATCCAATAGTGTAGTATAATAAAGTATAAGGGTGGGTTATTCCCTTTCACCAATTCCGGCATAAATTCATTCAAATCCTGCTGCGACCAAAAAATTGAAAATGGCTCATCTAAACAAATGGGATATGAATTAATAAAGGGTAAGCAAATTGCCAGTTGCAACAAAATCAATCCCAAAATAATTTTTCTATCTGATAGTGCATCCAACATATCCCCCAAACTTATTAAATTTGAACCAATACAGAACAGAAAATATCAAACTAAACTCAAATCAATGAAAGACGTTTTCATAGTTGACGCCATTAGAACAGCCATAGGGAACTTTGGCGGAACCCTTGCTCCGGTTAGAACAGATGATTTAGGAGCGCTTGTTATGAAAGAGTTAATCCAACGGAACTCACAATTAAATCCAAAAGATATTGAAGACGTTATTTTTGGTTGTGCCAATCAGGCAGGTGAAGACAATAGAAATGTAGCGCGTATGAGCTTGCTTCTAGCGGGCCTTCCGTGGACTGTTGGGGGCGAAACTGTTAACAGACTCTGTTCATCTGGAATGGCGTCTACAATTAATGCAGCAAGAGCCATTAAAGACGGCGCCGGAGACATATACATTTCAGGTGGTGTTGAACAGATGACCAGAGGACCGTGGGTAATCTCTAAAGTATCTAAACCTTTTGGTCGGGATGCCGAAATGCACGATTCTTCCTTCGGATGGCGGTTTATCAACCCAAAAATGAAAGAAATTTACGGAACAGATGGCATGGGAAATACGGCTGAAAATCTGGTTGAAATGTACAAGATCTCGCGTGAGGACCAGGACAAATTTGCTTACCAAAGTCAGATGAAAGCCGCAGCTGCCCAAAAAAATGGTCGCCTGGCCGAAGAAATTGTTCCGGTATCTATTCCGCAAAGAAAAAAAGATCCGATTATTTTTGATCAGGATGAATTCATTAAACCCACCACTACCCTAGAAATATTAGGAAAGCTCCGCCCCGCTTTTAAAAAAGAAGGAGGATCTGTTACAGCGGGCAATGCGTCCGGTTTAAATGACGGAGCCGTGGCACTGCTTATCGCTTCAGAAGATGCTGTTAAAACAAACAACTTTAAACCAATGGCAAGAATTGTCTCTGCGGCTGTTGCGGGAGTAGAACCTCGAATTATGGGAATCGGCCCGGTGTATGCCTCTCAAAAAGCACTGGCAAGAGCAGGGCTTACCATGGATGATATGGACATCATAGAAATTAATGAAGCTTTTGCTGCTCAAGCACTAGCTTGTACCCGTGAAATGGGATTAGAAGATGACGATCCAAGAATTAATCCAAATGGCGGTGGTATTGCTATTGGACACCCACTGGGAATGACCGGAGGACGAATTTTGCAAACAGCTGCTATTGAATTACAAAAGACGAATAAACGATATGCCCTGGTGACTCTGTGTATTGGTGTTGGGCAGGGGTATGCTACCATTATAGAACGGGCTTAAACCATGAATCCTTACTCGGGCTTATTCATACAAACAATATCCGGAATTTTATTAATAATCGGATATTATTCATTGGGGTGGAGCTTTTCACATGCTGCTCTGGCTTATGTTTTTGAAATTGCATTATTAGTAGTATTGGGTACGGTTTACTTTTTGTTCTCCTCATCAAAAGGACAACCAGGTCCTATTTTTATCAGTGGTGGAATACTAGTGAGCATAGCTTTATTTGGTACGGCTTTTCTCGCTCAACAAATCAATGAATTCCCTACCGTTGATTATCAATTTACTGAAAATTTTAAACTCTATCTTAAAAATACAGCTTCAGAAAGTTGGTTTGTCTGGGCGATTATATCTATTGGTGCATTCGTTTCATTTTTCTCACAAAAGAAAAACAAGAGAAGCAGTTCTTATCAACAGGAAATGCTAAGCAGAATTCTGACCATTTTTTGTATTCTAATAGTGAATGGGGCTATACTTTACATTTTCAATTCGATTAATAAGGCGATCGTTTTACTATCCATCATTGTGTTACGTATATTGCTAGAACTTTGGATGAATCCCATACGCCGTCTAAAAAAATCTTAATTCTTCTATCTCTTCTTCATTTTTAGTCAAGCTTTTAGTTATTTGAGCCGCTTTTCCCATTAAAACCGGTACTTTTGTTAAAAAAGGAGAACAATTATGAAAGTATTAGTGATCGGAGCAGGAAATATGGGATTGACTTACTCAGAAGGCATGGCTAAATCGCCCTTATTGAATCGTAGAAAGCTCATGATTCACGACATCAGTGTTGAACTTATTGAAACGCTGAAAGAAAATCCGCTTTTTGATGTACAGGAGAATCTGGAAGATTGTTTGCCAACGGCTGACATTGTTTTTATTGCGGTAAAGCCCTATCACTCCGGCGATTTGTTTGAGAAAATAAAACCTCACTTTCACAAGGAACAATTGGTGGTTTCTTTGATGGCAGGTGTCACAATAGGACACATTCAGGAACAGTTGGGGATTACAAAAGTGGTTAGAGCAATGCCTAACCTGCCCGCAAAAGTGGGTAAAGGTGTGACTTCATTCACTGAATCCAAAGAGGTCAGCCGGATTGAGTTGTTAATGATCAGAAATTTACTGGACACTACAGGTGAATCTATTCATGTTCATGAAGAAAGTTTTATAGATAAATCAACAGGCATATCAGGCAGTGGACCGGCTTATGTATTTTATTTCATGCAATCTATGATGGAAGCGGCCAAGAAAATGGGGTTTTCTGACAATGACTCCAAAGTGTTAGTGAGCACCACTTTTGAAGGAGCGGTAGAATTGTTTAATGATTCGGATCTTTCTCCTGCTACCTGGATGGATCGCGTGGCGTCTAAAGGCGGAACTACACGAGCGGCATTAGACTCTATGGATGAAAACAATGTTGAAGAATTAATAAAGGAAGCAGCTTACGCGGCGTTTAACAGAGCTGTTGAGTTAGGAGAAGAATACTGATGTTACCAAACTATAAAGTATAAAAAAAGAGGCGGTCTCAAAAGTCAAAACTTTCATTTTTCAAGAATTCTTTCCCCTAACCCCTAAAGGGTAAATTCTTGAAAATCAATCATCCTTTAGGAACGAGGAAAATTGATTTTCGAAATGGGCCGCTTTCATCTACTTTTGAGACCGCCTCTTTTTAGTTTTCAGTATCATTATTGTCCGGTGAAAATTTAAAAAGCGAGTGTGGTGATTGGTAAGAAAGTCAAGCCATTTCACTTCCGCCAGTTGGCGGATGGGGAAATGAAATGGCGGAAATGGGAGTCATTATTTCCCCGGACATCAATGATTCAGTATATTGTTTATTCGTTTATCTTTTTTCGATCGGGACAAATTTTCTTTCATTTTTCCCTACATACACCTGTCTTGGTCTTCCAATCGGATCACCATTATCTAACATTTCTTTCCACTGAGCAATCCAGCCGGGAAGACGCCCTAAAGCAAACATGACGGTAAACATCTCGGTAGGAATTCCAATTGCACGGTAAATGATACCGGAATAGAAATCCACATTCGGATACAGGCCTCTTTCTTTGAAATACTCATCTTCTAAGGCTACTTTTTCTAGCTTTTTAGCAATATCCAATGTAGGATCTTTGATGCCCAGTTCGCCTAAAATATCATCACAGGCTTTTTTAATAATCGTTGCTCTGGGGTCAAAGTTTTTATATACCCGGTGTCCGAATCCCATTAAACGGAAAGGATCTTCTTTGTCTTTTGCTTTTGCGATCCATTTATCGAGGTCTCCCCCATCTTCCTGAATCATTTCAAGCATTTCAATCACTGCCTGGTTAGCTCCACCATGAAGTGGTCCCCAAAGTGCCGAGATACCTGCTGAAATAGAGGCATACAAATTGGCTTGAGATGATCCAACGATACGTACCGTTGAAGCAGAGCAGTTTTGTTCATGATCTGCGTGTAGTATCAGTAATTTATTCAATGCTTTTGCAACCACCGGATTGGGCTCGTAGTCTTCTGTTGGCATCCCCCACATCATGTACATGAAATTTTCAATATATCCCAAATCATTTTTTGGATACATAAACGGATGACGAACGGCATTTTTATACACCATAGCCGCCAATGTCGGTAATTTCGCAACGAGTCTGGTAATGCTCAACTGAAAAGCTTCCTGAGATCGATTTGGGTTTTGAGACTCCGGATAAAATGTAGACATGGAACAAATCATTGAAGCGAGAATTCCCATTGGATGTGCCTGAGCCGGATAAGCCTCAAAAAATCGCTTCATGTCTTCATGCACCAATGTGTGGTGATCAACCTCATCCTCAAAATCCTTTAATTGTTTTTTATTCGGTAACTCTCCTTTTAAAATCAAGTAAGTTACTTCCAAAAAAGAAGCATCTTCCGCCAATTGCTCGATCGGATACCCTCTATATCTTAAAATTCCCTTTTCTCCATCAAGAAAAGTAATCGCACTTTGACAAGACCCGGTGTTTTTAAAGCCTCTATCTAGTGTAATGTAGCCTGTTTCTGATCTCAAGTTTGAAATATCCAGCGCCTTCTCATTTTCTGTGCCCATAACAACCGGTAATTCAATTGATTGGCCATTAAGTTGTATTATTGCTACTTCGTCCGTCTTTGTTTCCATAATTATATCATCCAGTATTAAAAAATTCTCTCCCCTAAGATAGTGTGAATTTTGTTAAATTTAAGAGCTATGGCGTACTTTTTTTTATCGACGTGGATAAAGCGTTGAATCAGCAATTCAAAACGAAGCTCTTAGCGGATTTAAATCACAATTCATCTTCTGACAATACCACCAAAAAATCGGTAGATTCAATCATTATTTTTTGATCTTTGGGTAGATTTAACTCTACGCCAAAATTTTTGGCTGAATTTTTTGATAACTCCCCTTTTCGAATACCTATACACACTTCGTTTCGTTCACTTGCTAATGCTATGATATCAGCAAAAACAACCTGAACCGGGAAATCCGAAAAATAAAGATCTGCCGGTTTCACATAAATCTCACTGCCATCTTCAGAAAACAAATCATCATACAAAATTTTGATTAGTGGTTCTTCAGAAAGTTGGGCAAGTATCATAGTAATGAGTTTATTGCTGATGATGAAGTCGTCTACATCTGTTTGGGTAATGATTTCCTGATTCTCGGAGTTGAGTACTTGTGTAATGATCTTTGAATCGCTTACCCCCCCTTTTTCCTTTTTAATGTTGCGCAATAGCAGGAGGATGATTAAAGTATCAGAGTCGATCTTATCTGCCCTTAACTCTTCCAAGTTTTGTGAAAGTATAATGATATTATCATAGAAGAAAGGATCAAATGCTTGCAAATTTTCCAGTTTTAAGGGATCAGAATCATGGAGGTTAATCTCAAATTCCGAATAAATCGACTTTAAGGCGGCAATTTTCTCAAGTAAAAAATCATTGGGTTCATGAAAAAGAATATCAACTTTTGAGCCCTTTGTAAGGTAATCAGAAGATTCTCTGATAAAGATCTCTGCTACACTATGCCATCCCAAAATGAGAATATTTTTGCTTTTTTTCTCCAATTTTTTTCCGGAGAGTTTCAGTGACTTCGGTTGAATCCATTGTTGAGATTCAAATTGAATGGTAGAGTCATCCTCTGCCAAAATTATGATTTGTTCGCCATCCTGCAACTGATAATCTTTTGAAGGCCGTAGCCGAATACCATCTGTCTCATTGTACACCCCAAGTGGAATTCCGTCTCTAAAATGGAAAGGCAAATCGCCAAACCTTACTTGCTTCCACTTTGCAGTGTAAAAATAAATTTCACAGCCATCAAACGATAATATCTCATTATAAACCATCTCTAAACCACTGGTCAGGGAAGTTTGCACGAGTAATTTTCCCATAATATCCCAACTGTCTAACGCAATGATCTGATCATCATTAAAAAAGGAGATCAACTTTCGCTTTTCCTCACTAAATATTTCAGCAATAATGGGTAATTGGTTTGTTCCATTTTGACAAGACACCATAGCCATAATAGACTTGATAGATTGCACATCCGAATCAATTTTTCGTTCATCTGAACTGCTTTCAGAACAGTTTGCTAAAAGAATCACCGATTTTGCCCCGGCAATATTCACCCTTTTCAACTCATTGATATTGGCATAGTCTCCAGTAGTGGTTACAATTCGAGTGCTTTTAGTGGCCGGCAGCCTTTTAGCGATCAGGTCATCCATCACTTCTTTATCGGTATCAGATAAAATTACAACCGCAGCTTGTTTTTCGCTTTCATTAGCAATAATCAACTCCCGAATAATATCAACCACTCGCTCATTCCATCCCAAAATCAGTGTATGCCCCTCTTCGATCACTTTGCCCCTTCCTTTTCTGAAGTTGTAAAAAAGATTTTCTAATGAAGTAGTAATAAAGGCGATCAACATGGATAGAATCACAACTCCCACAATACCTGATAAAATCGTGGTGATTTTTAACCAGCCCGGCGCTTCATTATCCTGATTCATGTTTCCGGGATCGGTCATCTGAAGCCAGGTTTTCCAAATATCATCCCAAAAAGAAGTATGTTCCGGATGCCCTAAATCCGGATTGACCTGGAGCATAATGAAACGAAAAAGAATGATCAACAGAAAAATGACCATAAAAACAACGAAAAGGCTCATAAAAATGGAAGAACCTCCCTTATTCAAATACCTTTCAAAACGGTATTTTAACCGCTCTTTTAATGTAAAACTCATAAACTAAACAGAATGGAAAAGGCTGTGAAGATAATGAAACTGGATTCAAATTCCATCATTTTTCCACCAGGTATAATAAGTCTGCTATACAGTAATAATCGTTATTTTTTTCGATTAACTGAACAATTCCGCCCCATTCTACAGTACTAGCAGGAGGCAAAGCAGATTTTTCTATTTTTGTAATTAATATTTCCATGGCTCTTCCACTTATCAAGTCTGCTCGTGTGGTTTTAAATTCAAATACAATTTCCTCAAGAGCATGTCCCATCAGTTTCAAAAGCGCTTTTACATGTCCGGATTTTATAAATCTTTTTTTCGTATTGCTTTTAAAGTATTGTGGCATCCCTTTTTTTTCCTCCAAATTCACCTGACCGTTCTGCAACATATAAACCATATGCATACGGCTGGATTTCATAGCAATCTCATTTTTATTGAAGGATTTTAACTTCATCTCATTGGCTAACGCCAAATATAGTTTAGCTTCTATAAGCGCTTCATCAAAATCTTGCTTGTGGTACTCTTCTCCATTCATTTCAAATAATGGAGGGTAGGCTTCATGTAAAGCTACGTCTCCATTCAACTGAATCTCTTTCTCTACATAGCTTTTCGGTTTTCCGATAAAAACTGAAGTTCCCCAATTGGTGTTTTCAACATTGAAAGCGGTTCCGTGCGCAAAATAAGCAGCGTCTAACATATTTTCATTATGAGGTTTAGAATTTTTCCAATCTTCAAAGGATTCTTTGGCCATGTGGTAAGCAATATCATCCAAACTCCCCTCTATATCGTGGGCATAATTGTACAAAATATTTTCGCCAAAAACACCTGTCAATGCTGCACCATAACAACTGTACTGTATTCTTTCTCCCGGAGAACCTCCTGTAAAACTTTCGTGATTACGCGATTCTCCATGTGTTAAGCCACCGGATTTTATCATGTATAAATTGTGATTCCGTGCTGCTAACCAAAGCCGATCATCCCAGTAAAGGGTATGCAATCGCTTTTGAACTCTGTACTCATTGATTAAATGATGGAAATGATAGGCACATTTTCTTTCAAACTGAAGCTTTTCGTCCGTATCAATGTTCTCCAGAAGTTCTTTCAAGTGCCCTTCTCGATATATTTTATCTTCAATCTGAGCCTGAGTCTCAAAAGAAAAAATAAGTACGCAGACAATGTTAAAGAGGCACTTCATAATATGAGCTTGGGTCTATACCGCCTGAATTACAGCTTCTTTTTTGTGATTTTTTCCAATTGAGCAAGCAATTGATCCGGTTTTTGGAAGCCTCTAATTGTGCTAATTTTTACTTCTCGCTTTGATAAGACCACGAAGGTTGGAAAGCTCATTTTACCACCCAGTAAATTAACTGCCAATTCATTATAGCCTTTTCCGCCCTGGTACATTTTATATTCGTAAAGCACTTCCTTGTAAGCAATAGGTTCTTTGGATTCGGCATCCATTTTTACTGCATAAAAATACTCATTCATGTACGCTACCACTGACTTGTCTTTAAAGGTACTTTGATCCATTTTCTTGCACCAACCACACCAATGCGTATAAACGTCCACAAAAATAAACTTTCGTTCTTCTTCATTTTTATCCATGGCTGTTTCAAAATCCAGCCACTCAATAACCGGATCGTCCTCTGACAATAGTTTTGCTGCAGACTTCATTTTTACTGCTTCGATTGAAAAACCTAAGATGTAAACAAATAGCGATAAAATAAATACAATTGATTTCACAGTGTTAAGACGTTCAAAAAGCATGCCCTGTTGTCTACAATTTCTCTTTTGTGAAGGCAAGCATTTTATTAAATAGGTGTAAACGGGTGTATCCTCCACTGATTCCGTGATTTTTATTGGTATACATAAACATGTCAAACGGTTTATTTTGGCGCACCAATGCGTTAACCATTTCATAGGTGTGTTGATCGTGTACATTGTCATCCGCCGTCCCGTGAATCAGCAGGTAATTCCCTTTCATTTTCTTCACATGATTAATCGGAGAGTTGTTCTCATACCCATCTTCATTTTCTTGCGGTGTTCGCATAAATCGCTCGGTGTAGATGTTATCATACCATTTCCAATTGGTTACCGGGGCAACAGCTATGCCGGTTTTGAAGATGTCCGCCCCTTTTGTCAGACAGAGCGAAGTCATATATCCTCCGTAGCTCCATCCCATCACTCCAATTCGATCAGCATCCACATACTCCCATTTCTGAACTTCTTTTGCAACGGCGATCATGTCTTCCGTTTCCAACTTTCCCAATTGCAGATAAGTTGATTTTTTAAAGGCTGCTCCACGGTACATAGTTCCTCTTGTATCAACAGAAATCACAATGTACCCTTCTCTAGCCAGCAATTGATGGTAAAGGAAATTGGCTCCTCCCCAGGAATCTGAAACGGTGTTGTGTCCCGGTCCACAGTAGATATTAAAATAAACCGGATACTTTTTAGTGGGGTCAAAATCCGGCGGATTGATCACAAAAGCGTTCAAGGGCATTTCTGCCCCATCTATGGTGATGAATTCTTTCTTTACAAGACCGTAATTCCCCAGTTTTTCTTTCAGATCTGCATTATCCACAAGAACATCCAGTTCTTTTCCTTTAAAGTTATGAACTGAAATAAGATAGGGTTCATTGGCGTTGGAGTAGTAATTGATATAATACTTCATTCCTGTACTAAAACTGGCATCATTACTTCCTTTTCGTGTCGATAATTTCTTTTTAGCTGATCCATCTAACTGAATGGAATATAAGTCTCGGTAAATCGCTCCCTCTTCCACTGATGTATAATAGATCGTCTTCTTTTTTTCATCAATTCCTTTTAATTCAACAACATCCCACTCTCCTTTTGTGATTTGCTGCTCTTCCCCATCAAAACTAATCAGGTAGATGTGATTATATCCACTTTTTTCAGATGTTCTTAAAAAATGCTTGCCGTCTTCCAAAAACAACAAGTTGTCATCTATTTCTACATAAGTTTCAGATTGATCCTGATGAATGATACTCCCTTTTAGTTCTTCATCTCCCCATTCAACTGCAGCATAAATCAAATGGTTTTGGTGACGGTTCAGCACCAGATAAACCAATTTGTCATCATTCTTTGTCCATTTCATCCGGGGCAAGTATTCAAAGGGTCCTTTGTTTACTTCTCTGTTTTCTTTACTTTCCAACTCATAAATGTGCAGGCTCAGTTTAGAATTGTCTTCACCCGCTTTGGGATATTTAAAAGTGTATGCTTTGGGGTAGATATCATCTGTGTGATAGAACATGGTGTAGTCTTTTACTTCAGATTCATCAAATTTTAAATAGGCTATTTTTGTTCCTTTCGCAGACCATTCAAAGGCTTTTGTCAAGGAAAACTCTTCTTCATACACCCAATCGGTGCTTCCGTTAATGATCTTATTTTTTTCTCCGTCCGTAGTCACTTGCGTTACTTCTTTTGTTTGAAGATCTTTTATAAAGAGGTTGTTTTCATAGACAAATGCGACTTTTGATCCATCCGGAGAAAATTCAGCCAGCATCTCTTTATCATCCTTATTGTACAGGGCTTCTGCTTGTTTTGATTCGAGATCAACTACATAATACTTCGCCGTATAACTTCTTCGGTAAATGGGATTGACGTGGGTAGCAATCAACATTTTGGTTTCATCTGCGTTAAAAAAATAATCTTCAATTTCAATTTCATCTATCTCTTTTCCGCTAATAATTGTGTCGACAGCTTTCTCAAAATTTTCATACGTATACTTCACTATTGCATTTTCTTCAAGTGCCGTAAAGTGTTCACCATCATTCATTGATCGCACTGAATAAACATACTCCGGTGAAAATTCATTGGATCCCCAAATGAGTGGATTGCTGAGTTTTTTCTCTTGTGAAAAAGTATTTACTGTTACAAACAGAAAGGCAAGTGAAAGGATAAAAAATGATTTGGTTTTCATTATGATGCGTTAATTTTTCACGAATATATCAATAATTCTGCCAGATGCGATCCCTTCTAAAAGAAGGATTTCCTCATTCCCTTACTGTTCATTAAGGATGACAGATTGTATACAGTCAATTTTTTCGGGTAAAGGAAGTTCAGCATCAATCCAATGAATGACTGTTCCTTGTTTTTCCATCCGGCGGAACCAGGTCATTTGACGTTTTGAAAATTGATGAATCGCAGTATTGAGTCCTTCAAAGAGCTCTTGTTTTGTTATTTCCTTTCTCAAATACATACCCACCCATTTATATTCCAAACCGTAATAATCCAGGTCTTCATGACTTAAATGATGATCCAGTAAGTACTCTACCTCCTCTATCAAGCCATTTTCAAGACGTTCTGCCAATCGCTGCGTAATGTTTTTTCTTCTTTTTTCTCTGGAAATATCAATCCCAAAAATGGTGGTATTGAAAGGAGGAATGGTGACGGTTTCAAAATCCGGATGTTGTTGCAAATGTTCATCAATAATGATTGCTCTTATCAATCGCCGTTTGGTTTCATCATTCAATGATTCTCTTACACGCTTTGACAAGCTTTCAAACTGTTGTCGTAATTGCTCCTCCGATAATTTTTCGAGTTCGGCTTGTCGTTTTTTATCCATTGGGATGCCCAAAAAAGAACTACCATTGAGTGCTGCATCAATATACAAGCCACTTCCCCCGCATAAAATAGCGGTCTTACCCCTGGAATGAATCTGTGGTAACAGATTTAAAAAATCCAATTGAAATTCAGCGATATTGTACTTATAACCGGGATCTTTACTGTCTATTAAATGATAAGGGACTTCTCTACCTTCTACCTGATACTCTTCTATGTCTTTTCCGGTACCAATATCCATATAACGGTAGATCTGCCGGCTATCTGCTGAAATGATCTCTCCTCCTATTCTATCAGCCAATGCACAGGCAACACGGGTTTTACCACTTGCTGTGGGACCCAAAATTGTCAATATATGCGGTGTTTTATCAAGCATTCCAGATTTCCCAGGATTTTTCTGCCTGTTGCTCAAGCATGGTTTTTCCATTGAGAACAGTTGCTCCTTGTGCTGCTGCTCTTTTGAGGAATTCAGTGAGAGGAGGATTGTAAACCAGGTCAATGACCAACTGATTGGACTGAATAAAGTGATACGGAATAGGCGGAAAACGCGCTACATCAGGAAAAGTTCCTAAAGGGGTGGTATTCACTATTATCCCGTTAAAACGGATCATGTTTTCATTGATTTCTTCGTATGAAAAGGCGTTTTCTCCTTTCGGTTTTCTGGAAATATAAATCACTTCAGACCCCAGAGACTCCAATACATACGCTACCGCTTTAGCAGCGCCGCCGGTACCCAGAATCATAGATCGTTCGTGATGCGATTGAAAAAAAGGTTTAATCAATTGCTTAAAACCGTAAACATCTGTGTTGTATCCCTTCTTTACCCCATTTTTGATCTGAATGGTGTTAACTGCTCCAACGGCAATTGCCTCATCACTTAATTCATCCAAATATGGGATGATCTTTTCTTTATAAGGAATCGTTACGTTTACACCTGAAATTCCCGGAAGATCAAACACCTTTTTCACTTCATTTATATCATTCAATTCAAAGTTTAGATAATCACAGTTAAAACCCATGTTATCAAACTTTTTAAGGAAATATTTTTTTGAAAAAGAATGCTCCAGAGATTTCCCGATTAAACCATATATTTTTTGATCAGACATGTGCTATAAAAAAAGGGGAATCCGTGCAGAAACCCCTTTCAATTTTATTTTTAAATGCATCTTAAATTCGAACCAGCCATCCATACTTATCTTCTAGCAGTCCCTTTTTATAATCATTGATGTACGTTTTTACTTTATTAGAGAATGCTCTTCCTTCAATATCAGGTAGTTCATACGTTGTTCCTTCATAGCCGATATGACTGATAGGAGCAATTGTTGCTGCGGTTCCGGCGCCAAAAGCATCTTGTAAAGTTCCATCATTTAAAGCATCTATCACTTCTTTAACAGAAACCTGCCTTTCTTCCACACGATATCCCCAGTCTTTTGCAATATCCAGAACAGAACGCTTTGTAATCCCTTTTAGTATCGTATCTTTCTTCTCGTCCGGAGTGATAATGGTATCATTGATCACAAAAACCACATTCATGGTACCTGCCTCTTCAATGAAAGAATGCGTTTTAGCATCTGTCCATATCAATTGTCTGAAGCCTTCTTTCGCTGCTAATTTAGCCGGATATAAAGAAGCCGCATAATTTCCTGCAGCTTTGGCACGCCCCACACCCCCTTCTGCTGCACGGGTATAATAGGTTTCAATCTTCACCTTTACCGGATCTGCATAATAAGACCCCACAGGAGAAGTGATAATGATGAACTTATACCTATCTGAAGGTTTAATCCCCACATAGTCATCCGTAGCAATCATAAACGGGCGGATATACAGTGATTGCCCTTCATTCGAAGGCACCCAATTCTTATCCAGTTCAATCAATTGCTTCAAGCCTTCCATGAACAGCTCTTCCGGCACCTCTTCCATACACATCCGCTTTGCTGATTCATTAAAGCGTTTTATGTTCATGTCCGGTCTAAAAATCAATACCTCACCATTTTTACCTTTCTGCGCTTTTAAACCCTCAAAAATAGCCTGTCCGTAATGCAGTGCCGAAGTGGCAGGATGTAATTCCAAATTTTTAAACGGTACGATTGTAGGTGTCTGCCACTTACCGTCCGCAAAATCCATTTCAAACATGTGATCAGAAAACACTTTACCAAAAGGCAAGTCATTAAAATCAACCTCTGTTAATCGTGATTTTTGAGTCTTGGATATTTGTATATTGTTTGTGATAATGTCCATCAAAAAGGATTTAGTATGGCGCGAAGATAGTGATTAAATCTTGTTTTTTCAAGCATTAGTTATTCACAATTAATCGCTACAGTACCTTTACACCACTATATCTTGTTAACTTTGACTTTCTTTGATGAACAGTCATTTACAAATAGTTCTTATTGGAAAAAGCGGTTGAAATATTAAAAAAGTATTGGGGTTACGATCAATTCAGAAAGAAGCAGGATCAGATCATTGCTTCTGTATTGAAGGGAAAAGACACTTTAGCGCTTTTACCTACCGGAGGAGGGAAATCCATTTGCTATCAGGTACCGGGATTGCTACAAGAAGGCACTTGTCTGGTTATCTCTCCTTTAATTGCCCTTATGCAAGATCAGGTAGATCAACTAAAAAAGCGCGGAATTAAAGCTGTTTCAATTTCTTCAGGCATGAGCGCCCGTGAGATTGATATTCAATTGGACAATGCCGTTTACGGACACATTAAATTTTTATATGTCTCTCCTGAACGGCTAAAAACAAGGCTATTCCAGGCGCGATTCGAAAAGATGAACATTAATCTGATCGCAGTAGATGAGGCACATTGTATTTCTCAGTGGGGATATGATTTCAGACCGGCCTATCTTGAAATTGCTGCAATTAAAAAATTCAAACCGGACACACCTATTCTGGCATTAACTGCTACTGCTACGCCGGAAGTAGTAGATGACATTCAAAAACGTCTGGATTTTAAAGAACAAAACGTATTTTTCGACTCTTTTGAACGAAGTAATATCAGCTACAACACCTATCTATCCAACAATAAGGTAAACCGAATGCTGGAATACCTAAAAGACAAAAAGGATTCAGGAATCGTCTATTGCTCCACCCGAAAAGAGGTAAAAAACATCTGTAAGGTGCTGATTGACCATAATTATTCGGCTGATTTTTATCACGGAGGGCTTGATGCTGAAGTGAGAAGAAAAAAACAACAAAGCTGGATCGATAACGAGACACGAATTATGGTATGCACCAATGCTTTCGGAATGGGAATTGACAAACCGGATGTGCGTTTTGTGCTTCACTATGACATCCCTGAAACCATTGAAGCTTATTTTCAAGAAGCGGGACGTGCCGGTAGAGATGGCAAATCATCAGAAGCGTGGCTTTTTTATGAGCCTGCTGACGTTGAGCGACTTCAGGAGAAAATTCGATTAAAATACCCCACTTTAGAAAGCATCAAAAAGATATATAACTGTCTGGGGAACTACTTCCAGCTGGCCATAGGATCCGGAAAAGAAGAGAGTTACCCGATTGATATGCTGGATTTTTGTGATCACTATAACCTCGACCTGATCACAGCTTATAACTCACTCAAATTTCTGGAAATAGGTGGGTTTATCTCACTTTCTGAAAACATTAATCGCCCCAGCAGGTTACATATTTTAGTAGATCAACCCACTTTGTACCAGTTTCAGGTCAAAGACAACAACTTGAACCGGATCATTCAGTTCTTACTCCGTACACAAATGGGGATTTTTGAGGATATGGTTGCTATTAACGAACGAAAGATCGCAAAGTATACACAACTTTCTACAAAACAAGTGATTCAAGGATTAAGTCTGCTTGAACAGCAGGATGTAATCGATTATTTACCCGAAACAAAAGGAAGCAGTGTCTTTTTTGTAACAGAAAGATTAGCAGACAACAACCTGAGCTTACCTACTGAAATTTACCACCAACGTAAAAAAATATCATTTTCGAAAATGGAATCTATGGTTGAGTTTCTTGAGAAGAATGAATGTTCAAACATTATGCTGCTGCGTTATTTTGGAGAAAATGAATCTTCTGCCTGTGGACGTTGCAATCGTTGTTTAGAAAAAAATAAACTTACTAAAAGCACTGATTTACATAATGATATTACAGTTTATATAAATAATAAGTTTAAATCAACTAATGAAATATCTATTGAGGAAGTGATTGCTGCACTAGGCACTTATAAGAAGGATGATGTCTTGCAAACCATCCGGTGGATGACGGATCATGATCTTCTTCATGTGGATCGATTGGCGCAGCACATTAAAAAGCCTTAAGCTGGGTTCTAAGACTTTGGGGGATTACATTACAGTTAGCGCTTATTTTTTAGTCAACAAAGGTTTCTTTTATTATCTCTTTGCATTTTCCAATTTCCGTTTCGGTTAGGTTTTCAAAAACTCGGATTACTCTGGTTTTGTCAATTGTTCGAATTTGGTCAATTGCAATCATTCCTTTTTTCCCCTTGTGTTTGACCGAAACTCTAGTTGGGTATTTTTTTAAATTAGTTGTCATTGGTGCAAGAACTATTGTGTTCAGATACTTGTTCATTTCATTTGGTGAAATGATTACACAAGGTCTTGTCTTTTTAATTTCACTTCCAATGGTTGGGTCAAGGTTGACAAGAACGATTGAGTATTGTTTTAAATCCATTCCTCAAGATTTTCGTCCTCGAAAACATCATTCATAAGTAACTTGTCATCTCCATTTTTATTCATTTTTTTAAATTCCTTTTCCCAGTTTTTTCTTGGTAAAGCAATTGGTCTGAGGATGATTTGTCCTTTTTCAAGAATAAGTTCCACTTTGTCCTTGATGTTATATTTTTCCAAAATGGTCTTGCTCAAACGAAGTCCTTTTGAATTTCCGATTTTAATTATTGATGCTTCCATAACCTTCTAAATGTTATTACAAAGTAACTACATTTTATTGAAAAATCAAAATTTGTTCCGTATTAATGTTCAAGTATAAGGGTTTTGGAGTGACTCACTAACTGTTGTCGCTGATTTTTGCTTCGTTCGGCATAACTCAAACAAGTTTGGTTCTGCACTCACTTATCGCAAAAATTGGTTGAAGCGTTGGTTCATGTGGCTTTGGCAATGTGCTTGCTTTTGGGTTGGGCTTATAATTGATATTTATACAGTTCTGCAATTGTTTGATGATATTCTTTTTCAGTTTCTAAATAATTCTTAAGAGCATTGTAGTAATAAGTCATTTCCATAAAGTATTCAATACTTGAAATTTCACCAAGTGTCAATGATTTGTCTAATAGTTTAACAGTATTTAAGTCTTTAAAAAGGGATTCATATTCTTTAAGTGTCAAACTAAGATTTTGTTGCTTCTCATAGGTTTGCTGAATGTGATGATAATGTTCATTGCGGTGGTCTTCTAAATTCAAGTCAGCAAATATTAAATTGGCTTGTTGGGTTTTTACTTTGTTTTTGTTTTCCCAAAGTGGAATACTTAACCCAAAATGAATTCCGCTAAATCGTTGTCCTAAAATTGCCTGATAATGGTAACCTGTTTCCAATTTAGGCAGACTCATTGCCTTGCTCAATTCAACTTGCTTTTGGTTTATTACTTTTTCTTGTTCCAAGTATTTGCGAGTTGGGTCATTCGCTTCAATTTCAGATTCTAAAGTCTCGAAATCAGGAAGAGAAGGAAGTTGAGCATAGTCTGTGTCAGTAAACACAATGGGTTGACCACCGTTCAACTCAGTTAATTTTTGGTTTAATTGATTGATGGAAGATTGGTTTTCTTGAAATGCGGCATTAATCTCTATGAGTTGCAATTTTGCTTTATTGACATCCAAAATGTTACCGTCTCCTTTTTCTAACTTCTTTTGAAATGCAAGTAGCCACTTTTCAGTATTTACCTTTCGTTTTTGTAATTCCAATTGGTATTTATTGCGGTAAACCAACTCAATACATACTTTTTTTGCTTCAAAAAGCACCATTTGTCGAGTAGAAGTTAGTTGAAACTCCGCTTGTACAATTTGCTCATTGGAGAGTTGCTTTTTCTTGCTGTATGCTGTTGGAAAATCGAAAGATTGAGTAACTGCAAAATCCGTTTGATTTCCTGCATTTGAAGGCGTACCAATCAGATAATCATAATCTACGGTTGGATTGTTGGGTGTTAAACCTGTTTGGTATTCCAATTTTTTGGCTTCCCAAAATTGTACGTTTGCCTGAATGGTTTTATTGTTCTTTTCAATGCTTGAAAGCACCGAATCTATTGTTGACTGTGCATTCCCTTTTATTGCTACAAGCAATAAAAGAATTATGAATGTTAAATGTTGAATGCTGGATGTATATGAATTCATTTGTTTAAAGTTTATATTTTTTTCAATAATATCTAATTTTATCTTTTTTCATTTTTATACTGATAATTAAAAATTCAACATTTCAAATTCAACATTTATCATTTCGCAAAGCGATAAAGTACACCACTGGAACAATTAAAATGTTGAGTAGCGTTGAAGTGAGCAGTCCACCAAGAATTACTTTAGCCATTGGACTTTGAATTTCATTCCCTGGTAAATCTCCTGCTATTGCCAAAGGAATTAATGCTAATCCTGCGGTTAAGGCAGTCATAAGAATAGGACTTAAACGGTCTTTTGAACCTTGAATGATGGTATCATATAAATTCAAACCTTCTTCTTGCAAGGTTTTATAATGTGATACCAACAAAATTCCGTTTCGTGTTGCCACACCAAAAAGCGTAATAAATCCAATAATGGCAGGAATACTTAAAATACCACTTGTGAAATAGATACTGAAAACGCCCCCAATTAAAGCCAATGGTAAATTAATCAATACTATGGCAGATATTTTTACTGTTTTAAATTCCTGAAAGAGAATCAAGAAAATCACTAAAATTGAAAGCAATGATGTTATCATTAAGGTCTGTGATGCTTCCGCTTCTGCTTCAAATTGTCCGCCATATTCAATGTGATATCCTTCGGGAATTTCGACATTATCGTTGATGATTTGTTGAATTTCATTAACTACACTTTTTTGGTCACGACCCGATACATTGGCTGAAACGACTGTTTTTCGTTTTACATTTTCACGATTGATGGTGTTGGGTCCGCTTGTGCTTATAATATCGGCTACATAATGTAAAGGGATTTTTTGTCCTGTATCGGTATCTATGTATATGTTCCGAATATCTTCGATTTTGCTTCTGTTCGATTCATCCAATCTTACTACCAAATCAAATGTCTTAGAACCTTCATATACATCAGAAACTTTTTCACCTGCAATTGCAACATCTACAAACTCATTGAACGCACCGATAGAAATTCCATAATGATTCAATAAATCTCGCTTGGGTTTAATCTGAATTTGAGGAATTTCAACTTGTTGTTCCACAGATACATCAACCAAGCCTTCAATATTTTCAATTTCATTTTTTATCTGTGTGGATAGAGTAAAAAGTTTATTCAAATCATCACCAAAAATTTTGATGGCTATATTGGCTCGAGTTCCTGAAAGCATATGGTCTATTCGGTGTCCGATAGGTTGACCAATAGTAATATTGACTCCTGAAATTCCTTTTAATTTTTCACGGACATCTGCCATAAATTCTTCACGGCTTCTATCGGTTAAAGTGAATGGGGCTTCTACTTCTGAAGAGTTTACACCTTGGGCGTGTTCGTCCAATTCAGCCCGTCCTGTTCTTCTTGTTGTTACCCTAATTTCAGGCACTTCGTGCAAGGCACTCTCTATTTCATTTCCAATCTTGTTGCTTTCATCCAAGGAAATTCCGGGCTTGGTAACAGCACTTATAACCAAAGAACCTTCGTTAAATTCAGGTAAAAAACTTCTTCCAAATTGGCTGAATACAATTAAAGCCAAAATAAAAAGCACAAAAACTCCTGCAATCATTGTCTTTTTCCATTGCATCACTTTTTCAAGCAATCGTACATAGCCTTTTTGCAATCGTTCTACCAACCAACTTTCTTTATGCTGTTTTTGCAACATTCTATCATTTGTCAATAGATAACTACACAAAACCGGGGTAAGCGTAAGGGAAACGATAAGGGAAGCGAAAAGGGAAACAATAAATGCGATTCCAAGCGGTGCTAATAGTTTGCCTTCCATTCCCGAAAGGAAAAACAAAGGCAGGAACGCTACGATAATTATAAATGTGGCGTTAATAATTGAATGTCGAATTTCATAGGAAGCATCAAATATGACCGTGAGTTTCTTCCGTTGTTCCGCCAATGGTTTTTTGGCGTTTTCCTTCAATCGCTTAAAAACATTTTCCACATCAATAATCGCATCATCTACTAAATCACCAATGGCAATCGCCATACCACCCAAACTCATTGTGTTGATAGTCAGTCCGAGCCACTTCAGAGTGAGAATGGCTACAATTAAAGAAATGGGTATCGCAACCAAGGAAATGGCTGTTGCCCGCCAATTCATTAAAAAGAGAAACAATATCACGACTACAAATGCCATTCCTTCCCACAATACTTTTTTGATGTTGTTGATAGAAGCATTAATAAAATCGGCTTGACGGAAAACGTGCGTGTCCATTTCAATATCGCTCGGAATGTTCTTTTTTATATCTGCAATGCTTGCATCAATTTTTTCGGTTAATTCCAAGGTATTTGTTCCGGGTTGTTTGGAAATCGCCAACACAACCGCAGGATTTCCGTTTTTGGAAGCGTCTCCAATTTTTGGAGCTGCACCAATTTTAATTTCCGCAACATCTTCAATTTTTACAGGATGGCCGTTTATTTTTTTTATTAAAGACCTGCCAATTTCTTTTAAGTCATTTGTTCTCCCGATTCCCTTGATAATGTATTCATTGCCGTATTCATTGATAAAACCACCTGATGAATTGCCGTTCGCTTCCTGCGCTGCTTCAACCAATTCGGTTAATGATACATTGTATAGTTCCATTTTTGTAGGAGAAGCCAAAATTTGGTATTGCTTGTAGTCTCCTCCGATTACAACCACTTGAGAAACACCACCTGTGGCAAGCAATCTGGGTCTAATTGTCCAATCGACAATGGTTCTAAGATCCATTTTGCTTGTAGAGTCTGACGAAAGGCTTACAAACATTATTTCTCCCATTATACTGGATTGAGGAGCCATTGTAGGATTACCAACACCATCAGGAAGTTTTTCGCCTACGGAAGTGATTTTTTCATTGACAATTTGACGAGCTTTGAATATGTCAGTGTTCCATTCAAACTCCACCCAAACTATAGAGATTCCTGCGGATGATGAACTTCTTACACGCCTTACATTGGTTGCTCCATTTACGGATGTTTCAATGGGAAATGTTACGAGTTTTTCTACTTCTTCGGGAGCCATTCCGTGGGCTTCCGTAAGCACTACAACCGTTGGGGCTGTTAGGTCGGGGAACACGTCAACCTCCATTCTTGAGGCTACAAAAGAACCGAACGCAATCAACAAAACCGAAGCAACTACTACGAGTAGTCGGTTGTTAAGTGCGAAATGTATTATTTTGTTTAGCATAATTGAAATTTTAAGTTATAGATGTTGAATGTTGAATTATTTCGATTTGTTTTTCATTTACAATTCAAAATTTATCATTCAACACTTCTATTATTTCCCTGTGATGTTTTTACTATGGCTGTTAGAATGTTTATTATTTGTTCAATCTCTTTCAGATGATTTGATACATCAATATTTACAATTTTACTTTTGTCAAGTAATCGAAGCCAATACCTGGTTTCTCTTGCTTCCTTTGATGAGATTGACATTTTTGCAGTAAAATCTTTTTTTGAAATAGCGGCTGTTGCCTCTTCTACATTAGCACCAATGCTTGTCCCGCTTCGTAAAAGTTGTTTAGACAAAACGTATTCCTTTTCGTCAACAAGTTTCTTGTAGAGTTCAATTACACTTAAAGCAAAGTCAAAGGTTTTATCAAGTATTACGTTTTCTTTTTTCATAGTCATTTAAAATTTATAATTCAACATTTAAAATTTCTATCAATGTTCGTGACCGTGAGCAGGTAATTCTCCTGATGCGGATGAAAGTTTTATTTGGTACGCTCCTTTCGTTACCACTCTTTCTCCTTCCGAAACTCCTGAAAGTACTTGAACATTTATTCCGTTTGTTGCTCCAAGTTTTACTTCCCGCTTTTCAAAACTTTCTCCGCTTGTTTGCACATAGACATAAAAATTTCCCTGTTCTTCTATTAATGATGAAGTTGGAATTACTAAAGCATTGGGAATTGGAGCAGATTTCAGATAGACTTCTACAACCGAACCCGAAATGAGATTTCCAATGTTGTTAATTTCAAATGTGATTGGAATAAACGGAGAATTAGCAGACGTACTTTTACCGAATGAAACAATTTTACCGTTCAATGTTTCTGTAGAGAAAATTTCATCCAATCCTGCCATTTTAAAATTGGCACTTTGGATGGAGGAAAGTTTATTGAAATAACGTTGTGAAAGATGAGCCTGTAATAATAAATTCTTGTTTTTTGAAACTATTGCTAAAGGCGTTCCTGCTTCCACAAATTGTCCTTCACTTACTAATACATTCTTTATGAAACCTGAAATCGGGGATGAAATGGTCTGACCTTTTTCCGAGTAATTTTTGGCAATGGCGTTAAAAGTAGTTTGTGCATTTTCAAAAGCAACTTTTGCTTGCAAATATTCCTTTTGTGAAACGATATTGTCCTTCACTAATTCACTTGCACGCTCAACATCCGATTTTGCTTTTTCATAATTGGCTTTCGCTTCTTTATAAGTTGCGTCAATCGTTCCTGTAGAAATATTTCCGCCCGAAATGGTAAACAAGTTTGAGCCAACATTCACTTCTGAACCAACAATGGATTTCGTACTCGTAAATACTACCGAACCACTGGCATTGGCTGTTATCATCACTTCATCACCGGGTGCTGAAAGCAGTTGCCCATTAGTTTTGATGATGTCATTGAACGTCTGCTTTTTAACAGGGGCATTTGCAAAATCTACTTTCCAAGCCTGCTCTTTCAAATAGGTGATTTCTTCACCGTTTTCGCTAACAGTTTGGTTTTCTTGTGCAGTTTGCTCGTTGGGAAAAACCGTTATGTTTTCGATAACAATTTGGTCGGTATAGTCCTTAGTTTCAATATCGAAAATAAGTTTGCCTGTTCCTGCTGTAGTTGGCTTCAACGCCAAGCGAAATATTCCGGGCGAACTAGCAGTATCTGCACTGTTTCGGATGCCATTTTCACCAATTACCAAACTCACTGTTACTTTTCCTTCGGTAAGTGGTAAAAAGTTATCACCCAAAATAGTGAAATGAGCCGCAAAATTGGATATACTACCAACAATCAAGGGCTTAAATTCGACAAAAAGTTCTGTCTTTTCTGAATAAATGGTGTAAGCAAGCGGTTCTAAACCGCCTGCTTCTTGGCTGTGTTCATCTGATGTTTTATCGGCACAACCGACAAACAGGAATGCAAACAGAGCCATCATTGTTGATGCTGTTTTCATACTTGAAAAAAATTTAAATGGTTATTAATGTTTATGACTTCCGTCTTCGTGACTGTGATTATGCTCTTCCTTTTTTACAGAAGTGCTGTCGTTTTTTACCTTAAATTCTTCCTGTGTATGTTCGGCATCCTGATGGTCTTGGTGAACCGAGCCATCTTCGTGTTCGTGAGTGCTTTCCGTATTGGTATGATTACCGTTACTATCGTGTTCGTGTCCGTTTGATTTTTTGTTGTCGCATCCTGCAAACAACAAGGCTGTTATAGCCAATACTATGATTGAATTTTTCATCTTTAATTTTTTTGATTTTGAATAAAACAATTACACACTTGGCATCTTTTGATGCAAGTGAAATCAATCCTTTAAGAGTTAAAGGAAATTAAGAGATGAAAACAGGAGGAGCCCTAAGACCCGAAGGAAGGTAATGTTGGGAATTGAAATAGACGACTTTGAATGGCGGAGCATTTTGCCTTTCAATGTCCAAAATGGTATTGAAAGTAAAATGTGTTTGAAGTATCGCAGAAGTGTTTAACTGCTTGTATTGTGTTTTACCTAATTCTTTAACTTTTAAAAAAGTAACTCCATCACCATTGTGTGGTATGTGGGATAAAAAATGTAGGAAGTCAAAGTCGTTTTCTTCTTCATCATTATCATTATCGTGATCGTGATCGTGATGATGACCATCAACATGACTATGACTATGGTCAAATGCAACCTGTTCTTTGTTGTGATGATGATGCGGAATAAAATCATGCCCAAGCAAGATTGCCAAGGCAGTGAAAATCATTAATATAGAACAGGTTTTTTTAAACATTAAAGATAAAGGTATGAATTAATCTTGAAAGATGCTCTTTGGCGTTGGCAAAAAAATGGCTCTTTTGGTTTTGCGAAGGGTCGGCTTGTGTGTCGGGCAAAGCCAAATGTGCCATTTGTGCGGCTGGCAGAAAAACAAAAAAAATGCGGGGCGGGCAAAAATTAAATCTTTCGTGGGTCGGTCTGCGTGTCGCCCGTTTTTCTGTCTGCCGTAAAGTTGTTAAGTGGTCAGTCGTTTTCAATTTTTCTTCGTCATTGTCAAGGTAGTATGGTCGTCTTTTACCATTGGCGGTAACGGTCTAGTGTATGAGCAGTAGCGGATTAATAACCACTAACTTTTCGGTTAAACACTTGCCTTTATTAATATTCATTTACTTTCAATTTAGCACTAAACCCGCTATTGCTTATACACATTGTTGTAAGCTGGCTTTCCACGTCCTGCTTGGTTTTCCGAAGTTTTAATGCTCGTTCGGAAGTGTGCGTTGGCAAGACATACTCTTTTGTAATTTTTGGCTTGCGCTTTGGCTGGTGCGAATTGCAAATGTGTATGGCTTTAAGCGTTGGCATTTTCTATTATTTTTATTTCATTCTCTGTTATTCCATATAATTCAAAAACGATTTTGTCTATATCATTAATGAGTTTAGTTTTAGTAAGCTTATCTGATTCATCTTTCAGAGAAAGTAATTCTTTAACTTTTATATTTAATTCGAAATTATTAGTATCAGCTAATGGCGAGTTTCTTAAATAAATTGGCTTGATTTCATAATCAAAATATCTTTTTGAATAGAGCCAATTGAAAAGTTTAGAATTTAGAATACCCAATAGTCCTTCTAAACTACTTTCTGGGTGAGCTATTATATTTGATATTCTATTAAGATTATATTTTTTGTCATAATCTATTGTCGCAATGATTCTTTCTTTGATTGAAATATTTCTAGTTCTTACAACAAGAATTTTAGGTTCGGTAAAAAATTTTTCATCTGGCAATGTTCTGCCTAGTTTTCCTTTACTTTTAACAAACTCTTTATCATACATTATGTAACCGTCAGTTTTGACATTCCCATATTTTGAAACACCTGTGCCTGGAACCATTGGGTGATATCTTCCATCAATTCTTGTATCCGAAGTCAATTCTGACTTAATATAACCTGTGTTAATACCTACACCAAACTCAAAACCTGATTCAATTTTAGGGAATTCGGTGATTAAACGATTTACAGTTTCATATTCTTTATTGTTTAATAAATAATCAAAAACTAAAAATTCGTTAGTTTTAAATCTTTCTGAATTAATAAAATAAGGTTCAGTTGCGTTTATTTCAATTGGTTGATTTGGTACAATAATTTTTGTTTGAACTTCTTGTTTACTCTTTTTTGTGGTATAGATTGCTGAATCAACTGTTGCCTCGTCAAAGACGTTCCCACCTAAAGGAATTAAAGTTTCGATAGCAGAATTATTAATTAGAAATTGTCTAGTCCTTTCAAATGAGGTTTGTAATAGAAATGAAGAATTTGTAATTAAAGAACTGAAGCCATTTTCCTTATTGAGTCTAATTCCTAATTCAATAAAGAACTTGTATAAATCAAAATTTCCCGAAGTGTTGAAATAGTTGGCTCTGTAATAGTCTTTTTGGTTGGCTATTTCTGCATTCCGATAGACATAAGGTGGATTACCAATTATTGCATCAAAACCAACAAAAGCCCCATTATCATCCAAAACTTCTGGAAACTCAAAACGCCATTCAAAAGCTTCTTCAAAAATTTTATTGCTTTTAATTTCTTCTATTAAATTTTCTAATTTTTTTGCATCCTCTGAAAGTTGTTTTAGTTTTTTATTCCAAGCTGTTTTCTCTCTTTTGGTCAACTCAAACATTTGTGTTTGATTCGTCATACCAAAAATTTCTCCTTGCAGTTTCTTTAGCTTCTTAACTTTTGGGTCGTTTAGTGATATTTCACTTCTAAAGTCATTTTTTATATCATTAATCAGTTTCTCCATTGCTCGTTTTTGCTCTTTGTTTTGAGCATTACGATACGTAGCAACTGCAATTTTATAACTATCAATAGTCCATTTACTACTTTTTAGTGCTTTTTTAAGGTCAGCATCTAGTTCAAAGCGACTAATAAGCGAGTTTCCACATTTTATATTAATGTCAATGTTTGGAAGTGTTTCTAATTCACTTTCATTTTTGTAATACGCATTTTTAAGTAGTTCAATCCAAAGTCTTAATCGGCAAATTTTTACTGAATTTGGATTAATGTCAACTCCAAATAAACAGTTTTCAATAATGGTTTGCTTTTCGTGGAATAGAGCTTCTTGTATTCGTTGGCTTTCTTTATTGGTTGGATTGTACTCAAAAAGTTCTCCATCTTCATCAGTTACAATTAATTCGTCATTAACAACTTCAAATTGGTATTCTTTTAGCCTTTTCTCGTCTCTATCTTGTAAAACTTTAAGGTCATTTTTAATCGCAATCATTTCATTAAGTGCAGAAACTAAAAAGTGCCCCGAACCAACTGCTGGGTCGCAAATTTTTAAACTGTTTATAATGCTATTCGCTTCTTTTCGGTCTTCAATTTTATCGTAAAGCGAATCTATGTCTTTGCAATTCCAATCTTTCGTTTCGTTGAATTTTTGAACAACTGCTTTTCTGATAGTTTCACGACACATATACATTGTGATAAAACCTGGCGTGAAGAACGAACCATCTTTGTAACCATTTATTTTCTCGAAAATTAAACCGAGAACAGAAGCATTAATTAAGGTTTTATTGTCTTCTTGAATTTCTTCTTTTCCTTCGCTACTAAAGTCATAAGCATTTAAGAATTCAAATAGGTATTCAAGAGCACTTAAATTTCCTGTTCGTTTTTTTCCGCTTTCGCTTTTTAAAATTGTAGAGGAATAAATTGGAATTGTTTTATCATCTCGTAAATTGCTAATAAATAAAGTTCCGTGTTCAATTCCTGTTGGCTCAAAAAGTGAACTATTTAAATAAGGGACTTTTGCAAAAAGTTCTATTACATCTTCGTTTCTTTCAGATTGTTGTTTTGCTAGAACTTGAAAGAAAAGACTGTTTAAATCATCATAATTTTGAATTTTATCAATACTTAAAAATTCATATGATTTATCTCCTTTATGATAGGTTTTTAATTGAGCTTCTAATAGTTTAAGAAACAGAATTCTATTAATCCAAGTGATGCTTAATTCAAGACCAACATTAAATAAACGTTCTTCTTGAGTTGTTCCAAAATGACTAGGATTGTCAAGTCTATTTATTTTGTCTAAACTGTCTAGTTGTATTATGGCATTTTCAAGAAATGAACCTGTGTTTCTTTCTCCTTTTTTATTTCGTTCTATTAATTTTTTACCACCATCTTTGGTTTCGGAAAGTCCAATAATGTGCAGTAATTCTCCATAAAATCGTTTGTCAAGACTATTGCTGTCATTTGCAAAAGGTAGTTTTAATAAATGCTCTGGTGAAAGCAACTTGAAAAGCGAAATAAGCTTATTGTCGTCTTTTGGATTGTCATTACGAAGTGGTTTTTCGTATTCTCTAATGTCAAAAAACGTAAACTCTATTTCCTGTTTTAATTCCTTAATGAAAGGCTCTGCAATTTCTTTGTAGAAAAAATCAGTTGTTTTTCCTGCTAATCTTTCATTTTCAAAATCGTTGAATTGTTTAACCAATCCTTTGTTTTGAGCAAACTGTTTTTCAAATACGTTAGAATCAAAAATGAACCATTCGTTTATGTTGGTAGCAACTAAATATTTTATTTCGAGGTTTTTGTGAGTAATTCGTTCTCTTAAATAATAAAGCACTAATTCTTGAAATGCTTTGACATTGATTTTTTCCTTTGTCAGCATTTCTGCTTTGTTGGTTGGCTTTTTTGCCTCAATGACTACTCCAACAGAACTTTTTGCTTTATTTCCGTTATGGATTACGAGGTCGTTTCTACCTTTTGTATTTATAAAATGATTTGGCTCGTAGTAAGTTTTCTTTAAAAAGTCCGATACTAAATTCTTATGGAATTCTTCTGATTCAGTATCATTTGTTCGGTCGAGTAGTTGAATCAAATTAGTCTTGAAACTTTCAATTTCCGTTCTGTTCGGTTTTATTTTTAAAAAGGCTTTGTTTATTGCTTTTCGTGGTTTCAAGATTTTTATTTCCATATAATTTATGCTCTCTATCAGTTTTTAAATTTAATTATTTATTCTGAATATCATTCGAGCGTTGGCAAAAAACAGCTCTTTTGGTTTTTTCAGCGTTGGCTTTCGTGTCGGCAAAAAACCAAATGTGCTGTTTGTGCGGCTGGCTTTTCAGCTTGCTTACAACATCCGAATATACACTATAGCGTATCTTTTATAGTTTATGTTACTAATTTACAGAATCAAAAGGACGTATGATGTTTTTTACATGTTCATTTGTTACATGGGTGTATATCTCCATGGTTTTTAAGTTGGATTCCAAGGCTTTGGGAATGTAAAACCAAGTAACTAATGCTCAGGCAGCAGCAAAATCTATTGATTCTTAATTGCTATAAGGGGTTTATATGGTTTGTACAAACCCCTTATCAATAATAAATTACGAATTCTTTTTAGGGATATCTTCCAGCACATCTGTAAAAAATGCCCAAAATTTTTGAACGGACTTAATGTTCACTTTTTCATCCGGAGAATGTGGATTTCGAATAGTGGGACCAAAAGAGATCATATCACAATCGGGTAAGTGTTTTCCCAATATCCCACACTCTAGTCCGGCATGACAGGCTTCAACTCTGGGTTGATCATTAAAACGATCCTTGTATTTCTTCAACATCAACTGAAGGATTTGCGATTCAGGATTCGGTTCCCAACCCGGATAGTCTCCACTTTGGGTCACCTCTGCCCCCACCTGTTCATAATTCAAACGCATGGCGTTGGCAATGTCCCGCTTTCCTGACTCTATCATACTTCTTTGAAGTGATTTTGTCACACACTCTCCATCAGCAATGCTAACGCGTGCTAAAGAAGAAGAAGTTTCCACCACACCTTCAAATTTATCACTCATCTTCCACACGCCGTTAGGTGAAGTATAAATCGCCCCAAGCACTACTTGCATATCCGATTTTGACATCATTTTTGAAACCGATTCATCTGTGGCTTTTATTTCAGCCATCAATTGTGGTTCTACTTTTGTGTATTCTGACTGAATTTCTTGTAACACTTCTTTAAAAGTAATTTGTGCATCACTGGCTTCCGCATTTCGGATGGCAACTATACCAAAACTTTCTCTTGGAATGGCGTTTCTTAAACTCCCCCCCTCCAGTTTTACTATGCGCACATCAGCAACCTGGCTCATTTCATAAATAAGTCGGTTCATCAGCAGATTTGCATTACCACGCCCCAGATCAATATCCATTCCGGAATGTCCGCCTTTTAAGCCCTTCAATACAATCGTATAGGTTGAATAATTATCCGGAACAGGCTCTTCTTCATATTCATATTGTGTGTTGGTATCTACGCCACCTGCGCAACCTACTGAAAATTCATCATCATCTTCTGTGTCTAAATTCAAAAGAATTTTACCACTCAATTTAGAAGGATCCAACTCTTTTGCACCAGTCATCCCGGTTTCTTCATCTATGGTAAAAAGCGCTTCAATAGCCGGATGTTTCAAAGTGTCAGAAGAAAGCACAGCCATTGCTGCTGCTACTCCCATTCCATTATCCGCTCCTAAAGTTGTGCCCTTGGCCCTCACCCATTCACCATCTACATAAGATACAATTCCCTCTGTCAGAAAATCAAATTCAGTGTCTGCATTTTTCTGATGAACCATGTCTATGTGGCTCTGCAAGATGACCGTTTCGCGATCTTCCATCCCCGCTGTTGCAGGTTTTTTGATAATCACATTTCCTATAGCATCCTCCAGTGTTTCTAAACCTAATTTTTTTCCGAAATTTTTAACAAATTCCCGAACCTTCTCCTCTTTTTTTGAAGGTCTGGGAACTGCATTCAGGTCTTCAAAATGATTCCACACTACTTTCGGTTCTAAGTTTCTGACAGTCATTTATTTTTAGTTTTTTAGTTTAAAATCAGGCGGTCTAAGGTATAAATATTGAAAGGATTAATTGGCAGAAGTAGTAATTTCTTTATATTTTGAAGCCAATCTAAGCTATTTAAGAAAAACCAACTTGAGAGTGCTCATCCATTTACTTAGCTTTCTCGCCTTGTGCTACAACTATTAGGGATTTATATTTTCCTTTTCACACTGCTCATAGGATTAAAAATATTAATTCTATCTTTGCTCCAACTCTAGACTGAATCAATGAAAATTATCATTACCGGAGCAGGGGCAGTGGGCTATCATATCGCTAAAATGATGGCCAGTGAAGAGCAAGATATCTACCTGATCGATCAAAATAAGGGGCGACTTTCTTATGTTCAGTCTCACATTGATGTATACGCCATTCATGGAGACGCAAAATCTATCTCTATTTTAAAGGAAGCTAAAATAGAAAGCTGTGATTTACTAATTGCGGTAACCGCTTCTGAAGAAACTAACCTTTTGGTATCAATATTAGCTAAGAAATTTGGTGCAAAACACACAATTGCAAGGATTAACAATCTGGAATTGATTGACGAAGATAATACTCAGTTGTTTCAATCTTTAGGAGTTGACACACTTATTTCTCCTGTACAATTAGCCGCACAGGAGATCATTCGATTAGTACAAAATTCTGTTTTTACAGATGACCATGAATTTGAAAATGGAAAACTAACCGTGTTTGGAATTTCTATTGACAAATCCGCTCCATTGGTGAATAAATCGATTTCTGAAAGTTCTTACTTAAACCCTGACCTTTCTTTTAAGCCCATAGCGCTTCACCGGAATGATCAAACGATAATTGTCAACTCAGAAACAGTGATTAGGGATGGTGATATTGTATATTTCATTGCCAGCCCTGAAGCTATGAATAAGGTTATTTCTATTTGTGGCAAGCAGCGATTTGATATTAAAAACATCATGATTCTTGGAGGTAGTAGTATAGGGGTGCTCACCGCCCAAATGCTTGAAAACAATTATAATGTAACCCTTATTGAACAAGACCGGGAGTTGTGTGAAAAAATTGCCGGGCAATTAAATCATACCCTTGTTCTGAATGCGGATGGTCGTGATGTCAATGCTATTGAGGAAGAAGGCTTAGAAGGGATGGATGCCTTTATTGCGGTAACGGGAGAAACAGAAACTAACATCATGTCTTCTTTGGTTGCAAAAAATCATAATGTACGCAAGACGATTGCCAGAGTAGAAAACATAGATTATATCCATTTATCTCAAAAGATAGGTATTGACACCCTGATCAACAAAAAGATCATAGCTGCCAGTAACATATTTAAATTTATCCGCAAAGGAAATGTGATGGCCATTGCCAAGCTACACGGTGTAGATGCTGAGATTATTGAATTTATAGTGAAGCCCAACTCTAAAGTGACCAAAAAACGAATTTGCGATTTGAATTTTCCTAAAACAACAAATATTTCGGGCGTGGTGCGGAATAATGTGGGTTTCATTCCCTTTGGAGGATTTCAGCTTGAAGCCGGTGATCGGGCAGTCGTTTTTTCACTTACTGAATCTATTCACCAAATTGAAAAATTCTTTCAATAAATGAGCCGCAATCTCATTCATGGTAAAGTAATCGCTCATGTGGTGGCCAATGCGGTCATTATGATGGGAGCATTAATGCTGCTGGCGCTCCCTTTTTCTATCTATTACAAAGAAAATGATTTCTACCCCATTCTTTTTTCTTCACTCATCACTTTATTTGTGGGTCTAGGATTGAGATTTGCTACCAATAAAAGTAAGAATGACGAGATTAAAAAAAGAGACGGTTATTTGATTGTAACCCTTAGTTGGTTGTCCATGGCTATTTTTGGAACACTCCCCTACTTGATTTCAGGAGCTATTCCAGACATTTCTTTTGCTTTTTTTGAGTCTATGTCAGGGCTTACAACCACCGGAGCAACTGTATTAGATGATATTGAATCCTTGCCCAAAGGCATTTTATTTTGGCGCTCTATGACACAGTGGATTGGCGGAATGGGAATTATTGTTCTTACCATTGCCATTCTGCCGCTTTTGGGAATTGGCGGAATGGAGTTATTTGTAGCCGAAGCTCCCGGTCCAACAAAAGACAAAATTCATCCCCGTATTAAAGAAACAGCTAAAAGGTTATGGGCGATTTACCTTATGCTTACGTTGGCTGAAACCGCTGCACTTTATTTCTCAGGCATGAATTTTTATGACGCCATTAACCATTCTTTAACTACTTGTTCCTCTGGCGGTTTCTCAACCAAACAAAACAGCATTGCCGCCTTTAATTCTCCATTAATTGAGATGATTATTTTATTTTTCATGTTTGTAGCGGGAACCAATTTTACCCTGCTCTACTTTGGGTTTAAAGGCAGGTTTGGCCGATTTTGGAACAATGATGAATTCAAATGGTATCTGGGAGCTTTAATCGGTCTTGTGGTAATCGTCACACCAATTGTCTTTGTTGAATCGGGGAATGGTTTTATTCAATCGCTTCGAGAATCAGCTTTTCAGGTTGTGAGTATCGTGACAACCACCGGCTACGCCACTGCCGATTACACAAGCTGGGGTTCCTTAGCTATTTTTATCTTTTTCTTGTTGTTGTTTTCAGGTGCATCTGCAGGTTCAACCTCCGGGGGTATTAAAATTGTGCGTATTGTGCTTTTAATGAAAAACGGTTTTTTAGAATTTAAAAAACGTTTGCACCCCAATGCTATAATACCCGTTCATCTGAACAAACAGATTGTTCCTCCTCACATTATCTACAACTTATTGGCATTTATCTTTTTATACCTTTTTATCTTCACAATTGGTGCAGTAGCTATGACGGCATTTGGCGAGCCCTTTGATGTAGCATTATCTGCTTCCGCTACTTCTATTAGCAATGTAGGACCCGGAATATCATCTGTAGGCCCTGCTGAAACTTTTGCTGACATTTCAAATCCCGGCAAATGGGTGCTTTCTTTTTTAATGCTATTTGGAAGACTGGAGCTTTTTACTGTAGCACTACTCTTTACCCCCTATTACTGGCGTCGCAACTAAGTTAGTCGTTCCTTAAAAAACAAGTTTTTTATTTCTCTCCAAGATTAAAGATATTAGACAAAAGACTTTGTCTCTATCTTTAATTGAAGCATCATCTTTTTAAGATTCCAGGCTGCGCAGGATATCCATCCTGCGCTAACTGCAAATTCAGCGGATATTCATCCGCTTCAAATTGTATCTTCAAGTTTAAAATAATAATTTTATTCTCACGCCAGCGCGAGCGTCTCGCTCGTGCTAAGTACCTAAAAAAACCGATTTCAAAAATATAGATAAATTTATACTATGAGCCGTAAGTATCAGTTGTGGCAACATCACAATCAGCCAATGGAACTATACAGTAATAAAGTCATTGAGCAAAAAGTGAATTATGTTCATATGAACCCGGTTGAAGAAGGTTTAGTAACAAATCCTATAGATTGGAAATACAGTAGTGCGAGAAACTATGCCGGGGACCAAACAATTTTGGAAATTGATTTGATGGGGAGTAAGGTGTAGAGGGGTGTATGGCACGAGCGAGAC
>JBBDID010000017.1:10558-38047 GCA_040880585.1 Crocinitomicaceae bacterium | reverse complement strand
TTGCCGGATTCAAATAGATCGGATTGGCGTAGAATTGTGTGAATTCCGGATCCTGGGATATTCCCTGGAAGGAAGTCAATAGGATTAATACTGTAGCTATTCTCTTCATACCTCACTTGTTTATAGTCTGCTCGTTTTCTTTTTCGTGCTTCCGTTAATTCTTAGCGTTAAATTGTGTGAACCAAATTGGTCGTTTGTAAGTAGTGATTGTGTTTGATCATAATGGTAAATCAGTTTGAAATGCTCAAATTGAATACCTGCTAAAGCCGTAAAATTTAATTGTGAAGAAACAGATGCTCCCAGAGTAAAACAATTTAATCTACTGCTCATTCCACCCCATATTTCTTTTCGGTTACCTAATTGATCATAAGCGATAAACGGACTCAATGATAAAGGCTTGTCTGTAGGACGGTGTTTATTCTCCCAGTCTGTTCCAATGATACCACTCAATTTCATTGGCATAGATGTAGGTGTAGCGTATCCTTCTTCACTATATACATTTTCAAAGTGATTGTTCAAATTATCTGCTGAAACCCCGGCATAAAACCATTTGGTGTTTAACACCAGTCCTACACCGATATCTTTGTACCACAATTGCTGATTTCCTCCCATTTGTTGAGCTGCAGGCGTGCTTAATATCCGACCTCTCTCTAGTTCAAATTCAGATTCAGGAGCCAATTTATTACCATTAGCATTTAGCACTCCCATTGTCATTTTAACTGCAGGCTCCAATACGGCGTTTTTCCCTAGCAACATTTTAGGAGAATATATTACACTCATATTATAATCTCCAAACTCTCCATATTGATAATCTTTTGCATTGACGACTACTCCAATGGCCCCTCTTAATTCATATATGTAGTTATCATAAGAAAGCGTCATTTGCTGAGAGTTTTGTTCTTTTCCCAACCACTGATTTCTGTAATTCATTTCAAATCTTGGTGACAACATCCCTCCGGCAAAAGCTGGATTGAACGAAACGATTGAAGAATTCGGCATCACCAATTCAGGGTCTCTGAGGTTGGTTAAGCCCACCGGATTATCAAAAACCTTTTCTAATTTGTGATAAAAACGTTTCACTTTATTTTGCCAGGAGCTAAAATCGTAGCTTTCTGTCTTAGATACATCAAAGTTGAGTTCTGTAGCCATAGGATTACCTAAATACTGTGAATTAAAATCTTCTGTATCAACAAATTTATCACGTTCCTGAGCAAAAGCTGCATCATTTGAGGCTATGTTGCTGCTCACCTCAGTATAGTCTTCACCTGTCTTCGAAGTAAAGTCTTGATCAGAAGATGAGCCGTTTACTGATCCGTTTTCAGTTCCCGAACCATTTTGATTCTGTGTATTTATCCATCCATTTTCTGTTTGACCGGCTTGGTAGCTATATAAAATATCTTCGCCAGAAAAATTAGCGTCATTTGATAACACTTGTTCTGTTACTGATGGGTTGACTGATGTTATGTCTTGTGCCAGAATGGATTTACTAAATTTTGAAATCTCGTGATCTTGATTCTGAACAAATCCGGGTGTCAATCGGTGCCCAACGTTTGAATTCACGTCATTCATGAACAAGGCGGCTCCTCCAATTAACAGTACAACTGCTGCAGCAGCACTCCAATACCAAGCAGCTCCAACTTTTCTGTCTTTAATCAGTGAATTTGCCTGTGGATATTCAGCCGCTTCGTTTTCAATAAATGCATGATTCCACGCATCTACCTCAATCTCATAATCGGGATTTTGGATAAGAAAATTCTCGAAAGCTGCTTTCTCAGAACCGAAAAGGTTGCCTTCTTTGTAATCAAACATCCACCTGTCAAAATTTTCAGGAATATTCATGCGAGTATAGTTAAATCTTTTAGCTGTTTCTTAATCTTATTTCGGGCACGGAACAAATAGACCTTCACTTGAGATTCTGACAAATCCAAAATCTCACCGATCTCTTTGTAATTATATCCTTCTAAGTCTCTCAGAAGAATAATTGATTTTTGAACAGGAGGCAATTGCGCCAAAGTTTTCTCGATCAGTTCTCGCATTTCATAATTTTTCTCATGCGATTCGTGAACATCAGAAGTGGTCATTTCTCCCATATACGTCATTCTGCTACGTTTTTTAATGAAATTAATCATAGCATTGTGCGCACAAGTGAACAACCAGGCTTTTACCTTTTCCACTTCCACTTTTTTTCTGTTCTTCCATAATTTTTCGAATGTATCCTGAACAAGATCGCTGGCATCATCTGTATGTTGCAAATACTTAAGGGCAAAACCGTAAAGTCTGCCTGAGTATTCTTTTACTGCGATATTGTACTCTCTTCTATTCAAAAAAATTAAGGTTTTAAAATCAATCGTTCTGTTCCCTTTCAAACAGCTAAAACAATCTAACAACTCTAAAAGTTACAATCGTTTCTTTTTTTTTAACGATATATTATCTACAAGTTACGAAAATTAAAGATAATCTTTCAGAAACATTCATTTTTTATCGTATTTTAGTATAGAATTTTTTTATCTACCTATATAACTACTATTATGGAAGTGAAACGCTTATTTGATATTCCCTATTACCAAAACGAAAAATTTGCCCAAGAAGATGCACTTGTCGATAAACGTGATGGTGAGTGGATAAAGACATCAACCGTTGCATATATTGAGAAAGCAAACGCTGTGAGTCGCGGATTGATCAAACTAGGTGTAAAAGCAGGCGATAAAATTGCCATGATCTCTAATAATCGTTCAGAGTGGAATATTTGTGATATAGGGATTCAACAGGTAGGCGCAATTGGTGTTCCGGTATATCCTACCATAGATGCTGAATCTTATGCTTATATTTTTAATGACGCCAGTGTTAAATTGTGCATTGTTTCTGATCAGGAATTGGCCGATAAAGTGATAGCGATCAAAGACCGGGTTGCTACACTAGAAGAAGTTTATTCGTTTATTGATGGCAAGGGAACTACAAATTGGAAAGCACTGCATGAAGCACCCAATAAAGAATTAGATGCAGAATTAGCAAAACGAAAAGCAGAAATAAAAGCGGATGATTTGGTGACTTTAATTTATACATCCGGTACAACGGGAAAACCAAAAGGGGTAATGCTGACGCACAATAACCTACTCAGTAATGTGATTGCCTGTGAACCGCGACTGCCGGTTGACAATTCAGCAAAAGCACTCAGTTTTCTGCCCGTCTGTCATGTATTTGAGCGAATGTTGCTTTATTTATATCAATACACCGGGGTATCTATTTATTTTGCTGAATCTCTGGATACCATTGGCGATAATCTCAAAGAAATTAAACCTAATATTTTTACGGCAGTTCCTCGATTATTAGAAAAAGTATTTGATAAAATTGTAGCTAAAGGTGAGGCACTTACCGGAATTAAGAAAAAACTCTTTTTCTGGGCATTGGCCTTGGGAGAAGAATATGATGTTCGCGGTAAATCTTTATGGTATAAGTTCAAACTGAGTATTGCCAGAAAATTGATCTTCTCAAAATGGCAAGAAGCCCTGGGAGGAAATATTGAAGCCATTGCTTGTGGAAGTGCGGCATTGCAACCCCGGTTAGCTCGTGTTTATCTCGCTGCCGGTATTCCGGTAATGGAAGGATATGGCCTGACAGAAACTTCGCCGGTAATATCCGTAAATATGTTGAAAAATAATGATATACATATCGGTACAACGGGTACTGTTATTGATAAGGTTGAAGTCAAAATTGCAGACGACGGAGAAATTCTGGTAAAAGGGCCTAATGTGATGGTGGGATATTATAATCAACCCGTTCTTACTGCAGAAGTCATTGATGAGGACGGATGGTTTCACACCGGGGATATCGGTACTTTTGTAGACGGGAAATACCTAAAAATTACCGATCGTAAAAAGGAAATTTTTAAAACTTCAGGAGGTAAATACATTGCTCCGCAAGTGATGGAGAACAAGTTTAAAGAATCTCGCTTCATTGAACAAATCATGGTGATCGGTGAAAATCAAAAAATGCCGGCAGCGCTTATCGTTCCGGATATCGAATACATCAAAGAATGGGCAAAACAGCAAAAAATTGATGTGGGGAGTAATTATGCTGAAATTTCATTGAACGAAAACGTTCGATTACAGCTTAAAAAAGAAGTAGATAAATACAACCAGCATTTTGGAGATTGGGAAAAAATAAAGCGATTTGAGATTTCACCTGAACCCTGGACCATAGAAAGTGGAGAATTAACGCCGACTATGAAACCTAAACGAAAAGCAGTGATGGAAAAATGTGATCCTTTAGTACAAAAAATCTACGGGAATTAAATATTGAACGTTGCCTTCAGGCTTAAGTCAAGACTTTGATAAGAATGAGTGAGCGCACCGGAGGAGATGAAATCCACACCTGTTTCTGCGTATGCACGTATTGTTTCGGCATTAATTCCGCCTGAAGCCTCTGTTTCATATAGTTCCCGGTCAATCAGCTTCAATGCTTCACGCAACTGATCAGGAGAGAAGTTGTCTAACATAATACGGTCTACTCCGCCTACGCGCACTACTTCCTTTACTTCTTTAAGGCTGCGTGTTTCAATTTCTATTTTCAAGGATTTTTGATTTTCCTTCAAGTAATCTCTGGTTCTTTTGATCGCATTTTCAATACCTCCGGCATAATCTACATGATTATCCTTGATCATGATCATGTCATACAAGGCAAAGCGGTGATTGGTTCCTCCACCTATACGAACCGCCCATTTTTCCATAAGACGTACACCGGGAGTAGTTTTTCTGGTATCCAGTAATTGTGTGGGAAGGTCTTTAATCAAGGTGGCCAATTCATCCGTTTTTGTAGCAATACCTGACATGCGTTGCATAAAATTCAATACCAAACGCTCAGCACTCACTATGGATCTGGAAGAACCCTCTACCTGAAAAGCAATATCTCCCGGTTTTACTTCAGTTCCATCCGGAATTTTCACATCTATACTTAAATGGGGATCTAATCGATTAAAAATTATTTCAGCAAGTTCAACTCCGGCTAAAACACCTCTATCTTTTACCAATAATTTAGCTTTTCCATGAGCAGATTCAGGAATCGTTGCCAGAGAGGTATGATCGCCATCTCCTATGTCTTCTTTCAGGGTGCGGTCGACAATCTCAAGAATCTGAGCTAGATCAGGGCTTTCTACCATTTTTTAATTACTTAGGAGTAACAAAAGCATTCACATCCTTATCACTAATTTCGTTATCACACAAAATGATCAAGCGCTCAACAATATTTCGCAATTCACGGATGTTCCCTGTCCAGTTCACTTTCTGCAATTCTTTTAAGGCTGCATCTGTAAACGTCTTTTGGGGCATACCATGTTCCTGACATAATTTTTCAAGAAAGTAATTTGCCAGTAATGGAATATCTTCTTTTCGTTCATTGAGGGATGGATTATTGATCACAATAACCGATAAACGGTGATACAGATCTTCTCTGAACTGCCCCTCTTCAATCATTTTTTGAACATCTTTATTGGTGGCTGCAATTACACGGGGATTGACTTTTATATCTTTCTCTCCCCCTACTCTGCTGATGCGGTTTTCCTGTAAAGCGCGTAGTACTTTTGACTGTGCAGACGCACTCATGTCTCCAATCTCATCTAAAAATAATGTCCCTTCATCTGCCAGTTCAAATTTTCCTTTTTTCTGTTTTATGGCAGATGTAAACGCCCCTTTTTCGTGACCAAATAGTTCTGATTCGATCAATTCAGCAGGAATTGCCGCACAATTTACTTCTATAAATGGTTTTTTACTTCTACTACTCAGTTCGTGCAGTTGCCTTGCTATCAATTCTTTTCCTGATCCGTTGGGTCCGGTAATAAATACGCGTGCATCTGAAGGCGCCACTTTTTCGATCATTTCCTTGATCTCTTTAATCGCTTCAGAATCACCAATAATACTATCGTGCTTGGAGTGTTTCTTAATTTGCTTTTTCAATACCCTTGTTTCTTCTACCAGATTTGTTTTGTCAAGGGCATTTTTAATCGTTACCAAAATACGGTTCAAGTCCAACGGCTTTTCAATAAAATCATAGGCTCCATTTTTAATGGAATCCACAGCTGTCTCAATATTTCCATGACCGGATATCATAATGATGGGTGTTTCCAAACCGTCATTTTTCAACTTGGTCAGCACTTCAATACCGTCCATTTGCGGCATTTTAATATCACAAAAAATAACATCATAGTTATTCTCTTTGGCTTCTTTTACGCCGGCAATCCCATCTTCAACTGCCATCACTTCATAATTTTCAAATTCTAAAATTTCCTGAAGCGTTTTTCGGATACTTCTCTCGTCATCTATGATAAGAATTTTTGACATATTTTCGATCTTGTGTTTGGTTGAAAAATCAAGTGGTTAAAGATATAAAATTTAACGAATCCAATAATAACTGTATAATTTCAGTGTGATTATTAGTTTAACCTTGCAAATCATCTGATTAATACGTAATTTCATCATCTCAAAAAATGTACCATGTTAAAAAAACATATTTATAGATTTGCAGCTATCTGCTTTGTTGTTCTCTTTACTTATTCAGGATTAACTCAAGAAGTTTTACGCGGAGAAGATGCCAGAAACCGCTTTAGCAATGTTGAAATTGTAAGAACAAGTAAACATACTACCACCCCTTCTTACATCAAGTTTATTCCCGGACAAGAGTTGGATAGGGATTCATTTAAGAATTGGTTAAAGAAAAATCTGAAGTTGAACAATGCTATGGGTTTTGAGTTAATTAATGTTGAAAATGATCAATTAGGACATCAACATTATCGCTACAGACAAACACTCAACAATGTTCCTATAGAGCATGCCGTTTGGATCGTTCACACAAAACAAGACCGGGTTTACGCCATGAATGGATTAATTTATTCGGAGTTAAACAATGGATCTGCATCAATGGCTGAGTCAACTGCGCTTGGAAATGCAATTACTCATGTTGGTGCAAATACCTATAAATGGGAGTTGTCTGTTGAAGAAGAGCACCTTAAAAGAGAGAGCGGTGACCCATCTGCCACCTATTACCCAAAAGGGGAACTGGTGTATATTAGTAAAAATGGGACATTCTCAAGTAACTCATACCGCCTTGCCTACAAGTTTAATATTTATGCACACGAACCGGTTTCAAGGGCTGAGATTTATGTAGATGCTCAAAGTGGAGAAATACTTTTTGAGAATGAAGTGTTTCACAATGTAGATGTTGCGGGAACTGCTCAAACTGCCTACAGTGGTTCACAACCTATCATTACCGATAGTAATAGTGGAGTTTACCGTTTACGTGAATCAGGTAGAGGTAATGGCATAAACACCTATGATATGAATGAGGGGACTACCTATGGCAATGCAGTTGATTTTACAGATGCTGACAATAATTGGAATAATGTTAATGCTGATTTAGATGAATACGCAACAGATGCACATTGGGGAGCTGAAATGACGTATGATTATTATTTTTTAAATCACAACAGAAATAGTATTGATGGAAATGGATTTACATTAAATAGTTATGTTCATTATGACGTGAACTATGCCAATGCTTTTTGGGATGGACAACGTATGACCTATGGAGATGGAGATGGTACAAATTGGAGCCCCCTAACGGCTCTGGATATTGCAGGACATGAAATTACTCATGGTCTTACCAATTTCACAGCTGATTTAGTTTATCAGGCTGAATCAGGAGCTTTAAATGAATCTTTTTCAGATATTTTTGGTACATCAGTAGAGAATTATGCCCGTCCGACTAACTGGAACTGGTTAATTGGAGAAGATATTGGATCAGCTTTGAGGTCTATGAACAACCCAAACGCTTATGGAGACCCCGACACCTACTTTGGTAACAATTGGGCCAGTTTAACAGGAGGCGATAATGGTGGCGTCCACACCAACTCTGGCGTACAGAATTTTTGGTATTATTTACTCGTTGAAGGCGGCTCCGGAACCAATGATAACTCGGACAGTTATTCGGTTACCGGAATAGGTTTTGGTGATGCCAGTGAAATTGCTTTTAGAAACCTAACCGTTTACCTGACTCCAAATTCGGATTTTGCTGATGCACGATTTTACTCTATACAAAGTGCTACTGATCTTTTTGGAGGTTGTACTCCACAAGTTGAGTCCTGTACAAATGCATGGTACGCTGTAGGAGTTGGACAACCGTATGTAGCTGGTGTAACCGCCGATATGTCTGCTCCGGTTACACAGGCATGCAGCGCTCCTTTTTCTGTGGGTTTTAGTAACCTCAGTATGAATGGAACTTCCTTTCAGTGGGATTTTGGCGACGGTAATACAAGCACAGACCTGAGTCCCACACACACTTATTCTTCACTGGGAGATTATACCATTCAATTGATTGCAGATGGAGGAGCTTGTGGTATTGACACCACGATTTGGATTGATTATATCGCTATTGATACCGCCTTTCCCTGTGAAGTGATCATGCCTACATCAGGCACAGCAAATACGCAAACCGCCTGTTCCGGAACAATATATGACAGTGGTGGGGCATCCGGCGATTACGGTCCTAATGAAGACGCTTCAATAACTATCTCACCTGTCGGAGCAGCAACCGTAGATATTGATTTTACATTTTTTGATGTTGAAGCCGGCCAAAGTGGTTCATGCAACTATGATTACGTACAAGTATATGATGGTCCAAGCACCGCTTCCCCTTTAATCGATACTTACTGTAACAATAATATCCCCGGAGTGATTTCTTCTACGGGGGATGCTATTACTATTGTTTTTCATTCTGACCCGGGAGTAGAAGATGCCGGATATATTATTACCTGGGATTGTATACTACCTTCTGTTCCACCTACTGCAGATTTTACAACAAATGTTGATACAACTTGTAACGGTGAAATACTGTTTACCGATTTAAGTGATAATGGCCCCAATCAATGGTTGTGGGATTTTGGTGATGGAAATACCTCAACACAGCAAAACCCTACACATATTTATACTTCAAGCGGAACTTATTCAGTAACGCTTACAGCAACAAATGGAATCGGTTCTGATATAATCACCTACACCGACATTATTTATGTAGATTTACCGGTAGCTCCAGCTACAACTGGTGATGATATTTGTGAAAACGACATGGCCACACTTACAGCAAGTGGAACCGGAGGTAATCTTGAGTGGTATGATGCTTTTTCAGGTGGAAATGTAGTGGGATCTGGCAGTTCGTTTACAACTCCTCCCCTAACTTTAACAACTTCTTATTATGTGGAAGAAAATATCCCCGGAGCACTGCAAAATCTTGGTCCTTTAGATAACACTTTTGGTGGTGGTGGTTTTTTTAATGGTAATCAGCATTTAATCTTTGACTGCACCTCTCCCGTCACTTTAAAAACTGTAAAAGTATATGCAGATGGCGCAGGGGATCGATATATAGAGCTTCGTAATAGTGCTGGTGTTGTTTTACAATCAGCTACTGTTTTCATACCAAATGGCGAACAAATCATTAACTTAAACTTTGATTTGCCAGTAGGAACAGATCTCCAACTTGGTACACAAGCTAATAGTAATCAAGCACTTTATAGAAATAGCAACGGGCCATCATTCCCTTATACTGTGGGCGGTGGTGAGGTAACTATCACTCAATCCAGCCCTGGAACGGATTATTATTATTTTTTCTATGATTGGGAAATTCAATCCCCTTCTTGTACTTCAGGAAGGACAGAAGTGATTGCCACTGTTAACCCATCAATGGATGCAACCATCTCTTCTGTGCCCCCCTTATGCTCTACTGACGCGCCGGTGAGTTTGACTGCTGCCGAAAGTGGAGGAACATGGACAGGTACAGGAATGTCCGGTAATTCTTTTGATCCTGCTATAGCAGGAGTTGGTACACATACAATAACCTATGAAATTACCGGTACATGTGGTGATATAGATATGGTTGACATCAATGTATCTGATGCATATGACGCAACAATTACACCCATATCTACCCTTTGTGATAATGAAAGCAGCACTTTTTTAACTGCTGTTGATGGAGGTGGAACCTGGTCAGGCACAGGAATTTTGAATGGGAATACCGGGGAATTTGACCCGATCTCCGCAGGAATCGGAACCCATTCCATTACTTATACTATTTCAGGAAGCTGTGGTGATTCAGACATGATTGATATTACTGTTGTTGAAGGAGTTGATGCAACTATTACTTCCGGATCTTTATATTGTGATTCAGACAGCATAGTCACTTTCACCGCTACAGATGCAGGTGGTAGCTGGTCAGGAACAGGGGTTATAGATAGTTCTACCGGAGAATTTGACCCGATTGCTGCCGGAGCTGGAACACATACTGTCACTTATACCATTAGCGGAACATGCAGTGATTCAGATAATGAAGATATTGTTGTCCTGGAAACCCCAAATACAACTATTGACCCTGCAGGACCTTTCTGTAGGTATTGGGGGACAGAATTGTTAACAGCTGCCAGCCCGGGGGGAACATGGTCTGCAGATTGTGGCACCTGTATTGATCCTCTTACCGGAGAGTTTGATCCTAACTTAGCCGGAACAGGAACCTGGGAAGTTACTTACAGTATTTCTGGAGATTGTCCGTCTACCTACACAACTACGATTGACGTAGGTGATTGTTTGGGAGTAGATGAAAACACCTCTCAGATGTCTATTTATCCAAATCCTACTGATAATCATATAAAAGTGAATACCGGGCAAATTCAAAATGGGCAAATTGCAGTGGTTGATGCAGTTGGAAAAACCGTCTATCAATACACTTTTACTACTTCTGAATTTGTAATCGATATTTCAACACATATTGCTTCAGGCATGTACTTTATTCAATTGAAGGATAAAACTGGAAGTGTTATAGAAATTGAACAATTAATCATTCAGTAATAATAATCTGTTCTATTGGAAGACTTTGATTACGGGTTACTTACATTGCTATTAGTTGCATTTGTTTTCCTTTTTTGGATATTCATATTCCTTCGTGGGTTATTTCGAATATTGTCTTCTTCATTCTCTGCAGTTAATCGACATTCAGCAACAATAGTACGCGGTAAAATTCTTCCGTATGAAGGTCAGCCATTGAAAAGTAGAAGCAAGAAAAAAATTACTGTAGCATTCAACAATCTATCCGGGCAAGAGATTACAGAGACTTTTGTCGTTAAAAAAGATAAACACGGTCAAGACCCTTTTTTTGAAGGAGGCACCATTGAAATCCTGATCAATGAATTGGATAAAAAGGGACCTACAGCAGTAATTGCAGGGCAAAAAAAGTCGACTCCAAAAATAATGACGTTTATTTTGTTAGTTGCTCTTGGTGGAACTCTTTTTGGAGCCTACAAGGTTTATCTTCTTGTATTAAAAAATACAGGAGGAGACATCAGCAATACTGAGCTACTTACTAACAGTCCTGCAACATTGATTATGGGGTGTTCTTTTTTGTTCAGTATGTCTCTGATCTACATTATTTTTAAATCGATCAAAATTTTGTCCGGTAGAAAAAACATCCGGGAAAGAAAAAAATTAAAATACTATGGCATTAAAGCAATTGCAGAAGTAACTGCTGTGAAAGAAACAAATACAAAAATAAATGACCGTCCTCTCATTCAATTTGATTATCGTTTTAAAGATCAAAACGGCAGGGAACATAAAGGGTCAGATAGAATAGTAATGGGAGCTGTTGAATTAGCAGGAATCCATACAAATCAACAAAGAGAGATTATTTATTTACCTGATCAGACCGAGACATCAAAGTTGTTGGCCAATTTAAATGACAGTTTTATGAGTGGTTGTGTATTGTTGATCTTTCTTTTTTTATCTCTGTTATTTTCAAGTATTATAATTGGTGTTTTTGTAAGTGAAATACTGATGTGACGTTTGTTTATCTCAGTAAATCCCTAAATAAAACTGCAGTTTCCAACCATTTTTCTGGAACTTGCGTATTGTTATTGTAAATTTGCACACCTTGAATTTTTTAAACCATATAATCGTCCTATTTGTTTTTACAGGAATATTCCTATCCTGTAAACCTGAACCGGAAGTGCCTGATCAGGACAAAATCTACACTTCTTACACGCTCAATTACCATGAGTCAAAGCATAAAACTACGGCTTATGCTTCCTTTTACCTGGATGCACCCAGTGCTCAAAATCAACAAAAATTAGAGCTGAAACACCCTGCACAAGTTAAATACTCAGATAATCAGTTGGTTTTTGATAGTCAAAATCGCTATTACAAAAAAGAATTTTCAGGATTGATCGAAAGTTACTTCTCCTATGCAGACTATTATGAGATTACCTATGAAAACCAAGCAGAGATGATTGATTCTATTGATTTTGTCCAACTTTTGGATAGTGTTTCCATCCAAACTGATCTTTATTTTCAATTATCGGGGAATGAAATTGAGGATAAAGAAGAACTCATCATTGAGGTCACTGCTAATCACTCGGAAAAGGTATATACTTTTAAATCGGACACCTTAAACAACGTTTATTTTTATATCTCTTCAGAAGATTTAATGGATTTTGGAAGCGGTTTGGCCATCTTTACTGCGAAAAGAGTAAAAACAATTTCTGAACTCAGTCAATCCACCTCAACAGGAGGAGATATGATTATCGAATATCAAATTTCGGATACCGTAAAATTGTATTAGAATCATCTATTTAATCCAGCAAATTGTTTCCCAAATCAAGGGATTCAATGTTTTTAACAGAAGATCCCGCAATACCTTTTACAGAACCATACAGGTCAATTGTGTTCATGATCACCTTATCAATTTGTTTTTCCCGATCTTTCCAAATTCTCTGCATGGCGCGCTTTTCTCTGTCCAGTTCAGATTTAAGGGAAGTGAACCCTTCTACAATGGCCTCTACCTGATGTTTAAATTCATTTCCTGTAAGATAGGTGTAGAGCATTTGCATTTTCTCCCCTTTATTTTCATTGGCACTTCTGCTGGCGTGTACTTTTATCAAACTTTCTCTTAAAACAAGTGCAAGGCTTTTGTATTCAGCAAATGAGCAGACCCAAACCCCGTTATGCAAAGAGAAATTTTGTTGCCCTTTAGGTGGCGTCTGCGTGATTAAGACGGCAATATCAGCTCCTGCGGATAACATATCAGCTTTTAGCTTTTCAACCCAATCACCCCCAAAATTTGCTGTACGTTTAGATTCGTAAATGATCTTTCCACAGGGTTCTTGAGACCTATTGATAACGGTTTGCATACAATCTGCTCCACGAATGCCTTTTACCACTTCATCAATCGCATCAAAAGGGAAAAGCTGTGCCAACTCATCTTCAATAGCCATCTCCTGAACCTCTCCCTGCAGCTGCATAGAGCCTTGCTCTTGCTTTCGCTTCATATCCTCGGTAAGTTTCTTTTGATCATCCAACTGCTTCTGCAACTGCATCAATTTCAATTTGTTTTCTTCTTCTGCCGTCTTCTTAATTTTTTCTTTCTCTAGCGATAACTGTTCATTCAACTGCTTTTGTGCCTCTGCCAGAATTTTATCACTCAACTCATTTTTTTCCCGTTTCAATCGTTCAATTTCAGCTTTGGATTTGTTCAGCTCTTTTATCTGCTCTGATTTTTCATTCAATTCTTTTTGCAGGGACTTGAACTGCTCTTCCTGCTCACTGAGTAATTTGGATTTTAGCTTTTGCTCCATCTCTACTCGTTCTTCCTTTATCTTTTGCTCCAGTTTTTCCTGAAATTTTTCATTTTCTTTTTTTCTCTTCTCTTCAAACTCTTCCCGCTTTTTATCCAGGGCTTGTTCTTTTTCTTCAAACGCCTTTTTTTGCTTCGCTAATTGACTGCTGTATTCTTTCTTGATTTCTTCTTCAAGTTGATGAGATAAAATATCGTTTACATCTATTTCAGTACCGCAATTAGGGCATTCTATTTTTGATTTACTCATAATGTCACTTTTTAAGCCGGAAGAAACGAATAAAGATCGTAAGCTATTTACGCTTTTTGGTCACAAAAATTTTGTTCCCTTCCATAGTAATGATCCAACTTTTATCAAATATCCTTGGAAGATAACGAAGATATAGCTTTGTACGCTGCGACAACTCCGTGTCTTCTCCTTCTTTAAATACTCCCGTAAACTCATAGACCTGAGTATTGGGATGTTTTTCGCCGTAATAATCAATGATCTGAATGATTGTACGCATGACTTTGAATACATCTCCTTTATTGGTTAAAACGTATTCTTCCCCATCATACTCTTCATTTAAAACACCAAATGCAATGACTGCATGTAAGATATTTTCTTTCTTACGTGCAAAACGCACTTCATATTCCACATCAAAATCAGTAACAAAAAGGTAGACCTGACCTGTTGGAATATTGGGCTTTATGATTTCATAATGATCCATTAACTAGCGACCAAAGATAATGTAATCCTGACTAATATTCTCTTCTCTGGATGAAGGAATTTGTTTTCCACCCGATAATTTTTCAACTTGCTTGTGCACATACCTTTGTATCTCTGAGATCTGAATTTTTCCATCCTTATTATCATCCGCTTTCCAGCCTTCTAATCCCGATAAAAAAGCATAGGTAAAGAGGCCATTTTTCCAGGTATCACTTTCCATAGCATATTCAGCACCTCCCGCACTTGAGATGACTGTTGCTCCTGATCCTTTTCTTGTATCAGAAAAAAGATCTGCCATCAATGCTATTGAATTTTCAAGTCCAAAACCACTTTTTTCCCGCACCGCTACCCCAGCCGCCCGAAACTCAATATCACCTTCTACCTTTTCAGGAGCAGGACCTTCTTCAATCTCTTCTTTATCCAATTCACCGGAATGACAGGTGTCCATAATCAATAACTTTTTATACGGTTTCAGTTGGTTCAACAGAGCATGAATTTTATCATACGCTAATCCTTTTACTTCAGGATCATTAAAATCCATATTATAAGTTCCGTAGAAATAATCAAAATTGCTATTCAGCACACCATGTCCGGCGATAAAAATAATGGCCATATCTTCATGAGTAGCCGTTGCAAAAAAAGATAGTAAATTCTCAAAATTATCTGCTGTTGCCTCTTCGTCCAGTAACAGTTTGGTATGGATCTCATTGTACATCCCGGACGATTCTTTAAGTTTTGCCACCATATCTGTTGCATCCTTTGTGGGATAAGTCAATGCAAAGCGATCATCCAGATAAGCTGAGACCCCTACTGCCGCAACATATAAGTCATTTTTTTCATTATCCCCCTGTCGGATAATTTCCACGGTTTCATAAAGGGATTCAGCACCATTTACATTGATGCAGGAGAATTGTATTTTATTGGAGCCCTCTACCAATGGAATGTTGAACTGTTTTCGTATGGATTTCACTTTATCTGTCATTTGATAACCGCTTTCTCCATAAAGAGGAACGTCATTAACAAAAACGTTTATTTGTTTGATTTCATAAATATCATCCCACGCTTTCAACCATACATCTACCGATTCATCAGTGGTCGCTAAATCAAGCCTGGACTCATTGATCAATTTTGGAATATGATAATCCAACTTCAACTCTGACTCATCCAGATTCATCTTTCTGAGTCTTTTTGTATACAGGTAATGATAGGCCTGGACCAATTGATCCGGTGATTTTCCGATACGGTCTGCAACAATATCCGGACGATTTAAGTAGGCATCAAACTGCTCAAAAGAAACCAATTCATTATCGATCCTAAATGCCATCCCCATCAGTGCTTTTCTGGATGCCATGTAGTAGTGATCAGGTGTATAGATCATAAAATCTTCATCCCCTACTGCCACATAAGTAGCTATCACTTTACAGTTTGTATAATCATTGATCTTGATGGTTCCGTCATCTGAAGACGAAAATGCCCGGTCATTAGTGTGGTCAAATAACACCTTAGAAATGCCGTTGTAATGATCTTGCAAATTACAGATTTCTTCACCGTTTGAAACGTCCCAAAATCTCACAGAGTTGTCATAAACAGAAACGGCATTATTTGCCCCTCCTGACACCAGCACAGTGCCTTCCTTATTGAAATCAATACTGGAAATCACATTGGTGTGACCGAGTAATTTATGCTTGATTTCCCAATCTTTTGTGTCTCGAATTAAAATTGATTTATCCCAGGCAGCTGTTGCCAGTAAATTTCCCTTACTGTTAAATTTAACATCTGATACGCAAATGATTTGATCTGTAAATTGCTGGATTTCTTTTGAGGTCTTGAGGTCCCAGATTCTTGTTGTTTGATCATAAGAAGTAGAAGCCAGCAGGGGCTCAGTGGGGTGAAAATCAACGGCAGTAATTATCCCGGCGTGGCCTTGTAAGGTATTTACTTTTTCTTTGGTTTCAATATCCCACACATTGATCGCTCCGGTCATACTTCCTCCTGCCACATATTTCCCGTCAGCAGAAACTGCCAGTGATTTTTGTATTTGATACGCCGTATTTAATTCACCTTTCAGCTCAGCTGTTTCAGCATCCCACACACCTATGTTTAAGGTAGAGCGTTGCGCCAGCAAATATTTCCCGTCAGCACTGAATGCACAAGGGAAAAAACCGTCAATGGTAGCTACTGTTTTGTTGAGCTTTAAATCCCATACCTGAATGTTTATTTTTCCGGATGCCACTGCTAAAAAGTCGCCTTTGGGATCGTGCGCCATATTGACTATAGGTGATACTTTCCCTTCAAGGGTTTTAAAAGTCTTTTCTTTTTTCACATTGTAAAATCGGATCACATTATGAGCAGCCATGATTATAATTTCTCCGTCCGGATGAGCTGTTAAAGATTGAGTTCTAAAAACCGATTCTTTGATTTCGTCCTTTATTTTTAATTTTTTGTAATCAAAAACAATTACATGCCCTTCAGAAATGGATACATACAAATAAGGCGCTTTGGGATCAAACTTCAGATCAACGAGTTTCCCTTTAAATTTGGGTGATTCATAAACAAATTTGCCGCTTTGAGTATCAAAAACCCGTAAGACGTCATCATTAAAACCCGTTGCCAGGTATTTTCCGTCGGGCGTTACATCAGTACGAGTAAATGGATAATTAAACGCATCAAACAATTTTACGGTTTTAACAATACTCTCTGATTCTAAACTACAATAATTTAAATTTCCCAACTGATCATACACATAAATTGTATTGTTAGTTGTATCCAAAGCCATTCCCACACAAACCACATCCAGTTCTCTGATCTGTTTCGATTCAATATCTGTGATTGCCAAAAAACTATTGGCGCTGGGATGATACAGTTTCTTTCCGTCCGGTGAAAAAGCAATTCCTTTCATACTACTACTGCCATTTGCATAGCGAAATATTTCTTCTCCCGACAAGACATTCCAAATCAAAACTTCCCCTTGAGTTGTGATTCCGGCTAAACGTTTGCTATCAGAAGCAAAGATCATCTGATTGATGCGTCCATCCATACCGGATAATGTTCGGTATTCTTGCATAGTAGCAATTTCCCAAATTTTAATCACCTTATCATTTCCTGCGCTGGCCAGAAATCGTCCATTCGGGCTGACCACCATATCATTCACCTGATCACTGTGTCCTGTTGTTAAAACCACTTCAGGTTTGATCGTTGCAAAAGCAAAGCAACTTAGAAAAACAAAAGCTATACTTCCTATTATTTTCATTGTTCCTCTCATTTAAAGTAACGAAAATCTTGTCCGTTTTTAATGCTTAACAAGCTTTCATAAATAAGTCGAATTCCATTTTCAACATCTTCTTTGTGCGCCATTTCAACAGTGGTATGCATATAACGCAAAGGAGTTGAAATCAGTACAGAAGGTACGCCGGCATTAGAATAAGCAAAGGCATCCGTGTCGGTTCCGGTTGAGCGTGATGCAGCTGCTCTTTGGAAAGGAATTTTATTTTTTTCGGCGGCATCCATCACCAGTTTTAACAAATTATTCTGAACCGCAGGTCCGTAAGTCAAAACGGGGCCTTTTCCCGACTTCAAATCACCTTGAACTATTTTATTGATCATTGGTGTATTGGTGTCATGGCAAACATCTGTTACTATTGCTGCATGAGGTTTTATTCGTTCGGCGATCATCTGAGCCCCCCGCAAACCCACCTCTTCCTGAACAGAATTAGTAATATAAAGACCAAACGGCAGCTTCACTTTATTCTCTTTCAACAAACGGGCCACCTCTGCAATCATAAACCCACCGATTCTATTATCAAGCGCTCTTCCCACATATCGGTTTTTGTTCATGACCATAAATTCATCTTCATACGTCACTACACAACCTACATGTACACCCATCTTTTCCACTTCTTCTTTACTTTCACATCCCACATCCAGAAAAATATTTTTTAGTGTTGGCGCCTCTTCAGAAGAACCGCCCCGTGTATGAATAGCAGGCCATCCAAAAACGGCTTTAACAATTCTTTTATCCGTATGTATATTTACACGTTTTGAAGGAGCAATTTGATGGTCAGACCCACCATTTTTTCTCAAATAAATAAATCCGTCCGAATTAATATAGTGTACAAACCATGATATTTCATCTGCGTGTGCCTCAATAACAACTTTATATGCTGATTTTGGATTAATAATCCCGGCAACACTTCCATAATTATCTACCCAGTATTCATCTATGTAAGGACTTATATATTCCAGCCATAATTTCTGCCCTTCCTTTTCAAAACCTGTTGGGGAAGGGTTATTTAAATAGTTTTCTAAAAATGCTGAACTTGATTTATTTATAATCGATTTTTTCTTTGACATTATTCTTATTTAGTATGATAATTGCAATATACCCATTAAAAGTATAAATTAGCACTCGCAATTATTAGAAATTATGTTGAAAAAAATTACTGTTTGCTTCATTTTTACCGGTCTGACTATAACTGCTTCATCACAAGAAACAGATACACTGGGAGGTGGTGCAGTAGATGATGCTACTATGGATTCTTTAGGACTTGTTAATCCACAAGTTCTAAAAAAGTACAATCAAGGAGTAAAGGCACTTACGGCCAAAAAGTATATGGAGGCGGTGCAAGAATTTACTGAAGTCCTTTTAATGGATAAAAGTTATGTAAACGCCTATTTTAACCGGGGAAAAGCTTTTAGAGGCCTTGGAAAAACAGAAGAAGCGATTAAGGATTTCGAAAAAACTTTTTTGATGGACCCTTCTAATGATGAAGCAGCCTATCTTAAGGGGGCGGTTTTAATGGATGATGGCAAATACAATGAGGCTGTGGCTGCATTTGATATTGCTTCAGGCTTGAACAAATCCAATGAATTATATCCCTATTATCAAGGAGTTGCTGAATTTCAAATGGGAAATTATGATGCTGCGATTAAAGCTTATACAGAAGCCATCAAACGCAAACCCGATTACGCTTACGCTTATAATGACAGGGGTTCAGCAAAGATGCAGTTAGAAGATTATGATGCCGCGATTGAGGATTACAAAAAGGCAGTAAAGTATGACAACTATCTTAGCTTTGCTTATAATAATTTGGGGTCTGCCTACCGTGAAAAGAAAGATTATGCCAATGCTGAAAAATATTATACCGAGGCGCTAAAGAGAGATCCCAAATATGCCGTAGCATATAATAATAGAGGTACAGCACGATATGCTCAGGAAAAATACGATCAGGCACTCAGTGATTACTCCAAAGCGATTGAAATCAAACCTGACTATGCTTTTGCTTATAACAACAAAGCTTCCGTTTTTATAAAAAAAGAAAATTACAAAGAAGCTGTTAGCAACTGTGATAAGGCTATTGAACTTGATCCTGAATTCATGGAGGCTTTTTTAAACCGGGGAATTGCTAAAGAAATGTTGAAAGACCTGGACGGCGCTTGCGCTGATTGGGAAGATGCTTTTATCCTTGGCTCTGAAAATGCTGAACAATATGTAAACGGACCGGCTTGCGGTGAAAAAAAATAATTGAACTGAAATGAAAAAAACTACATTATACTTACTTTTTTTGACGATCAGTCTGGCTTCTTATACCCAAACTGAAACCCCCTTTGATAAAAAATTGTTTAAAGAACAGAAAAGCGAATTCAAAGAAGCTGAAAAGCATTATGAAGAGGGAGATAATCTGATGGGGGGTTATCCACCCAGTTACAGACAGGCATTGGATGAATACAAGAAAGCTTACGCCTTTAACCCCAACAGTTCAGAACTGAATTATAAAATGGGTTTGTGTTATTTTCAATTTGATAAATATCAGATGAAAAAATATTTTGAAAAAGCATATCAACTCAAACCTACAGTTGCACCGGACATTTTGTATTACATAGCATTATCCTATCATTTGGAAGGAGAGTGGCAAAAAGCAATTAATTACTATAATCAATTTGCTTCAGGAGCAAATCAGCCTGACTTACAAACACTCAAAACGGAAGCATTTAAAAAAGTTCAGGAATGTAAAAACGGGATTCAATTACAAGATCAGAAAGCCAGAGTATGGATCGATAATGTAGGCAGTGAAGTTAATTCAGAGTATCCCGATTACGCACCGGTCATATCAGCTGATGAAGCTTTGATGGTATTTACATCCCGAAGATCCGAGAATGAAGAAATGGCGCCAATTGGCGGATATTTTGAAGACCTGTATATCAGTGAGCGGGTAAACGGAAAATGGACTACTGCTAAAAACATGGGAAAACCCCTAAATGAAAAAGGTCAACATGATGCAACGATTGGTATTTCTCCGGATGGACACACTCTTTTCATTTACAATGACAAAAAGGGAAATGGTGATATCCTCATCTCTTCAGATGAAGAAGGAAGCTGGTCTAAGCCCGAACGGTTGGGGAAAAATATCAATACAGATTATCATGAACCGGATGCTTCTTTGTCATTTGATGGCAAGCGCCTTTATTTCACTACCGATAAGGCTGGTGGTTTTGGAGGACACGATATTTATTATTCGGATTGGGATGAGGACAAAGAAAAGTGGGGAGATGCTTTCAATATAGGAGATGCGTTAAACACGCCCTACGAAGAGCGATCTGTATTTATTCACCCCGACGGCGAGACTATGTATTTTGCCTCTACCGGACACAATACCATGGGGGGGTATGACCTTTTTTATTCCAAATTAGTAGATGGTGAGTGGCAAAAGCCTATCAATTTAGGACCACCCTTGAACACCCCGGATAATGATGTACAGTTAGTTGTTGCCGGTAATGGTCGATACGGTTATATGTCCTCATACAGAGAAGGTGGATATGGAGAAAAAGACATTTATCGGGTCACCTTCTTAGGTCCTGAAAAACCACCGGCACTTTCCAATGAAGATAACCTGATCGCGTCTATTGCAAAGCCCATTAAAGAAAAATTAAAAGAGCCCGAGCTGGTTACTGAAGGCTCTAACATGGCAATTTTAACCGGTATTATTAGAGACGAAGACACTAAAAAACCTTTACAGGCAGATGTTGTTTTAGTAGACAATGAAAAAAATGAGGTCATTGCAGAATTTAAATCAGATGCCAAAACCGGTAAATATTTAGTGTCCTTACCGGGAGGCACCAACTATGGAATTGCTGTAAAAAAAGAAGGTTACCTGTTCCATTCTGAAAACTTTAATATTCCTGAAGCCAGTGGCTTTACTAAATACACGAAAGATGTGGATCTCAAAAAAGTAGAAGTTGGAAAGTCCATTGTTTTGAGAAATATTTTCTTCGATTACGCAAAATACAGTCTGCGGGATGAATCTAAAAATGAATTGGAAAGACTCATTAAACTATTGAATGACAATCCAACTATGAAAATTGAAATTTCCGGACATACCGATACCCGTGGAAGCGCTGAAGATAATCAACTCCTTTCTCAGAATAGGGCCAAGTCAGTGGTAGAATATCTTATTGCACATGGCATTGATAAATCTCGACTGGTATATGCAGGTTATGGCGAAGAACAAACGTTAGTTTCAGATAGTGAAATCGCCAAGATGAATTCAAAAAACGCGAAGGAAGAAGCTCACCAACGAAACAGAAGAACGGAGTTCAAAATTTTGAGTATGTAGTTCTCAACAGTTTTATTGAACGACATTATCTGAATACTTATCGACTATAACTATGATTTTATACGGGAAAATATTAAATTCGCATAAATTATATTGGGGTATATGAAACTATTTTTACTCTTCCCACTCATTTTGGCTGCGTATTCTCTATCGCTGGCTCAGCCCAAATACGCCGCTGAATCTCGTAAAGTTTTTAAACAAGCGGTAAAAGAATACGAAAATAATAATCAATCTGAAGCGGAAAAATTATTCCGTCAATGTGTTGAATTGGAACCTAATTATGCAGAAGCATACTTTAATTTATCCAAAATCAGTTATAAAAATGAACAATTTCCTGAAGCATTGGTGAATGCTCAAAAAGCGTATTCAAAAAATAAATTACAACCAACTATCTATAGTCAATTAGGAAGATGTCACTTTCAACTGGAAAGTTATGACAGTGCTGCCTATTATCTTCACAAAGCGATTAGATTAGGAGATAAAAGTGAGAATACCTACTTATTTGCCGCAAAATCATTTAACGAAATAAAGGATTATGCAGAAGCTATTCAAAACGTCAATAAAGCTATTGAAATTAATGATAAAAGCCCCCTTAACTTCAATACACGCGGTCAAATATTTTTTAATCGTGGAGATTATGAAAATGCCGTTATTGATTTTGAAAAAGCATTAGAGATAAACCCCAATTCTACAGGAATCTATGTTAATCTTGCCAATACAAAGTTACTCTTAGGAGAAGAAGATGAGGCGATAAAACTGATTAATACTGGTTTATCAACTGCTTCAAAAGAGGAGAAAGTACAACTTTATCTGCTTCAAGGAAATTACTACCACAAAAAAGGTGACTATAAAAAAGCTACTGAAAATTATGAAAAAGCAAAAGGATTGGATCAAAATAATGCAGCTGTTTTAAATAATCAGGCAGCCGTTTTCTTAGATCAGGGAAAATTTCAATCAGCATTGGAACTCTGTAATGAAGCCTTGGATCTTAATCCTGAAATGACTGCGGCTTATTTCAATCGTGGGATCGCAAATGAAATGTTGAAAAATGTAGATGCCGCATGCTCAGATTGGGAACAAGCCTTTATCCTTGGTTCTGAAAAAGCAGAAGAGTACTTAAATAGCCCAACCTGCAATGAATAACGCTATGAAAAAAATCTTACTCTTATTTACATTCTTCACTGTGGTTGTTTCTTTTTCGCAGGATAAAGATATCCCCTTTGATAAAAAAATTTTTGAGAATCAAAAAGAAGAATTTAATGAAGCTGTCAAAGAAATTAAATTGGGAGATTATCACTTCTTCAGCGGAGCACCCAGTGACCTTTCTAATGCGTTGACTCATTACTTAAAAGCGCAAGAATTTAACCCTTACTCATCTATTTTGAATTTCAGAATTGGTGTTTGTTACCTGAACTCTAATCACAAGTTTAAAAGTTTAAAACACCTCCAATTTGCTTTTAAAGTAAATCCGGATGTAGATAAGAATATTAAGTTTTATCTGGCTCAGGCCTATCAACTACACAGTGATTTTGACAAGGCGATTGAATTGTACAGAGAATTTAAAGACATTATCAATCCAAATGATGACGCACAACGTTTTTTTATCAATAAAAAAATTCAGGAATGTTTGACAGGGCAAAAACTGAAAGAAAATCCAGTACGGGTATGGATTGATAATCTCGGCGATAGTATTAATACAGAATACCCTGAATTTTCACCAGTTATTTCTGCGGATAATCGGGTGCTTTTATTTACTGCAAGAAGACCGGATTCTTATGGTGGAAAAACAGACAACACCGGATATCATTTTGAAGATGTTTATATGTCCACACGAGAATATAAAGGGAAATGGGGAGCAGCTGAAAACATTGCGCCACCAGTAAACACAGAATCTCATGATGCTACTGTAGGGATTGCTCCTGATGGAAAATCATTACTTACCTATAAAGGAATTAGTAGTAAAAACGGGAATATCATGATTACCCGGCAAGATAATGATGGAAATTGGGAAACACCTGAATCAATAGGAGATAATATCAACACTAAATATCATGAATCTAGTGCCAGCTTATCTTTTGATGAAAAGACACTTTTTTTTGTTTCTGATCGACCTGGTGGGTTTGGTCAACATGACATTTATGTTTCGTATTGGGATGAGGAAACCAATACGTGGGGTAAAGCTGAGAATATTGGTCCCACCATCAATACAGAATATGAAGAAAAAGGCGTTTTCTTTCATCCCGATAACCGAACACTCTACTTTTCTTCCAATGGCCATAATAACATTGGAGGTTTAGATATTTTTAAGACGGTATATGACAGTGAGACCGGAACCTGGTCAACCCCTGAAAATATTGGTTACCCTATCAATACACCTGATGATGACATCTATTTTGTAGTTACCGGAAATGAACGATATGCCTATTATTCATCTGTCAGAGAAGATGGTTTCGGAGAAAAGGACATTTACAAAATTACTTTCTTAGGCGATAAGAAAAATGCTCTTTTGGCGGATGCCGAATTGATGGATGCCGAGTTTCCTGAAGAAAAAGAAGTGAGTTTAGTAGATGAATTTGAAGACCTCAAAACATTAGTGATTAGTGGTAAAGTCATTGATGGGAAAACAAAGAATGGTATTTCGGCCAGCATTACAGTTATCAATGAAGACACAAAAGAGCGAACAGAGCTAATCACAAACCCTAACGGGACCTACTCTATTGTACTTGATGCGGGAAGCACTTATGCGTTTACTGTTTCCGGAGAATCTTATACCCTATCCTCAAAATCGGTCAGCACTACCAAAAAAGATAGCGGCACAGAAAAAATCGTCAATTTTGAGTTATATCCACCTATAGAGGGAGACTCTTTTACACTTCGCAACATCTATTTTGATTTTGATAAGTATAGTCTTAGGGATCGCTCTGTGGAAGAGCTAAATAAATTAGCTTCAATTATGACACAAAACCCCGGTATGATTATTGAATTAGGAGGTCATACAGACACAAGAGGTGACAGTGGATACAACCAGCTTCTTTCTAAGAATAGGGCGCAAATAGCAAAAGATTACTTACTTAAAAAAGGAGTGGATGCATCCCGAATAAAAGTGAAGGGCTACGGAGAATCACAACCTGAAATTTCTGATGCAGAAATTGACCAACTCAAAGGAAGAAAAGCTAAGAATGATGCGCATCAAAAGAACCGTAGAACGGTTGTGAAAATCTTGGGAAATTAAACAGTACTTAAACACAAATAATTGAATCTGGTCTCTGCTTTGCTGAGCCCGGATTTTTTTTTGATCTTATTATGAAAAGAATGAATCTTACATTATTTCCCCTCTTGATCTGCTTTTGTACATTTAGCTATGGTCAAGACTATAATCTGTCTGATTTTTTTAAGTATGACGCTCGTTTAGAACAAAAAACGGACAGTATATTTGAGTCCCTCAGTGATACGAGTCGTGTTGGGCAGATGATCATTCCTGCAGCAGGAAGATTGGGCAAACCTCAAGAACACCTCCAACAGCTCATAGCAAAAAAATATATTGGCGGTATTTTGCTACTGAATGGAACAAAAGAAGGCTTTACTGAAATGGTGCAAGAATTCAACGCCTTAAATGAAAAAAGTAAGGGGTTGCCCATGCTCTACTCGGCAGATGCAGAACCTAGCCTCATTGGTTATAAAATAAAAAACTGCTCCCCTGTCAAAAAAGCAAACCTGATGATCGACAGGGAGGAAGTTAAAAAATTTGCCCTTTCTATCTGCAAAGACCTGAAGGATATCGGAATAAATTACAATTATGCCCCGGTAGTAGATATGTCTCCTAATGAAGTTATTTCTTACCGCGCTTTTGGAAATAATGCGGATACGGCACGCATCTGGTCACGTATTTTTATTGAAGAAACACAAGATCAAGGAATTGTAGCCACTGCGAAGCATTTTCCCGGTCATGGTTACGTGATTGGAGATACCCATAAAAAACTCGTGTATATTGACGGAAAAATGCGAGAAGTGGAGAATTATATTCCTTTAATAGAGGCTGGAGTTCTGTCGATTATGGTGGCGCATATCGCCATTAAAAACAATGATAAATACAACACAAATGATCTGCCCGCTTCAGTTTCTGAAAAAATCGTTACTGAGCTATTGAAAAACAAAATGAACTTCAAGGGACTTGTAGTCACCGACGCCATGAATATGGGTGGAGTGGTATCCATTCCAAATTGTGAACTGAAAGCCGCCCAAGCGGGATGTGATTTGATTTTAATGCCGGTGAATGAGGAAAAAGCCCTGTTTGATATTCTTGGTGAAGTTCAAAATAATCCGCAATTTAAACAGCAGGTTTACGCTTCAGTTAGAAAAATTATTCGTTTGAAGGTTTGTTTGGGATTGATTGATTAAATGATTAATCGTCAATATATAATCATTATTAATAACCTATCTTGCTATTAAGCACAAACAAAAAGCCGATTACTATTCAGCAACCGGCTTCATTCTTTTCATTGGATGACCTTTACTGATTTCCTTTGTTATAATCTGCCAAGAACTTTTCTAATCCACTATCGGTAAGTGGGTGCTTTAATAAGCCCATGATAGAACTCAAAGGTCCCGTCATAACATCTGCTCCAATTCTTGCACATTCAATCACGTGCATGGTGTGTCTGATAGAAGCCGCTAAAATTTGCGTTTCAAAGAGGTAATTGTCATAGATTTCCCTAATTTCTGCAATCAACGCTATTCCATCAGAAGAAATATCATCCAAACGTCCAACAAAAGGAGAAAGATAGGTTGCTCCGGCTTTTGCTGCCAAAATTGCCTGGCCAGAGCTGAATACCAATGTACAGTTTGTTTTTATTCCTTTATCGGTAAAGTATTTAATCGCTTTGATACCATCTTTGATCATGGGTATTTTTACTACAATATTTTCATGCAAATCAGCCAGAAGTTCTCCTTCTTTGACCATCCCGTCAAAATCGGTGGCGATCACTTCAGCACTTACGTCTCCATCTACGATCTTGCAGATATCAACATAATGCTTTAGAATATTATCTTTTCCTGTAATGCCTTCTTTCGCCATTAACGAAGGATTAGTGGTCACTCCATCTAAAATTCCCAGATCATTTGCTTCTCTGATTTCATCTAAATTGGCGGTATCTATAAAAAATTTCATTTTGTACAATTTGGTTCAGTACAAATATAAGAGGATGTAGTAGTGGTCTGAGAAAATGTTTTCAACAGAAATAATTAAATTTTAAACGATATTATTTCTATGTTCAATTTTATCTTGAATTCACTACTATGCAAAGAAGTTTTGTGCTGAACAGCATTTGGATCCGCAGGCGTAGCCTTAGCTACGTCGAGGACGAAACAAATGATGGAAGTGCCGAATTTCAAAGCAGCATTTTTACAAAATAAAAAACAAAAATCCCCTTGAGTTTATTGGGTTTCGTTCATGGTGGGGAAATTATGCAAAGAAGTTTTGTGCTGAACAGCATTTGGATCCGCAGGCGTAGCCTTAGC
>JBBDID010000017.1:0-10458 GCA_040880585.1 Crocinitomicaceae bacterium | reverse complement strand
TACGTCGAGGACAAAACAAATGCTGGAAGTGCGAAACTTCAAAGCAGAATTTTCACAACATAGAAACGCAATAAACTCAAGGGGATAAAAAAGAAAAAAAGTGGGTAAGCTACCCGTATCGCACCGCTACAACCACCTACCCTTGCTACATTCCTGTCCTGGGGGATTCAGTAGGAGCTAGTCGTACGGGACTTACCCGCCACAAAAGTACTAAAAAGAAATAGAACGATCTCTAAAAAACTCTGTTAACCGTAATTTTCATTCATAGCGTGAATGGTGTTTTGAATATCAGATCTTAGTGAATCCGGTGCAATTACTTCAATTTGTGATCCGTACGACAAAATGGTGCGTTTGAGCTCTTCGGAAATCAATACTTTCAATTTAAATTTATCTCGATTTTTTCCCTCTCTTACTAATTCCTGACTTTTATGTAAAGGTTGAGATTGAAGGTATTTTGAACCGATCTTCTCTACCTTGATTACCACCTCTACCGGAGCTTCATCATTGGCAGTGATGCCAATTGAATGTTCAAAATAATTATCCGGATCAAAATCAAAGGAATTTAAAAAATGTTCATCTGTTACTCGTAAATCAGACATTCTATCCAGCCCAAAAGTGATGATTTTTTGTTTCTGAGGAACATAACTGATCAAATACCAACGGTTTCTATATTCTTTCAGCAATAAAGGTAAGGCACTACGCTCTTTAAACTTCCCGGTAATAAAAGAACTGTACCCAAAATTAACCATTCGTTTTTCTTTGATCGCTTTAAGTAAGTCGGGTAACATCTCGCTGCCAGAAATGTTCGGATGCGCTTCAAACTGCACAAAATTTTCAACCGATTCATCTGTGGGATTATTGGAAATATGTACCCGATCAAATATTTTGTCAATCGCAAATCCAAACTGCTTAAAAATGCTTACATCCCGGAACTGCATAAGCGTGTTGGTGGCAAACTTTATGGCCTCAATGTCATTCTCCGATAAGGGAATTTTATCAATACTGTAATTTTCATCTTCATAATAATATCCCCTATCTCTTTTGCTATACTTGATAGGGGCGTCAAACTCTATACGCATGGCAAACATATCTTTTTCAATAGTTGAGTCACAAATATCAGAACCTGAAGTGCTTCCAAAAATAGCTTCTTCACATGCCTGTCTTAAATCTTCTTTTGAAGGATATGGGTTGTATTGATTTCGAAGCGAACGATCTATCACCCGATAACGCAATTGTGCATTCTTGATTTTTGACATTGTAACTTTTAATTTTTATAAAGTTATAAAACATATTAATTTTGTATTTATTATGAGACGAATCTTAATCCTATTTTTTATCTCTTCTGTATTTGCGATCTCTGGCAAAGCAGCAGCTGATTGGGATAATCGTCCGGAAAATTTAAATCCTGAAGAAAAATGTTTTAGGGATAGTATTACAAGTTTTGCTCAAAACTTTATTGGAATTCCCTATAAATGGGGCGGAGCAACAAAAGATGGTTTTGATTGTTCAGGTTTCGTTTACTTTGTTTTTAAACAGTTTGGGATTACCGTTTCAAGATCCAGCTCTGCTTATGAGGGAATTGGAGAAAAAGTAGCATTAGAGGCCTCCTTACCGGGAGATATTATCCTATTTACAGGGACTGATGCTACAAAACGCAAAGTAGGTCACCTAGGCATTGTATTAAAAAATGAAGCCGGAGAATTGGATTTTATACATAGTTCCTCTTCAAAAAAGCATTTTGGCGTCACCATAACCCGATATTATTCTAGTGGTTATGTAAAACGGTTTTTACGCGTAATCAATGTTATTTCATGAGAGAAGTTGGTCTAATTTTTATCGTTGCCTTTTTATTTGCTTGCGGAACAGAAGAAAGCTCAGAAATTCAAACAGATTCCGGTTCATTGATGCAAAGTGATGAATTGAATCACTGCTTCTGTAATGAATTAGTCACCGACTCTTCAGGAATTTATTCCCTTAATGACAGCCTTTATACCGGCGTTTGTGTGGAGTATTACCCCAATACAGAAGATAAATACATTGAAAAGAACATTTTGAGCGGTAAAATTCACGGAAAAGTGATCTATTATGACCGATCCGGTGAAGTATTGTTTGAAGAAATTTATAAAGAAGGCAACAAAAAGCGATCCGGAGAAAATGAGGTGTTAAATGTGGATTGTAGTGAATTAGAAAAAATAGAAGCCACTATTCCCAATGCCCCAAATCGATATTTATTGGATGGAATCCCCTATACGGGGAGTTGTGAGGAGCGTTATCCTGAATCAAACCAAGTGTATATGACTCATCATTACAAAAACGGTGTTCTAAACGGACGTAGTATCTACTACAAGCGTGACGGTTCAACGCTTTACATAGAAAAATATGAAATGGGACAACTGGTGAATACCATTCATTAACCCGCATTATTCATCCTTGAAGCTATCTACCAATTCTTTTTTGGTCTGTTCATGATAACCAAAAAGATTGTAAAATTTAATCGCCTTCATTACACTTTCAGGTACATCATTCTCCCAGTCCTTTTCTCCTTTTTTGATCTTGGCCAATACATCATCTGACTGGATATGGAGTAAACTTTTATCATAGCTGTCAAAGGCGGTTAGTTTGTTTGTTTTCAACATATAATCTAACAACCCTCTCAAGTAATCAGGGATTTCAAAATTTTCAACCGAGTACAACTCATTTGTTAAAGGATTTAGTGCCGGATAGGCATACATTTTAATGTTGTGTCCAAATCCACGGCCAAATGCTTCTAACAAACCTCCGTTTAAGTTGTCATAATACTTTTCGTCAAAAATGGTTTGCAGGTTATAGATCCCCAACAACACTCCTATTTTTTTACCCCTGGTTATAGAAGATAGATATTCAATCATCTTATAATGTTTGAGATAATTAGAAATCATCACTGTATATCCCATAGAACAAAGCAATTCAGCACGATCCACAAAATCTTTATCTGATATTTTTCCGTTAGCCGTTAAATCTTTCAAGGTAAGTTCCAACAAAATAATCATGTTCTCCTCTTCTACATCCTCTTCATTAACATATAGCTTAGTTCCCTCTTCAATGACATCTACATGTACTTTTGTCATAGGACGAAACCTTCCCCGCATCAACAATACATTTTTTTTATACAAAGCCGTTCTGGGCTGAAGCACCGCTCCGGTTTGATCAAACATAGTCGCATCTGTCAGACCATTCTTTACTAAATTCAGGGCAATTATTCTATTATCTATATGCTCAAAATTAGGGCCTGAAACCCGGATCATATCAATCTCTACCCTATCTCTTGGAAGACGGTGCGTTAAAGCCTCTAAAAAGTCATCTATGGTATCGCGATCAAAATATGCTGCATGTATCAAGTTTACACCGAGTATTCCCAAGGCCTCTTGTTGTCGCTTATGGCTTTGGTCATGCATCTTAATATGGATTATAATATCGCTGGGTGCTTGCCCTAATTCTAACTGCATTTTTAAACCTATCCATCCATGACCTTGGTTGGTCTTGTGGTAATTCAGTGATTCAACAGTATTGGCAAACGCAAAAAAACGACTTTCCTTTTGTTTTTCACGCAGGGTTTCTTGCATGGTTTTGTACTCCTTATCCAACATTTGCAGCAAACGGTCTTCACACACATACCTAGTGGTTTCTCCATACATGCTATCACTTACTTTCATGTCATACGCTGAATGTGTATAGGCGATTGTTCCTGAAGATCCCCCCGCTTTAAAAAAATTAGCCGCCACTTCCTGACCGGCACCAATCTCTGCAAAAGATCCATAAATATCCGGTTCCAGATTAATTTGAAGTGCTTTCTCTTCTGTTGTCAATCTTTTGGTATCTGACATAAGTTTGATTGAGTTTTTTTCAGGCTCAAAAATACAAATTTTGAGGGATTACCTGACCTCTCTATATCTTTCATTTTATATTATTGATTAATTTACTGATTGGGTTAATTTTTAGTTATTTGTGTCAATCCTATATGGATAAAACATCAAAAGTTGAAAAGTACTGTATAGATTTAAATTACATTTGAATCATGAAAAACTATCTCTCAAATCTTAAAGTTATTGAGGTCGCCTCTGTACTTGCCGGTCCATCAGTAGGTATGTATTTTGCAGAACGTGGAAGTACCGTTCTCAAAATTGAAAATAAGCGATCAGGAGGAGATATTACACGAAGCTGGAAATTACCCGCAGAGGATAAAAAGGCATCTCTCTCTGCCTATTTCTGTTCAGTGAACTGGGGAAAACAACACATTTTTCTCGATCTGACAAATGAGAATGAGCTTGCAGTATTAAAAAAAGAGATAGGGACAGCTGATATTTTGATCACCAACTTCAAAAGCGGAGATGCACAAAAGTTCGGACTTAATTTTAAACAGGTTTCTGAAATTAATCCGCAAATCATTCACGGTGAAATAAGTGGATTTGGGAAAAACAATGAACGTCTTGCTTATGATCTTATACTTCAGGCTGAGACGGGGTTTATGTCCATCAATGGAACAGAAGATTCAGGTCCCGTGAAAATGCCGGTTGCTTTTATTGATCTTTTTGCGGGACACCAGCTTAAAGAAGGAATTTTGGAAGCATTATTAGAGCGAAATATCAACAAAAAAGCTTATCATGTTGAAGTTTCTCTTTTTGATTCAGCCATTGCTTCTCTAGCAAATCAAGCTTCTAACTATTTAATGACTGGACAGCTCCCCCTTCGTATTGGCAGTAAGCATCCTAATATCGCCCCTTATGGAGAAATATTTAAGACCCGGGATAAAAAGTTAATGGTTTTTGCTATTGGAAGTGATAGTCAATTTAACACTCTCTTTGAACTGCTTCAACTAGAAATCTCCGACCAATTTTCAAACAATCAAAATCGACTAAAAAATCGATCTGAACTTGAGTCTGTAATTGCTCAGGAAGTGTTGAAGTGGAGTGCAGAAACATTATACAAAACACTTATTGACAAAAAAGTACCGGTAGCTTTAATCAAAGGAATAGATGAAGTTTTTGATCAGAAAGAAACAAGTCAATTGATCTTGTCTGAAGATTTGGAAGGAGTTCCAACGAAAAGGGTTAAAACCAGTGTTTATAAAATCAGTTCATCCACTTAATTTTTTCTCCACTTCTTAATACGATTTTGAATAAATCGAGTCAAAAGTATTGCCTCCTTTTGCTCTACTCTTCTTCCAAATGATTTAGTTTTCCCCATGTATTCAAACTTAATGTTCTCTGTTCCCACTGACCAATAAGCATTGGATAAATAATTGTTCAAAGATGTTGGGTCAGCCTTTTCAAATCTCAATTTTTTAATGTTCTCAAAAAAATAACGATTGGCTTTTCCGTAGCCAAAAATTGACTTTTTAACCGAAAGCGCTTCAGAATCAATCATGAGTAATTCTTTTCCAAAGATATACCAGAGGGTAGTTCTCACCGTTAAAAACTCAAAATAAGCCCAAAAAGCAATGAAAATCATTAAGTAGATTTTCTGTTGTTCTCTGATTTCCTGGTCAAAGTTTTCCCCCACCGCTAAATCACTTATACCACCAAAAAACAAAAGGTAAATCATATAGAAACCGGCAAAACTAAAACCAATCACCCACAAGACTAACAGAACTTCTTTCCATTTTACCCGCTTTGGTAAAATAACAACTGTTGTTGCTTTCTCGTGATCTTCTGTACTTATTCTCTCACCGATCCATTTTACCATTTCTACCATTTGATTAAAAGTCCAAAATTAAAAAATCCCGACAATCAAAATGAAAGTCGGGATTAAAATAAGTGTTTATTGTACTACTTCAACACCGTCACATGACCATTGAATTCATATCTTTTATCTGTAAATGAATCTTTAGCTTCTAACACCCAAACATAAGTACCATCCTGAACCACTCCACCGCTACCATAACGTCCGTTCCAAACACCAATCGGATTATAGGATTCCCAAACCGTTTCTCCCCAGCGATTAAATATCATAAGATGGAAATCGTAAATATCGATCCCATGAATATATATTTTCCACCCTTCATTATATTCATCACCGTCAGGAGTAAATATGTTAGGAGCGTAAATCGTTACATCATTGGAGATAATCACCACATGAGACGTTTCATCCCAACATGCATTATCATCCCAAACAGTTAGGGTTACAGGGTAATTTCCCGGAACAAATTCAGGGAATACTACTGTAGGATGCTGAACAGTTGAAGAGCCCGGCAAGGCGACAGAACCAAACTGCCAGTTCCATGCTGTTACATCATCCGAAGAACCATCAACAAAATTAATTTCTGTATTGTTGACATCAGCAGGATTTGGATTGTAGGTGAATTCTGCCTCAGGATGGTCAAACACTTCAATCAGATCAACAAAAGTGGTGTCGTAAACACAGCCCCCAGTAGTGGTAATGGTCATAGAAACATCAAATAAGCCAACCGAGTTAAAGGTGTGAGTAGCATCCGTAGATATGGTAGACCCTCCATCTGAAAAATTCCATTGAGTTGTAGCGATATTAGCGGCCGGTGTTGAAGTATTCTGAAAAAATACTTCAACCGTATCTTTCAGGCAAGCTGAAGTGATGTCTGGAAAAAGAGAAGGGTATACTTTTTCACTCATTCCTACAGTGATACATTCGCTCACAGTAGTTGGGCAATCATCACTCATCTCAACGCAAATTTGTGTAGCGTTTACAAATGTAATATCAATTGGGTTTCCCGTACCGAGCAAATTTCCTTGCCCATCTACCCAATTATAATTCACCTGTCCCTGATCATTTATTCCTGTTACAGTATACGTCTCAGTGGCTCCCGGGCAAACTGATAAAGGGCCTGAAATATTAGTTATTTGAATTGCAGGTGGCTCGTTGATCACCGCTGTCTCTGTGGCCTGGCATCCAAAACCATTGTCAACAACAACAGCATAAATTCCCGGACAAAGACCATTGAAAGCAGAATTAGCCTGAAAGGTGTTTCCATTGTCTACTGAATATTCTGTCAGATTTGTTCCACTAATATTAATTTCACCATCACAACCATTATTACAACTAGCATCTGTTACCACCGGAGGATCAACCGTTGGGAGATTTGTATCAGTCACAGAATCTGTCACTTCAACGATACAACCCATGGCGTCCTCTATAATCATAGTATAAGTAGTTGTGCCTCCTGTACCTGTTGTACCCCCACACAGAGCTGTAAAAGTATTATTTAATCCAAAAGTGAGACCTCCGTCATCACTAAATAAAAGAGGCGTTTGCCCGTTAGGAGAGTCCAATTCAATAGAACCATTACAAGCGTTACAATCACTTGGTAATGAAATTGAAGTACCGGTAAGTTGAATAATCGTCACATCAATTTCTGTTACTAACTGATAACATAAACTATCTCTATGATATTCGTAAACACCATTATACATGGTGTCCGGTGAGTTTGGCATAGTTATCATTTGCCCCATAGGGTTGTACCATGTGCCCCCCAAAGTAGGATTGATTAAATGATTAATAAGGTCTTCCGGAGGTCCTTCAAAGCAAAAAGAAACCGGAGGAGCGACATCCGCAACAACTGATCCGCCTATATTCACTACCATATCATCAGAAACCGAACAGGCCGGAAACCCAACGGGATTAGCCGTCAAAGTATAAGTGGTAGTTGTAGCAGGAGCCGTGAGCGTAGGGTTGGGTATCGTTACATCATTCAGAGAACCATTATCAGGTATCCAGCTAAATTCCAATCCACCATAACAATCAGCTGTAAAATTAAACATATTGGTACTTGGTGTAGTAAAACCTGTACCATCTGAGTGGATCAAATTTCCATTTGCGTCATAAAAATAAATTTCACATTCAGATTGCCAATTACCAGAAGCATTCCACTGCAAATCTATTTGATCACCATGATTGACCGAAATAATAAATGTTGAACCGGTTCCAGCTGCAGTATAATTTGTTGGTACTCCATTGATATAAATGTCTATCGTGTTTCCATTCCAACCGTCACCCCAGCTATCCACCAACTCCAAAACATAATCGCATGAAGCACCGCCCGCACCACTTGGCCCAATAACAGCAACCTCTCCCGGACATAAGGTTGTATCGGGCCCGGCATCAATTGGGGCATTCGCTGTCACAGTTACATTTACAGTTGTATCGTATGAACAACCAAAATCATTCACAACAGTATAAGTATACGTATTGACCCCGACAGGAGGCGCTACTGTAATAGAATTAGCATCAGCACTTGAAGAAATTATTCCTGCAGCTGTTAGATCCCAATAAGATGAATCACTGCCTGTACCAATGTCTGGTGTATAAGTAGTAACAGGAGGATCCAAAGCCGGATCAAAATTAATCGACCAGGACGGAAGGGAACCGTCATCCGCTCCCCATAGATCAGTAAATAATATATTCCATTGTCCATTTATCGGACAACCATCTAATGCAGCAAAGCCTAATGGATCAATGGGTAAATAATCCCCCGCTGGTATAGTTGTATTGGATACTGCCGCCTGAACCCAGGTTTCTGTAGCCGTTTCTGTAAAACAATATTGATAAGGCACACCAAAGGTAGAGGGATCTGAACAGTCAATCTGATAGTCTTCAGGAACCCCTAAGTACGTTCCTCCTCCTCCTTGTTGATGCAATGTCATAATCTGCCCTGTAGGACACTGCACCTGAAGTACAAAATCTCCCAGATATGAATGTTCTATTTCTACACAAATACTCAATACGTCAGGATTTGTATTATCTAAAGAAATTGCGGGATCATAGCCGGTAATTGTCATGGGGGTTGGTTGAACAATACCGGTAAGATCTTCCATACAGTTATCATCTATTGTTACATTAAGTGGAAATCCCGACCACTCTACTTCATACTGATCAGGTGTCGCATTTAAATCTAAAGATGCCCCATCACAAATCGTCGTATCTGATGGAAAAGGATCAAAACTAGGGTATGTCGAAACAAAAACCTGAATGTCAGTAGCATTCATGTTTACACAATCATTATCATCAATCACTACTAATTGTATAACATATTGCCCCGGCGTGTCAAAGATGTGAGAAACTTGCCCCGGATTCAAAAGGGTGTCATTTGGTGTGCCATCAAACCACTTCCAAACCCATTTTTCAAGTGTAAACAATCCAGAAGGTCCGGGCGTTGAACCCGCATCCTGAAAAGTAACTTGATCCCCCACGCATATAGCAATTGAATCAGGAGTAGTACCACTAACAATTTCTCCAGCAGCTGTTGGTGGATCACAGGGGGTTTCACAAGAAAGCTGAGCATTAAAATCTCCTGTCCCGTTTGCATTTGAATTAAACTCTATCGTCAAACAACCCGTTGGATTTGCCGGAGTAGCACCAAAAATATCCCCGGGTTGAAGATCCCCACAGAAATACGTTCCCAAAGTAGGGGCTCCCGTATTATCTCCGTCATATATAGTAATATTATCTGCATCTGTTCCGGCACCAGGCACATTATCCGTACAGTCCAGATTAAATACCGTCCATTGTATTGTCATAAAATCACCAGGAACGTCAGGGCATACAGTTATGACATAACTTTCATTATTTTGATATGGCGCATTGGCTCCTGTACCTCCGGAATCATACAATCCCCCTAAACAAGTATTAACTGTTGTGCCGTTAGTACCGGCATTCATAACAACATCTGTACTCTGAGCCACCAAAATGTTGGCCAATAGCACAGAAAATATAAGACTTAAAAAATCTTTCATTCTAATTTGCTTCGAACCGACCGCCTTTGTAAAATGCAATTCAATTTTTTATAATTAAATCTCCTGTGATCAATTCATTTCTTGAATACCTAATAAATCAAATTTACTTCATTTTTTTCATTCACAAAAATTTAACTCTGTATTAAACTATACTCAACAAAATTAAATCTTGATATTATTGAAGTCCTAAAAAAAGAGAAGGAAGTTTAACTTCCTTCTCTTTTTTATTGTTTTTTCCTACTTCAAGACTGTCACATGACCTCTAACGGTTCGTTTTTTATCGGTTCCGGTTTCTCCAAATTTAATCTGCCAGATATAGACACCGTCTTGCACAAGGCCTCCGTCTCCGTAGGTACCATCCCATCCTACATCTGAGTTGTACGATTCAAATACCACTTCACCCCATCTGTTGAAGATCATCAGGTGATAATCATAGTAATCAAAACCTGCTGTGAATACCGGGAAGAAGGTATTGTTGATATTATCACCGTCTGGTGTGAATACATTAGGCACATAGAAGATCAGTATATCCTCAACAGTAATCACATGATTTGCTGTATCAGGACATCCTAGTTCATTATATGCAACTAACGTAACATTAAAATTAGCTTCACCATCAACCCAATCCGGGAAGAAATGTGTTGGTTCAAACTCTGTTGAACCTGGAGTATTATCTCCAAAGTCCCATTCATAAGTTACCGCATCAATAGAAGTATTT
>JBBDID010000016.1:0-39163 GCA_040880585.1 Crocinitomicaceae bacterium | reverse complement strand
TTTTGTCTTTCTTCTTGGAGAGAAATAAAAAACTCGTTTTTTAAGGAACGACTATTTATTCTCTGCCTGCTGCCCCAACTCCATTAATTGTTCAGCTTGTAAATACCCGATTCCGGAATGAACAACCGATTCATTTTTATCGATAAAAAATAGACTGGGATAAGCCGATAAAGCAAGTTTTTTACTCAACCTTGGTCCTTGCGGATCTTTTTCCATATCCATTTTAAAGTTGATAAAATGGGCATTAAAATAATCACCTATTTTTTGATCGGTGAAAGTATTTTTAGCCATCAACTTACAAGGGCCACACCAGGAGGCGTAAGCATCCAAAAAGATCAGTTTATCTTCTTCCTTTGCTTTTTCCAATGCCTCTTCCCAATTGCCTTCAAAAAAGGTAATACCCTTATCTTTTTTTTCGAAAACTTCTTTCTCTGTTGAAGAGGAAGTGAGGTTACTCAAGGTAAAACTAAAACATCCGGCTGCGATCAGAATTAAGCTGATTAATTTCGTTTTCATCTGTGATTACTGTTGATTTATAATTAAGTTTCTTTCTTTTGTGTTACATTTATGAGAACAAAAATTGTTCCACAATGCTTGATGATTTTATTTTACTAGACGATATATCGGAGGATTACTTACACGATATCAAGGCATTTATTGAGGAGTGGAATAATGATGAGGATTACATTGAAGTAACCACTTCCGGTACCACAGCCGACCCTAAAACACTGCGTCTAAAAAAGAAGCGCGTACGAGCTGCAGCAAGAGCTACGGGGCGATTTTTTCTATTTAAAAAAGGGCAAACCGCTCTGTTGAATTTATCTCCCCTTTATATCGCCGGAAAATTAATGATCGTACGTGCCATTGAATATGAAATGAAACTGGCTGTTGCTCCTTTGCAAGGAAATCCACTGAAAAATATACCGGATACAGCGATTTATTTCGGAGCATTTGTTCCTTCTCAGATCGTAGAAATCATAAAAGATGAAAAAAGTACAGCCCGGCTGAATTCTATCCAACACATCATCATTGGAGGGGCTCCTCTTGAACCGGATTTGGAAAATGAATTGTTAGGATTGAAAGCGAAGATATTTGCTTCTTTCGGAATGACAGAGACCATTACCCATTTTGCTTTGCGAAAAATTGGCACTCCCATATACAAATGCCTGAGTAATTATAGCATTGCTGTAGATGATGAATCATGCCTGGTGATTCGACCCAACGATATCGTAGAGGAATTACTTTTTACCAATGATGTAATCGATTACATAGATCACCAAACTTTTAAATGGAGAGGACGTTTGGACAATGTGATCAATTCCGGCGGGGTAAAAATTCACCCTGAAAAAGCTGAGAAAATGATCGCACATCTACTGCCTGACAATCGTTTTTATGTGACGTCAAAAAAAGATGAGAAATACGGTGAAGTAGCGGTGTTGGTGGTAGAAGGAGACCCCGGAAATGATGAAATTTTGGAAGATGCCAAAGCTTCTTTACCGCGTCATCACGCACCCAAAGAATTGATAATAGAAGATAAATTTGAAGTAACCCCTACCCAAAAAATCATCCGAAAGAAATTTTAAGCTGTTTTTCGGTAATACGCCAGTAAAACCAGATCATAACTAAAATGCCCTGCAATGGCGTGCCATAAACTAAACTCTCTGGCACCCCATCCCAAAAAAATGATAAATAAAGTGAGGAAAAGAGCAAAAAGGTTCACTTTGTGTTCTTTGATTGAAAAATAACCATGGATGGCAACAAAAAAGATCGCTGTTGGAACAATTCCTAAAAGTGGTTGTAGTGCTCCCCTGAAAAATATTTCTTCTCCTACACCGGCACAAATTGATAAGAAAATAACATGAAACCGATTGATCTTAAAATTGCTCAACAGATTTTTGTATCGGGATAGTGCTTTTTCAAAGTAAGGTAACTCTGTTAGCCAGATCATCAGCAAACCAAATAAAATTCCGGCAGATAAGAAAGTGGGAATAGAATACAACTCTTTTTGCTGGATATGAAAAACCTCTGAGATTGAAGTGTCAGAAAAATACCAAAACGGCCAGGCAAGTAAAGGAAAAATAATTAATGTTCCCACACCTAAAATCCATAACGACCGAAACCATTTTCTCATTTCAAACTCAATTTAAAGATTACAAAATAACAAATAATTGATGCACCATATCGTAAAATAAATAAAGGCTTAAAATTGCTTTGATCATATTCTGTAACTTCAAGAAAACGACTAAGTTGAAATAAAAAACGTTATGCAACAAGTAGAAGAGCCAAGGAAAAGAAGTGATATCAGAAAAAAATTGGGGAAGGAGTATTATTGCTTGAAAAGAAAGTGGGAGTGGATGGCAAACAAGGAAACTTACACCCATGAAATTGATCTGGCTCCACTTTCTCATGAAATGATCAGCCATCAATCCTTTCTTTTGAGAAAACTGAAGAATGTCGACATGTATCTTCAGCAAAATAAAATTGTGAATCTACGCTTAGCAATTGCCAATTTGAATGGGATTATCATTGAACCCGGCCAAACCTTTTCGTTTTGGAAGTTGGTTGGTAGGCCAACAAAATCCAAGGGATATTTAGATGGAATGACCTTGAGTAATGGAAATGTTGAAAAAGGTATTGGTGGCGGCCTGTGTCAGCTTGGAAACTTGATTTATTGGATGGCTCTGCATACGCCACTAACCGTAACTCAGCGCTGGCGGCACAGTTATGATGTCTTTCCGGATGTAAATCGCAAATTACCTTTTGGCAGTGGAGCTACATTATCATACAATTATATTGATCTTCAAATCAAAAATGAAACGAGAAATACTTTTCAAATCAATTTGTGGCTGGATAAGGAATATCTAAATGGAAATATTTCCGCTACTTTTCCGGTTCAACAAAGTTATGAAGTCTTTGAATCCAACCATCAATTTAAACAGCAATGGTGGGGAGGATTCACAAGACACAATCAGATTTGGAGACGGATAAAGAATCAATTAACGACAGAAATAAAAGAGGAGCTAGTGACTGAAAATCATGCCATAATGATGTATAATCCCCTAATCGAATCTGCTCACTAGTAAAATCTTCTTATTTTTGATCCAAAATTAAAAATTCATGGCATTACAAGATCCGGTTTTAGTAGATACTTTAGCAAAACAAGACAGTATTCATTTTAGTCGCCTTGATCTGCAGACGCATGAGATTGTTGAATCTGCCAACGGACTGTTGTCTGATTGGGGACTCGAAAATACGTCCTTGGTTTATGCCAGGACTGCGGCATTTTTCATCCTTGTGGCCGGAATCAGTTTCATTTTATGGTGGTTGACGCGGAAAATTTTAATTCAGATCATCCATTCATTTGCAGAAAAAACCAAAACGAAGTGGGATGATTATTTGGTAAAAAACAACTTTTTTTCTGCTTTAGCACACCTGGCGCCGCTGTTATTGATGGATAACTTCATGCGCCTTATTTTCTATTCGTTTCCACGGATTGCCGATTTTGGAATTCGCGTTACCAATGTGACGATCACTTTTGTGATCATGCTCATCTTAATGCGTTTTTTAAATACAGCACGAGATGTGTTGGAAGAACGGCCTAAATTGAGTGACAAACCGATTGCTTCCTTTTTTCAATTGGGAAAGATAATCGTTGGTATTATCCTTTCCATTTTAATAATCTCAGTGGCATTCAAGATAAATTTAATGGTGATTCTGACCTCCATGGGTGCGCTGACCGCGGTTATTTTGTTAGTTTTTAAGGATACCATTTTGGGATTTGTGGGCAGCATTCAGTTAGCGGCCAATGATATGGTACGAATCGGCGACTGGGTGACCATGGAAAGGTTTGGCGCAGATGGTGATGTGCTGGAGATCAATTTAACCACGGTCAAAGTGCAGAATTTTGACCTGACAATCACAACAATTCCAACCTACTCTTTCATTTCTGATTCCTTTAAAAACTGGCGTGGAATGCAAGAATCGGGAGGCAGAAGGCTGATGCGCGGAGTGAATATTCAAATTGCCTCCGTTACCTTCTGCACGCCTGATATGCTGGAGAAATACAGGGAGATTGAACTGATCCGTGAGTATGTTGAGCAAAAAGAAGCGGAAATTGCTGAATTTAACCGCAATAACAAAGTGAATAAAAAAGTACTGGTAAACGGGCGCAATCAAACAAACCTGGGCATTTTCAGATACTATGTAATGCAATATATGAAAAACCATGCAGGGATTAATCAGGACATGACACTGATGGTTCGGCAATTAAAACCAACTGAGACGGGAGTAGGCATTCAGATTTATGGGTTTACTAAAACCAAAGAGTGGCCGGTATATGAACAAGTAATGGCAGACATATTTGATCATTTGTTGTCAACTGTGCCATTCTTTGAATTAGCGGTATTTGAAAACCCTACCGGGAGAGATTTCCAGCGAATTGGAACCGGAAGCTAATCGTCTAATTCTAACATTGGGTTAGATTCGATCAGTTCTATTTGTTTGCCGTTTTTATACAGGGCATGAAACTTCACTTTTCCGCTTTTTGTATAAATAATCCGTTCACCGGTTTGCAGATTCATTTTAAACTCTTGTTCTTCGTGCACCTGTCCGTTGTCGTGATAAGAGATCATTTTGCCGTGTACCTTGCCTTCCACAAAGTTTTTTTCCAGTTTTAATGTTCCGTCAGGATAAAAAGCTTCGCATTTACCGGTATAGGGTTTCCGTCGTTCAAAACGATAAAAATGGTTGTAGTCTTTATCAAAGGTAAGGACATTACAGTCACAGTGGTTAGAGTCAATCTTTACTGTATCTTCTTCAATTTGCGCTGAATCAATGCCAGATTCTTTGCAGCCTCCTAATCCCAAAATGAACAAAACAACAAGCGGACAATATTTCATAGACTTAATAGTATCTTTTTTTAATGTGAATACAAAGATAGATATAAACGAATAATTTGATTTTTATACCGGTTTAAGGTTTGGAGGTACTGAAATGAAAATCGCTTGAATTTTATTTCTTAAAAGTTTGTTCAGGAGTAGAACTCTCCGTATATTTGTCCGCCCAAACGAGGGAAGCTGAAGCAAAACATTGAGGTTTAACTATTCAATGAACAAACAAAGTTCAATTTTGATGAAAAAACCAAAAAAATATATTGCGGGGTGGATCCGTCAGCTGACGGACGTTGGTTCGAGAGCAGAGAATTTGAATTGAAAGATTGAAAATATATTGCGGGGTGGAGCAGTCGGTAGCTCGTCGGGCTCATAACCCGAAGGTCGTTGGTTCGAGTCCAGCCCCCGCTACTAAAAAAACCGGACTTGTTCCGGTTTTTTTTGTTAGTTATGTACACAGTTTACGCATTATATTCATCAAAATTCGAGAAGATCTACATTGGATACACTATTGCCAAAATTGATGAGTGGGGAGTTGAAGGTTAATGAATAAAAAAATAATAGTCTTTCCGCGAACATGAACCAATACAACCCAAATAATGACCGCAGACGTAGCATACGCCTAAGAGGATATGATTATTCAAAGAAAGGATTATATTTTGTTACCATCTGCCTACAAAATAGACAATGTTTATTTGGGCATATACAAAATGAAAAAATGATATTAAACAATCCGGGACGAATGGTTGAAAAATGGTATTTCGAATTGGAAAATAAATTTCCCGATATAAAATGTGACACCATGGTAATAATGCCTAACCATTTTCATTGCATTATTCACAACGTAGGGGCAGACCTACGTGTCTGCCCTGATTATAAAAAAGATTATAAAAAAGGGCAATCGCAGAAGATTGCCTCTACATTGGGTGAACATTCCATATTAGGCGAACATGTAGGTTCGCCCCTACACCGGGTAATACAATGGTTTAAAACCATGACAACAAATGAATATATACGTGGGGTAAAAACATTGGGCTGGCAACCGTTTGATGGCAAATTGTGGCAGCGAAATTATTGGGAACACATTATTCGGAATGATACATCCTATTTAAATATTACAGAATACATTATCACGAATCCTAAAAAATGGGACGCAGATAAACTAAACCCAGATTAATTAACTATTTGCATGAACGTAATGCAGGCAGCAAAATCGGGGAGTGTTTTTTGCCTTGATTTTTGTTTTTTATATGAAGCGCGCAAATCGTGCACATCAACCCACCAGCGATTGAAGTGATAGCTGACGCAAAGGAGAGTTTTCTGAAACTTAGCCTTGCAGGGCAAAATGTCAATAAACCCCTGCAAGGGTTTAGTTGAAGCAAACGAACTTTGTGACACTTTAACGTAAAGCGCATATTGGTGGCCTGATTACATAATTCAAATAGCCTGTCAGCATGTATTAATAAGCTGTTTTATCTTCCTTATCTCTCCATTTGTTAAAAAGTCCAAGGGCTTCATCTCTCAGCAGCGGAATAAATTTGATGCCTCTTTCCTGAATATCTTTTTCAATTTCATCATAAATAAATTGGTCATCAAAGTCAATTTTGGCGGCATCATTTTTATTACAGCCAAAGAACACTTGTTTAGGTCTGGCCCAGTAAATGGCTCCCAAACACATGGGGCAAGGCTCGCATGAGGTATAAATAATACAGTCGTCCAACTGAAAGTTGTTTAGTTTTTTGCAGGCTTTACGAATAGCGACAACTTCGGCATGGGCTGTGGGATCGTTAGAAGAGGTGACTTCATTGTGTCCTTCTGCTATGATTTTTCCATCTTTAACCACTATCGCACCAAAAGGGCCTCCGTGATTATTACTCATTCCATGATTTCCCATTTCAATGGCGCGACGCATAAATTCTTCGTGATTTTTCATGTTGATTGACTTTTTTAAGATAATGACTTGTCGAATATACATGAATAGGGTGTGAAATAAAAATCGCCGATTGCTTTTTTAACTAGTTTTGTATCCGAAATGCCGCACAAATCAGGTTTTGTAAATATAATAGGGAGTCCCAATGTCGGGAAGTCAACTTTGATGAATCAATTGGTGGGGGAGAAACTGTCTATTATCACCTCAAAAGCCCAAACTACCCGTCACCGAATTTTGGGGATTGTGAATGAAGAGGATTATCAAATTGTATTTTCTGATACTCCCGGAATACTTGATCCTCATTATAAGCTGCATGAAAGCATGATGGGCTGCGTGAATAAGGCACTGAAAGATGCAGATGTTATCTTGTTTGTGACCGATATTTATGAGAAAAGCGTCAATCATCAGGCAACTTTAGAGCGCTTAAAAAAAACTGCCATCCCCATTTTGGTATTGATCAATAAAATTGATAAAGGGGATCAGCAACTGATAGAAGATAAAGTGGTGCGTTGGCATGAAGAGTTGCCCAATGCTGAAATTTTGCCGATTTCTGCTTTGGAGGGATTTAACATTGAGCCCATCTGGAATAAAATACTGGAACTGGTTCCTGAAAACCCTCCTTATTACGGAAAAGAAGAAATATCAGATCGGCCCATGCGGTTTTTTATCAGTGAAATGATCCGTGAAAAGATTTTTTTGCATTATAAAAAAGAAGTGCCTTATGCAACGCAGGTAGAAGTGGAGGAGTATCTGGAAGATGAAGACATCATTCGTATAAGGGCAATTATTTATGTGGAGAGAAAAACCCAAAAAGGAATAATTATAGGTCATCAGGGGCAAAAGATAAAGCGGGTAGGTATTGATTCAAGAAAAGATATTCAGCGCTTTGTCGATAAAAAGGTTCATCTTGAACTTTTTGTGAAAGTAGATAAAGACTGGCGTGAAGATGATAAAAAACTGGAACGACACGGGTATTAAAGGAGTGGGTGAAAGTGGATGTAGTTGTTGATCAGTAAGAATTAAGATAAATATAAGATGTCAAATATAGTAGCAATAGTAGGTAGGCCAAATGTAGGTAAATCCACGCTTTTTAATCGTCTCACAAAAAGCCGGACGGCAATTGTTGAGCAGATGAGCGGAGTTACCAGAGATCGTATTTACGGAACATCTGAATGGGGAGGGAAAGAGTTTTCTGTGATCGATACCGGAGGATATGTTCGTGGTTCTGAAGATATTTTTGAAGAAGAAATACGGAAACAAGTAGAAATTGCGGTTCAGGAAGCCTCTGTGATCCTTTTTGTAGTAGATGTCACTACAGGAATTACAGATTTAGATGAATCAGTAGCTGACCTTTTGCGACGTTCTGACAAACCTGTTTTTGTCTGTGCCAACAAAGTGGACAACCATATATTACAACATGATTCCGCTGAGTTTTATTCCCTTGGATTTGGGGAATTGTTTAATATATCAGCCATTAATGGAAGCGGTTCCGGCGAATTGCTCGATAGCCTCATAAAAGAATTTTCTAAAGAAGGTGCTCCGGAAGATGATTCGGGTTTACCGAGAATTTCTGTGGTAGGAAAACCCAATGTGGGAAAATCTTCATTTATTAATGCGATTACCGGTGAAGAGCGAAATATTGTGACACCTATTTCCGGAACCACGCGTGACTCAGTGGATTCCCGCTATCAACTTTTTGGATTTGATTTCAAATTGATTGACACAGCCGGCATCCGAAAGAAAAGTAAAGTGCATGAAGATCTGGAGTTTTATTCTGTGGTTCGTTCTATCCGAAGCATTGAAAATTCAGATGTATGCATTTTTATGATCGACGCAACAGAAGGTCTTCAGAAACAAGACCTGAATATTTTTTATGTGATCGAAAAAAATAAAAAAGGAGTGGTGGTGCTGGTCAATAAATGGGATTTGGTAGAGAAGGAAACCTCTTCTACCAAAGAATATGAAGAAAAACTACGGGAACAATTAGCTCCCTTCAATGATGTGCCGATCATTTTTACCTCTACCATAACCAAACAGCGATTACACAAAACACTGGAAAAAGCAATGGAGGTGTATCAGAACAGGATACAGCGCATTTCAACATCAAAATTGAATGATTTTGTAGAAGAGGTGATTAAGAATAATCCCCCGCCTTCTATCAAAGGGAAGTATATCAAGATCAAGTATGCCACTATGCTGCCTACACACGCCCCTTCCTTTGCGTTTTTCTGTAATTTACCGCAGTACATTAAAGATTCTTATAAAAGGTACATTGAAAATCAATTGCGAAGCCGATTTAATTTAGAAGGTGTTCCTGTTCGGATTTTCTTTAGAAAAAAGTAACTTTAATCCGTGACTTACGAAGCAATTCTAAAAGACCTCAAGGAGAAAAAATACAATCCCATCTACTTTTTGCATGGGGAAGAACCTTATTTTATTGATGAGATTGTCGATTATGCGGCCAATTCCATTTTGGAAGAAGGAGAGAAAGATTTCAATCAATCCATACTTTACGCAAAAGATACCCCTCCGATCAATGTGATAGATGCAGCAAGCAGGCTTCCTATGATGAGTGAATATCAACTGGTCATTGTAAAAGAAGCACAGGAGTATAAAAAAGCCAGTCAGTGGGAAACCTTTGAAAATTATTTTGAATCCCCATCTCCATCAACGATTTTGATTTTTGCGCACAAGTATAAAAAACTGGACAAACGATCCCGTATTTATAAAATACTCAAGAAAAATGCCGTGGTTTTTGAATCTGAAGGCGTTAAGGATTACAAATTAGCTGCCTGGATCAATGATAAAGTGAAGAAAAACGGCTATCAAATTACGGATAAAGCCTGCGCACTGATTGCTGAACATGTAGGAAATAACCTGGAGCGGATCATCAATGAAATCAACAAATTGTTTATTGTTCTTAAAAAGGGAGAACAAATCAACGAAAAACACATTGAAATGCACATTGGTATTTCTAAAGACTATAATGTGTTTGAGTTAGTAAATGCTGTACTGGAAAGAGATATTGTCAAAGCAAATAAAATTATAAAATACTTCGGGGAAAACCCAAAAGCGACACATATCACTGTAGTGATGGGAAGTTTGTACGGCCTTTATCAACGTTTATTTAAAGCCCATTTTGCCAAAACCAATGACCCTCAGAAATTAGCAGGTATCTTGAAAATTCATCCTTATCCGGCGAAAGAATTACTGACACATAAACGCAAACATCCGGCCAAAATGATATCCCGAAATTTCAGTTTGTTGCGTGAATATGACTTACTTTCAAAAGGCGTAGGTAATTCAGGAACACCCGATTCAGAATTAATGAAAGAATTGCTGTATAAGTTGCTGCACTGAGCTACTTCGTCCACCGTATTTTACCGCTTATTCAAGATTTTACACATTTAAATAAGCAGACCTCAAAATAAAGCATCCATACTTTTAAAAATTATATCTTTGGCGGGATAATTAAAGGAACTATGCGCCGTAACCTATTACTTCTACTTGTTGTTACATTTTTTGGAAACCTTGTATTTGCTCAAACCGGAACGGTTAGGGGAGTGATAAGAGGTGATGAAGACGGTAACGGAGTACCATTTGCTAAAGTGGTGATTTTAGAATTGGAAATGTTTGCCAGTACAGATGTTGATGGACTGTTTTCAATACCTAAAGTGGAGCCCGGGGTGTATAACTTGCGGGTAACCGCCTCACAGTTCACAGATTACACGCAAGAAATTGTTGTAGAAGCCGATAAAATTTTTGAAATAGAGGTTGAATTGGTGACCGGAAAACAATTGGATAAAATAGAGGTGGTTTATGAAGACAAAAACAAAAGAATTGATCCGGGAACCTCGGTGGTAAAAATCACAAAGAAAGATATTTTACGGGTGCCGGTTACCGGAGGGGTATCGGATATTGCAGGATATTTTCAAACCGTACCGGGAGTTGTCTCTACAGGTGATCAGGGTGGACAGGTATACGTAAGAGGAGGAACGCCTATCCAAAATAAAATATTACTGGATGGAATGACCATCTATAATCCTTTTCACAGTATCGGTTTCTTCTCGGTATTTGAAACGGACCTCATAAGATCTGCCGATATTTATACCGGAGGATTTAACGCAAAATACGGAGGAAGAATCTCTTCTATCATGGATATTACTTACAGAGATGGAAACTTTAAGCGATTCTCCGGAGCGGTAGGTGTATCCCCTTTTACTTCCAACCTCTTATTGGAAGGGCCTTTGTCAAAAGCAAAGAATGTTTCTTTTGTGGTTTCAGGAAAAGCCTCTGTACTGGAGCAAACTTCAAAAGTGTTATATCCTTATATCAATCAGAATGAAGACGGTGTTTCTCAAGGGCTTCCCTTTAATTTTTGGGATCTTTACGGAAAATTGACAGTCAAAGGTGATGGGGCAAATAAGTTTTCAGTTTTTGGATTCAGTTTTAATGATAAGGTGACGTATCAGGCAGTATCTAATTTGAATTGGCAAAGCTTTGGAGGAGGAACCAACTTTATTTTTGTTCCGCAAAATTCTGAACTTTTTATGAAAGGGCGGTTTAATCTTTCCAGTTATGATATCAGTTTGGAAGAAGAAAATCTGGAACCGCGTACGTCTGGAATTTTTGGAGGAGAATTAGCCTTTGATTTCACCTACTACCTACCCAGAAAATCAAAATTAGATTATGGATTTGGATTTAATATTTTCAGAACAGAGTTCAGAACCTTTAATGAAGCCAATCGATTGATAGAACAAAATGACAATACAATAGAGGCCGGCGCTTATGCAAGTTATCGCCACGTTTCTAAAAGCAAGCGATTAATATTGGAACCAAGTGTTAGGGTACAGGCATACTCATCTGTCGGGCAAGTGACCGTTGAGCCCAGGTTTAGTGGTAAATACAATATCACAGATGTTTTTAGAGTAAAAGTGGCCGGGGGCTACTACACGCAAAACTTTACCAGTACCACTTCAGATAAAGATGTAGTCAATTTGTTCTACGGATTCATTACTGCACCCAGTAACATCCCTTCTGAATTTACCTTACAGGATGGATCAGAAAAACCCATTAAAAACGGCCTTCAAAAAGCCTGGCATGCAGTTACCGGTTTTGAAGTAGACCTGACTAAAAAATTAAAAATGAATATAGAGGGATATTACAAGTTGTTTTCGCAAATGACCAATGTCAATCGAAATAAAATATTTGAAGACAATGCAGAAAATTCTCAAGTTGCAGATGTCCTTAAAAAAGATTTTATTGTTGAAAACGGAAGGGCATGGGGAGGAGATATTGTACTTACCTATACCACAAAAAAGTTGTACTTGTGGATGGCCTACTCACTTGGGAAAGTAGTCAGATGGGACGGTTTTGATGAATATGCACCTGTATTTGACAGACGACATAACCTAAACTTTATTGCCACTTATACATTTGGTAAAAATGATTTATGGGAGATTACCTCACGTTGGAATTTGGGAACCGGATTACCTTTCAGGCAAACAACCGGTGTTTATGAAGAGCCGGTGATGAATAACATTGATGATGATTATGCGCTGAACAATGCAGATGAGCTCACTTTTATTTATGATGAAGGTAACAACGGCCGTTTACCAACCTATCACCGCCTTGACCTTAACGTAAAGAAAACCTTTGAATTTGAAAAACATAAGCACATGAAGTTAGATGTTATAGCAGGGGTGACCAATGCTTATTCACGGAATAATATTTTCTATGTCAATCGGGTGACGAATGAAAAAGTATACCAACTTCCAATCATGCCGTCTTTGGCGATTACTTTCAAATTTTGATTTTTGTATAAGCTGGCAGGTAATTTGATGTATAGCAGCAAAGAGTCTATATGAAAATGATTGTCGGTTTTTAGATTTACTAAAGTGAAAATATTTTTTCTTTTCATATCAATCCTATTCGGAGGTTCTGTTTTCTGCCAAACCGCAAATGATACCGTAGATGTTTTTTCTTTTTCTCCGGATTTGCTGGACAGTTTGATCTTTGAAGAGGTGAACCGAGTGAGGTCGGAAAATGATTTGACTCAGCTATTTTACTCTGATTCACTGAATCAACAGGCAAATGATCATGTCTTGCAAATGGTAAAACTAAGGAAGACCTTTTACTCAGATTCTACGTCAAAAGTTGAAGAATGTAATTTAAAGATCTTTTTCAGGAACAGTAATCCAACCGTAACTTATCGCGAACTGGCAGGACGAATGGTAAAACAGTGGCTCAACTCACCCGCCGCAGCCAGGTTGATTTTAGGAGAGTTCTTTTTGTATGGCGGATGTGGAGTTACTTATGAAGAATGGAAGAATATTAGTGAAATCTATATTTACACTTGCTTCCGTATTTCACCATAATGGATCGACTGTAAGGAATCACAGCCTTTACCTGCAGGCTGCGCAGGATATTCATCCTGCGCCAAACCTAAATCATGGTGATATATATCACCTGCTCAGCTGAAATTGCTTACCAACGAAACATATTTGTTCCCAGATCATTAAGCGGCGCTTTTAAAATCGGCTATCAATTCTAAAAAAGAGATGTGGATAAGTTAATCAACAAATCTCACCATAGTTTACTATCTTTGTTCTGTTATTTAAAATGATTCTAAATAAGTGATTGATTTACTTCTCGCAGATAGCAATGAGCTGGTCCGGATTGGACTGAGAACCGTTTTTAAAGGTTCGGATTTTCAGATTGTCGGAGAAGCCACTTCTTCTGAAGAGTTGATGTCACAAGTTAAATCTTTCCAACCTCAGGTAGTATTGATCGATTATACCAGTGATGGATTTACTGTGGATATCATTCCGGCCATTAAGGCTGAATTTCCCGCAGTCAGGTTTGTTGGAATCACTCCATTGCAGTCAGCCCAAACCCTGGTGGACGCCATTAGAAGTGGAGTAACCTCTTATATAAAGAAGGATTGCAGTTTGGAAGAGATTAAAAACGCAGTATTAGAAACCTCCAACAACAACACATTTTTTTGCGGTACCATTTTGGAGACCATTCGAAAAGAAGGCATTAATGTAGACAGTATTGAAGAAGTTGATTTTTCATGTGATCCTGTTACCCTTTCTGAACGGGAGCAGGAGATTATTACTATGATCGCTGAGGGAATGACCAATGCAACAATTTCTGAGAAGTTGTTCCTCAGTAAACACACCATCAATACCCACCGAAAAAATATCATGTCAAAACTAGGGGTAAAAAACACAGCCGGAATCGTGATGTACGCCATTAAAGAAAACTACACCTCGCCCAATAAATACCTCTTTTCAGGAGACAATTAATAAGCGGCTGTAAATTCGTCCACCACCTCTTTTTTGGGATGCATGGAAACGGCGATAATCTTATAACCTTCACCACGATCTACCAATACCAGTTTTTCATGAACTAATTCACCGCCAACTTCAAAAGTATACCCTAATTTTACAGTAGTTACACCATTTTTAATGCTCTTGTTGAAGCTGGTAGTTTTTTGACGATTTTCGTGTTTCCCTTTTTGATGCAGGCCTGATAAATACTCTTCAAATCCAAGACGTTCTTTTTCCGTGACGGTATTATCCAGCATCTGGTTTACAATATGATTTATTTCACCCGCATTTAATTTTTGATGGAATTCATCTGCTACCTTTTGGGCATCTTCTGTAGAGCAGGCTGTAAAAACAAATGGCGTTAACAGTAAAATCAATAGTACTCTTTTCATAATCAGTGATTAATTTGCCTTAAAAGTAGAATTTTTTTTGAAAAGTTGGACTACTTAGTTATTTGGCTGCCTACGGCCTTCGTTTTCTAGTTGCATTTAGTTGCTATTTCCCCAACGCCGGCGCGAGCGTCTCGCTCGTGCCATACATTAGGCTGCGCAGGATATTCATCCTGCGCCAAACCTAAATCATGGTGATATATATCACCAAACTTAAATCTGAATAAAATTATTATTTTAAACTTGAAGATACAATTTGAAGCGGATGAATATCCGCTGAATTTGCAGTTAGCGCAGGATGGATATCCTGCGTAGCGTGATTGCGGAGAATCATTAATTATTTTGAATATCAAAAAAAATCGTAACTTCAATTTGAACCTTTTTAAAAGGAAGATGTAATAGAGAACAAATAGAGTAAATGCTTAATTATATACTTTTCATACTTAGCTTTTTTGCGGTGACCACCCACGGACAGGATATACCTGATGATCCACGGCATGCGCTGAAAGAATATGTATCACTTCGAAACAGTTTTAAACGGTCCAACACAAAAGAATTTAGCAAAACAGAGCAAATGGAACTGGATGATATTTGCTTTGCCATGCAGAAAAAATTTCCGGATGCTTATCAAACTGACTTGATGTGGTACATCAACAACCAGTATTATGAGATCGATCATGATAAAATTAAGTCGGCATATAGCAAAAAAAGCCAGGACCCCTTTGTGTTAAAAAAAACATTTGGCTATTATGAATTGACCAACCAACCGGCTGAGTTCAATAAACTGGCTCCAAAAGTGGCGAAATTTTACAGCCAAAATGAGTTGCTGTATTATGAACATGTACTTCCTGCTTCGGGTGTGTTAATCGTTTCTTCTGAAGAAGAAGCCTGGCCATTGTATGTACTTCAAAAGGTTAAAGGAAAAGGAAATAATGTCACCGTAGTCACCATGGATTATCTTGTTAATGATGCTTATCGTCAGCGTATGGCAACAAAATTAGGAACAGGAAATATGCAGTTTTTTGGTAATGAGACCACTTTTATCAAAACCGCTCTCAGTCATTCCAATGTATACCTTTCCACTACTGTTCCGCAGGCATACCTGGATAAATGCACTGAAAGCACTTACCTGACCGGTTTAGTTTATCAAAGAAATGGCGGCGATCAAAAAGCATTACTTGAATCTTTTTGGGGTCAAATCAAAAAGGAAAAAATGACCGACTATAACCTATCTTACAGTGAAAAAAAATTGTACACCAATTATCTACCTCCTCTTTTAACGCTGTATGTGTTGAAGCGTGAAGCAGGCGAGAAAACAGAAGTATTGAAACAAGCGATAGAAACCATTGCAAAGAAAGTTGAACAAACCAAAAAAGTGAATGCTATATTGACAGTATACGATAACGATTAATGCGGCTCTTTAGGAAGGATTATTCTACATACACGGATGAAGATCTGATGCGCTCATTTGTTGAGGGTGACCAGAATGCCTTTGAGCAAATTTATGACCGATATGAACGCTATATGGTGAACTTTTTTTACCGAAAATTATGGAGCGATCGTATAAAGGCAGAAGATTTTGCGCATGATCTTTTTACTAAAATTATTGACAAACCGGATGCTTTTGACCTGTCACGTAATTTCAAAACCTGGTTGTTTTCGGTAGCGAATAATATGTGCAAAAATGAATACAAAAAGCAAGAGGTCAGAAAAAATACCGGATATGATGTACCGGAGGGAGTGGAGGCAAAAGACGGAAATAGCTTGCCTGATAAAGAAGTGGATAAAATCAATTTTAATGAACAACTAAAAATAGAATTGAATAAATTAAATGATAAACACAGAGAGGTATTTATGCTGCGGCATTTTGACGGATTATCTCTCAATGAAATAGCAGAAACCCTTGAAATCAATGCGGGCACGGTAAAGTCCAGGTTGCATCATGCAACCAAGACGTTAGCAGCGAAATTAGAGGTATTTAGAAGAACAATGATATGACAAAAGAAACAGAAAATATTATCCTGAACAAGGAGTATTATGAATTGTCACCGAAAGAACTTGAAACCGTGAACGAGCTGGTGAGCAATGAAGAACAATACGAAGAAATGAAGTGGTTTTTGGTAAGCACCCAGGAAGCACTTGCCCATGAACAAATAGAGGTAACGCCCGACTTGAAAAAACGAGTAATGGCGCATTTGGGGCAACCTAAAAGCAAACAAGCTTTCCGCTGGAATGGTATGCTTGTTTTTTTATTCCCTGAAGAAAAGCGATTTTATCAAAAACCGGCCTTTCAACTTTCTATAGCTGCCTTGTTATTGATTGGTTTCTTGTTCATCTATAACCCCACTCTGAAAGAGGACAATATGGCGCTGAATCAAACGGAAAAAGATACCGGTCCTTTATTGAAAACTGAAAAGGAAGAATTTTCTGACCCTGAATCACCTGTATTGGATGAAGAGGAAACAGTGGATGAAATTGGATTGGATGAGGTAGAGGAAACCAAAAATGAGGGAACAACTGTGCTAGCAGCAGATCAGGATGAATCGGCAGATATGACAACATTTGCAGATGATGGTGAATTAGAGAGGGCTGATGGAATGGGCTTGGATGGTTGGTATCAGGCACCTGTTGAAGAAACCGAGTCTGAAGAAATAGCAGCAGATATTAATATGGCTCCGGTTGTTAAGGAAGATGAGCAAAAAAGGAGTGAAGATCGTGATAAAACAGTCACAACCGGAGACAATGAAACTATCCTGATAGAAAAGACTGAAAATACTCCTGAGCAACGGCAAGCGAAAAAGAAGGATAAAGCTTTATTTTTTTCTTCAAAAAAATCGAATAAAATGGTTAGCCGAAGTACGAATGAGAATGATGATGCAGCTGATGAAATAGAGCAATTGAGTGACAGCATTTCTCAAAATGGAGATGCATACGGCGGGGCAGTGACTGCTGAAGAACCCAATTCATCTAAAATCAAGGGCAATTCAGTATCGCTTAATGAAATAAAAGAACTGAAACAATTATTTACGGTGTTTAAATAGTCGTTCCTTAAAAAACAAGTTTTTTATTTCTCTCCAAGATTAAAGATATTAGAATTAGACAAAAGACAAAAAGATTAAAGACAAAAGAGAAAAGACTTTGTCTCTATCTTTAATGAAGCATCATCTTTTAAAAAACGAACTTTGGCGCTTGACTTTTTTGTGTTGTATACTGAGCCGAAAATCGCGCCGAAAATCGAGTCGGAAATCGAACCGGAAATCGAGCCGAGACTGAAGCCGAGATTGTAGCCGAAAATCGTAGCCGAGACTATAGCCGAAATCCAAGTCAAAAAAGTAAGCGCAAAAGAAAAAAAGAATCTCCAAAAATCATCCGATTCTTAATTCAGGATGACCCAGTGTCAAAGTCAGGTGAAACAGTTATTTACAGTGTTTAAATAAAGCAAAGCACTACTCAGATTTTCCAGATACTACCGGATGGTAACCAACCCTGATTGCCATTTAAACTGATCTTTATCCATGCGTCTTTTTCTTTTTCAAGCACTTGTACTTTGGTGCCTTCCGATAAAACAAAGGTGGTGGTAGCTTCTTCTTTAGGAGAAACTTTGATCTCAACCTTTTCAGTGATTACGACAGCTTCAGAATTTTCGGTGAGACGGAATTTTTGTAAATATCCCAAAACCCCACTACCCACCAAGCCCAAAAGACATAAAGCGGCCAGTAATAAACTGAAATTTTTAATCGCCTGGCGCTTTACCTGAAAAAAGAGGATAAATAAAGCCGTAAAAAGAAAAGCAAAAATAAGACTTGCATACGCCCATCTGTTAATGGAATCAGAATAAATCAAACCCTTGACCCAATGTCCAAATCCATAACGATCAATCGCAATTTTATCTACTGTTTGTGCATTGACATGGGTGAGGTTAAATAAAGCATCTTCATGGGTAGGTTCAATTTTTAAAGCCGATTCATACGCCCATATTGCTTTTCCTATCTCCTTATTTCGATAATATGAATTCCCCAGATTATAATAGACTTCTGAAGCGTGTTTCCCCTCAGCAATGATGGTAGAATACTGCTGTATGGCACCTTTAAAATCTCCGGATTCATAAAGACTGTTCCCCTTTTCAAAAGCTTCATTAGCAATTGAAACAGAAGCAGTAGTAAGCAATATGAAAAAGAAAATTAATCTCATTTCAGTGTTTTATTCAGTGTTTTATTCAGTGCGGTAATAAGTGCTTGTGTATGATCGCGCAGTTCGCTGAGGTTTTCTTCACTTGTAGCGGCATATCGGGTCATTTCCAGTTGGTTCCAAAGGCGGTCAAAAAAAGCCAACTCTTGTTCTTTAACTCCGAATGATTTCAATTGTTCTTTAACTGAGCTCTTTGATAGTGCAGATCGTCTCATATTCAATTGGGTCATGAGGTACTCTTCCAGTAATCCTTTGATTTTTTTACTGGCTGATTCAACATCTGTCATTTTCATTTTTTGTAACTCTTTCAATACAGACCGCTTTGCTGTTTTTTGTTGGTCTTTGATCACTTCATCAGCTGTCTTTGCCGCTTTACGTTGCTTTCGGGAGAGAAAGATGAAGAGGAAGAGGATCGGAAAAAGCAGTAATCCCCAATAAGCCAATCGCCCAAAGATAAAATCACTATAGGTAAAGGTTTGTAGTTCGCCCTTATGAATATGTCGAATGTCATTTTCAACTGCTAGCTGAGAATCGTCAGATACAGAAGAGTATATCTCCGGATCTTTCCCTTCACTAACAACAATTGTAAAATCAGATGTGGTGATAGATTTAAAAGTCTTGGATTCGGGGATAAAATAAGTAAACGAATAGGGCTCAAAATGATATTTACCTGCCCGGGTGGGGGTGAGTTCGTACTGATAGGTAACGGTTCCCTCCATCCCTTTCTCGGTAACGGTTAAATTTTCTTCTACATCCGGATCAACCCCTAAAAAACTATCGGGGAAGTTAAATTGGGGCATTTTTAAGAGGTGAAAGTTTCCTGTACCGCTAATGGTGATACTCATTTTAAAGGTTCGGTTTGCCTTTAGGTTTGTTTTCCCCAGCTCTTGTGTTATTTCAAAATCTCCAGCCAATCCATAATAATTTTCAAGCTCTTTTTCGGTAGCCTTTTTTACCTGAATATCCAGGTTGTTTGAATAGCCTTCATAATAAGAAGCGTCTAAAAATCGCCGCATTTCAACGGCACGTCCAAAGTAGGAATCTATGTGTACATTTCCCGGATGGTCGGCAAAACATACCTCTTTTCGCAATTCAATGACATGATAGGTTTTTCCTTTTACTTTTTCTGTGTATCGGGTGAAACGGAAGCCCGGCTCCATTTCTTCAAATAATTTTTTCTTCCAGATGCCACTTGCACCCCCGGGAATAATTCCCGAAATTTCTTCAGGCAATTTCTCAGAATAAATGGAGAACGTTAAAATAAAAGGCTCTCCTACATACACTGTTTTTTTATCTGACGATAACTGATAGTAATAGGAAACTTTGCCGGCATTTTCTTTGTGGATTTGATTGGCGTCCACCACCGTAATTGTTGTCTTTTCTGAGCGGGCATCTTTTCCTTTACATTTCACCCTGGATGCATCAATGGTAAAGACTCCCTGTTTACGGGCTTTCAATACATAGGTCATAGTGATATTGCATTGTTGGGAAGATTGTCCGTTGATCCACTGCGAACTGGTAAATTGCCCTTGCTGCCGGTCTAATAGGTCAAAACCAGCTGCGTCAAAATCAGCCGGTGTTATCTCGCAGTCACAGTCAGCGGTAACTTGATAAGTAAAGGGTTCTGAATCGGTAACAGTTGTTTTATTTACTGATACATCAACAGCAGCCTGCTGTCCGTAAATGGAGCAGGAAATCAATACCGTCAATATGTACAGTTTCATCTTCATCAATTACCAATCCTTTTGATTTGATCCGCCGTTTGCAATTTTTTTCTTTTCATTCAGCTTCTTTTGTAGTTCTTTTTCACGCTTGTAATAGGCATTCAGGATATTTTCGATTTGCTCTTTGCTGAGTTTGCTACCGTATTCCTGGCCCTCGCCTTTTTGCTCATCTTTTTCTTGATCTGCTGAATTGCCCTGAGATGAATCTTCTCCCTGCTGTTGATCTTCCGGCTGCTCATCCTTCTGTGAAGCATCTTCATCTTCATTCTGCTGACCTTCCTGATCTTGAGATTGATTTTGTTGCTGATTCTGTTGTTCATTATCACCTTGTTTCCCTTCTTGACCTTCTTGCTGATCCTGATTTTGCTGATTTTGGTTTTGATTTTGTTGTTGTTGCTGCTGTTTTTGTTGTTGGGCGTAGGCCAGATTATAACGCGTTTCTTCATCTGAAGGATTGAGCCTCAATGCATTTTTGTAGGATTCAATAGCTGCATCAAGGTCCTGATTCATCAGATGGGCATTTCCCATATTGTGATAAACACTGGCACGATCATAAGAAGAAGGAGCAAGGTTGACGATTTTTGTATACGATTCAATGGCTTTTTCCTGTTGATTTAATCGAAAAAGGGTATTGGCCAGATTGTAGTTGGCTTTGTAGTTCAGTGGAGATTGGTCTACTGCTTGCTGATAATATTCCAGCGCCTCTTCAAAATCTCCACCCACATAGGCTTCGTTTCCATAATAAATAGCACGCTTTATCTCATCCTGTGAATGGGAGAAAAAACTGATCGCAAGTAGCGGTATAAGTAATATTCTAAACATCATATTCTTGTAATTTATGAAATATGCCGGATCTGTTTTCACTGATCAGGAATTCTATGAACAAAAAGAGGATACCCAAGGCTAAAAACCACTGGTATTGATCTTCATAATCCGTGTATTGATCCGATTCAATGGCTGTTTTTTCGATTTTCCGAATGCTTTGCATCAATCCCTCCATATTGACAAAATTACCCTCTGCGCGGGTGTAAGATCCTCCACCAACATCCGCTAACTCCATTAACATAACTTCATTTAAGCGGGTAAAAACGGTTTTTCCGCCGGCATCTTTTTTCAATCCCACAATTTTTCCGTTTTGGTATTCCGGAATAGGAGTTTCCTGAGTACTTCCCATGCCTACAGTATTTACAATAATGTTCATTTCGTTTGCCGTGCGGGCCATCTCAACCGCTTGTCCTTCGTGATCTTCTCCGTCTGACATAATGATGATGGCTTTATTGACCCCATTTTCCATGTCAAATGACTGAATGGCTTTGTCAATCGCCAAATTAATAGAGGTACCCTGATTGGTCATCATATCCGGAGTAATGGATTGCATAAACATGCGGATAGCGCGGTAATCTGTTGTGAGGGGCACTTGTAAAAAGGCGTCTCCGGCAAATACAATGATACCCACTTTATCGCCGTGTAAACTGTACATCATCCGATCAATGGATTTTTTTGCAATGCTAAGCCGATCTTGTTGGGGATCTAAATCAAGGGCGCGCATGGAGTTGGAAATGTCTAAGGCGATCATGATCTCAATGCCTTCTGCTACCATAGTGTTTTCTCCTTTTCCATATTGAGGATTGGCCAGTGCCAGTATAAAAAAAGCCAGCGCATTTCGAAATAAAAAGAATTTCCAAAAAGACTTGATGGTCGATACCGGAGCGGTTAAATAGCGCAATAATTTTCCGGATGCTAATTGGTTAAGGGTAGCATTTTTCCACCGCAAAACAACAAAATAGGCCAGGATGAGCAAAGGAATCAAGAACAATCCCCAAAGAATGAAAGTATTTTCAAAACGAAAAGCTTCAATACCTTGCATGTAATAATAAAAGCTGGCGGCTGCTGCCCAGAATATTATTTCCCAGACAATCACAGCGATCACAATGCTTTTTATATAGTATTTTCTTGGATCTGTAGTCATTAAGGAATGCTTTTCAATAAGGTGTTTTCAATGGCTTTATGCCCCAGAATTAACAATATGCCCAGGATTAAAAAACCATAATATTTTTCCGGTGGATTGACCTTGAACTCTAATGCTTTTACTTTTGATTTCTCCAACTGATCAATTTCTTTGTAGATCTGTTGTAATTCTGTTTTATTTTGCGCTCGAAAATACTTACCTCCTGACATATTGGCGATATCGGTCAGCAGTTCTTCATCAATTTCTACCGCAACATTTGTTGTAAACCCACCAAAAACAGTCATAGGAGCCATTCCTTCTTTTCCTACACCAATGGTATAAATACGGATGCCTTTTTCTTTCGCTATTTCAGCTGCTTCCATGGGCTGAATATCGCCTGAGTTATTCAAACCGTCTGTCATAAGAATGATGACTTTACTTTTGGCATCACTTTCTCTTAATCGATTGACGGCAGTAATTAATCCAAGTCCGATTGCCGTTCCGGGAGTTACCATGCCGGTGCGGATTTTTTCAATTTGATCAATCAACAGTTCGTGATCCGTTGTCATGGGGGATTGGGTGTAAGCTTCCGCTTCGTACAACACTAATCCAATTCTATCAGTTGGGCGATCTTTTACAAAATCTATGGCTACTTCTTTGGCTGCCTCCAGCCGGTTGGGTTTTAAGTCTTCTGCCAGCATACTTTGAGAAACGTCCATGGAAATCACAATATCAATCCCCTCCATATTTTTTTTCTTGTATTCTTCAATTTCTTCAGGTAAATGAGGGCGGGCAAGGGCTAAAATAACAGCACTAAAACCCAACAGAAAAATAATAAAGTTGAAATACCGCAAGAACTGTGTCCGGTTGAATTTGGTTTTTTTAAAATTCCGGATACTGGAAATGTTGATTTTTTTGAAAGAAGAGCGTTGCAAGTAAAGGTACCATACTACCAGGGCAGGGATGAGCAGGAATAGCCAAAACGCTTGCGGGCGCAGGTAATCAAATTGAAAGGGCCATATATCAAAAATGCTATTCATCTTCGCTTTCTGAATCTTCTTTTGTACGTTCAACAAAGTCAATGGATCGATCCAGCGATTGCTCGCCAATGGTTTCATCCGGAATCATTTTGGCAAATTTCACCATGTCTGCCTCACTGAGTATTTTTCTCAAATACACCTTATCTTCTTCAGAAATATCTGCGAATTTTAAGTCACTGATGATTTCTCTTGTGGTTCTTTCAATGGCTTTGATACCAAATCGTTGTTCCAAATATAGCCGAACGGTGTAGGTGAGTTCAGAATAAAAACTTTTCGGATCCCCCGATTTCCAGGCTTCTTCTTTCTTTAAATCAAGCAATGCTTTGAGTGCCGTAAGATGTGCAGGTACTGGAGGAACTTTCGGTGCTTCTTGCTCCGGAAGTCGTTTACGAATCAATCGGATCAAAAACAGAACAGCAATTAATCCCCCCGCACCGGCCAACCACGGCCAGTATTTTTTAAACCAATCTTCTACCTTTTCAGTAAATGTATATTCTACGGCATAATTCCCCTTGATGTCGTAAATACCTTTTGAGGTGTCTATTTCCACTGTCTCTACCAGAAGTTCAGCTTTGTTTGTGTAATACATAGAATCATTCAATTCAATACCCACCGGTTGTAATACGTGTCTTCCGGCTTGAAAACAAGTAATCGTAAATTCTTGCTTACGCAGATAAATGTGTTGGGAAGTGTCAATCAATTCATCAAAATCTACAGTTCGGTCAATGATTTCAATATGATCCGTAAGCATTTTATCAAATTGTGGCCAGGCAATCAGTGCCTGATCTTCGGGATTCTGATAACGCAGCTGCAAGGTGAATTGGGTCTGTTCACCGATTTTAATTTGTCCTTCCCGAAAAAACATAGCGGCTTCCTGTCCCAAAGCCTGAGAGAAAAGCGGTAAAAATAATATGAGCAACAAGCGTTGTGTCATCTGTTTTTAAACAAATTCATTAAGGGTTTGATATAGCCTTCATCTGTGTGGATTTCGGCAAAATCGGTTTTGCTTTTTCGAAATAAAGTTCGGATCTCTTCTTCCCGTTTCAGGGCACGCTCATGGTATCTTCGTCTGACTTTACGGGAGGAGGTGTTGATCCAAATAGATTTTCCGGTTTCCAGGTCATTAAATTGTGCGACTCCTATATTTGGCAAATCGTACTCTGCTTTATCATTTACGCGTAAGGCCACCACATCATGTTTTCTGGAAGTGATTTTTATCGCATCAGAAAAGTCATCTGCAATAAAATCACTCAATACAAAAGCAATACTTTTCTTTTTGACCATCTTAGAAAAGTATTTCAAGGCTCCTGAAATATTGGTACCTGTTGCTTTTGGTTCATAATTGATCAGCTCTCTGATCAGGCGTAAAATGTGTGATTTTCCTTTTTTGGGAGGAATAAACATCTCAATTTGATCTGAAAACATAATCAAGCCGATTCTGTCATTGTTGGACACTGCTGAAAATGCAAGCACAGCGCATAATTCGGTTATGGTTTCTCGTTTTATTTGGTTGCGGGTACCAAACATTTCTGATGCCGAAACGTCTACCAGCAACATGACGGTCAATTCTCGTTCTTCTTCAAATACTTTTACAAAAGGTTCATTGAACCGGGCGGTTACATTCCAATCTATGGTACGAATCTCATCACCAACGGCATAATCACGTACTTCACTAAATGCCATTCCCCTTCCCTTAAAGGCAGAGTGATACTCACCGGAAAAAATCTGGTTAGAGAGACCTTTGGTCTTGATCTCAATTTTACGTACTTTTTTGATGAGTTCTTTAGTGTCCATTTACAATTGTCCAATTTTTAAAAAATGACATGATTATTTTTAATAAGACCGCCATATACGGTTGCAAACACTTTAAAAAGTGAGACAACAGTTATGTACAAAAAAGGCTTCATATTACGGAACCTCCACATAATCCATGATTTTATTCACCAAATCAGATTGCGTGATGTCTTCGGCTTCAGCTTCATAAGTCAATCCAATACGGTGACGAAGGATATCCGGGCAAACGGCTCGTACATCTTCAGGAATTACAAACCCTCTTCGGTTTAGAAATGCGTAGGCTTTGGCAGCCAATGCCATATTGATAGATGCCCGTGGTGAAGCGCCAAACCCAATTAATGGTTCAAGGTCACTTAATCCATAATCTTTGGGACTTCTGGTAGCATATACCAAATCAACAATGTATTGCTCGATTTTTTCATCCAGATAAACTTCCCGCACTAAATTTTTAGCAGTGACAATTTCTTCAATCGACACAACGGATTTTGCAGATGGAAAACTGCCCGGCGAGATGTTTTGTCGGATGATTTGCTTTTCTTCTTCTCTGCTTGGGTAATCCAGATAAACTTTTAGCATAAAACGATCTACCTGAGCTTCAGGTAAAGGGTAAGTTCCTTCTTGTTCTACCGGGTTTTGGGTAGCGAGAACTAAAAATGGAACAGGTAATAAATGTGTAGTATCTCCAAGCGTTACCTGCCGTTCTTGCATAGCTTCCAGCAAAGCAGATTGTACTTTTGCCGGTGCACGGTTGATCTCATCTGCCAAAATGAAGTTCGCAAAGATAGGCCCCTTTTTTACGGTAAACTCTTCTTTCTTTTGGTTGTAAATCATGGTTCCAACCACGTCAGCGGGAAGTAGGTCAGGAGTGAACTGTATACGGTTGAAGTGACCGGACATGGTATCTGATAGGGTTTTAATAGCCAGTGTCTTTGCCAATCCCGGAACACCTTCTAACAGCACATGTCCGTTTGCCAGTAATCCGATCAATAAACGATCAACCATGTAGCGTTGACCCACAATGACTTTTGCAATTTCCTGATTCATTCGATCCAGAAATGCACTGCCTTCTATGATTTTAGCATTAATTTCTTCAATGCTCTTTGCCGACTGAGTCGTTGGTGATTCTTCCATCTGTATACTGTTTTTCTTCATCTGATCTTTCAAAGTAGCGTAAAATCAGCTGAGTTCGATTGGTTATTACAAAATTAACTACAGTATACGCCTTATTTCACGATATGATTGTTAAGAATTGTTAAGGTTCAATTTTCAATTTAGCAATTAGCAATTATCAATTATCAATTATCAATTATCAATTATCAATTAGCAATTGACAAATTGAAAATTGAGCACTGAACTTAACAATCTGCTAAAATCACCCGAACTGCCAATCCACCCTGAGAAGTCTCCTTGTACTTGGAGTTCATATCCTTTGCCGTTTCCCACATGGTTTCAATGACTTCATCCAGCGGAACTTTGACGTTTTTAGGGTCGGTATCCATAGCCAATTCTGCTGCGTTGATGGCTTTAATGGCACCCATAGAGTTGCGTTCAATACAGGGGATTTGAACCAAGCCACCAATAGGGTCACAGGTCATGCCCAAATGATGTTCCATAGCAATTTCTGCAGCGACCATAGCTTGTTCAGGCGATCCACCCATAGCTTCAGTTAAAGCAGCAGCCGCCATAGCAGATGAAACACCAATCTCAGCCTGACAACCTCCCATTGCAGCCGATATCGTTGATCCCTTTTTGAAAATACTGCCGATTTCTCCGGCGGTTAACAAGAATTTTTTGACGTCCTTAAAATCTGCATCATGGTTTTCAATGGTCAGGTAATACATTAAAACTGCCGGAATCACCCCCGCCGAACCGTTTGTAGGTGCCGTCACAACCCGTCCCAGGGAAGCGTTCACCTCATTTACAGCCAACGCAAAACAACTGACCCATTTTAGAATTTGCCTAAACTTTACCTCTGTGCTGCGAATTGCTTCAATCCACTCTTCTTTTGAATTGTATTTCACATCTCCGATCAACCGTTGATGGGTGTCAAAAGCACGTCTTCTTACATTCAGGCCTCCCGGCAAAACACCCTCTGTGTGGCATCCGATATAAATAGACTCCAACATAGTTTCCCAAATTCGGCGCAATTCGTTGTCGATTTCTTCAGCGGACCGCAGCACTTTTTCGTTTTCAAAAACGATATCAGAAATAGAAACCTGAAGTTTCGTACAGTAATGAGCAAGTTGTTTCGCATTTTGTATAGGGTAAGGGTAGGTCGCTGCGTTTTGAATTTCAACTGCCTGTTCATCATTCTTTTCCTGTACAATGAAGCCTCCGCCAATTGAAAAATAGTATTCTTCCTCCTCTTTTTTATCGTTAAAAAATGCAGTAAACTTCATTCCATTGGCATGAAACGGTAAAAATTCAGCATTGAATTCAATATTTACTGAAGGATCAAAAAATATTTCTTTTTCTCCTCCCAGCCGTAATTTTCCTACCTGTTCAATGTTTGAAATGATTCCTTTGATGTCTTCAACAGGGATGTATTCAGGGTCTGCTCCTGAAAGTCCCAACATGATAGCTAAATCGGTAGCGTGACCTTTTCCTGTGAGGGATAATGAGCCATACAAATCGATTTTTATTGATTGAATGAGGTGAAATGTGTTGGAATTTTTAAGGGTGTCAATCCATTTTTCAGCAGCACGCCACGGCCCAAGGGTGTGGGAGCTTGAAGGACCCACGCCAATTTTTAACATATCAAAGGTGCTGATGTATTCCATTTTTCAATTGAAGATAGGGTACAAAATTAAGCTTCTTTTTCTAGCTTATTCAATCCGTGTAGATTGTTTTTCAAAGCAGGTCTAACTTGTTATTATTGTCACGGATTGGAAGACCTGTAATGATCGATAGCCAGCCGAACGGAACCATGTTTTTTCAACAATTCAGCAGCTTCTGCATAGCTGATGCCCAAAGCTTTTTTAACCATCTTTGTCCCCCGGTCAACCAACTTGTTATTACTGAGCTGCATATCTACCATTTTGTTGCCTTTTACACGACCTAAACCAATCATAATGGAGGTAGAGATCATGTTTAAGATCAATTTTTGGGCAGTTCCCGATTTCATCCGTGTGCTTCCTGTAACAAATTCCGGCCCCACAATAGGTGTAATGGGATAATTGGCATATAAAGCCAAGTCACTTTCAGGATTACAGGTGATGCAGCCCGTTAAAATTCCATTTTTATTCGCTTTTTCAATGGCTCCAATCACATAAGGTGTTCCGCCTGAAGCGGCAATACCGATTAGTGAGTCCAGATCATTTATCTGATGCGCTTGTAGGTCTTTCCAGCCTTGCTCTGTATCATCTTCAGCAAATTCAACCGCTTTACGCATAGCGCTGTCTCCACCGGCCATTATCCCTACCACAACGCCATGATCCACCCCAAAAGTTGGCGGACATTCTGAAGCATCCACAATTCCTAATCGCCCGCTGGTTCCTGCTCCTATATAAAACAACCTACCACCCATTTCCATTCGGTCCAGTGCTTTCTCAACAAAAGCTTCAATTTGTGGAATTACTTTTTCAACGGCTGCCGGCACTAACTGGTCTTCTTTGTTGATATTAGTGAGTAATTCCTTGATGGACATCTCTTCCAGATTGTCGTAATTGGAAACACTCTCAGTAATTTTTTTTGAATAATTCATGAATTCAAGATTGAAGTATTTTATCTGCCAATTCTTTACCAACCAGACTGCCGATTGCAACTCCCATTCCTCCTAAACGAATACCACAAAAAACATGGTCATTCATAGCTTTTATAATGGGTGATTTTGAACTGCCTACCCCCATGGTTCCTGCCCACTGATGCTCAATAGTGAAATAAGTATTGGGTAGAATCTGCTCTTTTAACAGCGTATGCAAGTGTTGTTGAATTTTTTCGGTAACCAGCAATTCTGTGGTACATTCACCTTCTTTGTCGATATTTCGTCCTCCGCCCAATAGCACACGATTACCAATATTTCTGAAATAATAATATCCCGAATCAAAATGAAAAATACCTTTTAATTTCAGCCCCGGAATTTCAGAAGTGACCATCACTTGCGCCCGGGCAGGTTCAACATCCTCATGAGGGAAAAATTGCCGGGCAAAACCATTGGTGCAAATGGCTAACTTTTTAAAAGGGATTTCCCCAAAATTAGTAATCAACTGACGATTTTGAATAACACGAACATCAACACCGTTGAGGATTTGTATATCTAGAGACAAGGCTAACCTAAGCAGGCTGCGCATCATTTTTCCCGTATCAATTTGTCCTTCGGCGGCATGTGAAATGGCATGAGTAAACCCTTTAAATCCGTAATCTTCACAAATTTGATCTGCTTTTCTGTAGACAAAAGATTTTCCGGTAATACGGCTGAGTTCGTGATTTAAGTAATCCAACTGATCCAGGCATTTTTGATAACTTTCCAAATCTTTTTTTGTAAACAATTCATGCGATCCCAATGCTTTATAGCCAATATTCTCTTCTCCCAGCAATTGGTTGAGATGGAGTAAGCCCTCCCACCTTTTTTCAACCGTAGCAAAGACTTGTTCGGCTGAGGTGTTTCTTAAATCATCCAATAATTCTGAAGGACTTCCAATACAAGAAAAGCCTGCATTTTTAGTGCTTGCTCCGGTAGGCAAATATCCCCGCTCTAAGATTGTTACTTTTTTATGCTTTTCACGTTGTTTAATATAGATAGCGGTTGAAAGACCTACGATTCCGGAACCCACAATCAGGTAATCCGAATCATTGATAAAAGATTCTTTCTCCCAAAAGCTAAGATTTTGAATGTTGATCATAGGCAAATAACAGCATAATCTCGGTTTTTTTTGAGATATTTGCAAGATAGTGTAACGTATAAAAATAAGGATTTCAGAGTGGCACGAAAATTAATTGCTTGAGATTTTTCAAACAGTTGAATGTTAAGATGAACCTTTTGAGGTGAAAACTGTATAAAGAGATGATGCGATTATTGACATTAATTCTTTTAATAACCATGGTTCGGGTATCCGTTGCTCAGGAAACGGTTGTCTCTTTAAACGTAGAGGTAATCAATGATGAAGTGCGGTGGGAAATGGAAGAGGCTATTGTAAAGGTGTATCAGGGAGATGAACTCGTCTTTTTGGATACAGCAAATTTTTTGGGAAGAGTACATGGGATCATCCTTCCAATTAATCAGAATTATCGCATCACAATGAGTAAAGAAGGCTTTGTGACAAAAATGGCAACCCTTGATGCCCACTATGAAACGAAAAAAGAGAAAAAAGAAAAAGAGGTGATCACATTTAACCTTCAGGCGAGCTTGTTTGAAGCGTGTGAAGTGAGTGATTATGGATTTTTGGAAAATGAACCACTTATTGAGTTTTACATTGACAGTTTAGGAGAATATGCGTGGGATCGGGAATATGTAGAAAAAATGTCAGCAAAAGTGGAGACAGCAAAATATGGGAAACTGAATAAAAGTGAACGGGCTTTATTTTTAGAAGACTTTCAAAAGGCAACTAAATTAATGGAAGAGATGCTTTTTGAGGAGGCGCTTCCTCTACTTGAAAAAGCGGTGAAAATAGTTCCTTGCGGTAAGGTGACCAGAAAAATAGAAGAATGTAAAACACAAATTGAAAAACAAAAAAACTACGATAAACATATTTATACAGCGGATAATTTATTTGAGGAGAAAAAATATACTGAGGCTTACAAACATTATAGAGAAGCGAGAAATCTTCAACCCGGATTGCCCTATCCTAAATTTCAGATGGATCGGATTAATGAGTTAACGAAGGAGTAAAAAGTGAGAGAGTTAGTATTAACCATATTATTAATTGTTGCCGGAGCATCTTTTGCTCAGGAATCTGTTATTTCATTAGACGTAGGAACAAAAGATGATGATACGGGAAAGCGATTGTCCGGTGCTACGGTTGAGATTAGGGTGGGCGGAAAAGTGTTTACCACAAAAACCTCTGCTTCTAACGGAAAAGTGCCGATCATTGAACTTCCATTGGGTCAAACATACACCATTATCATTAAAAAATCAGGCTACGTACCAAAAGTAGCCACTTTGGATGCCCGTTTTGATTATCCTGAAGATCTCCCACCTTTTGTGCCGTTCAAGTTTGAAACTTCCTTGTTTCGAGATGTAGAAGGAGTAGATTTCAGTTGGATGGAAACGACCCCTTTAATTAAGTTTGAAATGAATCAGTATGGGCAACAAACATGGGATGATGCTTATACCAAAGAAATGCTGAAAAAAATTGAAAAACTCAAGAAAGAAATAGAAGAGAAACGAGAAGCAGAAGAAAAGAAACGGCAAGATTTTGATGATTTTGTAGCTACAGCTGATAAAGCTTTTGATAAAAAAGAGTATAAAGAAGCCATTGATAATTACGATAAAGCATTAGCTCTTTTTGATGAACCGGATGTCAAAAAACGAAGAGATGAAGCACAAAAAGCACTGGATGCTTTAAATGCTGCCGAAGAAACAGAGAAAAAATTTCAGGAGAAGATGCAGGCTGCCCAAGAAGCGTATGACAATAAAAAATATGAATCTGCAATCAGTTTATACAAAGAGGCTTCTACGATAAAACCAGATGAAAATTTACCGAAAGAGAGGGTAAAAGAAATCGAAGAAATTCTAAAAAATCAAAAAGCAAAAGAAGAGGAATTTAAAAAGTTCGTTGCAGCAGGAGATGCTGCTATGGGAAGTAAAGATTTTGACAAAGCGATAACTGACTATGAAGCTGCACTTGCCATTAAAGAAGATGCCGGCGTTAAAACAAAACTGGAAGAAGCAAAGAAAAAGAAGCAGGACAAATTGGATGCTGAGGCTGCCGCTAAGGAGTTAGAAGAAAAGTACGCCAATTTGATCGCTGAAGCCGATAAAGCTTTTGATTCAAAAAGTTACGAAGAAGCAAAGAAAAAGTATACAGAGGCACTTGCTTTGAAAAAAGAATCACATCCTACACAACGAATAGCAGAGATTGATGAAATCCTGAAGAAAAAGAAAGAAGAAGAGGAAGCCGCTAAAAAACTGGAAGAAGATTACAATCGATTGATTAAAGAAGGAGATGATGCTTTCTCTAATCAAAATTGGGATCAGGCCATTGCAAAATTTGAAGAAGCACTCAAATTAAAACCACAAGAAAAACATCCGGCAGATCAAATTAAGCTGGCAAAAGAAAAAAAGGCAAATGCTGAAGCTGAAGCTGCAATCAACGAGAAATATAACAAGCTTATCTCAGAAGCTGAAGGATTGAAAAGTGCGGAAAAATACAAAGAGGCAATCACTAAATACAAGGAAGCGCAACAGGTCAAACCAAGTGAAAAAGAACCGGCTGAACGCATTGCCGAGATAGAAGCAATACTGAAAGATTTGGAAGCTTCTAAAGAAAGAGAAGCGAAGTATGTTGCCTTCATGAAGGAGGGGCAGGATGCACAAAACAGTGAAAACCTGGAATTGGCACTGGAGAAATACCAAAAAGCCCTGGAAGTGAAATCTGGGGATGCAGCAGCGCAAAAGAAAATAGATGAAGTTAAAAAGTTGATTGCTGATAAAAAAGCAGCCGAAGAGAAAGAACAGAAATTTAAAGAATTTGTCGCAACAGCTGAAAAGGCCTTTGACAGTAAGGATTATACTTCGGCAAAAATGAATTACCAAAAAGCCCTGGATATTAAAGATGATGCCGGAGTACGTGAAAAAATTAAAGAAATCGATAAACTCATTGCTGAAAGTCAGAATAAAGAACAACAACAAGCCAAGTATGATGCGGCGATAAAAGAAGCGGATCAGGCATTCAATGCCGCTAACTGGGAAAAGGCACTGGAGAAATATCAAGAAGCCTATGCTGTGAAAGAAGAAAATCACCCTAAAGAGCGAATTGTAATTGTCAAACAAAAAATTGCAGAACTGGAAGAAAAGGAAGCCAAAGAAAAACAATTCAATGATTTGGTGGCTCAAGGTGATGGTCTTAGCGATAAAGGAGATTTTAGTGGGGCGATAGAGAAATATAAAGCGGCTATTGCAATAAAACCGGATCCGTCAGTTTCTAAAAAAATTCTGGATTTAGAACAAAAGTTAAAAGAACAGGCGAAAAATCAGGAACTCATGGAGCGATACAATAAAAAAATCGCTGAAGCGGATGCTGCATTTGACAGTAAAAACTGGAATGAGGCAAAAAAACTGTATCAAGAGGCATTGGACATTAAGTCAAATGAACAACATCCTAAAGACAGGTTGGCTGAGATTGAAAAAAGGATTAAGGAAGAATCTCAGAACGAAGTAGAAGCCGAATATCAGAAGATCATCAACGAAGCAGATAAATTTAAAGGAGAAGAGAAGTTTGATGATGCTATTTCATCTTATGAAAAAGCCATTCAATTAAAACCAAATGACCCTTACCCGAAAAAACAAATTGAAGCGATCAAAAAAATTATTTCAGATCGTGAAAACCAAGAAGCCGAAAAAGAAGCTTTTGAGAAAAAATACAAAGAATTGATTACCTCTGCTGATAAAGCTTTTACTGAAAAGAAGTACCAGGAAGCACTGGGAAGTTATAAAGAAGCTGCAGGAATGAAACCCAACGAAACGCATCCTAAATCCAGAATTGAAGAGATCAATAAGTTGCTTGAAAAATTGAATGAAAAGGAGGCAGAAGGGGCAGAGTACGAAGCAGCAATCTCAAAAGCAAACTCATTGTTTAATGAAGGTAAATGGAAAGAAGCCAAAACAGCCTATGAAAAAGCATTGACCATTAAACCGGCTGAGCAACATCCGAAAGATCAAATTGAGTTGTGTAATCAAAAAATGCAGGCGGAGTCAGTAGGAGAAGAAGAAGAACAATATCAAAAAATACTGACAGTAGCCCAGAAAAAACTGGATCAACAAGATTATGAAAAGGCACTAGAGTTATATGAACGTGCAAAAGGCATAAGACCTGGAGATCCTATTCCGCAACAGCGCATTGATGAAATCAATCAATTGTTGAAAGATTTGGACAAAGAAAAAGAAAAGCGGGATAAATACAAGAGATTGATACAAGAAGCCGATACGTTTTACGAGCGAAAGAAATGGAAACAAGCAATGGAAAAGTATATGGATGCACTGGATCTTTATCGGGAAAGTTATCCGGAAGAGCAGCTTGAAAAATGCAGAGAATTCTTAAAAAACACAGGTGATACAGCAGATAAACAATATAATAAATTGATTGAAAAAGCAGATGAATATTTTCATGCAGCCAATTATACCAAAGCCATTGAACTGTACAAACGAGCGATAAAATTAAAGCCTTCTGATCAGTATCCAAAAGATCAGTTGAGAGAAATTGACCTGATATTGAATCCACCTAAAAATGACCAGAAAATTGTGTTGAATGATTATGGACCTAATGTGAATGAAGATCCTGTAGATCTTGAGAAAATGTTGCGTGAAGCAAAAGATGAGGCAGAGTATATAGAGGTGAAGAGAATATATGAAGCCAGAGAAGAAGCTATGGAAGCACAAAGAGAATGGTCTGAATCAGCTACAGAAGAAACTTTTAAAGCCAAAGACGAAATTGAGGAGGTGGAACTCTCTATAAAAGAAATGAAGTGGACTGGTGAACAGGGACGTCAGGAAGCTATTGAGAAAACAGAAGAATGGAGGCAAGAAATCATTGAAGAAGAAACAGAACGCGTCAAATACCATGAAAATGATATTCATTTTCAAAATAAAAAACTAGAAGCGATTAAAACTGAAATTAGTCAAAATGAAGTGGATAACGATAAATCAAGAGAGCAGTTTATTATGGATGTGGAGGAGATAAAACTGGAAATAAAACATAAAACTGGTGATGATGCCAGAGATCAAACTAATGAAACGTTTGAGAACAAATCAGAGATTGATCACCTGGTAGAAACACATGTAACTAACGACCCTCAAAATGATGACCAAAGAAAAAAAGTAGTGGATGATGTAGAAGAGATGAGAACCGAAGTAATTGATAAAGAAAAGGAAAACGTCATGAGTCAACAGGATGAAATCATGAAGGCAAAAGATCAAACAGAAATCATGGTTGACAATATTCAGGCCAACGAAATGGACAATGATGAAGCTCGGCAAGAGTATGTGTTAAAGGTAGAGCAAATAGAAGAATCTATTGAGAGAAAAGAAGGTGATCGAATGAAAAATCAAATCGATAAAAATCAAGAGTCAAAAGATGAAATTGAAGAGTTAGTACTTGAGATAGAGGAAAGTAAAAAAGAGAATGATGAACCCCGTAAAGAAATGGAGGATTTTGTAGTGGAAACAAAAGATCATTTACAAGATGTTAATACAAAAAGAGCCACTGACCAAACGGATGAAATTATGTCAAATAAAGACGCTATTGAAGAAATTGAATTGGATATTGAAGAGCATAAAAAAGAAATGGACAAGGATAGAGAAGGCTATGAAGAAGTTGTAGAAAAAACCAGGGAGGAAATTTCAGAGTATGATGGAGAACTGGCAGATAAAAATAAAGACAAAAGCTTTGAAACAAAAGCGCATACTGAGTCTATGGAGGATAAGCAAGCTGAATTTTTAAAAGGTGCAGATGAAAATGCCGAAAAACAAGCAGATGAAGTGAAAGATGCGGTGGAAGAACATATTGATCACATAGGCGAGAATGAAAAAGAAAATGAAGAGGCACGTCAGGAAAATATGGATTACGTAGAAGAGATGAAAAACATTGATCCTAAAAAAATTAATGTAGAGATGGAGAACGAACTCGGAGAGAAGTATCCGGAAGGTGTAACTGAAGAAACTTTTGCAATCAATGACAATAACGGATTGATGAAAGCTTATGTAATACGAAGAGTGGTGGTAAGAGATGGTGTAGGGAAGCTCTATGAAAAAATTCAAACCCGATACGGACAGGTGACTTACACAAAGAACGGACACCCCATTTCAGAATATATGTGGAGTGATGAAACCAGTGCCGCGGCTAAAAATTAAAACTTATAACACTCATGAAAATTTTCCCGGGCTTGCTGATGATTCTGTTTTTATCGGCATGTGTAGACCAACCGGAAGATCCCGGAACCCATAAAACAACAACGGATATAATTGAGTACTATGGAAATACTCAGGGAACTACTTTTTCGGTAATTATCAATGATGATATTGAATTGAAGCAAGAAGAGATTGAAGCCATGTTGGCTCAATTTGATCAGGCTTTATCCGGTTATATCCCAAATTCTATTATCAGTAAGTTAAATAACGCTCCTGCGGGTTTGTTTTCATACCAGGATGAATTTGGCTATTTTAATGCGTGTTATGAACTTTCTAAAGAAATGTATCAACTGACAAATGGGGCTTTTGATCCTACTGTCTATCCTTTAGTTGATGGTTGGGGGTTTATGCAGGATATCGAAAATGTGCCCGATTCTTCAGCGATAGATTCCTTACGTGCTTTGGTGGGATTTAAAAAAGGACAGCATTTTGATTTTAAATACACGATTGATGAAGGAGACACTTTACCGGCTTCTCAAATCTATAAGCGAACTCCTCAGGCAAAATTAGATTTTAATGCAATTGCTCAAGGCTATGCTGTAGATGTACTGGCAGAGATGATCGAAGAAAAAGGAGCTGAAAATTATTTTGTTGAAATCGGAGGTGAAATTCGCGTGAAAGGAAAAAATGCTGAGGGAGATTATTGGCGCATTGGAATCGATAAACCCATTGAACATTCAACAGCTGAAACCCGACAGTTGCAAGAAGTGGTGCGGTTGAACAATAAAAGTATTGCGACTTCGGGTTCGTATCGCAAATTTTATGAGAAGGACGGAATTAAGTATTCACATACACTGGATCCCACTACCGGCTATCCGGTCACGCATAGTTTGTTGAGCGCAACGGTGGTGGCAGACGATTGTGCGATAGCAGATGCTTTAGCTACAGCTTTAATGGTAATGGGACCCGACAAGGGAATGCAGTTTATAAAAAATCATTCTGATCTGGATGTGGAAGTTTACCTGATTTTTAACAATGACAAAGGGCGGATGGAAACTTTTTATACCAAAGATTTTCGGGATATGTTGATTGAGTGATTCTATTGGATTAACGGAAAATATTTTTCTTCCAGTACCTTAAAATGATGGATCGGATGACCGATCAGAATAAATCCAATCGCCAATACAGATATTTCCTGACCATTTGCACGTCCACTTCGCATCAACTCTTCTTTATTAAAGTTAGAAAACATGGCCAAAGTAGATCCCCGAACCGCTATGTATTGCATCAATAATTTCCCAAGTGGAATCTCATTGGATCGGGCAGCTTTCACGTATGCATTTTCATCATATCCGGCTAATTCAGTAGTGTCATTACGGGCAAACCGAAGCGCACGGGCTTGAAAAATACGCTCTGTATCCATTAAATGTTCAAGCATCTCATGGATGGTCCATTTTCCTTTAGCATAGGTTTTAACTCCTAACTTTTGTAAATCATTCATCCGATCTGTAAACAACTTGATTCCTCCCTCAGGTAAAGCATCAATCAAATTCACATCAGGAACTAAATCTATGTACCTTTGATAATAGTCAGGAACTAGCTGAATATCTTCTTTTTTCATAAATTATTTATAAATAAGAACAAAGGTTTAAAATTTGAGGATTAATAATTCTGTAAAGGCCGTATTTGTTTGGGGGCTTTTTCATCTTGTTTACGATCAGAGATGTTCCAGGCAGTGGCTTTCATAATCTTGTGATAGATAGCTGTGTTGTCATAAATTCCTGCAAACTGAATGGCTGAAGGGCCGTAGGCTAAAACCGGAACCAGCGTGGCAGTATGTGCCGCATAGGCCAATGTAGAATCATCTGCGCCTTTGTAAAATTCGGGATGGATAATATTATCGTCCCAGCTGCCATTTTTAGATTTCGGAGGCAAAGCAAATCCACCGGTTTCGTGATCAGATGTAACAATAACCAATGTTTCGCCATCTTTCTCTGCAAAATCCAACGCTTTTCCAACCGCTTTATCAAAATCCAGAACTTCATCAATGATTCCTTGTGCATTAGTAGAATGACCTTCCCAGTCAATTTGGGAACCCTCTACCATCAGAAAAAACCCTTCTTTAGACTGACTGAGGTAATTGATGGCAAGTTGAGTAGCGTTGGGTAAAAAATCACCCCTGCCGTCCAGTTTCGAATCTAAACCATTTTCAGCGAGCAGGAAACCGTACTTTTTTGTGATTTTTACTTTCATTTCCGGATCTAGTTGAGTTGTGTCCAATGAAAATCCTTTTTTGATTAATTCAATATAATAGTTGATTTTGTCTGATCGCTTATTGAAAAATTTTAAGCCGCCTGCCGCAAAAAAATCAACACCGGATTTAGGTAAAGCCCGGGCAATTTCTTCTGCCATTCCTCTCGCCTCAACATGTGCATAAAAACAAGCCGGGGTAGCATGTGTAATACTTGAAGTGGCTACGAGCCCTGAACGAATGTCTTTTTTTTCTATTACCTCAATTAAGGTGGGTAAAGGCTTTTTGTTGATATCTACACTGATGGCACCGTTGTAACTTCTGCTCCCGGTAGCAAATGCTGTCGCTCCGGCTGCTGAATCGGTGACTTTTTCTTTGGCAGAGGAGGTATTTATCAAGCCGACAAATGGAAATCGGGAGAAATTAGGGGTCTTGTCCCCATTAAAATAATAAGCCGTGGAGAGTTGAGACACGCCCATACCATCTCCAATCAGTAGAATGACATTTTTTACCTGTTTTTCTTCTTCTTGTGCCCATAAAGCAAAAGGTAAGAATGCGAGGATCAGGAGAGACTTTTTCATTTTTTTGTTTTTTGTTCTTATAAAGATAGGAACTTAATTTTAAATGATTCTCCGCAATCTTACCACTGGAAATTTAAAGAGTGCTGTAAAACC
>JBBDID010000015.1:0-39407 GCA_040880585.1 Crocinitomicaceae bacterium | reverse complement strand
TCCTTCCCTGAAGGAAGGACTTTGATGTGAAATAAATTGTAGTTGGGTTTATGGGATTTTCGCCTGGGCAGGAAACTGTTTTAAAATACCATCCTAAATCCTTCCCTGAAGGAAGGACTTTGATGTGAAATAAATTATAGTTGGGTTTATGGGGTTTTCACCTGGGCAGGAAACTTTTTTAAGGGAGGTACCCGACGACTTACGTGTCGGGACGGAGGGGGCGCCTTAACTGTTAGTAGTACTTAAATTAAAGGTGTTTTAGATTATAGTAAACTTCTTGCTAAAGTTAAGCCGACCCCTCACTCCGCCTGTGGCGGAGAGCTCCCGCTTCGACTAGCGCTCAGCACACCGCCTAAAACAGGGGAGCAGTAATTGAGGCACTAAACAGACGTATTGGTTTTTTTGAATATTGAACGCCTATTAACGGATGGTGAATTTTGAAGTTTTTTACTCCACTACATTTCCCTGTTTATTAATGTAAATCCACTGATCAGCATTGACATGAGTGTGCTCACCGTGCGCAGTTGTTGTGCACTCCAGTGCTACTTTAGCACGGCCGTTTTCAAAGGGAAAAGCACAGACATATTTCGGTGGAATCACGATCTCACCTTTTTCATTGGCATATCCGATTTTCTCTCCCAACACAATTCTGAACAATCCCTCAGCAAAGTAATCAGGGCCGTTATCATAGGGATAAATTTCAAAAAGCACCCGGTTATTGAAATTTACACCAACATACTTATTCGTGTGTGTCAAAAATGCCCCGAAATAGGTAATGGTATCCGCAAAACACATTTGGTAAGCATCCCCGGGAATAATCGTATCGCCTTTCAGGTTGACGTAAGCACAGTTCAAATCAGAAGCTCTGAATAAACGGTTCAAATTATTTTTCGCCTTTTCAAGCTCTCCGTCAACCTTAACAAAATCCACATCCGGACGTGGTCTCCGCTCTGTATTATCTTCCGTTTCAGAAGTATCTTCATTCACCTCTTTAGCTGTACCGCAGTTAACCAAAGCAATCGCCAGTACGATCCATATAAAAAAACGCATACCTTGCTATTTTAAAAATTTAAAATCTTTTCCCGGGTAATAAGCCATCTGCCCTAAATCTTCTTCAAGTCGTAGCAGCTGGTTATATTTTGCCACCCGGTCAGAGCGTGAGGCAGAACCGGTCTTAATCTGTCCCGTATTCAGTGCTACAGCCAAATCAGCAATGGTGCTATCTGCAGTTTCACCTGAGCGGTGGCTCATTACAGAGGTGTAACTGTTTCTGGTTGCCATTTGCACAGCATCAATCGTCTCTGAAAGTGTACCTATTTGATTTACTTTAACCAAAATAGAGTTGGCCACTCCTTTTTTTATCCCTTTCGCCAGTCTTTCTGTATTGGTAACAAAAAGATCATCTCCTACAATTTGCACTTTATCACCCAAGGCATCTGTCATTTTTTTCCATCCATCCCAATCGTCTTCAGCCAATCCATCTTCAATGGAAATAATCGGATATTTTTTCACCCAATCTTTCCAAAAATCTATCATTTGAGCGGATGTTCTTTCTTCTCCCGTTGATTCAAAAATGTATTTTTTTCCCTTATAAAACTCAGTCGAAGCTGCATCCAACGCAATATAAATATCTTCTCCCGGCTTATACCCAGCTTTTTCTATCGCCTGTAAAATCACTTCAATCGCCTCTTCATTTGATTTTAAATTGGGTGCAAATCCACCTTCATCTCCCACATTGGTAGAATGTCCTTTGGTTTGTAGCACATTTTTCAAGTGGTGGAATACTTCTGTCCCCATTTGCAATGCCTGGCTAAATGTTTCTGCCCCCAACGGCATTACCATGAATTCCTGAATATCAATTTTGTTGTCGGCGTGAGATCCTCCATTCAAAATATTCATCATGGGTATCGGAAGTGTGTTAGCACCAACGCCTCCGATATATCGATACAATTGCTGCCCGCTTTCAAGCGCAGCAGCCTTGGCAATGGCTAAGGAAACTCCCAAAATTGCATTTGCTCCCAACTTTTCCTTATTGGCTGTTCCGTCCAAAGCCCGCATGTAGTTATCCAAAGCTGCCTGATCAAATATGTACTGCCCCTGGAGTGCCTCTCGTATCACAGTATTGACATTGTTGACGGCGTTTTGAACCCCTCTTCCCAAATAAAATCCGGGATCATTATCGCGCAATTCAACCGCTTCATGTGCCCCTGTTGAAGCACCTGAAGGAACTGCAGCCCTTCCCATTACACCATTTGAGGTAAATACTTCAACTTCAATAGTTGGATTTCCTCTGGAATCTAAAATTTGTCGTGCAAAAATGTCGTTGATTACGCTCATAATATATTGTGGTATTAGACAATTGTGGTATTAGACATAAGATGAAAGACATAAGATTTTTTTTATGAAAAATTAAATCTTTAACGTCTTTTGAAATCCTCTTATCATCTTTTGTAATTTATTTATTTCATATACTAATTCATTAACTACTTTACCCGAAAAAAGATTTAATTCAGAAGCCAATATTATTTGGGTTTCCAATTCATAAGCTGATCCCAAGGCAATATCAATAAATCTTGAAAACTCTTTATCAGTAGTCCTCGCTGATCCTTCAGCCAAATTTGAGGCTACTGAAACGCAACTTCTATTAATCTGAGACTTGAGACCAAATCTTTCTTCATTAGGAAAGTCTTTCGTTAACTTCAAGATTTTCTTAGCAAGCACCATGCTACTTTTCCATATTTTGAGTTCTCTGAAGTTATGCATTTAAACACCAAAATTTTTCGATTATCCAAATTCTTAATTGTCCTTTTGTCTTATTATCTTTTGTCTTACTATCTTATGTCTTTTGTCTTACTGTCTTTTGCCTCTCCTCCACCAACTTCATATTCTCAATAAACTGGTCAAATAAATATCTTGAATCATGTGGACCGGCAGATGCTTCAGGGTGGTACTGCACGCAAAACACATTTTTGCTCTTCATTCTAATTCCTGCAACAGAATCGTCATTTAAATGGATGTGTGTCAACTCAATGTCTTTATTTTTATCCACCGAAGATTGACTGACCACAAATCCATGATTTTGTGAGGTAATTTCTCCTTTTCCGGTCAATAAATTTTTAATCGGATGATTAATTCCTCTATGTCCATTGTGCATTTTCTCAGTTTTCAACCCCTGACTCAATGCAATTAACTGATGTCCGAGGCAGATTCCGAAAACCGGCACATTTGTATTGATAATATCTTTGATTTTATCGATCGTATCACTCATTGCTGCCGGATCCCCGGGGCCATTTGACATCATAAAACCATCCGGTTCAAACTCCATCATCTCATCTACCGAAGCAGACATAGGAAAAACTTTTACATGACATCCTCTCTCTACCAGACAGTTGATAATATTTCTTTTACACCCCAAATCCAAGAGAGAAACTTTAAAATCAGCAGTGGGATCTCCCACAGTATAGGCTTCTTTTGTGGTCACCTCAGAGGATAACTCCAGACCTTCCATAGAAGGTACCTTCTCTAATTTTTTCTTCAGGCTCTCTTCATTCAGGTCATCTGAAGAAATAATGGCATTCATAGCGCCTGCATTTCTGATGTGTCTGACCAGGGCGCGGGTATCTACGTCAGAAATACCAGCTACTCCATCCTTTTCCATAAAATCCTGAAGTGAACCACTGGCTGCAGGCCTGGAAAAATTGGGTGAAAACTTTTTAGTCACTAAACCTGAAATTTTAATACTGTCAGATTCGCTCTCTGTAGGGTGCACGCCGTAGTTTCCGATATGTGCCGTGTTCATAATGAGAATTTGGCGATAATAGGAGGGATCAGTGAAAATTTCCTGATAACCTGTCATTCCGGTATTAAAAGCGATTTCTCCTGTAGTGGTGCCGATTTTTCCAACTGCTTTACCTCTATATACTGTTCCGTCTGCTAAGACGAGTAATGCGGGCTTTTTTTTCATGTAGTTTTTTTATACTTGAGTTAGTGAAGAACTCAACATTTTTGTAATCGGGAAACAAAGTTACAATTAATCGAGCTGTTGTCTGTCTAATTGTTGAAAAAGAGATGAGTTTTTTGAAAAAATTAAATTTTTTATAGAAAACATTGTACATTTAGCACAAACTCTAACTGTAAACCCGCTATGTCACACACTGAAGAAATTTTAGACACCACCGTAAATACTACACAAATATCTGAATACCAATATCCCCTTCAATTTAAATTTAAGATTGGTACCCTGTCAAATGATTTTATCGCTACTGACGCAAACGGAAAAATGTTGGCTTACGTTCGTCAAAAAATGTTTAAACTGAAAGAAGCCATAATGGTGTATTCAGATGAAAAAAAGGAACATCTCATTTTTAAGATCAATGCTGATCGTATTATCGACTTCAATGCCAGTTACGCCTTTTCCAATGAAAATGAAGAGGTGTTAGGACATGTAGGAAGAAAAGGAATGCGGTCTTTGCTGAAAGCTCATTACGAAATTTATGATAATGACAAGAAGCAGGAGTTCCTGATCAAGGAAGAAAATCCCTGGACTAAATTTTGGGATGCACTTTTAGGTGAAGTTCCCTTGCTGGGTTTATTTTCTGGATACCTGTTTAATCCCAGATACATAGTAAAGCGGGGAGATGGCTCAGAAGTGATGCGTTTATCCAAAGAATCTTCTTTTTTTGGTAGAAAATTCAAGGTAGACAAGCTTTCTGATGTTCATGCAGGTGAAGATGAGCGTTTGATGCTGGGTTTGATGATGATGTCTTTGCTTGAACGAAGAAGAGGATAGCCGCAACCAGTATTCATCTATCAGTTATCCGAAAAGTGAAAAACCTATTCCCCTTACTTGTTATGCTGCTGCTCACTGGTTTTACTTTTGGGCAGGAGATCGATTTTAAACCTTATAATAAAAGATTGATCACGCCTCATATCAGTTATTGGCATGAATTTTTAGGAACTGCCAATTTGGGCTTATCCAGCGATTTTCAAGAAACCGAAACTAACGGGAACATTAAGGATGGAATAAATTACGGCTTTGGCGCCGGTTATCTCTTCAAGTTTGGCCATAGTTATTGGGATGTAAATGCAGGATTAGGCCTGTCTTACGAATTGTACCCCAGTATGTACCACAAATACAATGCTTTGTTTGAAACCAACCTCTTCCATTTTAAACTAGCAGAGGTTCAATTTTTTCTTTTCAACGGTTTTGACTTCACCGTTACACAAGCCATTCCCTTTGATTTTAAAGAAGCACATACCTCTATTTATTTGGGGGCTGTATTTTACAAGGGCTTTGAATTAAAATATGGGATTCAAAGCAGTTTAGATTGGTTTGAAGAAAGTATAGGGTATTATTTTGATGATAACTTTCACTTTATAAAAATGTCCTACCACTTTAAATTATGAGAAATCGGTTGTTTTTTATATTGATTTGTTGTTTTAGCATCTCTAAAAGCATGTACGGACAGCGATTTACTTCAGGATTATCACTGGGAACGAATGTTTTTTTTCAAAGTCGTCTGGCAGATAATTTCGTCATTTCTGAAAATTCCTATTACGTCTATTATACCTTCAATGAGAAAAAAGATTATGAGCCCATACACGATCAGTATTTCAATAATATACAAGCGGGTTTCAATGTTGGGGTAGACTACAAGCGTTTTGCCTTGAGTACAGAGTTTTTGTTTTCCAGTACCGGAATCAGAATTCCTTTACTCTACCCCTCCTATCTCGGTGCGCTTACAAGCGAACAGTGGAACACCTTTGAAGTTAGAAATAATGCCTTCAAAACCAACCTTTTGTTATCTGTTAAATTATTGAGTCGCGCCAATAGCCCTTTTCTATTAGGAGGGATGCAATACAGTATGAATAGTTATTCAGAAGATCAAGGAGAGCTGGATTCTCAGGTAGGATTATCCATTGGTCTGTTTACCTCCAAAAATGAGTTGTATGGTGTAGTATATAATGATCACCGCAACTATTTTAGTTGGATTGGTGGAATCGGCATTCAAATCAAAAACAGCTCTTATTCTGTCCGTTATACCCAGCGGGTATTCCAAGCTGAAAACAGACCCAGCGCCAGCTTTACACAAATAGAGCTCTTTTATGCCTATCATCTGGTTTTTCAAAAGTTACGAAAAGGATCTAAACTATATATTGATTAATGAAAACCTTCAAGCAAATAGTACCTCTCTTACTAGCTGTAGTCATCCTCCCGACTTCTTGTAAAAAAGAAACATATTTACTGGATGAACCCGTTCCTGTTGGGATTGGGATCAATAATGCTTACGTATTAGGAGCAGAATATCTTTCACATAACGGAGATGAATTATATATAGACCTGAATGTGGGGGTTGTGGGAACCGGCTCTCATATTGATATTGTTGACCTACCCGATAGTGCATTTTCTGATATGGATATGGGGTATTATCATCTAATCTTAGAAGATGTCATTCGAATGCCGGCGGAAAGCGAGCAGAATTATTCCAATTTCACGGCAATCGATTATTCAACCAGCTGGGATGATTTTGATGCTTTTAATACACGCACTAAATCACTGACCAAGTTTATTGATGACGGTAAAAAAGACAGTCTTAATGAACTGGCGTTTGGTAGTTTTAAACGATATGAAGATGGCAGTTCATTCAATCCGATTTGGGTGTATGATGAAAGTAAGAATGCTTTTCAACAATCAGCTGATGATGCAAAAAAAATAATTTTTGACGATTATTATTCAACGATTGGGTATTCTTCTAGTTTATATGATGCCTTAGAGAAGTTTTTGAGCTATACTGATGGCGTAGCTGTCAATGATAAAAAATCTATCACTGCACTCTGCACTACAGCTCCCGATAACTTAAATGCCTTTACTACCAATGAAATCATCACCATTGCGCAAGCGTACGGTATTCAAATTAACTTGATTTTATTCGGTGATTATTTTGACAACCAATTAATAAGGATGCCGGCTTTGACCGGAGGTTTCATTAATATGATTTCGAATACTTCTGATTTTCAACTCACATTAGGCGGATTAATGGACAAGGGAGCACCGATTATTGGTTCACTTCACCGGATCTTATCTGAATCGCAAGCATATTACAAATTGAAGCTAAAACTTCTCCGAAAATCAGGTAGTTGGAATTCTGGAAATGTCATCTATTCTTATTATGAAACCAATTTGAAATCCAGTAATGGGGAAGATCGACTCAATAATTTATTACCTTTTTATGTACAACTACCTTAAGTTTCCGATACTTCTGTTGCTGCTGCTTTTTTCTTTTTCATTAAGGGCAGATCGTGCTGTTGAAATCGCTATTCAGCAGGGGCATACTGATGCGATACACCTCATTTGTACTTCACCGGATAACCGTTTTTTTGCCTCTTACGGTGCAGATCATAAGCTCATCCTTTGGGATAATCGAACCGGAAATCAGATGGCTTTTGTCTATGCGCACCAAGCTGTAGAAGATATTGCATTTCATCCCGGTAGTTCAACTGTATTTTTAACGGCTAATAAAGAACAATGGAAAGTAGATGCAGTCACCATGCAGTTGACAAAAGTAAGAGCCGAAGATCAACTCTCATTTCCCGCCAGAAATCTGACTTATTTTTCTAATCGACAAGTGAGTATTCAGGCAGCAAAAGTTGTTTTATCTGAGCAGGGAGGACGCAAGTTGAAGTCACGAACAGCAGATTATTTTGATCAGTATTTTACCGCTGTTATACACTCTAAAATCCATCAAAAAATCTTTGTTGGCAATGCAGATGGGCTTGTTTATGTGTTTGATGAAGAGCTGAAACTCATTGAACAACTCAAAGGACATAATGCAGATGTAAATGACCTTGCCCTCTCAGCAGACGAAACCTATCTTTTTTCTGCTTCTTCAGATCGATCCATTATTAAATGGGATATCAAAAAATCAAAAATAGAGCGCAGATATAGTGGTAAGAACTACCCCACTTTTGGCGTTTCTATTAGTCATGACGGCAAACAGTTACTATTTGGAGATGAAATTGGTTATTTACGGTCTATTGATCTGTCTCACCCCCGTTTGGAAATGAGTGTTTCCAAAAAATTTATCTATCCGATTACGCATACAGTACAACTTAAAGACAATCGGATACTTTACGCCACAGATGACAATCGGCTCAAAATAGTTCAGCCGGAGAAAAAGTCTACCACTTTTAAAAATAGTAGTTGGGCACCCCATAAATCCCTCATTCATTACCTCACTGTAAAATCGTTGGATCTATACCAGGAGCCTTATGCCCATTACAGAAGTATTGATATCAGTCCTTCAGAGAATTTACTGCTCACTGTGAATGACCCCGACACTTACGAGCCTAGTTATTTTCGCATCATAGACTTGAGAAATCCTGCCAATTTGAAGCAATCAAAGAGGTTATACAAGAAAGAAGTAACATCTGCTCCCCTCGCCTTTTTTCTTAATGACTCGCTCATTGTCACTTCTTATGAAGAAAAATCGATTGACTTGTGGAAAATCAAAGGGCAGGATGTCTCTAAATTGCTTTATTCAGAAATTCCTGCTCCTTACCCATTAAAAGGATTGTGTCGCTTAAATGATACTACTGTTTTTGGTTATACGGAAACCGGCATTTTCACCTATTCTGTTTTTACAAAACATCAGCAAGATATAGCCCTTGAAAATATTGAATCCGTGCATCATCTGGCCGATAATCTTGTAGCAGTGGTACTTTACTCCAATGAATTTATTACGGTGAAATTTGAGGATGATAGTCTGATTTTTTCCGAACCCTATTTCGGACATCAGGATCACATCAACACTTTGGTATACCATTCTTCCACGGAATTCATTTACAGTTCATCTATGGATGGTTCTATTCGTATTTGGGATACACAAGAAAATCGCTTAGCTGTTTCCATTATACCTATTGGAGTAGAAAGAGCGATTTTCGTAACGCCTGATAATTACTATATGGTTACCGGAGGCAATTTGGAGTATTTCGGCTTCAAAGTAGATGAAAACTATTTTTATCCCGAACAATTTGATCCGATTTACAATCGTCCGGATATCATTATGAAAAGGTTGCGCTATCCCAATGAGAATTTAATTCATTCGTATGAAAGGGCTCATGAAAAAAGAATTCGTAAGTTAGGTTTTACGCCTGATATGCTGAAAGCAGATTTTCATCTGCCCACGCTCACCCTGCAAAATGTAGAAGAAGTTACTACTATCAATGAAAAAGGAACGCTTACCGTTGAACTAGAATTAAAGGATAGCCGCTATAAACTGGATCGGATTAACGTTTGGGTAAATGATGTGGCGATTTACGGACAAAATGGCATCTCTATAAAAGAGCAGGATACTCAGGAGTACACCACCACGGTTCAGGTTTCATTAGCCAGAGGGATGAACAAAGTACAACTGTCTGTTTTGAATCAGGCAGGAGCGGAGAGTTATAAATCTTCTTTTGAAGTAGAGTGTACATCAGGAAAAAAGAGTCCCGACCTCTATTTGTTAACGATAGGCGTAAGTAAGTATAAGGATAGCCGTTATAATTTGACATATGCTGCAAAAGACGCCGTAGATTTGGCAGAAACTTTTAAATCCGGAAAGCATTATGAGCAAGTTCATACTAAAACCCTTACCGATCAGCAAGTGACCTTGAAAAATTTAGCCTCCCTCAAAGATTTCTTTTCAACTGCTGATATTAACGATCAGGTAATTCTATTTGTAGCGGGGCACGGTGTTTTAGATGCCGATTTTGATTACTACTTTGCTTCCCATGACATGGATTTTAGCAATCCGTCAACGCTGGGGATTCCTTACGAGGCTTTAGAGGGTTTGCTGGATGGAATAAAACCATTGAAAAAATTACTATTTATGGATACCTGCCATAGTGGTGAGGTAGATAAAGATGAAATACAGTGGTCAGCAGATGATGGAGGAGAAAAAGAAGAGGATACAGAGATCGTTTTTCGGAATGTGGGTGTTGGTGTAGAAAAAAAGCAAGGTCAATTTGGATTGACGAACACCTCAGAATTGGTCAGTAGTTTGTTCACCGACTTACGAAAAGGAACGGGCGCCACAGTTATTGCAAGCGCAGGCGGCGCTGAATTTGCCATGGAGAGTGATCGGTGGCACAACGGTTTGTTTACGTATTGTCTTATCAATGGATTAAGCAACCGCGCAGCAGATATGGATGGTGATAAAGAAATCTGGTTATCTGAATTAAAGCGTTATGTATCTGAACAAGTGACTTCATTGTCTCAGGGGAAACAACAACCCACTTCCCGTATTGAAAACCAAACGATTGATTTCAGATTGTGGTGAAAGGTTTTCTGAATCATAGGAACTGAGAGAATCTCTCGTTTTTTTGATTTTCAAAGATCAGGATGTGTCAATTGGACATAAAAAAAGGGGATTCCAACCGGAATCCCCTTGTTCATTTCAAGAAAGCAGAACTTATTCCTCTTCTTCTTTCTTTGTATCTTTTTTAGTGGCTGTTGTGGAAGCTGCTGCAGCCCCTCCTTTTCCACCTCTTCTTGAGCGAGATCTTCTTGTGGTTTTCTTTGCCTCAGTACCATAAATTTCGTTAAAGTCTACCAGTTCGATCATACACATCTCAGCGTTATCACCTAATCTGCTTCCCGTACGGATAATTCTTGTATATCCTCCCGGTCTGTCAGCTACTTTAGGAGCAACTTCTCTGAACAATTCTGTTACGGCATACTTGTTTTTCAGTGTGCTAAACACAACTCTTCTTGAGTGTGTTGAATCTGTCTTAGACTTTGTGATCAATGGTTCTACAAATCCTCTAAGGGCTTTCGCTTTTGCAACTGTTGTGGTAATACGTTTGTGCTCAATTAATGAGTTTGCCATATTAGCCAACATAGCTTTTCTGTGCGGAGCCTTTCTGCTCAAATGATTAAATTTCTTCCCGTGTCTCATTTCTCTTTATTTTCGTTCTCAGACCTGCTGTAGTACCTGAAAACTGTTTATTATTTCTTGACCTTAATCGTTATTTTTACTTCCCTCACAAGGATTTTGGGAATTTTCAAAAGCGGGCACTTCGACTACACTGCGCCACCGCTAAAGCTTTAGCGCACGCGGTCAGTGCCCGTATATTCTTGAATATTTTTAACCTTTAAACTTAACTCAGGGTAAGCCCTGAGCGAAGCCGAAGGGCGATTTACTCTTTATCTAGTTTGTATTTAGAAACGTTCATTCCAAAAGCCAATCCTTTAGCTTCAACCAAATCTTCCAACTCAGTTAATGATTTTTTACCAAAGTTTCTAAATTTCAACAAATCATTTTTGTTATAAGATACTAAATCACCTAATGTTTCAACATCAGCAGCTTTCAGGCAGTTCAAAGCCCTAACTGACAAGTCAAGATCTACTAATTTAGACTTCAACAATTGACGCATGTGCAATGAAGTTTCATCAAACTCTTCCGTTTCAGATTTTATCTCTGTATCCAATGTAATGCGCTCATCAGAGAACAACATAAAGTGATGGATCAAGATTTTAGCTGCTTCCTGTAGTGCATCTTTCGGAGTAATTGAACCATCAGATTGAATATCCATGATCAATTTTTCGTAATCCGTTTTTTGCTCTACCCGGTAATTTTCAACTGTGTACTTCACATTTTTGATAGGTGTAAAGATAGAATCCACAGGAATTGTCCCGATAGCGGAGTTTGATACTTTATTTTCTTCAGCAGGAACATATCCTCTGCCTTTAATGATCTCCAACTCCATGTTGATCTTTACAGACGGTTCCATTTTGCAAATCACCAAATCCGGGTTTAACACTTGAAATGCAGTGGTGAATTTCCCGATATCTCCTGCAGTTAATGTATTCTGTCCTGAAACAGATACAATCACTTTTTCAGAATCAGTCCCTTCAATTTGTTGTTTGAAGCGCACTTGTTTCAGGTTCAGTACGATCTCTGTCATATCATCCACAACTCCTTTCATGGTTGAGAACTCGTGATCGACACCATCCATTTTCACTGAAGAAATTGCAAATCCTTCCAAAGAAGAAAGTAAAATTCTTCTCAGTGCGTTTCCTACTGTAATACCGTATCCCGGCTCAAGTGGTCTGAATTCGAATTGACCGTGAAAGTCATCCGATTCGATCATTATTACTTTGTCCGGTTTTTGAAAATCTAAAATAGCCATGTTTTATCTTCTTTTTTTAATTGATTTCAAGTTGCGCGATTCAGTTCTGAGAAGATCCATCCCCAAATCCTTTCTGCATGAAACCAATGTTTGTATTAAATTATTAGTATAAACTTTTATTTAGAGTATAATTCGACAATTAACTGCTCCTTAATATTTTCAGGAATCATCTCTCTTTGCGGAACGCTGATAAATTTTCCTGACATAGTTGTCGGATTCCAGTCTAACCAGTCAAATCCTGCATCTCTTGCTGCCAATGATTCAGAAACAACCTCTAATGATTTCGATTTTTCTCTAACACTAACGACATCACCTTCTTTTAATGAATAGGAAGGAATATTTACCACTTCTCCGTTAACAGTAATGTGTCTGTGTGTCACCAATTGTCTTGCACCTCTTCTCGTATTTGACAATCCTAATCTAAAGACGGTGTTGTCCAATCTTGCTTCGCAAAGCGCCAATAAGTTTTCACCGGTAATCCCTTTCATTCTGGATGCTTTCTTGAACAGGTTTGAGAATTGTTTTTCAAGAATACCGTAAGTATACTTTGCTTTTTGCTTCTCCATCAACTGTATTGCATATTCAGATTGCTTACCTCTTCTTTTATTTGGACCATGTTGTCCGGGAGGATAATTTTTTCTTTCTAATGCCTTATCAGGTCCGAAAATCGGATCTCTGAATCTTCTTGCAATTTTAGACTTAGGGCCTGTATATCTTGCCATTTCGTTTCCTTTTCTATTAAATTATTATACTCTTCTTCTCTTTGGAGGTCGACATCCGTTATGTGGAAGTGGAGTTACATCAACAATTTCAGTTACTTCAATACCTGAATTATGTATTGATCTGATTGCAGATTCTCTTCCTGATCCGGGTCCTTTCACGTAAACTTTTACTTTTCTCAATCCCAAATCGTGCGCCTCTCTTGCACATTCTTCAGCAGCAATTTGTGCTGCGTAAGGTGTGTTTTTCTTCGATCCTCTAAATCCCATTTTACCGGCAGATGACCAAGAGATCACTTGCCCGGATTTATTGGTTAAAGAGATGATGATATTGTTAAATGAAGCTTGAATATGCGCTTCACCTACCGCATCAATCTTAACTTTTTTCTTTTTTACTTTTCCTGTTTTTGCCATTGTACAGATATTAATCTTATTTGGTACTCAACCGTTTGTTTCAACTAGCGATTATTTCACCGCTTTCTTTTTATTTGCAACGGTTTTCCTTCTTCCTTTTCTGGTTCTTGAATTATTTTTTGTGCGTTGACCTCTTAACGGAAGACCCGCTCTGTGTCTAATCCCTCTGTAACATCCAATATCCATCAGACGCTTAATATTCAACTGCACTTCAGAACGCAATGCACCTTCCACTTTAGTTTCAGAGATAATAGCACGGATCTTACTTAATTGATCATCATTCCAATCCTGCACTTTAATGTTCTCATCAACGTCTGCTTGATTTAAAATTTTCTCAGCAGTACTTTTACCAATACCATAGATGTAAGTTAACCCAATAACTCCTCTTTTATTTTTCGGTAAATCTATTCCAGCAATTCTAGCCATAATTTATATTAGTTTTTAGTTGTGAGATGTGAGTTTTGAGTTGAACACTCAAAACCCACCACTCCAAACTCAAATGCTTATCCTTGTCTTTGTTTAAACTTAGGGTTCTTTTTATTAATCACATAAACCCTTCCTTTTCTCTTCACGATCTTGCAATCTGCAGATCTTTTCTTTACTGATGCTCTAACTTTCATAACTTCTTTATTTATACCTGTAGGTAATTCTGCCTTTTGTCAAATCATAGGGTGACATTTCCAACTTCACTTTGTCTCCGGGTAAAATTTTGATGTAATGCATCCTCATTTTCCCTGAAATATGAGCTGTAATAATGTGCCCGTTTTCTAATTCTACTCTAAACATTGCGTTTGACAATGCTTCTATAATTGTTCCGTCTTGTTCTATTGATGGTTGTTTTGCCATAATTACATTCCTGAGAATTCGTTAGCACCTCTTCTACCTCTAATTTTTCCGCCTTCCATCAATCCGTCATAGTGTCTGTTTAATAAATACGTTTCAATTTGTTGCAGTGTATCTAACACTACCCCTACCATAATCAACATGGAAGTTCCTCCCATAAACATGGCAAATGAATCTCCAATTCCAAATAACATAGCAAAAGCGGGGATAATAGCAACACCTGCAAGGAAAAAGGATCCCGGGAAGGTGATTCTCGATAAAATGGTATCGAGAAAATCTGCCGTATCAGTACCCGGTTTAATTCCGGGAACAAATCCTCCATTTCGTTTCAGGTCATCTGCAATTTGTTTAGGATTGATTGTAATTGCCGTATAGAAGTAGGTAAATACAATAATCATAATGGCAAAAACAAAATTGTACCAAAATCCTCTGTAATCACTCAATGCTAACAGCACCGGATTATCTGAAGGAATCATTGTGGGAACCGTCATAATTGCCTGAGCAAAGATAATCGGCATTACCCCAGAAGCGTTCACTTTTAAAGGGATATATGATCTTTGTCCCTGATCGCTTATATTGCTTCCACCCACTACTCTTTTGGCATAATTGATCGGAACTCGCCTGACTCCTTGCACAATCAAGACGGTGATCATAATGATGGCAAAGAAAACGAGGAGTTCAACCAAAAACATAAAGATCCCTCCTGCACCATTGTTTCTTTCTAAAAACTCTCCAAAAACAGCAGATGGGAAACGCGCTAAAATACCTACTGTAATCAATAATGAAATACCATTACCTACACCTTTATCTGTGATTCTTTCTCCCAGCCACATAGCGAACATAGTACCTGCAATCAATAACATGATAGAACTTGCCCACCACATAATATCCGGATCAACGATTCCTCCTGCATTAATTACGTACATCTGCAAATAAGAGGGACCCTGAAATGCACAAATCAGAATAGTAAGTACCCGAGTATATCCGTTTATTTTTCTTCTTCCACTTTCTCCTTCTTTCTGTAATTTTTGAACCACCGGAACGGCCATCCCTAATAACTGCATAATAATAGATGCAGAGATATAGGGCATAATACCCAATGCCATAATAGACGCTTTGGAAAAAGCACCACCGGCAAATAAGTCTAAAAGCGCAACCAATCCTCCACCTGAACTTCCGGCAGCAAGTGCTTGCTGATTTACTCCAGGTAATACGATAAACGATCCGATTCTATATATTAAAATCAGTCCGAATGTCAAGAGAATCCGATTTCTCAGCTCTTCAACCTTCCAAATGTTCTTTATTGTTTCTATAAATTTCTTCATTCAGGCGATAAATCTGTAGTTATATTACTTCTGCTGTTCCACCAGCTGCTTCAATTGCAGCTTTTGCAGTTGCAGAATAACCGTGTACTGTAAATTTCAATTTTGCTTTAATTTCTCCTCTTCCCAGGATTTTCACCAAATCTTTTTTGGCAACTAATCCGTTCTCGTGAAGAATTTCAGGAGTGATTTCTTTCAGTTTTTTAGCCTCTGCCAGTTCCTGAATTGCATCTAGATTAATTCCTTTATACTCTACACGATTTGGATTTGTAAAACCAAACTTAGGCACCCTTCTTTGCAAGGGCATTTGTCCACCTTCAAAACCAATTTTCTTGGAATATCCTGAACGGGATTTTGCCCCATTATGCCCTCTACCGGCTGTCCCGGCAGCACCAGATCCCTGGCCTCTGCCCAGTCGTTTGTTTTTCTTTACACTACCCTTGGCTGGTTTTATGTTATTTAATTTCATGCGTTCCAATTTCTATTCTATTTCTTACTCTACTACTTCAACAAGGTGAGATACTTTTTTGATCATCCCCATAATTTGAGGTGTCCCTTCTTTTTCAATTACCTGGTTCAATTTTTTGAAACCAAGTGCCTTGATGGTGTCTTTTTGATCTTTCGGTCGATTGATCGTGCTTCTTGTTTGTTTAATTTTAATCTTAGCCATGGTTTCTAATTGATTAACCGTTAAATACTTTATCCAGCGAAACGCCTCTGTCCCGAGCTACTTCTACAGCATCTCTCAATTGATTTAAAGCGTCAAAGGTAGCTTTTACCACGTTATGTGGGTTAGAAGAACCCTGTGATTTTGCTAAAATATCTGTAACTCCTGCACTTTCAAGCACTGCACGCATAGCACCTCCGGCAATTACACCGGTACCGTGTGAAGCTGGTTTTAACAATACCCGCGCTCCTGCGTATTTTCCTTTTTGCAAGTGAGGAACTGTTCCGTGTACAATAGGCACCCTAACCAGATTTTTCTTAGCGTCATCCACACCTTTAGAAATGGCTTCAACCACTTCTTTTGCTTTTCCCAAACCGTGTCCGGCAACACCATCTTCATTTCCTACAACAACAATTGCAGAAAAGCTGAAAGTTCGTCCACCTTTAGTTACTTTGGTCACACGATTCAAGGCCACCAATTTGTCCTTCAATTCAATATCTGTAGGTCTAATTTGTTTTGCTTTCATGTTTTCTTCTTAAAAATTTAATCCTCCTTCACGTGCACCTTCAGCAAGCGACTTAACTCTTCCGTGATACTGGTATCCGTTTCTGTCAAAAACAACTTTATCTACCCCGGCTTTTTTAGCTTTTTCAGCCAAATCTTTTCCTACGATAGTTGCCGCTTCAGTTTTATTTTTACCTTCAGTAGATTTGTTCTTTAATGAAGAAGAAGATGCCAATGTTTTTCCTTCTACATCATTAATCACCTGAGCATAGATTCCTTTATTTGATCTATACACGCTCAATCGTGGTCTTTCTGAAGTTCCGAAAACGTTTTTACGAACTCTTCGCTTAATTTTCGCTCTTTTTTCAAATTTCTTTGATGCCATAATTCAATTATTTAGCAGCTGCTTTACCAGCTTTTCTTCTAATGTATTCACCTTGATATCGAATTCCTTTTCCTTTATAAGGTTCAGGTTTTCTCAACGATCTAATTTTTGCGGCCACTTGTCCCAACAATTGCTTGTCATGTGATTCTAAGATCACGAGAGGCGCTTTTCCTTTTTCTGTTTCAGCAGTAATTTTGATTTCTTCGGGTAATTCTATCACTACCTGATGAGAATATCCAATCACCATTTCCAAAAGTTGTCCTCTGTTTGTTGCTCTGTATCCCACACCGTGAAATTCCAGTTTTTTAGTCCATCCTTTAGTAACTCCTTCAATCATGTTTGCAATCAACGCACGATAAAGCCCGTGTTTTGCTCTATGATCTTTATGATCAGAAGCTCTTTCTAAAGAAATGATTCCATCCTCTTGCTTAATTGTCACAGCAGATTGGTCATATTCTTGTGTCAACTCTCCTTTTGGTCCTTTTACCGAAATCATTCCATTATCGATTTTTATCTCGATCTCTCCTTCAACTTTTATCGGTGCTAATCCTATTCTAGACATAACTTAAAATCTTATCTGTTTTTTTAATAAACGTAACACAGCACTTCTCCGCCCATCTTTTCTGTTCTCGCTTCTTTATCGGTAATTACACCTTTAGAAGTAGAAATAATGGCGATACCTAATCCGTTCAACACTCTTGGCAACTCATCTGCCCCGACATATTTTCTTAAACCGGGTTTACTAATTCGCTCAATTTTTTTGATGGCCGGTACATTTTTATTGTACTTCAAAGCGATTTTAATCACGCCTTGTTTTCCGTCATCCTCAAATTTATGAGACAGAATATACCCTTTTTCCTCCAAGATCTTAGTGATCTCTTTCTTAATTTTCGACGCAGGGATTTCAACAACTTTGTGTCGTGCCATTTGTGCGTTTCTTACACGCGTCAAATAATCTGCTATTGGATCTGTATACATTATTAATTACTTTTTTCTTATTTCTACCAGCTTGACTTGGTTATACCCGGGATTTTCCCTTGTAAAGCCATCTCTCTAAATGTTACACGAGAAAGTCCAAACTGTCTCATATACCCTCTTGGTCTTCCGGTTAATTTGCATCTGTTATGCACTCGGATGCCCATAGAGTTTTTAGGAAGTTTTTGTAATGCCATCATGGCATCCCAGTCACCTGCCGCTGATTTTTTTCTTAACTCAGCTCTTCTTTCAGCATACTTAGCAGCAAGTTTAATTTTCTTGCGCTGTTTTGCTTTCATTGATTCTTTTGCCATCTTCTTAGTTTTTCTTGAATGGAAAGTTAAATGCTTCTAACAGTGCTTTTGCTTCTTCATCTGAATCAGTTGAAGTCACAAAAGTGATATCCATTCCTAAAATTTTATTTACTTTATCAATATCGATTTCCGGGAAAATGATGTGTTCAGTAATTCCCATATTAAAGTTTCCACTTCCATCAAATCCTGAAGCTTTAACTCCTCTAAAATCTCTAGTTCTAGGTAGTGCGATATTGATCAATCGATCCATAAACTCGTACATTCTGTCACCTCTCAAAGTCACCTTCACACCTACGGGCATTCCCTTTCTCAATTTAAAGTTAGAGATGTCTTTTTTAGACATAGTAGCTACGGGTTGCTGACCTGCGATTTGCGCCATATCTTTTATGGCTGCATCAATGATCTTTTTATCCGCAACAGCTTCGCCCAGACCCTGACTTAACACGATCTTTTTCATCATAGGCACCCGCATTTTTGATTTAAAACCAAACTTCTCCTGAAGGGTTTTTGAAATCTCGCTGTTATACTTTTCTTTCAATCTTGGTTTATAGCTCATGACTTAACTACCTCCCCGTTCTTTTTAAAATATCTAACTAATTTTCCGTCTTCACCTTTTTTGCGACCTACTCTGGATGCAACACCACCTTGTGTAAGCATCACATTTGAAATATGAATTCCGGCTTCTGCTTCTTCAATTCCTCCCTGAGGATTTGCCGCACTAGGTTTCACGTGTTTTTTTACCACGTTAACACCTTCTACAATTACCCGGTTTTTATTTCGGTCAATACGAAGTATTTTTCCTTCGCTTCCTTTTGACTCACCGCTAATCACTTGAACAGTGTCTCCTACTTTAAGGTTTAATTTTTTTTGCATTTTCCTTATTTTTTAAAGTACTTCAGGTGCTAATGAAACGACCTTCATGTAATTTTTTTCTCTCAACTCTCTGGCAACGGGTCCAAAAATACGTGTTCCTCTCATTTCTCCTGCTTCATTTAACAAAATCACCGCATTATCATCAAATCTTATATAAGATCCATCCGCTCTTCTAATTTCTTTTTTGGTTCTCACCACTACAGCTTTTGTCACCTGTCCTTTTTTGACACCACCGTGTGGGGTAGCGTTCTTAACAGAAACGACAATTTTATCTCCAATAGAAGCGTATCTTCTTTTGGTTCCTCCCAACACACGGATGCAAAGAACTTCTCTTGCTCCACTGTTATCGGCTACGTCTAATCTACTTTCTTGCTGAATCATTTCTCTTCTTATTTAGCTCTTTCAACAATTTCTACTAATCTCCAGTTCTTGTTCTTCGACAATTTTCTGGTCTCCATAATACGAACTGTATCACCTTCGTTACAGTCATTTTTTTCATCATGGGCAACGAATTTCGTTGTCTTTTTAACGAACTTACCATACATAGGGTGTTTTACCTTTCTCTCCACGGAAACCACAATTGATTTTTCCATTTTGTTGCTGGTCACCAAGCCAGTTCGTTCTTTTCTTAAGTTTCTTTTATTCTCCATTACAGAAAGTTTCTAGTGCGTAGCTTATATAAAATCTATGCCTCTTTTTTTTCTTTATTTTCTCTACTCTTCAACTCCGTTTTCAAACGAGCAATTGTTCTTCTGTTTGCTCTTAGTTGTAGCGGATTTTCCAGTTGTGTAACTGAATGTGTGAGGTTCAACTTCAATTGTTGACGCTCCATAAAATCGATTTTTTCTTTCAAATCCGGTACTGATAATTCTTTTATTTCTGCTGCTTTCATGATCCTCTTTTATCTTTCTACGTAATCTTTACGCGTGACAAACTTACATTTTACAGGCAGTTTTTGAGCCGCCAGTCTCATAGCTTCTTTAGCTGTTTCCAAAGGCACTCCTTCTGCTTCAAAAAGAATTCTTCCGGGTCTGACCACTGCCACAAAATGGCTGGGTGCTCCTTTTCCTTTACCCATACGCACCTCTGCAGGTTTTGCCGTAACAGGTTTATCAGGAAAAATTCTGATCCACACTTTACCTTCTCTTTTCATAAATCGAGTTACGGCAATACGTGAGGCCTCAATTTGTCGCGCTGTAATCCATCCGGGTTCTAATGTTTTTAATCCAAAAGATCCGAAAGCAACCTTGCTTCCTCTGTGGGCAATTCCTCTGTTTTTCCCTTTTTGTGCTTTTCTAAACTTTGTTCTTTTCGGCTGTAACATGATCGTACTGCTTTAACTAATTATTTTCTTCTATTGTTTTGGAAATCAGGCGTTCTTTTTCCGGTTTTCTTTTGCTTTAGGCCAATGTTAGGAGACAAGTCTCTTTTTCCATATACTTCACCTTTACAAATCCAAACTTTAATACCAATTCTTCCATAAGTGGTATGTGCTTCAGTAAGTGCATAATCGATATCTGCTCTGAATGTATGCAAAGGCGTTCTTCCTTCTTTGTACATTTCATTTCTCGCCATCTCAGCACCATTTAATCTACCGGAAATTTTCACCTTGATTCCTTCAGCTCCCATTCTCATAGTAGAAGCAATTGACATTTTAATTGCTCTACGAAAAGAGATTCTTCCTTCAATTTGTCTGGCGATAGAGTCAGCCACTAGCTGTGCCTCTAACTCAGGACGTTTAATTTCAAAGATGTTAATTTGAACTTCTTTTCCGGTTACTTTCTTCAGCTCTTCCTTCAACTTATCTACTTCTTTACCTCCTTTACCAATGATTACACCGGGTCTGGCAGTATTGATTGTCACCGTTACTAACTTGATGGTTCGTTCAATGATAATTTTAGAGATACTAGCCTTTGATAGTCTTACCATCAGGTAGTTTCTAATTTTATCGTCCTCTACAATTTTATCAGAGTAGTCGTTTCCACCATACCAGTTGGAGTCCCAACCTTTAATGAAGCCTAATCTGTTTCCTATTGGATTTGTTTTTTGTCCCATCAGTTATTAACTTTTAATGCTATCCACAATGATAGTTGTGTGGTTTGATCTTTTTCTAATTCTGTGTGCTCTACCCTGAGGAGCCGGTTGAATTCTTTTTAACATTCCTGCATTATCCACACGGATTTCAGCAACGATTAATGTTTCATCTTCCAAACTTTTATCCTCATTTTTTTGCTCCCAGTTGGCAATTGCAGATCTCAGAAGCTTTTCTAGTCTTCCTGCTGCTTCTTTAGAGTTGTGTGAAAGGATGTTTAAGGCCTTGTTCACTTCTACACCTCTGACAATATCAGCCACTAAGCGCATTTTTCGCGCAGGTATCGGGCAGTTGTTCAATTTCGCAATAGCGATATTGGCTTTCTGCTCTTTTAGTTTTTCTGCTTTTAATCTTTTTCTAGCTCCCATTTCTCTTATGTTGACTAATTATTTCTTTCCTCTTGCGTGACCTCTAAAGGTTCTGGTTGGTGCAAATTCTCCTAATTTATGTCCGACCATATTCTCCGTCACATATACAGGGATGAATTTATTACCATTGTGAACTGCAATCGTCAATCCTACAAATTCAGGAGTGATGGTTGAAGCCCGGGACCAGGTTTTAATCACTGCTTTTTTTTGTGAGCTTGTGGCCTCATCAACCCTTTTCATTAATTTATAATGAACAAAAGGTGGTTTTTTTAATGATCTACTCATGCCTTATTTCTTTCTCTTTTCAATTATATACTTCGAAGAATACTTTTTAGGTGCTCTTGTTAAATATCCTTTCGCCGGAATTCCGTTTCTTGATCTTGGGTGTCCTCCTGAAGATTTACCTTCACCACCACCCATTGGGTGATCTACCGGGTTCATTACAACACCTCTTACTCTAGGTCTTCTACCTTTCCATCTAGATCGTCCTGCTTTTCCGGATCGCAATAACATGTGTTCACCGTTTGAGACAGATCCTACTGTAGCTAAACAAGACAATAAAATTTTTCTTGTTTCACTAGAAGGCATTTTAATAATCGCATATTTTCCTTCTTTTGAAGTCAACTGTGCGTAAGTTCCTGCACCTCTTGCAATGGCTCCACCTTTACCGGGTTTTAATTCAATGTTGTGGATAATTGTTCCCAAAGGAATATCTTCCAGATACAGCGTATTTCCTACTTCAGGTTGAACCCCTTTTCCAGAGTTGATCTCTGTACCTACCTCTAATCCTTCCGGTGCGATAATGTATCTTTTTTCACCATCCGCATAGTATAACAGAGCAAGTCTCGCTGTTCTATTTGGATCATACTCAATTGCTTTTACCGTTGCAGGGACTCCAAACTTATCTCTTTTAAAATCGACAATTCGGTACTTTCTTTTGTGTCCACCGCCCATGTAACGCATGGTCATTCTCCCCTGATTATTTCTACCACCAGATCTCTTTTTTGTGGCAATCAAAGACTTTTCGGGAGTTGATTTAGTGATATCACTAAAGTCACTCACGATTTTGTGTCTTTGACCCGGCGTCATTGGTTTAAGTTTTCTTACTCCCATTTCTCAGTGTCTTAAATGTTCTCGTATAAATCGATTGTCTCACCTTCTGCAACAGTTATGATCGCTTTTTTCCAAACTGACTGAGTTTGTTCTGCGACCCCTTTTGCAGTATGTTTTCTTTTGGCTTTTCCGCCACCGTAATTTGCTGTCCTTACTTTATCAACAGTTACTCCGTACAGTTCTTCAACTGCACTTTTTATCTGAAGTTTGTTAGCTTTTCTGTCAACAACGAATGAAAATCTGTTATTCAATTCACTGTCCAGCGTTGCTTTTTCAGTAAGAATCGGCTTTTTAATAATGCTGTTCATCACTTCCCAATTAATTCAGTACGTTTTCAATTTTTTCCACAGCTCCTTCAATAATCACTACTTTATTCGCATTAACGATTTCGTAAGTATTCAAGCTATCAGCTGTCACTACATTTGCTCCCTGCACGTTTTTAGACGACAAGTACACATTTTTGTTATCCTCTGGCAATACAATCAAAACTTTTTCAAAAGCCAGATCAAAACTGTTCATCACCTTCATAAACTCTTTTGTCTTTGGTTCTGCAAAGTCAATGGCGTTTACTACAATGATGTTACCCTCTTTTGCTTTATAAGAAAGTGCCGATTTTCTGGCTAATCTTTTCAGTTTTGTGTTCAGTTTGAAATCGTAATTTCTGGGTCTTGGACCAAAAACACGGCCTCCCCCTCTGAACACAGGTGATTTAATACTACCTGCCCTTGCAGTACCTGTCCCTTTTTGCTTTTTAATTTTCCGGGTTGATCCAACAATATCAGCTCTCTCTTTTGATTTGTGAGTACCCTGACGTTTTGCTGCAAGGTATTGTCTCACATCCAGGTAAATGGCATGATCATTCGGTTCTATCGCATAGATAGCATCCGACAAGGTCACCTTCTTAGAAGTATCTTTCCCTTTAGAATCTATAACTTTAATATCCATTTTACTTCTCAATTATGACAAAAGAACCTTTATGTCCGGGTACCGACCCTTTAATAACTATTAAGTTCTTATCCGTTAATACTTTAACTATCTCAAGGTTAGTTTGTGTCACTTTATCTCCTCCCATTCGACCGGCCATTCTCATTCCTTTGAAAACTCTTCCCGGATCGGATGCTCCACCAATTGAACCCGGCGCACGCAATCTGTTGTGCTGACCGTGAGTAGCTTGTCCCACACCACCAAAGTTGTGTCTTTTTACTACTCCTTGAAAACCTTTTCCTTTTGAGGTGCCAACAACATCTACAAATTGACCTGCTTCAAATAGTCCAACATTGACAACGTCACCCAAATTCAAGTCATTCATTCCTTCAAACTCTACCAACTTTCTTTTTGGTGTAGTTTTGGATTTTTTGAAATGACCTTTTAGGGCTGCAGGTGTATTTTTCTCGCCTTTGTCTCCAAAACCAAGCTGAATAGCTTTATACCCGTCTTTTTCTTCGGTTTTCACTTGTGTTACAACACAAGGACCAGCTTCTATCACTGTGCACGGCGTTGCCTTGCCCTCGGCACTGTAGACGCTAGTCATCCCGATTTTCTTTCCAATTATTCCTGGCATACTTTACTTATTAGTGTGTCTAAAAACTTAGACTTTAATTTCTACATTTACTCCACTAGGTAGCTCTAACTTCATTAAAGCGTCTACAGTTTTGGATGATGAACTATAAATGTCAATCAACCTTTTGTAGGCACAAAGCTGAAATTGTTCTCTAGCTTTTTTATTTACATGCGGTGACTTAAGAACCGTATAGATTCTTTTATGCGTTGGAAGAGGAATAGGCCCACTTACGACAGCACCTGTTGATTTCACCGCTTTTACGATTTTTTCAGCTGACTTATCAACCAAGTTGTAATCGTACGATTTTAATTTTATTCTGATCTTTTGACTCATTCTTTCCGATCTTATATATTACGCTTCAATTTTACCTTTTGCCTTTGAAATTACGTCATCTGCGACATTTCTAGGAGCCGGCGCATAGTGCGAAAACTCCATAGTTGATGTTGCTCTACCAGATGAAAGTGTTCTCAGTGTTGTCACATATCCGAACATTTCAGAAAGTGGTACATCTGCCTTGATCACTTTTGCTCCGGCTCTATCATCCATCCCCGCCATTTGTCCTCTTCGTTTATTCAAATCTGCCACAATATCTCCCATATTTTCTTCAGGTGTCACTACTTCTACTTTCATGATCGGCTCAAGAATTTCAGGTTTTGCTTGTTTCATAGCATTTCTATATGCCATTTTAGCACAGACCTCAAACGAAAGCGAATCAGAATCCACATCATGGTAAGAACCATCCAGTAATTCAACTTTTAAGGAATCAACCGGATATCCTGCAAGAACACCATTTTTCATTGACTCTTTAAATCCTTTTTCTACAGATGGAATATATTCTCTTGGAATGTTTCCTCCTTTAATTTTATTGAGAAATTCAAGTCCTGTTTTTTCCTCGTCGTCCTGTGGCATTAATCTAATTTGTATATCAGCAAATTTACCACGACCACCAGTTTGTTTTTTGTAGACTTCTCTGTGTTCAACTGTGTTGTTGATTTTCTCTTTGTATGCTACCTGAGGAGCACCTTCATTCACTTCTACTTTAAACTCTCTCTTTAATCGATCTACCAATACCTCTAAGTGTAACTCTCCCATTCCTGAGATCACTGTTTGACCAGATTCTTCATTGGTTGTAATTTTGAAAGTCGGATCCTCTTCTGCTAATTTAGAAAGGCCTACCCCTAATTTATCTAAATCTGCCTGCGTTTTTGGTTCAATAGCGATACCAATAACCGGCTCAGGAAATTCCATTGATTCAAGAATAATTGGTTTTTTCTCATCACACAATGTATCTCCGGTTCTAATGTCTTTAAATCCAACACCTGCTCCAATATCTCCAGCTTCAATTGTATCGATCTGGTTTTGTTTGTTAGAGTGCATTTGAAAGATACGAGAGATTCGCTCTTTATTACCGGTTCTTGGAACATAGATATACGATCCGGAATCAATTCTACCGGAATACATTCTAAAAAAGCATAATCTTCCTACAAATGGATCAGTAGCAATTTTAAATGCCAATGCAGCAGTTGGTGCTTCATCATTTGGCTCTCGCTCAATCGTCTCATCTGTTTTGGGATCAATTCCTTTTATATTTCCTACATCATAAGGAGAAGGCATATACGCCATTACTGCGTCCAACATAGTTTGAACACCCTTATTTTTAAATGCAGATCCGCAAAGCATGGGTTGAATTTCCATATCAACGGTTGCTCTTCGGATGGCTTTCATCATTTCTTTTACCGTAATCGATTCAGGATCTTCAAAAAATTTCTCCATTAAAGTCTCATCAGATTCAGCAACTGACTCTACTAATTTTTCTCTCCAGACGTTAGCTTCTTCTTGCATTTCTGCAGGAATTTCCAATTCTTGATACGTCATTCCCATATCTTCATCATTCCAGGAAATGGCTTTCATTTTAATCAAATCCACTACTCCTCTAAACTCATCTTCAGAACCAATAGGAATTTGAAGAGGAACCGGATTAGCATTCAATCTTTCTTTTACTTCTTTATAACATCTGAAAAAATCAGCTCCTGCACGGTCCATTTTATTTACAAAAATCAACCTTGGGACACCGTATTTATTTGCCTGTCTCCAAACCGTTTCAGACTGTGGTTCAACACCTGAAGCTGCACAAATCAATGCAACAGCCCCATCCAACACTCTCAATGATCGCTCCACCTCAACTGTAAAGTCAACGTGACCGGGAGTATCAATAATGTTAATTCTGTAATCGTTAGAATCATCAGTAGGCTGTCCTTTATCCGTAGGATATTTCCAGAAACAAGTAGTAGCAGCAGAAGTAATTGTAATTCCTCTCTCCTGTTCTTGCTCCATCCAATCCATTGTTGCGGCGCCATCATGCACCTCACCAATTTTATGAGAAATACCCGTATAATATAAGATACGCTCAGTTGTTGTCGTTTTACCGGCATCAACGTGGGCCATGATCCCAATATTTCTTGTATATGTTAAATCTCTTTTCTTCGCCATTTTGTTTAGAATCTAAAGTGAGAGAATGCTTTGTTTGCCTCAGCCATTCTGTGCATATCTTCTTTTTTCTTAAAAGCAGCACCTTCTTCTTTTGCTGCCGCAACTACCTCAGCTGCCAACTTCTGGGCCATTGTTTTTTCGTTTCTTTTTCTAGAGAAAGTGATCAACCACTTAATTGCCAATGATTGTTTTCTACTATCTCTAACCGGTGTAGGGATCTGGAAAGTTGCTCCACCTACTCTTCTACTTCTTACCTCTACTCCCGGAGTAATATTTATTAATGCTTTCTTAAACACATCCAATGGTTCTTCGTCTTCCATTTTCGTTTTCACGATATCCATTGCATCATAAAAAATCTTATATGATACACTTTTCTTCCCGTGCATCATTAAGTTATTTACAAACTTTGTTACGAGTATATCCTTAAATTTAGGATCAGGTAGAATGGTGTGTTTTTTTGCTTGTCTTCTTCTCATGATTCCTGCTTATTTCTTTGGTCTTTTTGCTCCGTATTTAGATCTTCTTTGCAATCTACCTTCAACACCAGCTGTATCCAGAGCTCCTCTCACAATGTGATATCTTACACCGGGTAAATCTTTTACTCTTCCTCCTCTTACAAGTACAATTGAGTGCTCTTGTAAGTTGTGTCCTTCTCCACCGATATAAGCGTTCACCTCTTTACCATTTGTCAACCTCACCCTTGCTACTTTTCTCATAGCCGAATTCGGTTTCTTAGGCGTTGTGGTATAAACCCTCACACACACCCCTCTTTTCTGTGGGCAAGAATTAAGCGCAGCTGATTTCGAAGTTTTCACCTGAGCCGTTCTTCCTTTTCTTACTAATTGTTGAATAGTTGGCATATTCTTAAATACTATATTTTTCTATTATTTCGCAATGTATTCCCTCCCAAATTCGCAAAAATTTGGAGTGCAAAGGTATTAAGTTTTTTTTATTAAGCAACAATTCACACTATAAAATTCAACATTTTTCACATTTCTCTGTTGAAATTGAATTTTGCCCGATCAGCAATGGATTTATTACGACTAAATTCAACTTTTGTTAGGTCTATAAATTAGGTGAAAGATTATGGTTATTTTTGCGATATGAATTATCTCGATAGTCTGAATCCCGAACAACTAGAAGCGGTAAAACACACCGAGGGTCCGTCCATGGTAATTGCCGGAGCCGGTTCAGGAAAGACGCGTGTATTGACTTACCGCATTGCTTATCTGATCAAGAATGGTGTAGACCCTTTTCATATTCTGGCCTTAACTTTTACCAATAAAGCAGCAAAAGAAATGAAGGGTCGTATTGCTGAAATTATAGGTGCGTCAGAAGCAAAGAATATTTCCATGGGGACTTTTCACTCGGTATTTGCACGCATACTTCGTCATCATTCAGATAAGTTGGGATATCCCTCAAACTTTACCATTTACGATACGCAAGATTCTCGAAGTTTATTAAAGACGATTATTAAGGAGTTGAAACTGGATGATAAAACCTACAAACCGAATTTGGTACACAGTAGGATTTCATCTGCCAAGAACAATTTAATTTCTGCGGCTGCTTATGAAGCCAACACGGATGTTATTGCCGAAGACAGAATGAGTGGAAAACCCAGGCTATTTGAAATCTACAAAGCGTATGAAAAGCGTTGTTTCAAGGCCGGAGCAATGGATTTTGATGATTTACTGTATAAAACGAATGTTTTACTGAGGGATCATCCGGATGTGCTACACTTTTACCAACATAAATTCAGGTATATACTGGTGGATGAGTATCAAGACACCAATTATTCACAATATTTAATTGTCAAAAAACTAGCCGCTGTATTTAATAATATATGTGTAGTTGGGGATGATGCACAGAGTATTTATTCATTTCGTGGTGCAAATATTGAAAACATACTTAATTTTAAAAATGATTATCAGGATTGTATCACTTTTAAGCTGGAGCAAAATTACCGAAGTACGCAAACCATTGTAAATGCAGCTAACAGTATTATCGCCAAAAACAAAGAGCAAATCAAAAAAACAGTTTGGACAGATAATGTTCCGGGCAATAAAATTAAGGTGATACGTACCCTCACCGATAATGAGGAGGGGAAAGTTGTCACCAACATGATCTACGATATTAAAATGAACGAGCAGGCCAAGCATTCGGATTTTGCTATTTTATATCGAACCAATGCCCAATCCCGTTCTTTTGAGGAATCCTTGAGAAAATCAAATTTGCCGTATAAAATATATGGTGGTTTATCATTCTATCAACGAAAAGAGATCAAAGATTTGCTGGCTTATTTCAGATTAACAGCAAACCCTCAGGATGAAGAGGCATTAAAAAGGGTGATTAATTATCCCAAAAGAGGAATCGGAAAAAGTAGTGTAGAAAAAATTATTGTGGCAGCTAACCAGTATGATGTAGGATTATGGGATGTTATCTCAAATCCGGAAAAATATCCGGCAAATATTCCTTCAGCCACTCAAAACAGAATCAATGCTTTTGCTACGGCAATCAAAAGCTACCAAATTGAACTGGAAAAAGTAGATGCCTATGAACTGGCACAAATCATTGCTAAAAGTTCAGGAATATTAAAGGAATTGTATGATGATAAAAGTCCGGAAGGAGTGGCGAGGTATGAAAATATTCAGGCTTTGCTTGCGGGAATTAAAGAGTTTGCAACAACTGTATCCGAAAATGAGACGGCTTATTTGAGTGATTTCATGGTGGATGTTGCTCTTTTAACAGATGCCGATCAGGAAACGGATGAAGATCTGGATAAAATCACTTTAATGACAATTCACGCCTCAAAAGGATTAGAGTTTCCGTACGTATTTATTGTAGGGCTAGAAGAAAATCTTTTCCCCTCACAAATGGCACTTGGCTCCAGAAATGAATTGGAAGAGGAAAGAAGGTTGTTTTATGTCGCCTTAACCCGTGCTGAAAAGATGGCGACATTGTCTTATGCCACCAGTCGATATCGCTGGGGAAATCTTATCACCTCTGAGGCCAGCCGGTTTATTGAAGAGATCGATACCGAATTTCTGGAGGTCAACAATCCAACAAGAGGTGCGGGCAGGTCTATGAATCAGATGAATTTAGAACGAAAAGTAGGGATTTCTGTTGGAAAGGAAGTGTTCTCAGATCCATCACGGAGATTGAAAAAAGTATCTCCCGGTGATACAACACAAAAAAGCGGAGGCACAGCAAACCAACTGAATCTAAAGGTAGGGTTCAATGTCAAGCACGAACGATTTGGGAAAGGAAAAGTAGTAGGGCTGGAAGGACAACCACCTACGAAAGCCACGGTTTTCTTTCCAAAAGTAGGAAACAAACAGCTCTTGCTAAAATTTGCACGCCTGGAAGTTCTCGATTAAACTTCCAATCTAAAAATTACTTTGGTTCCCAGTGCTTGCCCTTTTTCATCTTTGAGATCAATAATTTCAAAAGGAACAAATTTCGCTGTAGGATTTAGGTTTGCAAGTCGTTCTTGAGTTACTTCCAGAGCAGTTGACTTATGGTAATTTTCTTTTTGAGATGTTTTTCCGGCAGCCATCTCTCTACCTATTCCATTATCTTCCACGGTACACTCCAGTAAATGCTCATGTATCAGTTTAAAACGAACGATAATTTTACCCGGCCGATCGGTTCCTTTGAAACCGTGAATTACTGCATTTTCTACAAAAGGTTGGATCATTAAAGGCGGCAATAATTCTTCCGAAGAATCTATATCATCAGCTATATCAACTATCAGCTCAAGATTTAAATTAGACGTTAACTTTTCCAACTGTACATAATTTTCAAGCGTCTCTACTTCATCATCTATAGCTATCAATTTTTCTCTTGAATTTTCAAGCACCCTGCGCATTAATTTTGAGAATTTTGAAAGTGCATAACGGGCTTTATCGGGATCATTAAGAATAATCAGATTGTGGATAGAGGTGAGCACATTAAATATGAAGTGTGGATTCATTTGTAATCGAAGCGCTTTTTGCTCCAACTCAATGAGGTTTTTCTCCATTTCAAATTTCTCTCTGAGTCTTCTGTTTTTTCTGCGGATTCTTAAAAAAATGATTACTACAATACTGATAAAAACCAAAATAATCACCGAATAATATGCCATTTTAAACCAAAATTTTTCATAATAAGGTTGATCAATACTAAAGGAAAGAGTCAAGGGTTCGGTATCCCAATTATCATCAATTGAAGCTTTCACTTTGAAGGTATAATCACCAGCTTGCAGGTTACTGTAAGTAGCAGTGGTAATTTTTGAAGGTGGTGTCCAATCGGGATCTGCGCCTACCAATATCCAACGATATCTGATATTCTTAGAATAGATATAATGAATGGCTTTAAATGAAAATCCGATATGATTCATCTCATAAGGCAATAACAGTTCTTTTACCATTTCTCCCTGCTCAAAATGATCGGCATAGTCTGTGTGTTCTATTGATTCATAAAAGATACTAAAATCAGTCAGCTGCAATGCCGGCGGTTGCCTTTGTTGGTAATTGATCTCCCCTCCCTGGTATTTATAGATTCCGTTAACGCTTCCAAACCACAAGCCTCCATCTTTATCTTTATCCACTGCATTGATATTGGTTTCCACCCCTTCAAACCCTTCTTCATAACCAAAGTGTACAATCTTTTGAATTTGGTAAGTTGAATCAAACTCTATCCGATCCAAACCTTTTTCTGTGCCTACCCATAAATCAAACCCATTTAACAAAAGTTGATAGATATTGTTAGAGCTCAATCCGTCTTTCTGGGAAATCCAGTTTTTTTGATCTATTGAATCGGCTGCAAGATCCAGGACGAGAATACCTTCATCTGCACTACCTAACCACCTCTTATTCTCTACACCGACACAATTTCTAAACAATGCATCAGCCACTGTATATGTTTTTACCTTACCCTTTTCAAAATAACCAAACTCCCCATTTGAAGAAATGAACCACAACTGATTGCCGATAAAATTGAGGTGCGTAATTCGATCCGGAAAATTTCCTGTATTCACCTTTGCCTGTTGAAAGTTGATATTGATGGGGAACTGCCAATCTTTTTTGACCGTAATTACCCCCGCTCCTAGTGTTCCAATGAATATTGTTTTTGATACCGGATGCTGTTCAAAACATTTTATCCAATCCGATTGTAGGCCTTTTTCTGATGAATAGGTATATATCGTATCTTTTCCATCATATTGGGAAAATATCCCTAATCCCCTCCCTTCTGTTCCCATCCAGATGTCTCCGTCTTTATCTTCAAAAAGTGCCTTTACTTTTTCAGAGTGAAAACCATATTCTTCGTCAAAAGTGACAGAAGTTGTATCATTAACCCTCACCACTGCAAGGCCATCCGTTCCCGACCAAAGGTTTCCCTTTGAACTGTTCAATACACTGTAAATATAATCTCCATTAAGTCCTGATGAGTTATTGTATTTAATAAAGGGGCTATTCTGAAAAATACACACTCCCCCACCGGAAGTGCCAATCCATATATTTCCCCACAAGTCTGACATTATCACCCGTACGTGATCATTTACCAAGCCATTTGTACTTTGGTATTTTTTCTTTAGTTGACCCTCCTTTGAAAATACATAAATCCCTTTATTCAGAGTACCAACCCATAACTCATCCTCATCATTGACAAAAAGGGATAAAACGATATCATCTCCCAAATCCTGAAAAAAATTATTTTCCAATGTTTTGTCTCTGGGATTATATACATCAATGCCTCCGCCATAGGTGCCTATTATCCAGTTTTCACCAAAGACCGATACCGCTGTAACCTGCTCGGCAGAAAGACCTTTTGCCCGATTGATCTTTTTCAATGACGATTCAAAATTTAACAGCCCTTTTGAACTGCAAATCCACAATTGATCATCTACTTGAAAAAATGAAGTCGTATTGACCTCTCTCAATGAAACATTTTTAGTATAGGGTTGAATACTGTATTCTTTCAAGTGCATCAGACCGTTATCTGTACAAAATAATAACTCTCCATCAAATTTGATAATGTCCTGAACCACTCTTGCGGGATCACTTAATTCATAATTTTTGAAAAACTTGGTATTCATTTCAAAAATTGAAATCCCTCCTTTTTGACCGACCCATATTTGATGATCGATTTGACGAATACAGTAAATGCGGTTAGATATTAGTGAGTCATTCTTGGTGAAATAGTCAAATTCAAATCCGTCATACCGGCACAAACCACCACCTTGTGTTCCTATCCAAACGTGTTGGGTAGAGTCAAATAACAGGGCATAAGCTTGGGATTGGGGCAGTCCTTGCTGTAAAGAAATTTCATGAAAATTATAAGATTGTGCGCTAGAATGAAGCGGAAGTTGGCTACAAACAGATAGTAGAAAGCCCAAGAAAATATATAATGACTTTTGCACGAGTCTAATTTAAGCAATGCATTTGAATCTTTTCATTAAATGATTCTCCGCAATGATACCAGTGATTGATAAAAAATGAACTTAATCACTGTTTTTTTGGCTGCCCCGCACCTGCGGGATTAATCGCTATAGGGTATTTATGATCTATATGAATAGTCCGGGCTAATCCGCTTTCTACGGGGCAGAACTTGTGGAAACCCGCACCACCCAACAAGCATTAAAAATAGATGGTGGTATCATTGCGGAGAATCATTAAAAACCAATCGTAGGAATAAGATCTAACAGTCAAAATTCAGAAGAATAAACTTGGAATTAAACTTTGTAGATCAAAACACTACAATATGCTTGTAGACCTTCTTGCTTGCCAATAAATCCTAACTTTTCTCCACGGCTTGCCTTGATCGAAATTTTATCGGTATCTATTTTTAATACTTCACCAATATTTTTTTGCATTTCGGGAATATGTGGATTCAATTTTGGTTCTTCCAGTAAAACCGTAGCATCCAGATTACCTAAAACGTATCCTTTTTCCCGCACCATTTCATACGATTTCAACAGGAGATCACGACTATCTGCATCTTTGTATGTGGGGTCTGTATCCGGAAAATGATATCCGATATCTCTAAGATTTGCTGCGCCCAGCAGTGCATCACAGATGGCGTGCAACAACACATCTGCATCAGAATGTCCCAGAGAGCCTAACTCACTTTCAATTTTTACGCCACCAATAATCAATTCACGCCCTTCTAACAGCTTATGAATATCAACTCCAAATCCTACCCGAATATCCATAGAATTAATTTTCCAGGGCAGGGTTTTGATCTTTGTTTCCGAACTTGAATTTAAGTGAAAACCGAACCGTATTGGCTAATGGATTATTTTGTGTCACTGAGGCCAGATAAGAAACATCCAATCCAAACACCCCGAAGTATACACCTGCACCAAAGGTTAAATATCTTCGGTTTCCTTTTGAAAAGTGCTCATGAAAATATCCGGTTCTCACAGCAAGGATATCGCTGTACCAGTATTCTGCACCAATACCAAAGTTAATTTCTCTGATCTCTTCACCAAAGCGACTATTATTTTTGACTTGTGCTTCACCATTTTCATCAAAAGTGACAATACCCGGTGCATCATAAAATGACTGTAGCATGCCGGTAACCACCCCTACATCCGGATCTTTTCCTGAGATGATTTCGCCATCTCCATCATAAGCGGGGTTAGTAGGAACTAAGAGCTTATTAAAATCAACAGAACCGGTTAAAGAATTGTATTTATCCAATTCCACTTTTAAAGCAGATCCTAATCTAAGGTTAGTAGGTAAGAAATCTCTTTCTGCATCTACCGTATATGCAATTTTGTTTCCGATATTAGAAAGTGTTGTCGCAAGTGACCATGTGGCATCTTTATCCCCCAAAGATACTTCATCATTGAACCAGGAGTAAGAAAGGTCAACAGCTCCTGCCACTCCGGCTTTTGACCCTACATTCCCAACGTTTGTACCGCCAGTAAGGTTAGAATATACAAATTTAGCATTGATCCCAATTGCGCTTCTGTCAGACAGTTTAAAGGCATATCCTCCTAAGACTTCAAATTCGTTTGGATTAAATTCTCTAACCAAGTTTCCGATATTATCAGTAAAGGTGATATTTCCAAGAGAAAAATACCTCAGTGAACCCCCAATTACGTGATTTTTTCCAATTTTTGAGTATCCGCTGATATATGAAAGATGAATATCATCTACCAACTGTCTTAGCCATGGTGAATAGGATGCAGAAAATTCTGCTTTATTTTCTGAAAAAACCAACTTAGATGTGTTCCAGTGAAAAGAATTGGCATCCGGTGACAAAGCGACACCAACATCTCCCATTGCGCCGGATCGTGAGTCTGGTGTTATGATTAGAAATGGAACCGCAGTAGTAATGGTATTCAACTGCAAATGTTTTCCATTTTCCGTTACGTCAGGGTCGTTTACATTTTGTCCAAATGCAACAGCCCCTATTAAAAAAAGGAATATTATCCCGGTAATTTTCTTCATTATGGTTAAAATGGTATTACAAATATACGCATTAACGCAAAGTATATTGTCTATGACTTTATAAAATGAATAATTTTTCGAATTTTTCGGCTTTTTTTCCATCTATGGTTTCAACGGATAAACGATAAATATAGACCCCCTTACCCAACTTGTCTCCGTATTCATCTCGCCCATTCCAGTTGATTCCATCACTTCTGAAAGAGGAAGTATTTACATTCTTCAGGATCGTTTTTACCAATTTCCCAGAGACGGTAAAAATTTCTATTTTCACATCCATTGAATTACATACTTGATTGTGTTCAAAATAGAAATCTGTATTGGTGGTAAATGGGTTAGGGTAGTTCAATAGGTGAGAAATGCCCATTTCCTGATCTTCCACTACTACAAAATCCAGCGTTGCCTGGGATGAGTTATTATTTACGTCCCACACCTTAAAGGTGATTTGATGTTCACCCGCTTCAATATCCGATAATTGATAACTTACCTTCCCACTTTGATAAGTATCCAAATCAGCCTCATAAAAATTATTCAAAATCACGGGTTTAGCCGTATTTCCATCCAAAATCAGTGTGATATCATGTCCAATTCCATTTCCGGTAGTATTGACCCCATTCTCATCATTAACCTCTGCAATAAATAAAGGGGATTTATCGGTTATTCCGCCATTTGCAAAATTTGGGTCGTTCATATAAAGGTTGATTTCAGGACCAATATTATCTGAAATCCCATCCGGATTTACTCCTCCCACAACAATAGAAGTGTCATAACCATAACTGTTAGAGTTATCATTGTTTGAATAGTAGGAAATTTTACCTTTCCCATAGGCATAGTCAATATCCTTTGGAACAACAAAAGAGAAAGTAAACAAACCTTTTGAAACCGTTGCTTTTCCTTTGTAGATGATATTGTTCTGTGTTTCAAAATTCATTACCGGCGATTGGGGATCTTGTCCTAGCGTTGATCTGGTTTTCCATTTATCATATACGGTAGGATATAAAAACCCATTGTAATTCGTTATCAAATTACCTGATGCATCTCCTACATGTCCGGACACCGTAATTTTTGACAAGGCTTTTAAGGTATCGTTTGGAGCTGTTACTGAAATGAAATTTATGCTGTCAGTAACAATCATTGGTTTTGGTTTCCCTAACTTTAATGCAGGGTCACCGATTACCGTAAAATTTCGTTTATTGTTTGTTGCTGATGTCAGGTTTTTTGTTCTTCTTGTAATTTCACCTAAAGACAAGGGTTCGCCATTTTCTTCTTCAAATAAAACCGAAAAGAGATTTCGGGATAATTCAGAGTTCAAAGTAATCCAGACCAATCGTGTTGTCGTCAACAAGCCCACAGCTCCACCGTAGGGAGAAGTTAATGTACGTTCTCCGGCAGATACTCTTGTCGGATCATCAAATCGGCTAAATTCACAGGTGGCAGAAATAAATACCGGTAAATTATTTATGTTAGACCAGTTTTCAATCATAGAATAGGTTACAGCACGTTCAAGAGTCAAACCCGTTTCACCACCGTGACCGACATAGTTAAAAACCAAGGCACCACTGTTCATGTTTTGATTAACTGCTTCTTCCACATCCGGATACCTTTGACCACCGGAAGTCACTACCTGCTGATAAGCATCCATATAAATTTTAATCAAATTGATTTCCGGAGCCAGCAACTCGGTAGAATCACTCAACTGTTCACAATCTTTTACAAATTGTCCTGAATTCTCATCATCTGCCATTAATACCACTTTATTTCTCCAATCGCCAAAAGTGGAAGAATAACCCGATTCATCACATTGCACTCCTGAAGCATTACTGTATAAAGAAGAACCAAAATTCATATAGTGTTCAATTTTATTCACTACATCTTCTGCGCTTTCCAAATTATCTACCGGAATTCTTCCTACAGCAACATCCATCATATCACCGGCAGACATTGCTTCAGTATCATCTAAAATTCCAAAAAAATCATCTGAAGTAAATGAATCTACATAGTCAATGACATTGTCAGTATCGTAATGATTATAGGTGGGTAATAAATAATTGTTATTTTCAACACGGTTTAAGGGGTCGTACGTCCCATCCCCAAACAGGCAGACGTATTTTGGCATCAAAGCGGGGTCACCTGCTGCCCGTTGGTAGAACATCTTCATCATCCATCTCACTGCAATGGGATCAGCTACCCCTCCGCTAAACTCATTATATACTTTTTTGATGTCTACTACATGAACTGAAGTTCCATGAGCCCGGTGTAAATCAGCTAACCGATCAGCTTGTATTTTAAGTAAGTTCGGAGTAACGATCACGTAATCTACCTGACTTAGTGCATGTAGGTTTTGGTTTGGAACAATCTCTATAAAAGTGGGGATCATTGCCTGCGAGGCATTAAAAGCAGCAACCGATCGCATTGAATCGGCATCCAATTTAAACGTATAATTTGTACCACTTAAAGTTCCTTGTACAGCTACCGCATTGGAAGGGTCTGTTACCTCCCAGAAAAAAGAAGAAGAGTTGGCAGCAGAAACAGTATATTCAGAAACATTCCCAACCCCAATAGAAGCCAAATCGCGAATCAAGATTTGCCCGGCTGAAAGATTTGCATTTCTTTTGTAATTAAATTGCATATAATCTAACCAGGCAACACTTGCCGGGCTACTTCTGTTAAAGTTAAGTGTAACTGTTAAACCGGCCGTGCCCACGTTAAAGTCTACAGTAGAAGCATTTAAAGTTGCTTCAGTGTATGATCCTGAAGTATTTGAACAAGTGATGTTATCTTGCTGAGCGCCATTTATCAATATCTCCATACTACCACTACCACTCTTCACTTTAGATGCTATGCGTGTTTTCATTTTCACCGGACTGGTAGTATTTACACCTTTCAGATTAACCGATATGGTTTTACTCAGTTCAATATCAAAAAATTCTCCTAACCAATCTGTTCCGGATTTAATCAAATTCACATCATTGTTCTCATGTAATACTGCCTCATTAAAAGCAGTTACGGAATGTGTTGCCGGATTAGAAGATCCTGCTACAGAAGCTACTCTTTTAGGACTATCGGACGCATCAACATGTATGAAGTAATAGTTGAGAGAGTCCAGGTTGTTTTTCCGAATATCAATATCATTTGTGTTGTACCCAATGACATCAGGACCTGTTGCATAAAATAAAATATAATCTGCCGCATCAAAAGAATTGTCTCCATCTCCCGAAATATAAACAGCATTCTTCAGTAAATCATCCGGGCGGTAGGTTCCATTAGCAATTGGCATCTTCGGAAAATGATTCCCATAAACATTAATATGATTTGGATTTAACCCTGAAGTATTAACACCAATATTTTGAAGAAAATTATAATCTATCTTGTAGACACCTGTAGCAGCAACACCTATCTTATACCAATCACCAGAAGACAAGACTGAAGAAGAAGCAAAATTCGCCGTTCTGTCAGTTGAAGCATACGTTGGCTCAGAATTCACTTCAATGGTTAGCGTTTCCAACAATTTGACCTGGCCGTTTATTTGAATCAATGGATGGTAATATACCCGTATATAATTCTCTTCTCTTGCTCGTCCAAATTCAACTTTAATTTGAGGAGATTCTGTCAACACACTCATGTCATAGTAAGTGGGAAACTCAACATCCTTGTAATTTGTTGAAATGATGTCAAAACTATGGTTGTAAGCTCCGTCTAAATGTAGTTTACGTGAAAAGGCGGCATAAACTTCTTGTTGAGATTCATCAAAGTTACACGGCACACACCGTTTATCCGCACTATTCCAAGAAGTTGAAAAGGTAAATATTATAGGTCTGGAAAACAGGTGAAAAGGTCCGCATAAAACGATTAATACCAGTAATTTAAAAGTTATTTTATGATGAAATTTCATGGGCAATAAAAAGAGTTGTGTAAAAATTACTTTTAAAAACGAACTAATTTATTTATTATTGCAAATCTTAGAAAAGATTTTAAACAGTTTGTAACCTTTTGAACGGTTCATGCGTTAAATCCTTTCGAGCAAGAAACTTTGAATGAAAAAAAATCTGAAAAATAAAGGGTTAACGCTAGTCCTGACTTTTTTAATTGGTAGTTCAGCTTTTGGACAGGATCCGGAATTCACACAATTCTACGCCAATCCGATCTATTTGAATCCGGCAA
>JBBDID010000014.1:0-6335 GCA_040880585.1 Crocinitomicaceae bacterium | reverse complement strand
CCCTGGCGATCCTTTTCCCCTTTCCGTCTAAGACGGATGTAGGATCGCTTGATAATACTAAATTCAAGCCATTTCACTTCCGCCAGCTGGCGGACGGGGAAATGAAATGGCGGAAATGGGAGTTATTATTTCCAAAATTTGTCAATGCTGAAAACGACCCTCATTGAAAAACAAAACTCATGAGACAACTGTCAGTATTGACTTATTGGAAGTCTAACTTTATTTCCCCGGACATCAATGTTTTATTATCTAAAAATAAACTTTTCATATATGGCGATTCTCCAAAAAACAGCTACCGGTGCTCCTGAAGAATGGGAAAAGGACAGCATAAAAAAAGAAAATAAACAGCTGGTAGAGAAAATTGCCGACTTGCAGCGTTTATTGTACGCAGATGCCAGTAAAGGCCTTTTACTTATTTTACAGGGAATAGATGCTTCAGGAAAAGACGGAACAATCCGAAAAATATTTTCAGCGGTTAATCCTTTGGGCTGCCGGGTGTATGGATTTAAAAAACCTACCGAAGAAGAAGCCGCAAGGGATTTCTTATGGAGAATACACAAAGTTGTGCCCCCCAAAGGAATGATACATATTTTCAACCGATCTCATTATGAAGATATTTTGGTGCCTACGGTTACAAATTCAATTTCAAAACAGGAGATCGAGAAACGCTACAAACAAATCAATGATTTTGAAGAACTACTCACCGAAAACGGAACCAAAATCATAAAGTGTTACTTACATGTTTCAAAAGAAGAACAGTTAGAGCGTTTAACCGATCGTATTGAAAACCGTACAAAACATTGGAAACACAATGATGGTGACTGGAAATCACGAAAAATGTGGGATGATTATATGAAGGTATATGAAAATATTTTTGAGCGTTGCAATGCCGTTCCCTGGCACATTATTCCTGCTGACAAAAACTGGGTAAAGGTCAATTATGTGGCAAAGTTGATGATTCAGGCATTAGAAGAAATGGATTTGAGCTGGCCTGAGCTGGAAACAGAGACTTTTACCAACACATCCGTTACACCATAAATGTAACGAGCAAACGTTTTTATAAACGTTAGCAAAGCCAACTGCCTCTTTAGGAAAGTGCTCCTTTGGTTTCGTATGTTATGCCCGTACTTTTGAGATCAAATGAATCAAAGTATGAAAAAATCAAGTAGAAATATTTTAACAGAAATACGGTATAATCGTCCATATATTGAAGTTTTTGAAATGTTTAAAAAAGCATTGGACGCCAAAAACTTTTATATAGCGGATGCTGAGCTTGACAGAAAATGTATTCGGGTGAATACCGGTGTTACCACATTCTCCTGGGGAGAAGATCTTGAAATCACTTTTAGAGGTGAAAAATCAACACGGGTACAGATGAACTATCAGAATTACATGTCGTTTTTTAGAAAGTTCTTTTTGAAACGTGAAGGAGCTTTATTATTAAGGGAAGTTGAAAAAAACCTGAATTAGCTGTCTAAAAGAGCGGGTTGACTTCTTCAATATAGCTCAACACCTCTTCTTTCCCTTCTCCCGTTGTAGCAGAAGTGATAAAAACAGGCGGCATTTCCTCCCATATTTTCAACATGGACTCGGTATAAAGCGGTAAAAATTTCTTCCGATCATTTGATTTAAGTTTATCGACTTTCGTAAACACCATAGAAAAGGGGATCGCATTTTCACCCAACCATTGCATAAACTCCAAATCAATAGGTTGTGCTGTGTGTCGGCTGTCAATCAAAACAAAAACATTAAGTAGGTTGGTTCTGCTCAAGAGGTATTTATTGATGAATACTTGCCATTTTTCTCGTTGAGATTTAGAGATCTTTGCGTAGCCGTATCCCGGTAAATCTACCAGATACCAACTATTATTGATGATAAAGTGATTGATAAGTTGTGTTTTTCCGGGTCTGCCGGATGTTTTAGCCAAACCCTTATTATTACACAACATATTGATTAAAGAAGATTTTCCCACATTGGATCGGCCGATAAATGCATATTCCGGTAAATCAGGAACGGGACATTTTTCAATGTCTGTATTGCTAATGACAAATTCGGCAGTATTGATTTTCATAGCGGTAATTTCAATAATAAAGGGTAAAACAATCCACAAAAGTACACTTCTTTGGGATGGGGAATAAAGAGAGGGATTTAAAAAAGCCCGTGAATCTCTGCGTCAATAGAGTTGATGATTTTTCCCAGATCTTCATCATCTTCATGAAAATTATTGTCATCCACATCAATGACAATTAATTTACCCTTGTCATAAGTAGACACCCAGGCTTCGTAGCGTTCATTCAGTCGCTTCAGGTAATCCAAACGAATAGACTCTTCATATTCCCGACCTCTTTTTTGAATTTGATTGACCAGGGTGGGGACAGATGCTTTTAAATAAATGAGAACATCCGGTGCAGAAATAAAAGACTCCAACAAATTGAACAGGGAGAAGTAATTCTCAAAATCTCTTGTTGTCATCAGCCCCATAGAGTGTAAGTTGGGCGCAAAAATGTAAGCATCCTCGTATATAGTACGGTCTTGAATGACATTGACATCATTTGCCTTGATCTCTTGAATTTGAGTAAATCGGCTATTCAGGTAATAAATCTGCAGATTAAATGACCAACGCTGCATATCCTCATAAAAGTCGTTGAGATAAGGGTTTTGTTCCACATCTTCAAAGTGCGTATTCCACTCGTAGTGTTTTGCCAGTAACCTGGTTAAAGTAGTTTTTCCGGAACCTATATTTCCCGCGACAGCTATGTGCATAATTGATTTGTTTAGGAGCGTTAAAACTATAAATATTATGGGGTCTTGTGGCTTTACTTTTCTAATTTTTATCAACAATTTTTAATCTTTCGCCGGGATCATGGTGTAGCGATAAATTTGTGCATCCTGTGTGAGAAACCCATTAACACTTCAAAATCTATATGCAAAGTGGTGTGTGTTTTGTCAGATAAGTATAATGGTTCGGAGTTTTTATTTCTCAAGAATGACAACCTCACCATTAGAAGGTTGCCAAAGTTGGATGTTTTCAGGCATTTCAAAACGATTGCGCTCGCTCAGTTGTTCTACTTCTGCAACATTCATGTAATCCACAGTTCGCAGTTCAATTTTGGATGCATCCACAAACAGCCATTTAAAGGAGTTGATTTTTCCTGCGTCCCGGGTCCAATTACGAATACGATCCGGTGTGCGCAACGGTGCACCCCAACATCCCTCTCCGGCATAAACAATGCCATTTTCATCATCCCTTACAAAACCATCTTCCTCACCTTCACATCTTTTACATTTTCGGATAGGCCAGGTGGTTTTTGTGATGTGTGAATCACATTCTATAGCCAGCCTTACGCCGTATTTTTCAAATAATTCAATCCATTTTCTATAGATTGCCCGGGTGGCACGCATTTTCATCTTCCAGTTAACGTGCGGCCTGCAGGCTCTGTGATAAAGAGGAATCTGCCAGGCGAAATCCCGGTATTGAATGAGGATTTTTTCTAAAAATCGCTTTTGATGGAAACCAAAAAAGATCTCCGTATTCAAACAAATTACATTGATCAGATCACCGCCCAAGGTTACATTATACGTATTTTTCTTTGACGGGCAATCAAAAAACTCCGTAAGACAATCATTGGATTGCTCATGGTTACCCCGGGTTGTGATGATAGGGATAATCCTATTGTCAAATTCCGAGTAAGTCAGTTCATAATCTTCAAACCACCATTTCCATTTTTGAGGATTATCGATATCTGTATAATCCCCATCAAACAGAATGGCGTGCGGAACCAGTTTTCCGACCATCATGAATCCCTTTTGCCGCACATCTCTCCGGCTTCTCGAATCTCCACCCGCTACCAACGATAATTTTGTGTTTTCTCCTTTTGGAGTAGTTTTGAACCAGTATCGCTCCGAACATCCTTCCGAATCAACAATTACAAAATAATAAGCTGTGTTAGGTTGAAGACCTTCCAATCGAACAAAATAATTATTCAGTTCTTTGTATGGCTTTTTTGCATCAACATCAGACTGATGCTTATAATCTCTGTAATCTGCTACATCTAGATCCTCTGTTCCCCAATAAAGCTTTACGGAGTCTCCGCTTTGTTGATGCCATCCAATTGTAGCCAATTCATCCCCATTGGAATTGAACATCACACGAACATAATCTACTTTTGACCAGGCGAAAGAGGTATAGAAAACAATGGTTAAGAGCGTACATCTATATATTATCATACGTTAAAAATAAGCAAGAATTTTTGAACGAGAGACGGATTGATTTCAGTAAATAATTCAGGTGAAAGAGAAAATTAAGCATGAGCGTCCGTTTTATCTGAGAAATACTGACCCGTCCTAAAAAAAGTTGCTAGCGCGATTAATCCCGAAATTTCGGGATATCGCCTGGTAAGTTTCATAACCTTCTCAGCTACTTTCTTAATTTATAAACCAAATAAAAATCAACACAAACTTTTCAACACAAAATAAAATTTCATAAATGAAAGAATATACGTATATTTGTAATAGAATTAACTGAATGGTAATTATTTCAAAACCTGTATTTTTTTGACATACGAACGATTTACGTGAGGTTTATAGGAACGCACAACGAGTATGATAAGATAGATTGCACGACAGTTTGAGAATAAAAAACGGAATTATGAAAAGAGAGCAGATTACATCAAGAAAAGAGTACGATAAAGTGATGAGTGAGATTGAGGCTCTGCTTCAAAAGGCGACAAATAAAGGCGGTTTTGAGAAACTGTCTAAAACAGACAAGAAAAAACTATCTCAATTATCTTCAATGGCAGAGCAGTTTGAGGATGATATACCACTTATGCCAATGAAAGCTCCAAAATCACTTGAAGAGATGCTCCGCTACAAGATGTATGAAAAGGGTTGGAGACAAAAGCAACTGGCTGCTATCCTTGAAATTAGTGAAGCTACAATCTCCGGACTACTATCAGGAAGGAGAAAACTAAGCATAGAAATAGCAAAGAAACTTCATACCAAGTTGGGAATTGATGCCCATTTTTTACTAACTACTTCTTAACCCTGCGTAGTATTTATAAAGTAAAATGCTCCGCAGTTAGCTTTGCTGCTGCGGCTAATCATTTTCTGCATAAGTTTTTTTATTCCATTTTAAAAGTTGCTACCGCACAATTAATCCCGAAATTTCGGAATATCGCGTGGTAAGTTGAACGGTTTTTCTTAACCGTATGTTTTACACCTTGTTTGATGGTTTTAAATTATAAAATTTGCGTTAACTTCATTGTTCCAAGCTTACCACACGATCCGTCAGCTGACGGACGTGCGGTAGCGGGGACTTTTTTAGGTAAAATGATATTCGTTATTAATTAAATTTTGTAATTAACATGAGATTTAGATTTGTTTTAAGTATTCTGCTTTTTTATTCGCTACCTCTTTATGGGCAAAAAGTTGAACGTAGAGAGTTTCTCGATTCAATAGAGATTGAATATAATGGGTTTCAGGTTCCTCTCATTTATAAAGATCAAAAAACAGGGGAATTATTTTCGGGTATTATTTATTGGGAATCCAAAAAAAACATTCAAATCTTTCAAGTTAGAAAAGGTATTCAAGCTGGTTTTTCATTGGAATATTCCCGCTACAGTAAAGAATGGCGGTTAGAACAATTAGAGTATTATAATACAGGGCATTGCCTTGAGAGGATACGCTTGAAAAAAAAGAAAGGAGTTATGAAAGTTTCCAGTACTGCTATTTATGATTTTTCAAGTAATCCGAATATTGTATTGGAAGGATTATTGTGGATAGCTGTTGATTATCTTAATAAGGGTTATGGGTTGACTTTAGCATTAAAAAACTCCAACGGTAAATCTCCTGCCATACTAAAAACAAAGATTGGTAATCTCGAACAGATTTATATTCCTTCAATTATGGAGGATTTAGATAAAATGAAGTCCCAGCTAATTGTCAAATCTAAAGGTGAAATCATTTTCCCTAAATTTTTACTGAACCGGTTTTAGACCCTCTGCTCACGCACGAAGAAAAAAGTTGCTGCCGCGCGATTAACGGCAGTGTATCGCGTGGTAAGTTGAACTGTTTTTCTTAATCGTATGTTTTACACCTTGTTTGATGGCTTTAAATTATAAAATTTGCGTTAACTTCATTGTTCAAACGCACGGTTTGATGAAAAAAATATAATCAGGAAGATACTCTGAAGAAAGTTTCAGTAAGTAGTTAAAAAGCGAAGTAGGGGAGCTACGCAGTGGGATGACTTATTTAATTTTATTAAGAGAAACAATTACTAAGCTTACCACACGAAAGGATCCTCAAATCCGCAAGTTATTATAGAAAAAAACTGTAAA
>JBBDID010000013.1:0-40290 GCA_040880585.1 Crocinitomicaceae bacterium | reverse complement strand
TCGTGTGTTTAACACCTTGTTGCATGGGGCAAATATAACAAATAGGTGATTGTAGAGGTGGGTATTATTCAAACCTGCCGCAGGATAACATATCCTGCGGAGCAATTGGTAACATATCCTGCGGAGCAATTGGGTGGATTTCGCCGGAACAAAAAGACACAAGTTAGACGCTTCGCAGGTCTTGAAAACAATGCTCCGCAACATTTACAAATCCTGTAAAACCGTATGTAATCGCACCCCGCTTCGCAGGATTTGCAATCCTGCGGAACCGTATGTAATTACACTTCAAATTGAGTGTACTACCTAAGACACTTAAAATAATTAAACGTCTCCAGACAATCCTGACAAGTATACATAGCCTGACAAGGCGTAGAGCCAAACTCGCTGAGCAACTTGGTGTTTTCTAACCTACAGTGCGGGCAAATCACAATCTTATTTCCAATTGTCGGTGGGGAGATGCCTTCATCCAGCAATTTTTGTCGGGTTTCTTCTGATAACCAATCGGTGTTCCAGGCCGGAAAAAGTTGGGAAACTATTTCTACTTTCTCAATGCCTTTTTCCTGAAGTTTTTCAATAATGAGGTCATTGAATAATTTCTTTGCCGGGCAGCCGGTGTAGGTAGGGGTAATGGTGACAACAACTTTATCTCCCACCTTTTCAATATCACGAACCACACCTAATTCTACCAGATTGATCGCAGGTATTTCAGGATCCGGAACTTCTCTCAGGTATTCCCAGAGTTTATCGGTATCGCTATTCAATTTTTTGGCTACCATTTGGCATCAGGATAGGCCCTGGGCAAATACTGCATAATACTTAACAAATGCCCGATATGCTCAGAATGAAATCCATCCCGAAAATCCCGCATAGAAAGGGGAGGAGTCTCTTTTCTTGTAATATTTACTTCGGATAAAAGCGTATTGATCTCTTTATTCCAGGTGGTTTTTATTTTTTCACAATCAGAGAAGTACGTTTGATCCAGCTCATCAAATTCAAAAATTTCGTTGGTGTATTTAAGTAAGCGATCCACCGCATCCTGTAGTCGTTTGTTGGATTCATCTGTCCCCAATCCCAGGCGATACATCCAATCCCGTGAATGAAGGTGACTATATTGTAATTCTTTCAGCACCTTGTGCGATAATCCCGACAGTTGTTTATTGGGCGAATCCGCTAATTGTTTAAAGGCTTCAATGGCATATACGTCATGAAAATATTGTTTGGCGATTGTCCAGGCAAAATCTTCATTGGGCTGTTCAACCAGTTTAATATTGTAGTATTCACGTTCATTGCGGTGAAATACGTATTGATTAGGGGTGAAGGCATTATTTTCAATCGTTGCGATTATCTTGTAAAGCTCTTCAGCGCGCCCAAACAGATCCAGCGAGATGTTGGATAAAGCGATATCCTGTTCAAGAAAAGGCCCCTTACTGCAAAGCTCAGCCAGGCGTTGTCCCAGTATAAGGGAAGTATCGGCCAGTCGTAATAACCATTTTGCTTCTTTGTTTTCAACCGTAATATTCATGCGTATTTTTTTACAAATGTTTTACTCCATCCGGAACGTCATAAAATGTAGCGTGCCGATAAGCTTTGTCATCAGCCGGGTCAAAAAATGCATCTGCATCTCCTAAAGGCACTGAAATAATTGCTTCTGTTGGCACCACCCACAAAGCGCGTCCTTCGCTTCTTCTGGTGTACAGATCCCGGGCATTCTGAATGGCCATTTTTTTATCATAAGCATGCACATTACCCGCGTGCTTAAAGGGTAATCCGGGTTTTTTTTGAACAAATACTTCCCAAACTTTATCTCCTGATTCCATGTACTAATTTTTTTATGCTACCTTATTTTCTGTTTTTTCTGCGTAGGCTGCTGCCGCTTCCCGTACCCATTTATTATCGTTATGGGCTTTAATATGATGATCTATACGTTCTTGATTGCAGGGACCATTTCCTTTGATGACATTCCAAAATTCTTCCCAGTTAAAAGGGGAGGTCTCCCAATGTTCTGTGGCTTCATTATAGCTTAAGTTGGGATCGGGGATCTCCAAACCAAGGTAATGCGCCTGAGGTACGGTTCTGTCAATAAATCGTTGCCTTAAATGGTCGTTGGATTCTCGTTTGATCTTCCAATTCATAGACTCATTTTTGTGGATAGAATCTGCATCATGCGGACCAAACATCATCAATGCCGGCTCCCAAAACCGATTCAGTGCGTCCTGTGCCATTTCTTTTTGCTCCGGAGTTCCGAACGCCATTTGACACATGATCTCATACCCTTGCCGTTGGTGAAAACTCTCTTCTTTACAAATTCGTACCATAGCCCTTGAATAAGGCCCGTAAGAAGTTCGTTGTAAAGAAACCTGATTCACAATCGCTGCGCCGTCTACCAGCCAACCTACTGCGCCCATATCCGCCCAGGTATGTGTTGGGTAATTAAAAATGGATGAATATTTCGCCTTGCCTTCATGCAACTGTTGAATCATCTCCTGACGACTGATCCCCAGCGTCTCAGCTACACTGTATAAATAGAGACCATGACCGGCTTCATCCTGAATTTTTGCCAACAATACTTGCTTGGCACGTAATGAAGGTGCTCTCAACAACCAGTTTCCTTCAGGTTGCATTCCAATGATTTCAGAATGGGCATGTTGAGAAATTTGACGAATGTTAGTTTGTCTGTATTTCTCAGGCATCCAATCTCTTGGCTCTACTTTCAGGTCGTTTTCGATTATCTCGTTAAAGGCTTTTTCAAATTTATCCATAATAAATAATGCGTTTATCAGCTTAACAAATATACGGCTTTAAAGTTTATTTCTTGTGAGTTTTGTAACATCTCAAGCTAAGATTCATCAGCCGCCGGTTGAATCACTTTTTTATATTTCAATTTAGGAGACCTTCCTTTTTTGAAAATCTTGTTACTTACCGTCTTCCCTTTTCGCAATTCTTTTTGCTTTTCTTCCGGTAAACGAATGATTTCAACACAGTCTTCAGAACAACAATTTTCCATGCTTTCCCTGCAATTGTCACATTGAATAAATAATAAGTTGCAATGCACATTGGCACAGTTAACGTGTGTGTCAGAAGTTTCACCGCATTGATGACATTGTGCAATTACATCTTCACTGATCCTTTCCGCCATCCGGTCATCAAACACAAAATTTTTGCCGATAAATTTATTTTCTAATCCTTTATCTTTCACTTGTCTGACGTATTCAATGATGCCACCTTCCAATTGATACACTTTTTTAAAGCCCTTGTGTTTAAAATAAGCACTGGCCTTTTCGCAACGAATTCCGCCTGTGCAATACATGACAATGTCTTTGTTTTCTTCATTTCCTTTAATGATTTCATCCGCAATAAGGGGAAGAGAATCTCTAAAGGTATCTACATCCGGTGTAACGGCACCTTTAAAATGTCCAATTTCACTTTCGTAATGATTGCGCATATCAATCAGGATCGTATTCTCTTTTTCAATCAATTCATTAAATTCATTGGCTTTTAGGTGGATACCTTTATTGGTAACATCAAAAGTGTCGTCATTTAATCCATCTGCAACAATTTTATCTCTGACTTTTACTTTTAGCTTTAAAAAAGATTTATTGTATTGCTCAATGGCAATATTCAGTCGGATTCCTTTGAGAAAGCTGATACTGTCAAGGTGTGTTTTAAAAGCCTTAAATTTCGGCGCCGGAACAGAAAGTTGCGCGTTGATTCCCTCATGGGCAACATAAATCCGTCCTAAAACATCCAGTTCGTTCCACGCTACAAACAGGTGATTCCTAAAAATTTCAGTGTTTTTAATCTGATGGTACTGATAGAAAGAGATCGTCAGGCGTTCTTCACCCGCTTTATCAATGAGTTCCTCTCTTTCTTTCGCACTTAGCTTATTATACAGTTGCATGCTATAAATAATTAAGTTAAAAGAAAATAATACGTTTCGCTTCTACGAATCTGTCGCCTTTTGACAATTTCTATATAAAAGCAGGGCAAAGATACGGCATTATCAGCATTTACGCCAATTTTTCACTGATTTAGAATGATTTTAAGGTACACTATGCCCTTTGAACGTTTAATCCAAACGACTGTCTGGCACCGAGCCGCCCACTGAGCCGTACACCGAGCATAGCCGAGGTGTAGTCGAAGTGGAAGGAGAGGTGAGTCGAGAGCAGTTTGGAATTAGCGTTGGTTGCTGATCGAGCGAAGTCGAGAGCAGCATGAGAAGGATATAAAAGTAAATGATTTGGCCAACTAATCCTGCTTTCCGCTTCAAGTTGCCTGCCGCAATGCTGCTTCATTTTGCATTGGCGGGGCTCCCACCTACGTATGCTCCGGTGGGCAAAGCCTTCGTCGCCCGCCCCTGCTGTATTTCGCAACGCATTTCAGCACGCAAGCTTTTCACTGCAATCAGGGTTGGGGGGTAATCTATGTGTAAGAAAAATGGGGTCAGGTTACTTTTACGGGGAGTAAGTTGCGCATTAGTGAGGCTTTCGTAATTTGACACCGCAAAAATCGTTAAAAATCATGTTCTTCCGACCGCCAGGGAGGATAATTACATGATTTAGATTTTGAGGATGATCAAATTAGAAAACGAACTTTGGCGCTTGACTTTTTTTGTTACTTTTTTGTGTTAAGACAAAAAAGTAAGCGTAAAAAAAACAAATTATAAAATCAGTTACCACAAGAAAACCACAACGCATAAACCAACCTTTACTCTCCTTAAAAATACCCTGATCTATTATTACAGGGTGTTAAAATACGGAAGTCAAGAAAAAAATGAACAAAGAGAAACCTAATAGACTTTTACTCACGGTTTTTTAAGCGTGAAAAATTCCCTTATATGCCATATTCTAGGAAATCGCTGTTCAAGGGGGAGAGGGGTCGAGTTAATTTTACCCAAATTCAAGAAACAGAATAACTGAATCACTCTTTCACCACCCGAATAACAGCTTCATGATCACCACTATTCAACTTCAGCAAATAAGTCCCCGGTGCATCTTTAATCTCAAAAGTAATTTCGTTAATATTTTGATACGTTTTACTTTCCAGCAATTGACCTGAAATTGAGTATAGCGACATCTTCATCTTTTCCTGCTCACTTTCAAAAACAATTTTTATTTCACCACTGGTTGGGTTTGGATACAGTACAAAATCATCTGTTAGCGTATTTTCTAAGATGCCTACAGTTGTTATTGCCACACAAGCTGAGGTATCAATACAGCCATTGGAATTATTAATGATTTCAACGGCATAATCTCCATTAGTTGTAGCGGTGAAATCTTGTGCTGCTTCTCCTATAATCACCGCATAACTGTTTCCACAATCTAACCATTGATATTCTACACCAGTAGCATTTGCGGAAATAGTTGGGTCGTTATTTGTTACTGCTACCTCTACAGTCTTGATGGTTAAATCCAAATTAACTAAAGTATCGGTTGATACTCCTTCAATTACCTGAAAATATTCACCTGACTGTATATAAGTGACCCCATTATAATCATATTGAACACATACAGTATCAGAAATATTGATCGCTTCCGTCCAACTTGGCGTCGCTATCTCCCTGCCAATAATGTGGCTTGTAGTATTAGTGATAATTGGTGGGTTAAAGTCAAAGTAAATATCAGCCGTATTATTGATTTCTGTGCTATCCGGAAGGCCAGCAAGCTGATTTACAGTAAAGGTGACAAATCCATTACTGGCCGGTTCGTTTGTGGTGCTATCAGGCAATAAGATATTGTCAAAAGTCCATTCTAATACTCTTGGTCCATACATTTTAAAAGTATACTGGTGACTTGCTACTCCTGATTGCACAGAAAAAATATCCAAATCCGCATTTAACGTATCTCTGATGACCACCGTAAAGGCGGTATCTGTTCCGGTGTTTTGGAAGCGGATCACATAATCCATTTTTCCGTTTGGTTCAATTAAATGATCATTTCCAACACCTAAAGGGTAACCTGTTTTGTCGTTAGGATCGTAACTTCCTGTTACCACACCACAATAAATATCATTAATAGGGTTTAAATCATCATGCGGAAATAGATTCACTAAATCCGGCGTCCAGTTGGCTGCATTTCCGCAAAGTTCTACCGTTGCATTTGGATTTGAATTACCCGGATGAAGTGGGTGCTGATCGACTTCTAAGTGCCAGGTTTGGCCATCTCCTGCAAAGCTGTAGGTGAAACTATCTCCTCCGTTAAGTTGGATGGAGTCTAACCAAATGTAGGTGCCATCTATATATAAGCGCACAGGCGAATAACAATCCATGTCTCCGTCTCCCGGGTTTCCTGTATTGGTAATTGTAAAAATGATACTGTCGTTAACACATTCTCCCTCAACTAAAATAGAGGACTTATCCCATGGTAAACTGCAAGGCGTAAAATCAGGTGGAGTAGGAGCAGGAACAGTATCTAACACACAAGAATCCAACGGAAGCAACTCTGCTTCCATACACAGGGTTTGACCAAGTATAGCTGAGCTACTTAAAGCTGTGGATAGATTAAGATCCACACATTCTCCCGGGTTTAAAGTGCCAACATCAAAGCTAAAGTTATTGTTACCCAAATCAGTATAGCTCATTGAAGCAGCATCTACGGTTATTGAATCATCCAAAGACACAATCACCGAAGCATTGTTTATAGCTCCTGTTGCTGTAATATCATTACAGGCTTCAACATATATAATTTGGTCACTGAAACCCGGACGCATAAAAGGCATGTGAATGCTTATATTCGGCTCAGGACATGGATTGGTATTGACCATGCCGAAGCTTGGTATTTGGGTTAAATCATTGGGATCTGTCACAGTAAAACTTAGAGGATTAGGGCAGGTAGCCAACCAATTTCCTGTTGTGTCATAAGTAATTGTATAGTTACCAATAGGTAGAGAGTCAATATACCAAGCTCCATTGGACTGCGTTTGTACAATAACATTTCCAGGTTGTACAATCCCTAAAACGCCAGCTACCACATTTACTTCTTCTTGTGTACAATTTTGGTTCAAATCATTGTACACCAAACCTTGAACTCCTTTCAAATTGTACACCCGTACATGACCAGAAGCATTTCCGCTGCCATTATTCAAAGGCGCCCCAATTGCCACGGTACTCATATCAGGCATGCTTACTGACCAGCCGGAATTGTCATAAGCCGCTTCACCATCTACGTCCATTCCTTTTTGTATCCAGGCTGTGCCATTCCAATCATAGATTCGTACATGCCCCTCATCTGTGCTGCTCCCGTCATTAATTCTCGCTCCTATCGCTACGGTGTTATCATCAGGCATGCTTACTGAGCAACCCGAAAAATTATTTGGCGCTTCTCCATCTATGTCCATTCCTTTTTGTACCCAGGCTGTACCATTCCATGCATAGATGCGAACATGACCAGCATCAGTTCCATTACCACCATTACGGTAAGCTCCAACAGCCACAGTATAGGCGTCCGGCATACTCACATAGCTTCCGAAATTATCATTTGCCGCTTCGCCATCTAAGTCTATTCCTTTTTGCGCCCAGGCTGTGCCGTTCCATTCGTAGATCCGCACTTGACCAGCATTTGTTCCATTGTCATCATTACCAATAGCTCCTATCGCCACAGTATTGGAATCAGGCATACTCACTGAATAACCCGATAAGTCATCAACCCCTTCACCATCAATGTCGATTCCTTTTTGTACCCAGGCTGTGCCGTTCCATAAATAAACTCGCACATGACCGGAACTTGTTCCATTGCCATCATTGTACAATGCTCCTATCGCAACGGTATTAGAATCAGGCATGCTTACCGAGTGGCCAGAAAGATCACTGTTTGCTTCACCATCTATATCTATTCCCTTCTGCAGCCAATCCGTACCGTCCCAGGTATAAACACGTACGTGACCAGCATCTGTACCATTATCATCATTACGGTAAGCTCCTATCGCCACAGTATTGGCATCCGGCATGCTTACTGAGGCGCCTGAACGGTCATCAACCGCTTCACCATCAATGTCCATTCCCTTTTGTACCCACGCTGTGCTGATCCAGGAATAAACCCGAACGTGACCAGCGTCTGCGCCGTTACCATCATTACGGTAAGCTCCAACAGCCACGGTATAAGCGTCCGGCATGCTTACCGGATTGCCAGACCAGTCATCTGCTGCTTCGCCATCTATATCTTGTCCTATTTGTTTCTGGGAGTAGGTAGTCAAGGTGAACCCTAAGACAGCTATTAAAAGTGTCAGTAGCGTTTTGAATTGAAGTAATCTTATATTCATAAGTTTATGATAGGTTGCCGGTAAAGTTAGGGATGTTTTTATTGATTTGCAATTTGTTTATTCACAAAGGAATAGAGGTGGTGAGCTAATTTATTGAATTTTTAGAACTTATTTACGTGTTTTATCAAACAGCAAGCAGGTTTGGGGGAGAAATCTAAGTGTAAGAAAACCGGCTTAGGGATTGAAGCATCTTGTTGGAGCTCTTTAATTGGGCATTTCGGCTACGCTCAATGTCCAATTAAAAGCGACTGCTGAAAGCCCGCCCGTGTGCTAAGTAGCACACAGAAGCCCCTCACTGAAAACTGAAAACTATTTAAGCACAGTCACATGCCCTCGGTGTTCATGCCGTTTGTCAGACATAGTTTCTTTAAATTCCAGCGTCCAGATATAAACACCGTCATCTACTAATCCACCGCCGCCATATTGGCCATTCCAACTGGCATTTGGATCATAAGATTCCCAAATAATTTCTCCCCAACGGTTAAAAATCATCAGATGAAAATCATAAGGATCATGACCGGAAAAGAATACCGGTTTCCAACTTTCATTAAACTGGTCTCCGTCAGGAGTAAATATATTAGGTACGTAAAAAAGAATGACTTCATCCAGTTCAATGATAGCCCAGGCAGTATCAGAACACATTTGACCATAATTATAGGCGATTAATTCTACCTCATACGTTTCGGGTCCAGTAGTTGGGAAGATGTGGTATGGATTTTCTTCTCCATTTACCGGGCTGTTGTCTCCAAAATCCCATGCATACGAGTGTGCGTGAATCGATCCGTTATTGAACTGTGTGGCGGTCTCCATTTCCGTTAAATTCTGTGGATTAAATGTAAACATAGCTTTTGGTGTTGGGTAAACGGTAATGTAATCTGCTGAATAAGCAGTGTCTTTACAGCCATACCCATTGGTTACAATTAGTTCTACATCAAAATAAGCCGGGTCAGGATCATTATTTTCATAACTGACGACAGGCGTACTAATGTTACCATTCCCTGTACCACCATAAAAATCCCACTGCCAGGCATCAATAGAGGAGGTTGCTGAAGTGGATAAATCAGTAAATAAAATATTGTCAGGACTACAAATTTCAGTTCGGTCTGAAGTGAACATGGCCTGTGGTTTTTCATATACCGTGACAGCTTGTGTCAATACATTTTCACAGCCAAAGACGGAGGTAATTGTTAAAGTTGTATTAAACGTTCCGCTTGCACCATAACTATGATCAATGCTACTTCCGTTTCCTGTGTTGCCATCACCAAACTCCCAATCGTAGGTATCAATAAAACCACCGGGAACGGAAGAGTTATTGGAGGTAAAGGAAGTGGGAGGGGTATTGACGCAAACTGTAGTAGTTTGGAAATCAACTATAGGTTGAGCATGAATGGTTACAGGAATAATAGTGTCATCTGAACAGCCGTTATCAGAAGTTGAAACTAGATGAATGTCATAAGTTCCATAGCTGGCATAGCTGTGGTTGGCTACTGCACCGGTTCCTGTGTTACCATCTCCCAAATCCCAATCCCAGCTGTCAATATTGCCCGGTGCATTTACCGTTGAGTTGTCATTTACCGTGATTTGATCGTATACACAGACGTCATCAACTGTAAAGCTGGCTTGTGGTATGGGATATCTCGTTGTTTGTTGAGATGCCGTATCTTCACATCCCATATCTGTAATCGTAATCAGCTCTATGGTATAGAAGCCATCAGTAGGGTAGGTGTAAGCAGGATTTTGGGCAGCAGAAGAGTTTCCGTCTCCCATTTCCCAATTCCAGCTAACAATACTTCCTGAGGAAACGGATGAAGTGTTATTGATATTGGCTTGTTGGTCAACACAATCATCTACAACCGTAAAACCAGCAACAGGCTTTGGGTGAATGGTGACGGTCAGATCAAATGTATCCTGACATCCATTATTGGTCTCCACTGCCAATTCAATGGTGTAATTTCCTTCTGATGCATAAAGATGAGTAGCCGGATCTTCTAATGCAGATGTATTTCCATCTCCAAAATCCCAGGCCCAAATAGCAATATTATCCGGTGCATTAACGGACGAATTATTAATGAGGTTAGTAGGATCATATTCGCATTCATTCGTTGCAGTAAAATCGGATGTTGGTTCGGGAAAACGTGTAGTAGCTGCTGTAGTTGTATCAGTACATCCCATGTCAGAAATGGCAACCAATTCAATCGTATAAGTTCCATCAGAAGCATAACTGTGAGAGGGGTCTTGAACTGTGGAGGAATTTCCATCTCCAAAATCCCATTCCCAATTTGTTATAGTGCCTGAAGATATAGCCGAGTTATTGGTGATGACAGGATCAACAGATACACAATTGTCATCTACCGTAAAGTCAGCAACCGGGCTGGGGTGGACGATAATGGGTAATTGGAGTGTGTCTTGACACCCATTATTAGTAGTGGTGGCCAGCTGAATGGTATAATTACCTTCAGTAGCATAAGTGAAATCAGGAGGATTTTGTAATGTAGAAGTATTTCCATCCCCAAAATCCCAGTTGTAGGAAGCAATATTATCCGGTGCAGCTACACTTGAATTGTTGACAAGGCTGATAACGTCTACCAGACAGCCCCCGGTTAAACCACTAGCAGAGGATACGCCACCAATTTCAAATTCAAAATCTGCCTGTGGTTCAGGATATACGGTGATATTTTCTGTTGTGTTGTGTGTACAACCGTTACTATCAGTTACGGTTAAATTGACCGTGTAAGTACCGTCAGATGAGTATGAGTGTGTTGGACTGGGGGCTGTAGAGGTGTTTCCATCTCCAAAATCCCAATCCCAAAACTCAATTCCTCCCGGAGCAGCAATAGTTGATTGATCCGTAAAAGTAACTTGTCCTCCATCACATGAATTGGCAAAAGTGAAATCTGCCGTCGGATAAGGAGGGAGAGTTACTGTATAATTCATAGAAATACAGTCTCCGTTTAAGGTATATACTGCAGTATAATCGCCGGCACCATAACTCATTAAATCTAATGTGCTACCGGTTTCACCTGCCAGAGCTATTCCTGATTGATACCATTGCCATGTTCCCCCCGTTGTATCACTATCTGCTGTTAACATTAAATCTCCCGCACACCAACTTCCGGATTCTGTAATACTTCCCGGGCTAAAAGCTGAAGTAGATGCTAAAGTTAATTCATCAACAAAATAATAATTTGAACCGGCTGCCTGTCCTCCGCACGGACCACCAATAGATACAGCATAAATATCAACCGGGGGTGTAAATTGTACACTCACCTGTTGCCAGGATTGGTTTGCCGGAAAATTCACTGTCACTGTTCCTAAAAGCATCCATGCTCCACTTCCAATAGCACATGTACTGGTATTCCAAGGGAGATCACCACAGTTTGGTGTTCCATAAATAGATAGTGTTAGTGTTTGACTTCCGGTTGACCAGGCCAGATTTAAGTCCATTTGGTAATCTTGTCCGGCTAGCATGGGTGAATTCAAACAAGATCCAATATTTTCTTCCCAGTTGGCATTACTGTAAAAACCTCCATAACCATCACCACCTCCGGGAAGGGGGTAATCAGGGTTGTTAAAAATACCCGTATATCCGCAAGTATTAAAGTAATCAGAAGTAGCGTTTGATGCTTGTACCCAAGAAACAGCACAGTGTAAATCACTTACACCATCAGGACAACAGGTTCGATCTTCAAATGATGGGTTGGGAATTAAAGAAGTAACTGTTGTTGTGCCACCGAATCCACTACAATCACAATCGGCGTCATTCATATCAATTAAACCATCTGCATCATCATCAACACCGTTATCGCATATTTCCTGACTGAATACTACAGAAGCGGATAAAAAAAGAAAGAAAGAAAAAAATATTTTAATCATAATATGGTTCTTAGGTCGTTACTAATACGTTCCAATTTCCCTCAACGTTGCCTATAAATAAGGAAAACATCAAAATTAACCCTGAAATCTACCGATTTAATAGAATTAAAATCGGTAAGTTGAGAATTAGACATTACATTTTATTGTTTATATAAAACGGTTTAGTAGTAGATCAAGTTGTAATGAATAAACTATTTACACCATAAACATTCGGGCAGAAATTAATGTATTCTCGGAGAACCGAATTTTGGTTTTACATAAGGATTAAATTTCAAAAATACCTCAACGGCTCCCACACTATTTGTGGCTACGGTGAGCCCCGATAGGTTAAAATCATACGAAACACCAACGGCTAATGCCCCGGCTTTGTATATTAAATTTGTAATGAGTGCATCATTGGTTCGGTAATATAAACCAAGGGATAATGACATTCCGTCAAAATATCCGGTGTGTTGAGAGGCTGGTTTCATTTCATATTCAAAATTGTTTCCAAAGGTTAATTCATAGTTGGGACCCTGAAAAAGACCAAATAGAGCAGGATGAAAAGAGATGTTACTTCCTTCTGTCCAAATATTCACCTGAGAATACACCATGAAATTTCGGTATAATTTTTCAGAAAGCTGAGTAAAACCGACTTGTTGCCCGGTCAGATGAAAACCACTTAAACCTACTTGAAAATCCAGATTTTCATTCACGGTATTTTTATAGAAAAGACCTGCCGAAAGGTCGAACTTGGAAAGATTATAATCACCAAGTGTTTCACCACTTGTCATTCCCTGATCAAATCCTACGCCTGTCCATTGATTTTCAAAATACAAAGTAGATTCTGTTAGACGTTGGGCATATACTCCGGGCTGTAAACCTAATGATAAATAAGAATGATCATTAAGTTCCAAAGAGTAATTCAGGGGTACTGAGATGATATTCAGACTGTACTTTGCATCTCCGGAAACATCATTCAAGAAATTAATTCCTGCCCCGATAAAGCCATTACTTAAGCCCCGGTCAAATAGTTTGGCATCCATACTTGCGCTGATACTTCTGAAGGGTTGACTGGTCAGTGTAAACCATTGTGTTCTGAAATTTGTAAATAATTGAACGGTGCCCAATCCATGGCCGGCAATGGCAGGATTAATTTGCACCGGGTTTGCAAAAAACATACTAAAATGTTTGTCTTGCTGTGCAGACGCAACAGAGGTAATTGCACAGATCGCGAATAAATAAAATATCTTTTTCATCTCGTTTTATTTAAGTAATGTTACATTACCTTTTTTCATATTTGAAGAACCATCAATTAAGGTGTATTCAAGATACCACACAAACACTCCGGGGTTTTCTGGTACCCCTCTAAAAGATCCATCCCATCCAATGGATTGGTTGTCGGTTTGAAAAATCTTTTGTCCGTAACGGTTATAGATCACAAAATTCATAGTTTCTATACCTATACCAAGTACGTATAGCACTTCATTATTTCCGTCACCATTTGGAGAAAAGCCATTAGGAACTCCAATTAAATCCTCAAAATTGACAAATACATGTACGGTGTCAGATGCGGTGCAGCCCAAATCGGTTGTGTAAGTCAATGCGTAATCAGTAGAAAGTATTGGAGTTACTGTAATTGAAGGACAATCTAAGCAGTCCATGTTTTCATCTTCATCCATGTCTGTCCAGATATAAGAACCGCCGGTTGGTGAAACAATACTATTAAGGGTCGCCTCTCCGTGCATATTAATAGTGGTATCTCCAATTCCGTTTACAGATGGAACTTCTCCAACAGTATAAGTTTGTGTGAGGGAATCGGTGCCATTTGCATTACTAACGATCAATTTTATTGTAAATATCCCTATTGTGTCCGGACAAAAGGTAGGATGTTGCTCAAAAGAAGAGTCTGGTGTTGCTCCTCCTCCAAAATCCCAACTCCATGAAAGGGGATTATTAGCAGTGGTATCGATTAGAGTAATGCATTCACCCATACAAATCAGTGTATCAGACATGATAAATCCGGGAGCAGGAATAGCACAAGGGTCAATCGTTACCTCTACTTCTGCAGAACTGCTTCCGCAAGAATTCGTAACGGTATAAGTATAAATTCCTGATGGGTCAACTGATGGGTCGAGAACCCCTGTTCCTGAAGTCAAGGCAGGTGACCAGCTTCCACCGGCATCTGGTGTACCACCTAATTCGTTGAATAAATTTGTTGAGGGATCTGTAGCACAAAGTGTGATTGTTCCATTTGTTCCTGCATCTGGTACAGGATTTATCGTAACCACAACATCAGCTGTTAAGAAACCTCCTCCACACGCATTTACAGAGTAAGTATAGGTTCCTGCTGCATCTACGGCAGGGTCAAATACTCCCGTTCCTGAAGCCATTGCAGGTGACCAGCTTCCTCCGGCATCCGGTGTACCGCCTAAATAGTTAAAAAGATCATCTGTGGGGTCATTTGCACAAAAAGTGGCCGTGCCATTTGTACCGGGATCCGGACTTGAATTTATCGTTACTACTACGTCGGCAGTAGCAGATCCACAACCATTCGTTACGGTGTAGGTGTAGGTTCCTGCCGGATCTACCGCAGGGTCAAACATACCTGTTCCTGAAGCCATAGCAGGTGACCAACTTCCACCGGCATCCGGTGTGCCGCCTAATTCGTTAAATAAATCGGTTGAAGGATCTGTAGCACAAAGTGTGATTGTTCCATTTGTTCCTGCATCTGGTACAGGATTTATCGTAACCACAACATCAGCTGTTAAGAAACCTCCTCCACACGCATTTACAGAGTAAGTATAGGTTCCTGCTGCATCTACGGCAGGGTCAAATACTCCCGTTCCTGAAGCCATTGCAGGTGACCAGCTTCCTCCGGCATCCGGTGTACCGCCTAAATAGTTAAAAAGATCATCTGTGGGGTCATTTGCACAAAAAGTGGCCGTGCCATTTGTACCGGGATCCGGACTTGAATTTATCGTTACTACTACGTCGGCAGTAGCAGATCCACAACCATTCGTTACGGTGTAGGTGTAGGTTCCTGCCGGATCTACCGCAGGGTCAAACATACCTGTTCCTGAAGCCATAGCAGGTGACCAACTTCCTCCGGCATCTGGTGTACCGCCTAATTCGTTAAATAAATCACTGGCGGGATCAGAAGCGCAAATGATGAGACTTCCATTAGTTCCGGGATCTGGTGCTGGATTAAAACTCACAACAACATCTGCTGAAGCTGTACCACAAGAGGCAGAGACGGTATAAGTGTAGGTTCCTGCTGGATCTACTGCAGGGTCAAACACACCTGTTCCTGAAGCCATAGCGGGCGACCATGTTCCACCGGCATCCGGTGTACCGCCTAATTCGTTAAATAAATCGGTTGAAGGATCTGAAGTACATAGGGCAATACTTCCATTTGTTCCGGCATCCGGTGCGCTAGTAACCGTAACAGTTACGTCGGCAGTAGCAGATCCACAACCATTTGTTACGGTATAGGTGTAGGTTCCTGCTGCATCTACTGCAGGGTCAAACACGCCTGTTCCTGAAGCCATAGCGGGTGACCATGTTCCTCCGGCATCCGGTGTACCGCCTAATTCATTAAATAAATCAGTAGCCGGATCTGCAGTACAAAGTGTAATAGATCCATTGGTTCCTGCATCCGGTGCAGGGTTAAATGTTACGGTTACATCAGCGGTAGCAGATCCGCAACCATTTGTTACGGTATAGGTGTAAGTTCCCGCAGCATCTACGGCAGGATCAAACACGCCTGTTCCTGATGCCATTGCAGGTGACCATGTTCCACCGGCATCCGGTGTACCACCTAATTCGTTAAATAAATCGGTTGAAGGATCTGAAGTACATAGGGCAATACTTCCATTAGTTCCGGCGTCAGGACTTGTATTAAATGAAACAGTTACGGTTGAAGAAGCATCTGTACAAGGAGCAGTACCCGGTACTGTATAGGTATAGGTTCCGGCATTCATAGTTGCCGGATCAAAATCACCGGAACTTCCTCCTCCCAGTGCTGAGGGGCCAGTCCAACTTCCCGTTCCATCAGGAGTTCCTCCCAATTCATTCAGTAAACTACTTACGGGATCTGATGTGCAAAAAGAAACAGTTGCATTAGTACCGGCGTCTGGTGCGGCTTGTACGGTTATCGTAATATCGTTTGTAGCAGTCTGTCCACATGCATCTGTAATTGTGCAGGTATAGGTAGTTGTAGTAGTAGGACTAACAGTGACAGTAGAACCGGTTCCCCCACCGTTATTCCATGAGTAGGTATAAGGAGGGACACCATAACTTCCACTGGCAGATAAATCAGTAGAAGACCCTTCACAAATGGTGTTTCCTGGAGCAGTTGAGGTAGGGGCAGAAGGTTGATCTACCGTTTCACCAATTATTGTCATGGTCCAATCTGCGGCTGCAGAAATATAGGTAGGATCACAATTCAGTGCATTAAAGGCGCCATAAGCATCATAAAATTCCATGGTGAAATCCATGTTGTATGGTGTACATTGGGGAGCCGGTACGCAGCTTTGGAAATCTGAAAAAATGGAAATATTGGTTCCGGCACAGGTTCCACCAGCTGTAGTATTGTTGCAAAACCAAAAGAAACCCGCTGTAGAAGGACTTTCACAAGCCCCGTAATAAAATTTGCATGCTCCATCAGCCAGCACCGCTCCATTTTGTGCAGAATAAGTAAAACTCCATTGTATATCCGTAATTTGACAGTTGGCGGGGGTCGCTACTGAGAGATTATATAAACAACCCACATCAAACGAACCGTTGTTAGCCCATGTTCCGGCACCTGCAATGGATCCTTGTGGTAATGTTCCACTTGTGTTAACCGTAGGGTCAATAGTTACAGGATAGTTCAGGTTGGCAAACTCATCCTGACTCCAGTTGTAATAAACATCACTTCCCTCTACCGTATAAAATCCTTTTACATAAGACCGCTCTTGAGCATTGGCACCAAAAATTTTGATCTCACCGATTTCATAAGCAAACTCTCCGTTCTCTTGAAAGTTGAGCACCTCATATTGATCAAGATTTTGATTGAGGCGGGAAATGAAATCCTGATTTACTGATTCTTTGATGCGAAATTCCCCAACGTTCTGTTTTACTTTGAAGTTGGTTTTAATGGTTTCACGGTAGATTAAAATTTCTAAATCGACATGTGGGAAAATATCAATGACACGAATCCCTTCTTCCCCGGCAGTGAAATTAGACCAGTTAGAAGAAATGGAAGACAGGACGTTTCCTTGTTCATCTATAGCTTCAAATGTGAGTTGGTTATGAAAAACCAGCGGTTTAAAACCAGCTGTCTTATTTTCAAAAAAGATGGATCCCTGATTGGTGTTAATTTCAATTTTATAAAAAGGATTATCTACCTGATATTCAAATGGTGATATTTGTTTTAGTTTTGGATTATAGGTAATCCATCTTCCGTTCGCATCTTTATAATGCAGTGCAGAATACCCTTTTTGTGTCAGAACTTCCTTACCATTTGTGCCAAGGCGTTTGAAAACCCTGCTATGTTGAGTTCTATCCTCAATTATTTCTATACAATCTGAACATGGAGCGTTGAAAGGCAAAATACCATACTCAGGATGATCATTTGCGTTTGAAAATTTCGACAATTCTTTTAAATCAGCATACTTCTCTGTAGTAAAAGAAGTGAAGTTGTGTTTTGATTCCTGCATTTTCTGCTGGGAAATACCAAAATAAGAAGAGAAAATGAAGCAAATTAAAACGCTAATCTTAATCGATTTAAGTGAGTAACTCAGTTCCATAAGTTTATTTTTCAATGTTAACGTACATTTAATTTATTATTAATAAAGTACTGCCAATTATACGGTTAAAGATAGAGAATAGTTGCTTATTAAACAATAGTTACTCATTCTACAAAAATTTAGCAGTACTTTTGCGGCCTTAATGAATAGAGTCCGGGCATATTTTTCTTCTTTGAAGGATTACAGCAGATCTTTCTGGTTTTTGTGTCTTCACATGCTTTTATTTTTTGCCAGTTTCAATATGTTGATACCGGAAATGAATGAATACATCACCTCTTTGGGTGGGGCGGATTATAAATGGTTGATATTAGGGCTTTGGACAATTGCCGCGGCTTTATCACGACCTATATCCGGAAAAATTGCCGATAACATCAGTAGAAAATCAGTGATGTTTATTGGTGTGATTGTATCGATTCTGATTTCTTTCGCCTATCCGCTTTTTTTGACCGTAAGCGGTTTTTTGCTATTGCGTTTTCTCCACGGATTCAGTACGGGCTTTCAGCCTACGGGAGCTACGGCTTTAGTATCCGATATTATTCCACAGGGAAAAAGAGGGGAGGCCATGGGTATATTGGGAGTGACAATTACGCTAGGGTTTAGTTTAGGTCAGGCATTGGGGAGTTTTGTAGAGGCCACTTTTTCAATAGATGGCTTGTTTTATACCTGTGGAATTTTGGGACTGCTTTCTCTCCTTCCGGTTTTTTTCATTAAAGAGGATAAAGAAAAAGTAAAAGCTAACGCCAGGGAGAAAGGCTATCATTCAAATTGGAATAAAATAATTCCGAAAATGGATGAAATCATTGCACCGGAAGTTATACAACCTTCGGTCATTATATTTTTATCAGCCGGAATTTCAGGGATGTACTTTTTAATGGTTCCTGATTTCAGCGATCATTTGGGGATTGCAAATAAAGGGATGTTTTTTGCAGTTAACGTTGGGGTGGTTGTCGTTACCCGATTTGTTGCCGGTAAATTTGTGGATAAAGTAGGGGCGCGTAAAAATTTGATGGTGAGTTTATCCATATTGTTGATCGCTGCTTTGATTACGGGATCAGCTAAAAGTGAGGTGCACTTCTTATTGAGTTCGTTGGTATTTGGTTTAGGTTCAGCAATTGGTTCACCGGCGGTGATGGCATGGACAGCAGACCTTTCTAATCCTAAATATAAGGGGAGAGGGATGGCAACTATGTTTATTGCGCTGGAATTAGGGTTTTTATTTGGCAATTTTATGGCGCAACTCATTTATGATAATAATTACGATCACTTTTTTAAAGCATTTTCTTTTGCCGCTGCTATGGCATTAGCCGGAATACTCTATTTGATTTGGAGCCGGAAGAAAGCCAAAAAATCATGGAATTAACTACTTTTGAATTATGTATGAGAAAAGACGAAATGAAGATGCGGATGATATTATTTACGGTGTTCGTGCCGTAATTGAAGCCATCCGTGCTAACCGACCGATCAATAAGGTGTTCATCCAGAAAGGAATGAATAAAGAGTTGTTTTACGAGCTCAAAGAAGAATTGGCCAATAAAAAATACAACCTTCAGTTTGTTCCCATTCATAAACTAAATCGCCTGTGTAGAAAAAATCACCAGGGAGTAGTGGCGCAAATATCGCCGATCCCTTATCAGGAACTGGAGCCAATTGTGACAAAGCTATTTGAAGAGGGTGATTTTCCACTTATTTTGTTGTTAGATCGCCTAACAGATGTGAGAAATTTTGGAGCGATAGCCAGAACGGCAGAATGTACAGGAGTTGATGCAATCGTTATTCCTCAAAAAGACAGTGTTTCTATCACTTCTGATGCGGTAAAAACTTCAGCAGGAGCATTGAATAAAATCCCGGTCTGTCAGGTGGCGGACCTTTCTCAGGTAATTCATAGCCTCAAAGCGTATGGTGTTCAGGTGGTAGCCGCTACTGAAAAGACAGATAAAATGATTTATGAGGTAGATTTAACCCTGCCCACAGCAATAATAATGGGATCCGAAGAGGATGGTGTATCCACAAAGTTACTGATTGAATCAGATGTGAAAGCAAAAATCCCCATGGTGGGAAGTATTGGCTCCCTAAATGTTTCTGTAGCTTCGGGTATTGTTTTGTATGAATGCGCTAAACAGCGCCTGACCGAATAAGAAGAATGACTTTTTTGAAGCGTAATTTAGATATCATCATTATTATTTTGATCGGATTTGGATTGCGATTCACTATTTCTGTAACACATTCGTATTCAAATGATGAGTTAAGTGCGATTAAACGCCTGGAGTATACGAATTTCAGTGATTTAATTGAACATGGAGTAAAGACCGGCGATATGCATCCGGCTGGTGTTCAGGTATTCATGAAAGCATGGTCGGCAATTGGCGGTCTCAATGAAGGCTGGATGAGATTTCCTTTTGTGCTGTGCGGCGTCTTATCGATCTGGGTGATTTTTTTAATTGGTAATCGCTGGTTGAACCGCTCTGTTGGATTGATCGCAGCTATGTTTCTGAGTTTGCTGTATTTTCCTATAATGAATTCTGAGTTTGCCCGCCCCTACAGCCCGGCTTTATTGTTTTCACTTTTATCCGCTTATTTTTACCTGAAGCTGCTATTTTCGAATGAACGGACATACAGAGATGCCGTTTTTCTGGGATTATCCGTAGTAGCGGCTATGTATTGCCATTATTTTGCTCTTTTATTTGTCGGTTGGCTTTGTTTGAGTGGTTTGATTTTTCTCAAACGTTCGCACCTCACCTACTTTTTGACAGCTGCAGTGATCGTAATACTGCTTTATGCGCCGCATATCCCCATCACACAATATCATTTGGGTGTAGGAGGCTTACAATGGCTGGGACCACCCAATAACTTATGGCTGCTGGATTTTCTTTTTTATGCTTTTAACGCATCTGTCTTGCTGCTTTCGGTCATTCTTGCATTTCTGTTGCTAAGTATAGTAATGAGAGATGAAACAATAGAACAGAAGAATCCCAGGGTATATGCTTTATTCGCCATTTGGTTTTTTGGTATTTATCTGATTGGACATATTTTTTCATTGTACAGTACACCGGTATTAAAATTTCCGGTGATGTTATTTGCTTTTCCTTTTCTCTTACTGCTATTGGCGGGTGTGTTGAGTCGTTTTCGATTTCAAAAATTCTTGTTATTTGTATTGATGATAACTACAGGAGCATCCACAATTGTAGAGAAAGACCTTTATGGGAATATGCACTATGAGTTATTTAAAGAAGTGGCGCAAAAGATAGTGAAATGGAATAAAGCTTTTGGTGAAGACGATATTGTAACGATATACAACATCAACAATCCGGACTACATGAATTTCTACGCCAATCAGTGGGGAGATACCATTGATTTTGATATTGATGAACTGGAATTTGGAGATGCACCCAAAGTGAGAAATCATCTAATGAAAACCAAAAAACCTTATTGTATAGTCGGGTACTCTGCGCGTTTGACCTTGCATCAGGTGTTTGAATGTTGCCGTGAATTTTATCCCTTTATCGTGGATTATAAAAAATACAATAATGCGGCAGTGTTTCTGTTGTCTCGATACCCAAATGATGAGAATTATACACTAAAAAATGAATTAATACAGAAATTTGAACCGGGTAAAAATATGGACGGATGGGAGTATGAAGAAACCGGATTACAAATCTGGACAGATACCATTTTGAATGAGAGTAAGCCGGCTTATGTATTGGAAGGTGAAAGAATCTATGGGCCAACTTTGAAGATAAGAGCAGGTGAAATTGCAAATTATGAGGAGAAGTACATGAAGATTATAGTGGAAGGTCAAATTCCTGTAGATGGACAGTTGACTGCTTCGGTGAGTGCAGAAAGAGATGGACAGGCGATTTACAATCGGGATGAGGTGTTTTGGTTGGGGTTTGATGTTGAAGAAATGCTTTACGAGACGGGAACCGGTTATTTTGCGTTTCGTATTCCGGATTTTATTGCCCCGGATGATGTTTTAAAAATAAGCTTTTGGAACAGGAATGCAGAGGTACCGGTCTACCTTTTTAAAGCGCAGCTAAAATCGATTGAAAATGTTTGGAATTAATACAATAAAATACTCCTAACAATAAATCAACTTTTAATATCTTTATCTTAAATGTCAGAAAGATACAAAGTTATTGATAGTTCGGTTCCAACTTTTGTGACTATAACGGTTATTGGTTGGGTCGATTTATTCATCAGAAGAAAATCCTTTGCTTAATTTCAAGATTGAACCGTTGTGGTAATGGTTTATGGATATGGAAAGTAGATTGCGCACTCGTCAAAGACAAGCGCGAGGCGGAAGGGATGATGTTTTAAAAATAAGATTTTGGAACAGGAATCTAGACTTTACAAAGTACAAAAAAATTATAAAAAACGAAATTAATTTCACGCCTAATCGCTAATTCAAAATGATGTTTAAATTTGTAAGACCATGAAAAAATTGATCATTCTACTTTTATTGTTGCCATTTTGTGTCCAGGCAAAGGAAGATTCACTATTTATCCGAAAAATATACGACGAAGCCCTGGAAAACGGTCAGGCGCATGACAATCTACGCAGTTTATGTAAAGACATAGGAGCAAGGATCACCGGCTCTGCAGAAGCGAAAATGGCAGTTGAGTGGGGGAAAAAGTTATTGGAATCTTATGATTTTGATGAGGTGTATCTGCAAGAGATTACTGTTCCTCACTGGGAGCGGGGAACGAAAGAAGCTGCCTGGATAATTAATGAAGATGAAAACTTAAAAAAGATGCATCTGATTGCGCTTGGAGGATCGGTTTGTACAGGAGGCTTAATAGAAGGAGAAGTAGTTGCTGTCAACTCAATTGAAGAAATGCAACAATTAGGTAGGGATAAAGTTCAGGGTAAAATTGTGTTTTTTAACCGGCCGTTTGATCAAAAATTAATTCAAACCTTTCAGGCTTATGGCGCATGTATTGATCAGCGATATGAGGGGGCAAATGAGGCGGGAAAACTGGGAGCAAAAGCGGTTGTGATCAGATCGCTTAGTTCATCTACTGACATACATCCCCATACCGGTTCTATGCGTTATGTTGAAGCGGAAGATAGTATTCCTGCTGCGGCTTTAAGTACGGTAGATGCTGATCTGCTTTCAAATTGGCTGAAAAGTGGAAAAGTGAAGTTGAGAATGGAAATGGATTGCCGGTATTATCCAGATGAAATAAGCCACAATGTAATTGCTGAAATGAAAGGAAGTAAGGATAACAAGATCATTACTTTTGGCGGTCACTTGGATTCATGGGATGTTGGAGAGGGAGCACATGATGACGGTGCAGGAGTGGTACATAGTGTAGAAGCGCTCAGGATATTGAAAAAATTAGGTTATCAGCCCCGGCATACGTTGCGCTGTGTTTTATTTATGAATGAAGAGAACGGAAATTTCGGAGGGAAAAATTATGCCCGAATTGCAGACGAAAAAGGAGAAGAGCATATTTGTGCCATTGAAACAGACCGGGGAGGATTTTTGCCTGTAGGATTTGATATCATGGGATCAGCAGAACAAATTCAGTTGGTGCAACAATACAGTGGTTTGTTGAAAGCTTTTCAGTTGTATAAATTTGATGAGGGATACAGTGGAGTGGATATCCGTCCTCTAAAAAAGTATTATCCTGAAATGATTCAGTTAGGAATGGCGATATCTTCCCAGCGTTACTTTGATTTTCACCATGCTGAATCAGATGTATTTGAAAATGTCAACAAACGCGAATTGCATTTAGGTGCTGCAGCAATGGCGGCCATGATTTATCTGATGGATAAAAGCCTTGAATAAAAAAAGGGTCAAGTCCAAAATTATGGGGAGTAAAACAACATTGACTTGATGTGTTGTAAATCTCCTTAAATTTTCACTAATCACTCTTATATCGTGGAAAAAACTCACTATTCAAAGTGAAATAGAACCCAACAGTTAAAAAATAGCACAGGTTATCTGCGCATGTCGAGTCGGAAATCGAGCGAAGTCGAGACTGAAGCCGAACTGACTCGCTAATTTTCGCAGATCACTCTTGCTTGAGTTAAAGAAAAAAGCGTTCTATCGACCACCAAAAAGAGTCAAACAGTTAAAAAATAGTACAGACTATCTGCAGATCAATTTGACTACACCTTTTTTTGAGTAGTAAGACGCATTACTCCCCATAATTTTTAACGTGACCCATAAAAAAGCTGCCTCTTTTTCAAGAGACAGCCGCTTTGGTTTTTGTTGCACAGTGACTATGCGGTTATCTCCTCAATGCATTATTTGATGATAAGTAACAAAAAAAACTCGCCAAAGATTACTTTGACGAGTTTTCTAATTAAAATATAATTAAGGTTATTGCTTGACAATTTTACGTATCATCACTTCTCCGTCTTTACGTACCTGAATGAAATACACTCCGGATTCGTAATCAGATAAGTTAATCACGGCATTGTCGGCATAAAGCTGTTGAACAATCAACCTACCTCTTGCGTCCATTATTTTCAGATCGAATGATCCTTCTAATTGAACTGTAAAAATTCCGTCAGTAGGATTTGGATAGATCGACAAATCGCTGTCTGCTTCTTCATCTATTCCAACAGTTGACAACACAGTGAAGGTTGCCACAGTTTCACAGCCAAATGAGTTTGTGATGGTCACGGTGTAGTCTCCTGCCGGTAAATTAGAAATATCTTCAGTAGTTTCTCCATTATCCCATGAAATTGTAAAACCTGATCCGCCACTCACCGTGATATCGATTGCTCCGTTAGAAGAACCGTCGTCATGAGTAATCACTTCAGAAACAGATGGAGAAGGATTAACAGTAACAACTACCTGATCGTTAGTTGAACAACTTCCCAATGTAGAGGTAACTGTATAAGTTACAGAACCAGATCCTGGGGTGAATGGAGATCCGTCTACAACACCATTGGTCCAGCTGAGCGTTCCGGCATCCGGATTATCAGCAGTTAATGTGATGGTTTCTCCTTCACAAATTGTAGTGTCACTTCCGGCATTTACTGTAGGAAGAACATTCACTTCTACATCTACCTGATCTGAACTGCTACATGACCCTAAGTCGGCCGTTACAGTATAAGTAGTGGTGCCAATTGCAGGTGTAAAGGCTGCGCCATCTGTAATTCCATTGTCCCAGGTAATTGTTGCACCATCCGGATTACTGGCTGATAAAGTGACCTGATCACCTTCACAAACACTTTGATCGGTTCCGGCACCAACTGTAGGTGTAATATTTGTAACCACATCTACCTGATCCGTATCTGTACACCCTGAAATATTTGCTGTAACCGTATAGGTGGTTGCTCCAACAGAAGGAGTAAAGGCAACACCATCACTAATTCCATTATCCCATGAAATGGCAGCGCCATCAGGATTTGTAGCGGTTAAGGTAACGGTTTGTCCTTCACAAACTGTTTGATTAGTTCCTGCTCCTACGGTAGGGGTGTTAATCACTGTAACTGCCACCGGTGCAGAAACTGACTGACAAACTCCTACCGGTGTAGTATAGGTGATATTGTAGGTTGTTCCCACTACACCACCAGTTATAACACCGGTTGAGGCACTAATTGAAGAAGCGTCTGTTCCATCATATGTAAATGTACCACCCGGTGTTGCAATTGATGTTACCGAGTTTGTACTTCCTTCGCAGAAGTCACCTGTTGAAAATGATGGATCGTCATTAGAGTTTACCGTTACATCTTCGGTGCTGGAGTTTGGACAATTTGCAGCTACTGAATACTCTACCGTATAAGTGGTTCCAACTGTCTCATTAGAAATTTCACCGGTAGTTGGGTCAATTGTTGCCCCGTCCGGATTTACTAACAATGAAAAGGTTCCACCCGCTGTAGCAATATTGGTCGCTTGATTAGTTGCGCCTGCACAAAAGTCGAAGAAATCAAATGAAGCATCATCCAAAGGATCTACATTCACATTTGAAAATTGAATATCTGTACAGGTACCATCTGTGATTTCAACGCTATACTGTGTAGAGACTGCTGGTGAGACGTTCACCGTGGCTGTTGTTCCGATCACGGTTGAACCATCATACCAGGTATAACCGGTTCCACCCGAAGCGGTTATGTTTGTGTTATCTCCCACACAGATAGAAACAGATGATGTTGCAGAACCACTAAGTGGAGTTGAAGCATTGATGGTAAAAGGAATGGTTGCCAAACATGCATCACCTGAGGTACGTACATAGGCCGTATAGTTTCCGGACGGTAAACTAGAGTAGGTATTAGAAGATTGAAAAGTACTTCCATTAAGGCTGTACTCATAGGTGCCTTCTCCACCTGTTGCTCCTGTAATAGTTACAGATCCATTGTTTTCACCACAGGTAGTATGAGTTACATTTACGCTGGCGTTAACAGCAGGATATACAGTAACCGGAAGAACCAATGCGTCAGTTCTACATGAACCTTCGGTAAATAAGAAAATTTGGTAATCACCTGATGGACCTGCAAAATTGAAGGTTGTACCGGCAGTGAAATTATCATCAATAATAGTCGTAAACGGATCATCCGTTTGAAACCATTCATAATCGGTTACATTTTGAGAACCTGAAGCGTTGACGACAATGTCACCACCCGGGCAAACTGCTGCTTCAGAGAATTGGAAATCTGCAACAGGATCCGGGCCGTTGGACAATAAAACATCCCACGCCAGTGATAAATTAAGTCCCGGTGCTGGGTAATAATCGTCTGTTTGATACCAGTCTGTGGCTTCACGCATTTGAGTGGTACCAACACCTCCCGGTCGATCTCCTATGTTTGCGGCATACACTACGACGGTATCTTGTGGTGAGCCATAAAATATTTCCATACCCACCCAGAAATCTCCGGTGACGGAAGCAGGGGTTGTAAAATCAATGGTGTTGTAGGCAAAATCATTTAAATCAGCCAATAATACGGTTTCAGTTGCTAGAATACCTCCAGGTGTTCCGGCATTATCCGCTCTTACGTGGAAATTAATTGATCCTGTTCCAGAAACGTCTTCAACCAATGCAAACGGAACAATTATTCTTCTTACTTCAGCAGTAGTTGTTGCAGTGTAAGGTTCTGCCCATTCATCAATAGGGTAACCGGCAAAAATTTCACCATGTCCTCCCAGGTATCCCCAACTTCCTCCACTATTATACCAGGCAATCGCCTCACTCAAGGCATAGTTTCTCAATGTGTCACAAGCCGTACCTGTAGCAGGTGTAACAACATCTACATAGCCTATTTCATTTGCTCCGGAGCATGATCCAAAAGCGTTGGAAGCAATTAAGGAAACGTCATAAGTGCCCGCGTTATAAAATGTAACCTCCGGATTTTCTGATGTTGCTGAAGTTCCTCCGGTAAAATCCCAATCGGTTCCTTGCGTACCGGAAATTGTCCAGGCCCAGGATGTTGGAGCCCCTGTTGATTCGTCGTTAAAAACGACTGTTCCTCCCTCAGAGATAATTACCGGAGAAGGTCCCGTAGGGGAAGAGGTAAATGAACAGACAGGAGGTCCTGCCGGATCACAACCACTGGATAACAACAATGAACTTCGGATACCGGATAATATTGTATTCATATAATTCGATTGCTCGGTAGTAAACATGACAGTACAATTGGAATAATCCATGTAGTTTTCGTATTGTGTTTCAATACCTGAACAGGTTTGTTGTGTTCCGGAACAAGAACCACCGTAGTTGAAAGAAGGGCCGGCTGTGTTTGGTGTGTCCGTGAAACCATCATCTGAAGTACAGCTTCCTGATCCTCCCCAAGTGTGATCTAATCCTAAGTAGTGACCTACTTCATGGGTTAAAATATTGTCATTATTTACCCCTAAATTATAATCAATTACGATTCCATCAATGGAAGAACTGGGAAGATAGGTAGTGGTCGGTCGGTAGGCGTAGCCCGCTGTTCCGGAACCTGCGCCGTTTGAAATATCACATATCCAAACATTCAAATAATCATCTCTGTCCCAGATTGGTGATCCAAGAGGAGCAGATTTCATGGCATTAACTTCGTTGGGGTCGTCCGGATCAAACCAGGTTTCAGTAGTCTGAATTCTAGTAACACCGGTTTCTGAAAGTTGAACCCCGAATGGATCTTGCGTTGCTAAACAGAAATCAATTCCCGGGTCTGCAGGAATAAATCCCAGGCCTGTACGAGCATTGGTTTGATCTGCATTGGTCAAAGAAAAATCTTCTACCAGATCATTATAGACAGCCATAATTGCCGCATTAGAAACGTTTGTTCCAGTTCCTACTGCTTCACCTTCGTGAACGACGTGAAAAATAATGGCAATTGTATTTGTGCCCGGTGTCTTATTTTGAGTGTTTTGATTTTGTGCTTGTTGAGTTCCATTCAAATAATCCTGATGAAACGCATTCCATTCTCCACGCTCTTCGTAATGCGCTTTTGTCAACTCATGTGATTTGCACTCATGAAAGGGCTGTCCATCTACTAGCTGATTATTGTTGGTTAAAGTAACAGAGAGATCTTTGCTCACTTGTCCAGAATTATTTGAACGACTTGAGTTCAACGTAGCATTGATCGTTTTTGAAGGGCTATTAATTGTCTTCTCTTTAGGGCTCACCACCTGTGAAAAACATAAAGAGGTCAAAACAACTGCTGCCAAAGAAAAGTATAATTTTTTCATGATAAAATTAGTTTTTTGATTTTTTAAAGATCGCAAAATACAGATAATACGGAACTTATCCCATTTAAAAGGAATAAATTTATAAACAAAAAGTAAAGAAGGTAGTGGAGTTACTAGATTTAGCGGTAAGAAGAATATTTAATTCAGGTGAAACTTATGTTTTCTAAAAAACTGATCCCAATTCCAAAGAAAATGCTGCATGATATCGTCCATTCTTTTTAGAAAAAGCGGATTGGGTGTTTTCATACTTCTAAAATAATCTTCTTGATACTGATTGAGTTCAAATTGGTGAAAAATAGCTTTTGACATTCCGTATCGCATATTTTTAGAAGGATGATTAACTTGAGAGATAAAACCTTTGGTGTCTTCTATCAGTTGCTCAAATTCATCAGGAGATACGTCAAAAGCAAGGGCAAATTTTTGTATGATCAACTTTTTAACTTCTTTTATTTCGGCAGTTTCAAAGTAATCAGATAGGTAATTTAGATTTCCACTGATTAAAATAAGTAAGAATTGATCTGAAAGTTTAGCATCTATTTTAGGCATTGACACAAAGGCGGAATCCTCCCGTATCATCTCGCAAAGATCTTCGAATCCTGTATCGGATATCTGCAACATAGAGTTCACAAATACATTTGAAAATTTTTCTGTGTCAATTTTTCTTTTGATCAAGCTCCCCAGCATAAAACATTCTTTCTTAAGACGCAAAGGTAAGTGATTAAAAAAATACTGTACGGGAGCTCTTGTTAGAGTTGCTAACAACCTACTGTTGAGATGGGGATTGTCTAAAGGACTTTATTTTTGCCGTTTTGGAAGGCTCAAGTCATACTTAGGAGCAATTTTCATTAGTAGGTGGTGAGCTTCATTGTAGTCATTTCTGATCTCTCCTTCAAGAATAGCTTCTTTTATTTCGTTTTTTAGTTCACCTACCACTTTTGAAGGGCTGATTTGAAAAATGTCCATGATCTCTTTACCAGATATCGGAGGTTGAAAATTTCGAATGTGGTCTTTTTCCTCAACTTCATTTAACTTTTTTCTAACCTTTTGAAAATTAGATTTGTATTTTTGAACTTTGTGTTCGTTCTTAGAAGTGATATCGGCATTACAAAGGGTCATGAGGTCTTCAATATCATCTCCGGCTTCAAAAAGCAGCCGACGAATAGCGGTATCAGTTACATTTCCACTCACCAAAGCAATAGGACGTAAATGAAGGCGAACTAGTTTTTGAACATACTTCATTTTTGCATCAAGCGGAAGTTTTAATTTTTTAAACAATTGAGGAGTCATTTTTGCTCCTAAATCTTCATGTCCGTGAAATGTCCAACCTGCTTTTTTGTCAAACCTTTTTGTTTTTGGTTTGGCGATATCATGCATTATAGCTGCCCAACGCAACCAAAGATCATCTGTATATTCAGAAATATTGTCCAAGACATCCAGGGTATGATAAAAATTGTCTTTGTGTGATTTCCCATCAATGGTTTCTACTCCTTGTAAGGCAACCATCTCAGGAAAAAATTGATGGAGCAATTGGGTATCAAACAATAATTTAAAACCAACAGAAGGCTTATCACTGAGGATAATTTTATTCAATTCAGTAACAATTCTCTCTTGAGATACAATCTTTAAACGATCTGCATGTTGGCGGATGGCATCTAGTGCTTCGGGTTCAATCTTAAAGAGCAACTGTGAGGCAAAGCGAACTGCCCGCATCATGCGAAGCGGGTCGTCAGAAAAGGTTGTTTTAGGCGCTAGCGGAGTTCGAAGTAATTTGTTGTTGAGGTCTTCTAAACCGTTGAAAGGATCCAGTAATTCTCCAAAACTACTTTTGTTTAAGCTAATCGCCAGGGCATTGATGGTAAAATCCCTGCGGTTTTGATCATCCTGTAAACTACCATCTTCAACGATCGGTTTTCGAGAATTCTTACGGTACGATTCTTTGCGAGCACCGACAAATTCAATCTCCATCCCCTCATACAAAAAAGCTGCTGTTCCAAAATTCTTATAAAAAGCAACGTTTTTAACTTCAAGAGCATTTGCTACTTTTTCAGCAATATCTAAGCCGTTACCCAATACAACAAAATCCAGATCTTTTGAAGGGCGTTTTAGTAAAATATCCCTGACATGACCACCGATTATAAAAATAGAAGTAGCGTTTTCTGATGCTATTTCCGAAATCACTTCAAATATCTTATGATTAAGATGCTGCTTTAAATTCACTTATTTTCTAATTATTTGTACTTCGCTATTGGCTCCAATTTTTATGATCTGAGAAGGCTTGGTTGTTCCTTTATGATTTGTCAAAGGTACTACATAATCAACATTGTGTTTGATTTCTTCAGATATCTCATGGAATGACAATGGAGTGGGAGAGTTACTAAGGTTGGCAGAGGTAGAAACGATCCCTGAACGTAATTTTTTCATCAGCTTCACGCAAAACTCATCTTTGGTTAAACGAATCCCAATAGAATTATCTTCTGCAGGGATAAGTGGAGACAGGTGTTGTGCTTGCGGGTAAATGATAGTTAGCGGTGAAGTAGCGTAATCAATCAGATCATAACATACCTCAGGTATTTCTTTTACATACCGTTGCAAAAGGGCTTCATCCGGAACCAAAATAATAAGACTTTTTTCAGCGGGGCGATTTTTAATTGCAATCAATTTTTCAACGGCTTTATCATTTGCAGGATCACAACCCAGACCCCAAACCGTATCTGTAGGATAGAGTATAACACCTCCGTTCCGAACAATTTCTGCTGCTTTTTCAATTTCTTCTTTCACAGCTGCAAAGATACAAATACAAAAAATCCCTCAGTCTGATCACAGCCAGAATCTGAGGGATTTTTATATTAAAAGTGGATATTTTACTTAATGATCAATTTTTGTGTCTGAATAGCATCTCCTTTTTGAATTTGAATCAGGTAAACGCCTTTTTCAAAAGCAGAAATATTAATTGTTTCAGTTGATTTAGGTTGCTGTATTGTCTGTATGGTTTGGCCAAGCGTATTTAGAACAAGCAATTGATCAATATTATTAGGGAGAGTAATATTTACAATATCTTGAGCCGGATTAGGATAAACAGACATTTCCCCAATTTGATTTTCATTAACTCCTGATCCGAAAATTTCAAGTTCAACTGAAGAATAAACTGCTTTGAATGATCCGTTGAAAAGATTACTGTTTACATCAATGGTTGCGTGAACAAAAATCGGCATATTTCCATTAGCAAAGTCATAATAGGTATAAACAGTTCGGTTTACTGTTCCTGAAGCGGTACCAAAAGTTCCCAAATCTATGGTAGCATCCAGTATTTCGGTTAATTTGATACGGAGTACATTTGAAAATGTTGAATCACCTAACTCCAAAGTACCCGATCCGTCAGCAATTACGACTACCTCACCTAATATAGTGGCACTGTTACCAAAAACTTCAGCTGTACCTTTAACAGAATCAGCATAGGTGTCGGATTGAACCATAGGAATATTTACCATTTTTAATGGATCGATATCATACATGATTTTTGCTTCACTACCGTCAACAATAAATCGGTAACCGTAAGAAATCACCGAATCAAGAAAGTTGGTAAAGTAATTTGAAGTCCCCTGCGCAATATCGTCATGATAATCGGCGAGTGGATAATCAGCATAGTTAGGGCTGTCAGATGCATACTTCACCGTATCTAAATTTGTGGTGTTGTCATACATCATCAAGTTACTATAATCCCACGTAACACCGGTGCCTGTTATTCCGTCAAGAGTAGCGGCTGCACTATCAGCTGTAAAAAATAACTGAGCATCTCCGGCTGCTACTGTATCGTTAATGGTAAATGATTGAGCCATAGCTCCAAGGCTAAAAAGACTACATAAAGGGAGTAAAAAAAATTTCATAATTATTAGTTTTTATAGATTGAATTCGCATCTAAATGTACAAATTTGTTGACGTAAAAAGTGTTTAAAAGGTTGGGAGATTTAAAAAAAAGAGCAAAAGTAGCCGTAATTGGTGTACTGATTGTAAGTGCATTATTTGCTTATAAAGCTTCAGGAGTAGAGTTTGATTATGATTTTGAGGCGTTTTTTTCTGAAAACGATCCCGAAACAAAATTCTTTGAAAAACACCGAAAAAGGTTTGAAACTGACAATGATTTCATTTTCATTGCTCTTCAACATGAACCCAGCGTCTTTGATCAAACATTTCTGCAAAAAACAAGGGATTTTATAAGAGAACTGGAAGAAGATTCAACTGTAATAGAGGTGCAGGGTATTACTGAAATGGAGGAGTACATAAAAACCCCTTTTTCTAACGCTGTTTTATCCCGCCCTTATATTCACATTGATGAGCCTGATAAATACGAAAAAGATTCGATTCGAATTTTCTCACATCCTGAGATATCTTCCTTTTTTCTGGATAAAAATGCAACTGCCCTTTTATTAAATGTTAAGCACAAACAATACCTTTCAAAAGAGGGAGGGGACAATTTAAAAAAGACAATTGACAACCTACTGGAAAAGTATCAATTTCAAGATTTTAAATATGCAGGAAGAGCTATTGGTATGTCTTATTACATCAATAAAATGGTTGCCGAAACCGGGATGTTTATTGGTTTGTCTTTTATTTTGGTCATTGCTTTTTTGATCCTTGCATTTAGATCATTGTGGGGATTATTGATTCCACTGACCATTGTCGGATTATCCATGGTATGGATTGTTGGATTTATGGGTGTGTTGAATGAGCCCATTAATTTAATACTCACCACCCTGCCTTCTATTATTTTTGTAGTGGCCATGTCAGATGTAATGCACCTGGTTTCAAAGTTCATGGAAGAATTGAGGAATGGCGCAGACAAAATGACGGCGGTTAAAACAGCTTACCGGGAAGTAGGAAAAGCAACTTTACTGACCTCCCTCACTACCGCTATTGGGTTTCTTACGCTATTATTTGTAGATATGCAACCGGTGCAGTCATTTGGAATGTTTACCGCAGTTGGCGTGATGTTGGCTTTTGTATTAGCATACACGTTTCTTCCGGCTTTACTGGTGTTAACCAAGCCACCAAAAGTTTCAATGAAGAAAAACACCGAAACCATCTGGTACCGTGTTTTACATCCGTCTTTTATCTGGATGCTGAATCACCGACGCAAACTATTGTTTGCCTTTATAGCCTTAACCGGCTTAAGTATCTACGGATCTTCTTTGGTGAAGTCAGACTATTATTTGTTGGAGGATTTAAAAGAAAGTAATGATTTGAGACAAACCTATGAGTATTTTGATCAGGAATTTATGGGGCTTCGCCCATTTGAACTGGCGGTAGAGGTGGTGGATGACTCCCTCTCTATCTTTGATTATGAGGTTTTGAGTGAGATGAATAAAGTAGAAGAGTTTCTGGCAAAGGAGTATGGTATTGAAAGAACCATTTCTCTCGTCTCTGTACTCAAAGTGGCGAATAGAACCACACACGGCGGGCAAAAAAGATACTATAAATTTCCAACAAAATCAGAAACAGAAGATTATGTTGAACAATTTCAAAAATACGATCGTGACGGACAATTGAAAATTCTTGTGGATTCTACGGCCAAATACGGTAGAATTGCAGGGTCAATGGGGGATGTAGGTATGAGAAATATTCAAAAAATGAATAAAAAATTCATGACTTTTCTTGATGAAGAGGTGAATACAGATATTGTGAAGTTCAAAATGACCGGAACCGGGCACTTGCTGGATATAAATATGAGTTTGTTGTCTGAAAGCATGTTTAAAGGTTTAGGGTTGGCTGTAGGAATTGTTTCTTTATTGATGGGATTGTTGTTCAGGTCAGTAAAAATGGTAATTATCGCCATGATTCCTAATTTACTTCCTTTATTGATGTTAGGTGCGATATTGGGGTTTGTAGGCATTGATCTGAAGGTGTCTACTGCACTGGTATTCACCATTTCCTTTGGAATCGCTGTGGATGATACCATTCATTTTATGAGTAAATTTAAACTAGAGCTAAATAAAGGAAAAAGTGTAATGTATGCGTTGAAGAGAACCTATCTATCTACCGGTCGGGCAATTACTTTAACCACCTTGATTTTAATCGGAGGATTTTTGATGTTGTTGTTTTCCGATTTTCTGGGAACCTTTTATATTGGCTTTTTGATCAGTTGTGCCTTGTTATTTGCCCTAATTGCTGATCTTTTCTTTCTTCCGGTATTGATCGTCCTCTTTTATAATCCGAAAAAGAAAAAGACGTTACCCCCCGATTAGAAAGGAAGCTTCTTTTATCTCATCTGCTTTAAAATCTCCCATAAATCGCGTTACAGGATAGCGGTTATGGGTACGCTCATAATTATCTGACCGCTTATAGATGAAATAAAGTTGCGCAAAACTGCTGTTGGCAAATTCTTTATCGCTTTTTTTCTTTTCTTCAAAGTCTTGCTTTAATTCCGGATCTTGTTCCAGCATTTCACGCGCTTTATCTTCAAACACATAGGCTGAAAACCATTCTTTTTGTTGCAGAATGGCGTCAAAATAATTCCAGGCAAAGTAACTGTCCACCGAATGAGGTTCAAGTGTTTCAATTAAAAATCGGGCATCAAAACTTTCTGTAGGTACCACATAATCGCCTTTCACATAATTGATCTCTTTTATTTGCTTAGAAACCTTAATATCCCGGTGAAGATAATGCCCTTCATAGGGCGATCCACTGGTCTGATAATCGTCAATGTAATACACTTCTACTTCTACTTTTTTATCCTTATTTAATCGGTACAGCCTGATGTCATTGAGTTGCAAACGTACAATTACATCTTGCCAGGCCTGTGGTATAATATAATAGTTGGGTTTGCTGACACTATCCAAAGGGATGTACTTGTTGTAATACTTTATTTTTTTGCTCCAGGGCTTATCCCGATTGTAAAAAAGACGATCTAATCCGGTAACCGGGCTCTTCTTATATTCTGCTTCATAACCGTGAAAGGTGATGAGTTCATAAGTTGTCGTGTCCAATTTCCAATGTAACGGAAATTGTTTTTGATCCTTAGCGGTATGATCATCCGCCTTCTCTTTTAAGGAGATCAAGTCTTCTGAATTTTTATCCATAAAACGGATCAGCAGCTCTAAAAAAGTGTAGGTAGCCTCCACGCGCTGTTGAAAAGGTTTAAGCATGTGTGTCTCGGTAACAAATCCGATTGTATTGAATAGGTTGGTGTAGCCGGTAGAGTAACGGGGAGTTTCAAGATAATCTATGATTCCGTCGTCCGGAATTTTTTTAAGCTGATGTACGTAGGGAACCATAGGAAATCCTTCTTTTTCCATTTCTGCAAATAAATGAGGTTGAAGTGCTTTTAAGGTATACGCTTTTAACGAGGGATGCATCTTGTCTTTCTGACTGGTAATTAATGTCATGACATGCTGATAATCGGCTCCGTTACTTGTGTGAGTGTCTACAAAAACGTGAGGATTCAAAAAATGGTAAATCTTATAAAATATGCGGGTATTTCGACTATCGGCTTTGATAAAATCACGGTTGAGGTCAAGGTTTTTTGCATTTCCCCTGAAACCATACATTTCGGGTCCGTTTTGATTGGCTCTGCTGCAGCAGTTTCTGTTCATAGCACCTCCCACATTGTACATAGGGATTATCGCGATTACTACATTTTCAGGAATACTTTCAGCATCCGCCAACAGATCCTCACTCAATTTTACACAGGCATCTACCCCGCAAGGTTCTCCCGGATGTATGGCATTGTTGATCAGCAATACGGCTTTATCCTTCAAATCTTCTTTTTGAAATTTACCGTCTTTATGAATTAAAAATAAGGTAATATTTTCACCCTGATCACTACTGCCAAATTGAATAAGCTTACAGTGTTTTGGGTATTTTGTTACCAAATCCCGATACGCCTGATGCACTTCTTCATAAGTGAACGATTGATTGCGCTCATAAGGATAAGTGGTGTCTTGAGATAATGACAAAAAAGAAGAAATCACTACACTGAAAAAAAGAATGGCTTTCATAAAATTAGTATTACAGCACGAATTTAGAAATAAATCAGACAGTATTTACGCTAATAAAATAGGGGGATTCCAATAAAAACTTAAAATTATTTTAAAAAATATAGTACCTTGTATTGCATAGTACTATATTTTATTTATATATTTGTCCCAACTGAATGAAATCAGGAGTACATGAAAGTAGAAAATACAAAAGCACAAATGCGGAAAGGGATATTGGAATACTGTATTCTATCAGTGTTGGCAAAGCGGGAGGCATATCCTTCAGATATTATTGAGGAGCTGAAAAAAGCAAAGCTCATAGTAGTGGAGGGCACGCTTTACCCATTGTTGACACGATTGAAGAATGCCGGCTTATTGCAATATAACTGGGTAGAATCCACTTCAGGTCCTCCGAGAAAGTATTATTCCCTAACCAAAGAAGGCCATCAATTTTTAAATGAATTAAAAAAAACCTGGGATGAGTTACATGAAGCTGTTCAACTCATTTCAAAATAAGCACTAAAATGAACAAGACCATTTCAATCAATATTGCAGGATTTGTATTCAACATTGAAGAACAAGCCTATGAACTACTTAGTCAATATCTGACTTCCATTAAACTCAACTTTAAGAAAGAGCCAGATTGTGAAGAAATCATGGCAGATATTGAAGCGCGAATCGCAGAGTTATTTCATGAAAAAATCTCTACGATCAAGGAAGTCGTTACTGAAGCAGATGTGGAAGAGGTGATCACCGTAATGGGGAAGCCGGAAGATTATGTTTCAGAAGAAACAGCGGATAACTTTACCGCCGAAGAAGAAGAGAAAGCGGAATATGTTCATGCAGAAGAGGTAGGTGGAAACTATAGAGGCACAGGACGTACAAAGCGGCTTTACCGGGATGAAAAAAACGGTTCAATAGGAGGTGTATGTGAGGGACTAGGTTGGTTTTTTGGTCTTGACCCCGTCTTGATCAGAGCCGGTTTTGTGGTGTTAACCATTTTGGGAGGATCTGGTATTTTGTTGTATATCGTATTGTGGATTGTGATACCCGAAGCGAAAACTACTGCTGAAATTCTTGAAATGCAAGGACAACCGGTAAACCTTGATAACATCAAAGAGCATTTTCGGGGCATGAAATCTAAAGTGGATAAAAGTACAGGGCAGGTAAAGTCAAAAATCAAGAGAACCGTGAAAACGAGTCGCCACGCCGGAAGTAAACTGGTGCAATCCCTCACACGACTGCTTGGAATTTTATTGGTGGTAGGTGGAGTATTCGCTTTACTGGTACTCATCATTATCTTATTTGGGGACACAGGGCTGTTGCCCTTGGTGGGTACGGAACAGGTAGAGAACTTACCGACATTACTGGGGGTTTTATATCCGGATGGAAGAAGTACACTGGTGTTCATCTGCATTATTGTGGTCACATTAATTCCAATTTTTGGCTTTATTTTCACCGGAACCAAATTGCTGTTTGATATCCAACAAAAATTTAAAAGAATCAGCATTTTCATGTCTATCGCTTGGGGGCTTGGGATTTGTGGCTTGATATTGTCCGGCATTGAACTGGGGATGAATTTTAGAAATGATGTGGAAATTGATTATGAAGTTGAGGTTCCAGCAGATTCTATTGACCTGTTGATAGTAGATGTTGCGGAGGATGATATTTTCTCTAATTATATTGAATACAACCATGTTTGGAACTATACAGAATTAGTAAAAGTGAAAGATGAAAAAGTATATTTGGGATACCCTGAATTGAGAATTATTGAAAAACCGGACAGTAATAATTTTGAAATACGGCTCTACAAAGAAAGCCATGGCTTGTATTACAAAGAGGCTATCCGAAAAGCTGAAAATATTGATTATTCGATTAGAACGGAACAAGCAAAACTCGAACTTTCGCCTTATTTTTCTATAGACCGGGAGGAGAAACTCCGAAATCAACGAATACGAATTGAAATTCATGTTCCACAGGGGAAAAAGATTAAATTTGGAGAGAATATAGATCGTATTTTGATTGACATTGTGGATGATCATTACGAACACCACCACGATACTTTTGCCAATACAACCTGGTTTGTAGAAGATGAAGGCATACGCTGTATTGAATGCAAAGAAAGAAGGCGGTTATATGAAGATTAAATTTGGCTGATAAAAAACACATATTGATACTGCCCAGATGGTACCCGAATAAAACGGATATCCAACTGGGCACTTTCATTGAAGAACAAGCCCTTTTGATGAAAGATGACTTTCATGTGCACCTGATTTACGTACAGGCACTGGACGATATGAATCAACAATTTAAAATTCAGGCCGATTCTTCAAAGGGAATAGATGAGCGTATCGTGTATTTTAAAAGTGCAAGTGGCCCCTTTCGAAAATTAATTAACCTCAGGAGATATAGAAAAGCACAGCAAATGGCGTATGTGCTTGAGCCTTTTGAGCCGGTGTTGTGTCACGTTCATGTACCTTACCGTCCGGCCATGTTAGCCTTGAAGCTCAATAAAAAAGGTGTTCCATTTGTTATTACCGAGCATTGGTCAGGTCATTTGACAGCTGCGTATGACCAAAAAAATTCAGCAGATAAGAAACTCTATAAAAAAGTACTGAAAAAAGCAGCTGGCATAGCTACTGTTAGTCAATTGTTACAGGCGAAATTCAAAGAAAATACAGGCTTTGATTCCATTGTTATTCCTAATCTCATCCAGCAAGCCGATACAGGTTTATCTGCAAATTCTGAAAAGATTGAGTTGCTCTCTGTTGCGGACTTGACAGATCGGGTAAAAAACATTTCAGGCTTGATTGAAGCTTTTTATGAAGCACATCAGCAAAACAAACAGTTGCAACTTACGATTATTGGAGGAGGGCCGGATGCCGCCTACCTGAAAAAACTGATCGCCGAAAAAAATCTGAACGAAGAAGTTGTGATGAGAGGTCGTTTATCACATGATGAAGTACTTAGCGCTTATCAAAATTGTGATTTTTATGTCTGCAATTCCAATTTTGAGACTTTTGGCATGGCCGTAGCAGAAGCATTGGCTGCAGGTAAACCGGTTATTTCTACGCGCTGTGGCGGACCACAAGAATTTTTGAGCGAGGAAAACAGTATTGTAATTCCAACAAAAGACCAGACAGCACTATCAATAGGAATTTTGAAAATGGCTGAAGACTACAAAAACTATGATCAAAAAGCCATTAGCAGGCAAATCATGGATCGATTCGGAGCGAATACTGTACGAAAGAAATTAAGTGAGTTTTATACGGGTGTTAAACAGGATTCCTCAAAAAATCACTGAGATCACGACAAGCTAACATAGCCAAATCACAGAAAGAGTAAGGTTCTCTGTAGAAAGACACCATAAAAGTAAATTTATCGAATTCATTAAATCATCTCCATCTCCTGAATTTTCTATTTTTCCCCCTCGCGCTCGCCTGCGACGAGTGCGCACCTACTTTGTGTCTTGTCCTAAAATATGTTTACACTCTGCGACGAGTGTGTACCTACATTCAAAACCTCAAAAAACGGCACTTACCACAACGGCTCAACCTTCACATTGATCAGTGGTCGTTCTTCTTCATAAGCCAGGTAGCTACTGTTCATCCTGAGATGGTCTAATCCTTTCAGACATTTGAGATGAGATGAAAGTAATAAAAGTTGTTTTGTAGTGAAATAAATGTAAAAGTGATGGCGTCACAGACGCTTTGATAGGTTGCGCACTCGTCGCAGACGAGCGCGCAATGTCATTAAGTTAAGAAGTTAACAGTTTGATATTGAAAAAAATAAGGGTTTC
>JBBDID010000012.1:0-1270 GCA_040880585.1 Crocinitomicaceae bacterium | reverse complement strand
TATGCAAATAATACACGGAGATTGCTTAGAAAAATTAAAAGAACTTAAAGACAATAGCGTTGATAGTGTTGTAACAGACCCTCCCTACGGAATTAATTTTATGGGTAAAAAATGGGATTACGATGTGCCACAAGTTGATGTTTGGAAAGAATGTTTAAGGGTATTAAAGCCAGGCGGACACGCATTGGTAGCCTGCGGAACGAGAACACAACATCGTATGGCTGTAAACTTAGAAGACGCTGGGTTTGAGATTCGGGATATAGTAGCTTGGGTTTATGGCTCAGGATTTCCAAAATCGCATAATCTGGGAAAATCTATCGATAAGTTACAGGGGAATGAAAGAGAGGTTGTGGGTAATAAATTAACAGGAGGTATTAAAAGACCACCGAAAGCATTAAAATCTAGTGATGAGTATGACGAAACAAGAACCAATAATTATACAAGTGGTCAAACAATAATACAAGATACCAAAGGCTCATCACCCTACGAAGGCTGGGGCACTGCACTTAAACCTGCAATGGAATTATGGACTTTATGCCGTAAGCCCTTAGAAGAAAAAACCGTTGCTAAAAATGTATTAAAGTACGGAACGGGGGGAATTAACATTGATGGATGTCGGGTGGAAACAGAAGAAAAAACACAAAGAAACCAAACAGGTAAACATAATTCTACGAGTTTTTCTATTACAAGCAAAACATTAACAGGGGGGCATAATCAAGGTCGCTTCCCTGCAAACTTTATCCACGATGGAAGTGATGAAGTAGTGAGGGAGTTTCCGCAGACAAAAAGTGGAAGCGGTATAAAAAACCCTAAAAATGGTAAAAAATCTACATTTAGAGCAAGCGTTCAAAACAATGGTTATTATACAAATGGCGACTCAGGCTCAGCATCACGTTTTTTTTACGTGGCTAAAGCAAGCAAAAGAGAAAGGAATGAGGGGTTGGAAGGGTTTGAAGCAAAACAAGTATTTGGCGATAATGGCGAAACTTACAAAGGGTTATCAAATTCAAAAAAACCATCTACCAACCATCACCCAACAGTGAAACCAATAAAACTTATGCAATACTTAGTAAGGCTTATCACACCAAAAGGCGGTGTTTGTTTAGACCCTTATGGTGGTAGTGGATCAACCGCTTTAGGTTGTATAGAAGAAAAAGTTGATTGCATTATAATTGAGCGAGAAGCTGAATACATAGAAATTATAAAAGCAAGAGTAAAATTTTATCAAATGAAACCAAAAGAACTATTTTAATATGAATTACCTACTGAA
>JBBDID010000011.1:0-42540 GCA_040880585.1 Crocinitomicaceae bacterium | reverse complement strand
GTTGGATTTTGTGTATCATCAACTGTGATGGTTTGCGTTACGTCAATGAAGTTATTGCAATCATCTGTGATTCTATAAGTTCTTGTAATAGTCTCAGGGCAGGTATTGTTATCTGATACATCACTGATATGTGTTACTGTAGGATTTACCGTACAGTTATCTGCTTCATCCGTGATAGCCGTAACATTTATTGCCGGTACATCAGCTATGCATTGAACCGTTACGTTTGCCGGAGCGGTTCCGGTTGGATTTTGTGTATCGTCAACTGTGATGGTTTGGGTTGCAGTCGTTGTATTACCACAGACATTTGTATATGTCCATGTCCTTGTAATTACCTCAGGGCAAGTATTCCCATCAGATGCATCAACACCAGTAACAGTACCAATACTTCCACATGGGTCGGTCCAGTTAAGATCCGTCATTGCAGGTGCGGTACACTGTACGGTTGCATCCGCCGGTTCAGGATCAAAAGCAGGAACCGGGCATGAACCGATACCAACAGTAACGTCAGTTACTTTTACACATCCATTATTATCAGTTACAGAAACTGTATAAGTCCCTGCGCACAATCCATTTTGTGTACTTGATCCATTAACGTTGTTTTGGTTTGCGATTACATTTCCCGAAGCATCTTCCCAGACATAGTCCCAGGGTGAGGCACCATTACCTGTAACGGTTGCAGAGCCATCACATGCACCAATACATGATTCGGGAACCGAAATCGTGTCAGGAAAAGGGCAGCAGGTTAAAGCAGCAGAAAATGCATAAGAAGGATCATTGTCACACGCTACATCTGTCCAAGACCCAGTTTCACCATCTGCGTAATTATCAATACTAATACTTAAATCTGCGCCTTCAACACAGTCTACTGTAGTAATAGAAAAACACCATTCCCATAATGGGTTGCCGGTGCCATCTAGATTATCACCAAAATTATCTGTTGGGTCTCCATCACCATCATCAAAGAACCATCCGGTTAGATTACCCTGATTAGTATTTAGGTTTGTATACCAATCCCAGTCACCGTTACAACCAGTACCGCAACTACCGTTAGGAGGTTCCGAGATAATTGTAAATGTGCCCATATCCCATCCCGCTCCAAAATTTGGAACAATACCATGAAGCCAGTTTGCATTTTCCTGTGAGAATTCATTAATAGAATAGCAAAACGTAACTGTTTCTCCTGCCTGATATGTACCATTCACAGGAGCCGGGCTAACCGTTAAATTATCCTGAAGGATACAATCATCACAACTCACATCATTAGATATGGTCATGTCAAAATTACTAACATCAGTATCGTCTTCGCCACTCACCTGGATATAAACAGTTGTGCCTGAAGATACATTTTCAAAAGTGGTACTTAAGGTTCCTCCATTTTCTTGCCAGCATCCCAGAGGGATCAGTCCCCCACACCCACCGCCGTCATCAGTATAGATAGCTACGTTCGTTTGGTTAAAGGAACTTGTAATGTCTATATTTAATTCATTACCCGTAACATCTACCGTATACCAAACATCAGCTGCAGGACTTGCCTGATCATTTCCTGTACCACCACAAGCAGTGATTGATACATATGGGTTTTCTGCGGTAGCACCAATTGTAGTGCCGCTAATTTGTGTTGGTGTGATTGTGGCACCGTCGCAAGCACAAGGAGCATCTAAAGCACCTAGTGAGGTTGCGCCAAAACAGTCGTCACTACCATTAACAACACCAAGATCGTTGGCCGCACCTATCACACATGGAGTTCCTCCTCCTCCTCCTGGCATTGCAGAGGCAAAAGAAGGAAGGATTAATAAAACAAATAATAAGAAAGTCGATTGGTTAATGCATTTCATGGTGGTCAATACTTTTATTTTTTAGATTTTGAGGTGTTTTCAAAGGTCTGAACAATAGTTCCGTTTGAAGATAGTTTCCATACACAAGGTACTGGCTTCTTATTAGGGTCATAAGCATGAGCCCTATTTTCGTTTACAGCAATGCCTTTATTTTTAAGGGCTTTTACACTTAATAATTCAACAATAACACCTGTATCAAATACAATCGTTCTGTTTTTTTCAATATACCTATAAGCATCAAAATTGGCATTATCAAATGCTTTTTTATAATCTTCAATGTTTGCTACGTTGGCTTCATCAATAATGACATAAGTATTCGGTTGAGAAAATGCCAGAGAACCACACGAAAGTGTGATCAAAAGGAAAAATAGTTTTAAAGAATTCATTTGAACGTTCATTGTTAATTTTGTTGATTTAAATCAATTTAGGCTCGTTTAAAAACCTTTTGCGCACTTGATAAACGCCAAATTTAACAAGGGGTTGCCTAAATGTTAAAAAAAAATCAAAATATATTTTTAGCTGTCTCTCTGTAGACAAAAAAAGAAGATTTTGGTAGTTACTTTTTTGAGTATGTCTGACTTTTAAGAGATCTATTTTGATGCTAGTGTGGTGATTGCTAAAAAAGTCAACTAATTTTACGCCCTTTTTCCTTTATGCTACGTTAAAATTCTTAAGCGTCCCGCCGTTCGTGCGGGATGCTTGCAAATTTTGCCTTCCCTAAAGTAAAAATAATCGCAAAATTTTAGTTACCTTTCTTACCAATCACCACACTAGTAGATTCAATTTAAACGACAGAATTGTCTCCGTATTAAAGAAACCGTTTAGTTTCGTGAAACATTTATAATTGTACGGTTTGTTTATGACTATGAAAAACAATAGGATAAGCCCTGCTCATTGACTTACATTCTTAATTTTAGACATTTAGAAAGTGCCTGGATAATCCGTTAATTGTTTAAAATCAAACTACCAATAACTTAAATTTTCACCTATCTCACGCTTCTTGTTCAAAATAATCCCGCAATAATCTTGTCTTTGCTTTACCGATTACTTCTTCAAGCTCTTCGCGGCTGGCTTCTTTTACCCGTTTCACTGATTTGAATTCCTGAATCAAAAGTTCAGCCGTACGCTCCCCAATGCCTTCAATGGTGGTCAGTTCAGTTTCTAATGCCGCTTTACTACGTTTATTTCTGTGATGGTTGATGCCAAAACGGTGCGCTTCATTGCGCAAATGTTGGATGATTTTTAAGGTTTCAGAACGCTTATCAATGTAAATGGGAACCGAATCCCCCGGAAAATAAATCTCTTCCAGTTTTTTCGCAATGCCTATCAGTGTTATTTTGCCTTTCAATCCTAACGTTTCAATACTTTTCAGCGCCGAACTCAACTGCCCTTTTCCACCGTCTATTACAATCAGTTGCGGAAGTGATTGTTCCTCATCCAACATACGTTTGTAACGCCGGTACACCACCTCTTCCATAGAGGCAAAATCATCCGGCCCCGTCACCGTTTTTATATTAAAATGCCGGTATTCTTTTTTAGCCGGTTTTCCCTCTTTAAAAACCACACAGGCAGCCACTGCATGCGTTCCCTGAAAGTTTGAGTTGTCAAAACATTCAATATGTGTCGGCCACTCTTTTAATCGCAGGTCTTTTTTCATGGTCTCCATGATGCGCTCCTTGTGACGATCCGGATTGACCAGTTTTTCTTGCTTGTGCTTTTCAAGCATGTAAAACTTTGCATTTCGCTGAGACAGCTCTAAAAGTGATTTTTTATCCCCACGCTGCGGAACAGTGACCTTAAACTGCGGAAGATCCGGTGAGATATCAATATCTGAAATGATCTCATTGCCTTCGCTTCCAAATCGCTCCCTCATTTCAGTAAGCACCAGCGGAAGAATTTCTTCAGGAGATTCATCCAGTTTTTTCTTCACCTCAACGGTATGCCCATGAATAATTGCGCCGTTATTGATCTTCAGGTAGTTTACAAACGCATATTTATCATCCGAAAATATAGAAATGACATCCACATTATGAATGGTCGGACTTACCACGGCAGATTTGGCGTAATATCCCTCCAGCAGGCGAATTTTTTCTTTGACTTCTTGTGCGGCTTCAAACTGCATTTCTACTGAGAGCTCATGCATCCATTTTTTTAAGGCGTTAATCACCGTTGTGATGTTGCCTTTTAGAATGTTTTTGATTTCCCGTATATATCTATCGTACTGCTCTTTTGATTCTTTTCCCACACAGGGAGCCAGGCAATTGCCAATGTGGTACTCCAAACACACCTTATAATTCTTTTTGCTAATTGCCTCTTCTGATAAGTTGAGATTGCACGTTCTTAAGGGGTACACTTCCCTGATCAAATCCAACAGGGTGTACAACATTTTTACATTGGCATAGGGGCCGTAGTAATCAGATCCGTCTTTGACCACTCTGCGCGTTTTAAAAATTCTGGGAAAGGGTTCGTTTTTTATACAAATCCACGGATACGTTTTATCATCTTTCAGTTGGATGTTGTACTTGGGTTGGTATTTTTTAATGAGGTTGTTTTCAAGCAAAAGTGCATCCACCTCCGTGTCAACAACAATGTACTTGATATCTGCAATTCGTTTGACTAAAATCTTTGTCTTGGCGTTATCCTGTGTTTTAACAAAGTAAGATGCCACCCGTTTTTTAAGGTTTTTTGCCTTACCTACATAAATAATCGTTCCGTTTTTGTTAAAATACTGGTAAACCCCCGGCTTATTGGGCAGGGTTCTGATTTTATCCCGCAATTCATCTTGCATACAGTACAAAAATACGGAATAGAATGGTTTAATGGGTGATAGGCTGTTGGCTGCCTGTCCCGCAGGTCTTTCCTTCAATCTCGACTTCGATTTCCGGTGAGGCCTGCGGGCCACCCGGCTTTCACCTGTAGTGCTGCTTAGCGTTATCACAAATGCCACTGACTGCTTTCGCGTCAGGACACGCAACAAACAAAGGCGTTCATTGGCATTCCACGCTTTTTATTGTGTATTTGTATTGTTAACGCTTACGCCTCAGCTGCCGGCTCAATCCGTTCCAGAGATTCTGACCCTGACACGAAGTTTTAAACCGGTCTATCGACAGGTAGATCTGCGTTAACGGTTTTTACTCGGTGATGGGGTCTTTTAAATCAAATCTTCCTTCGGTTATAGTTATAGTGTCATTTTGTTCATTATTAATAACAGTCATTTCAAATGTTCCTGAAATAACCTTATTGATAACATCTAAATTTGTAATCTCTACTAAATTTGATTTAGTTGTATCTAAATAGTAATTATAACTGTGCCCCGTTTCAAAACCATTAACAACAGTATCAATTTGTATTTCGAAGAAACTGAAACCTGTATCGGTCATCATATATAAACCATTTCCTGAAACACCTTCGGAAACTTTTAACCGTAGTAAAATATCATCAATACGGTCATCACTAAAATCACTAACATTCCTAGTGGTAACAATAAAATATCCATAGGACTCATAATAAGCTGGCTGATCAATGCTCGGCTCATAAACTGTGCCTTTTGGAACATAAACCTTTCCGTTAATTTTACACCCAAACGTATTCTCCCCGGTTTGAGTGGCAGGCGGCAATGTTGGTTCTTCAGGTGGCGGGTTGTCTTTGCCACATTTAGTATTCATAAGAGCCAATGTCAACAACAGTAGCGGAGCTATAATTGCCATTTGATATTTTTTGGTTTTGGGTGTCATTTTGTTGTTGTTCATTGCTTTGTGTTTTCTTGTATTTTATAACACGAAAAAAAGCCTATAAAGGTGTGGCGTTGGTTTGTGGTTGTTACTTCTAAGACGCTGGTACGAGAAACATTCTCGCACCAGCTCCGGGGGTCGCAGGATTGCAAATCCTGCGGAACGGGTTTACCTGCCAATTGACGTGACAATCAGGAGACGAGCGTGAAGGGGAAAGTATAATATTAATCCCTTTACGTAAAGTACGCACCGTTTATCACAAGTATTTGCACGGTACGCATAACTTATTTAAATTCGCACAAAACCTTAAGAGCCATGAAATTAATTACAACTTTTTTAGCCGGCGCGTTATGTGTTGGCACTTTTGCACAAGAGGTAAAGCGTTGTTATACGCACGAAGCCATGCTTCATCAGGAAGAGCTTACTCCGGGATATTTGCAATCCGTTGATGAAGTATTTTACCGGGCAAAAGAGATAGGAACACAAGACCGGGCAACGGTCTATACCATTCCTGTTGTGGTGCATATTGTTTACAAAACCCCTGAAGAAAATCTGGCGGATAGTATTATTTTTAACCAAATAGAAGAATTAAATCGTGCATTTAGACGACTGAATGCTGATACGGTCAATATGCGTTTAGATTTTGCTCCGATCGTTGGAGACAGTTACATTCAATTTGAATTGGCGACTACTGATCCGGATGGAAATCCAACTAACGGTATAACACGAACGCTGACTACGCATGATTCTTTTTTAGGTGTGGGAGGATCACCGGCCGAAGGTGTGAAAAGTACGGCTGAAGAAGGGATAGACCCCTGGAATCAAGCAGACTATTTGAATATTTGGGTATGCAATATGACCTTTTTAGGAAGTCCCTTCATTTTGGGATACGCAACTCCACCCAACAACCTTTCACACTGGCCTCCGGGTTCATCTGACAATTTGAGTGATGGTGTGGTCATTGAATATGAGGTTTTTGGAGCAAACAACCCCAACACAATCGATATGGGATCAGGACCTATGGATATATTAGGTAGAACTTGCGTTCATGAAGTGGGTCATTATTTGGGATTACGTCATATTTGGGGAGATGGAGATTGCACTGCTGAAGATGGCATAGATGACACACCCAACGCAGATGACCAGTCTAATTTTGACTGTGATACTACTAAAAACACTTGTTTGGATGCTATCGGTACGCTGGGTGATTTACCGGATATGGTTGAAAATTACATGGATTATTCAGCAGAGACCTGCCAAAATTCCTTTACAATCGGACAGGCAGATATGATGAGAAGTATTCTGGAAAATGAGCGGTATGAACTCATCAATGGTACACCAGCATTGAGTGTTCAGGAAAACAAAGTGTATGATTTTGGTATGTACCCCAACCCGTCAAACGGTGAAGTAAAGTTGAGCGCTATCCCTCAGGAAGTAGAACTCATCTCTGTATTTAGTGAAACAGGACAAGTGGTTTACCGGAAAGCGGTCAACTCATCTGATGTTATGATTTCAGGCTTGTCAAAGGGGTTATACATTGTTCAGCTTTCAGGGGTTAATGGAACAACCAATGAAAAACTAATTGTACTTTAAATGCGAAGTATAAATTGATGGGCTGAGCGCCTTACTTTTTTATGCCGGGCATTGGGGTCGTCCTCTGCACGGTGCCCAATTGGTAAAGCCAGCACAGCAGATAAATTTTCTTTTTCCAGACCTAATATTTTATCATATTCTTCTGGAACAAACCCTTCCATTGGACAAGCATCTATACCTAAAACCGCACAAGAAGTCAATAAATTGCCCAATGCGATATACACTTGTTTTTCCATCCATACTTCCTGTTCTTCTTTGGTTTTGGACAAAATAGAGCGGGCCATCATTTGTTTAAAAGGATTCAGGTCTTTTTTTTGAATACCGCGAACGTTTGAAATATTCTCTACGTATTCTTCAAAATGAGCGACATCCAAATCACGTTCCCGGCATAAAACAATCAAATGTGACGCATCAGCCACTTGCCGCTGACCAAAGGAGGCCGTTACAAGCGCTTCGCGGGCATCTGCCCCTTCTACTAAAACAAATTTCATCAATTGCAGCCCGTAAGATGTTGCTGTTAACCTCCCGGCTTCTAAAAGCGCATTCACATCATCATCACTTAGCTTTTTTGTTGGGTCAAATCGCTTAACGGCATATCGTTTTTTAAGGGATTGAATAAGATCTGCTCGAATTTCCATATCCCAAAGTTACAATATCATAAAATATTAGATCTTAAAATTACCGATTAATCGAGCTATTTGTCTCTTTTGTAATCGCTACACGCTATTACACTTTGTATTTTATGGTCACACTCCAGCGTAAATGAAAGTGAATTCCAATACTTTTTATTGAGGGTTGAATAGAGTAACTAGTTTAAAAACTGAATGTTATAGCCCGTTTTACCGTATTCTTAAAAAATCCGGATTTCTGTCAAACCTAAACTTTATTCCCTTATATTTGTCCTCCTACAAAATTAATGGGCTTATGGCAGATTTGGTAAGATATTCAGATAAAGACTTAGCGGAGTTTCGGGAGATAATAGAAGCCAAATTAAAAGAGGCTAAACTTGACCTTCAGCTACTAAAGGGTCAGTTAGATCACAGTGATGATCACGGAACAGATGATACCGGGCGCTCTTTTAATATGATGGAAGACGGTTCTGAAACTATGTCTCGTGAAGAGATGGCGCAACTGGCTGCCCGTCAAGATAAATTCATTCAGAACTTGCAACATGCCCTGAGAAGAATTGAGAATAAGACCTATGGAATTTGCCGTGTTACGGGAAATCTGATCAAAAAAGAGCGTCTTAAACTTGTTCCACACGCCACATTGAGCATTGAAGCTAAGAATGCGCAAGGATAGTACATCATTAGGATGGCGCGTCATTATTTTGATTGCACTCATCCTCATCATAGATCAAATTGTAAAGGTCTACATCAAAACCTCCTTTTCTCCACTTGAGAAACTCAACGTTATTGACGGTTTTTTTCAACTTTATTACATAGAAAATAGAGGAATGGCTTTTGGTACTACTTTAGGTTCGGGAGCTATGGCAAAATATGCATTGTCAATTTTCAGGCTTGTGGCCATTATTGGTATTGGGTATTACATCTATAAATTACTGCGTGAAAATAATGTTCATTCGGGATTGATCTATTCAGTAGGATTAATTTTTGCCGGTGCTACGGGTAATTTAATAGATGGTATGTTCTATGATTTTATCTGGGATGTAAATCCGGATGTTGCCTGGAATTGGGCAGAGGATAAAAACGGGCAATGGATTGTCGACAGCACAGGGAATCCCGTTATTCGACCCCACGGATTTTTATTGGGAAGTGTAGTAGATATGTTTCAGTTTACGACAAGGTGGCCTGAAGGCATGCCTTTTGGACTGGGTGGGAAAGAAATTTTTGGTGCCATTTGGAATGTAGCGGATGGCTCGATTACACTTGGGGTAGGCATCATTATAGCACGGTATCGCACATTTTTCAAAAAGCAGGAGGATACTGAATCAGATGAAGCGGAAACTACGCCTTCGGATGACGCCCCGCAATCAACTCCTCAAGAAGCGCAATAACTCCTTCTTCTGTTGATGCTTGGGTTTGAAATACCCGGGCACCTAAATTCAAATTATCAAAATGGTTTTTAGACGTATTTCCCATGACAATAAAATCTACATTTTCAACGGAGTTTTTAAGTAAATAACCATCAATATTTGACGGGCTGGTCAAAATAGCGATATCCATTTTGGGCACTTCATGTGCTTCAACACTGGTGTTATAAATCACCAACTCAAGACAGGTGTTTTGCTGATTGACATTAATAATACTCTTTTTTGACAATTGGCTAATGGGAAATAAAACCACTTCATTAGGATGAATAGAGTCAAAAAAATCTTTCCCGATCTCGTCCGGGTTTTTTGTGTTCTCTCCCACAAAATTCGCTTCAATACCCCTTGATTCTAACCGTTGGTAGGTTCCCCCTCCATAAACCGCAATTTTTTTTGCCAGGATAGGATAATTGTCAAAATAGATATCCACCCCGTTGGGAGAAGAGAAAAAGATCCAATCAGAAGGGGGGATGTCTAAATCAGTAATGGGTTCAATACGGATGAACGGAACTTCAATTAAAGCGTGATCTCTATTTGCAGCCCATTCCCTTAATAAAGAATCGCTAGGTAAATTACGTGAAACCAAAATGCGCTTAGGAAATGCCATATTTTAAATCTTCTATGATTGTTTGAATTAAAATCTCTTTATCATCTGATTGATAAGAACTGACCTCTGCTTCTTCTGTTTTATCTTTGGCGTAACTAACGTATACCGTCCATTCATTTTCTTCTTTCAGGCAGTAAACGCCCAGTGGAAGTTGGCAACCACCATCCATACCTTTAAGTATTTCCCGCTCAATCCCAATCAATTCCGCTACTTGCTTGTCATGTATCACTTGCAATGCTTCGTGCAGATCCGTATGATCAGAGCGGACTTGTAGCCCCAAAACGCCCTGTGCCGGAGCGGGAATAAAGTTGGTAGGGCTTAATTCAATCACCCGCAGATCAGAAAGGTCTAATTTTAAACGCTTAATACCGGCTGAAGCTAAAATGATGGCATCATACTGCCCCTCTCTTAACTTATTAATGCGTGTGGGCACGTTGCCCCGCAAGTCTTTTAATTGCACATCAAATCGCAACCTTCTTATCTGGCTTTGCCTTCTTGCCGAAGAAGTTCCTACAATCGGATTTTTTTTGAGTTCTAACACCTTTGTTTCATCCCTCGCCTCCGGTCTCATGAGTAAGACATCCGTTGGGTTTTCTCTGTAAGATACCGCAGCGATCGATAATCCGTCGGGAGGTGTTGTTTCCAAATCCTTGTGTGAATGAACCGCCAGGTCAATCTCCTTATTCAACAAACTCTGCTCAATCTCTTTGGTGAAAAATCCTTTGCCTTCCATTTTATCAAAACTCAGGTGTTGGATTTTATCGCCTTGCGTCTCAATGATCTTTATCTCTACCTCATGATCCAGATCTTGCAGAAGATCCCGAACGTAATACGCTTGCCATAGTGCCAGGTCGCTTCCTCTTGATCCAATTCTAATCTTCATGCTTCTCTTGCTTTTTTGCAAACATTTCTTTTGCTGCGATCATGGGAACGGCAACGTACTTTTTCTCCATATAATTCAGTATTTTTTCAAGCAGTTCTCTGGAATTTTCATCCAGTTCTTCCAACTCTCTTGAAAATATTTTATCCAGAGCAGTAGATCGAATTTCTTTGACGCGTTCAGGAATGCTGCGCATCTTGATTTCAACCTGTCTCATTTTAAAAATCTCTTTGAACTCTTCAACGGCCTCAAAAATGATCTGCCGTACTTTGATCAGTTCTTTTTTTCGTAAAGCGATATTTTGATCAGAAACTTCTTTGAGCTGCTTTACTGAAATATGATCTACATTAAAAGTCTTTTTTACCGATTTGTCTATATCTGAAGGAACAGCCAGGTCTATAATCGTTTTTTCGTCTTCTTCTCCCGCCAACAAAGAGGTATAGATGTCCTTGGTAATAATAGGTTGGGTAGATCCGGTACAAGACAGAAGTAAATCAAATCCTCCTGAATGATTTTTTAACGCATCAAGAGGTTGTGCCTTTCCGTTAAGCAAATCTGCCAAACGCTCAGCTCTTTCTATAGAACGATTAAAAACAGTGAATTGATGAAATCCGTGTTTTTTTAAAAACCGCCCCATATTGGTATTGGTTACGCCGGCACCAATAATCAGCACCCGAGAATTTTTCGAGAGTCCTTTCTTTTTGAGTTGCTGATAAGCTAAAGAAACCATTGAAACCGGTTTAGTGGCGATATTGGTTTGGGTGTATACCTTTTTTGCCGTTTCTACTACCTGCCGCATCACAATTCGAATGGTGTCTCCGGACAATTTATTTTTTCTGGAAAAGGCATACGCCTCTTTCATTTGCGTAATGATCTCTCGTTCGCCAATCACCATTGAATCTAGTGAGGAGGCAACTTCAATTAAATGATTCACCGCATTAATTCCGTTCCAGCATTTTGCATTGGCTAACAATTCCCGGATGTGGTCATCATCCCATTGCGGATTAAACTCATTGAGAAAAACAGCTTTGAATGCTTCGTCAATTTCCCGGCGGCCTACAAAAACAAATTCTACCCGATTACAGGTAGAGAGGTACATGATCTCTTTTAAATTCATCTGTGCTTTCAGCAGGCTCATTTTCTGAAGTACCTCCCCTTCTTCCAGGTGGAACTTCCCGATCTCATCTACCCCAATGGTATGATGCGTGAATGCTATGACATGAAAGTGTAGCAGTGTTAATTTTATTGCAAAATTCACGATTCTTTCAGGCGGATTTGTCATAGAACTGTCATTGGGGATATGATTTTTGACAGTTTTAAAAATAGCACAGGTCTATGGATGTTATTTCACTTAAATAAATAAACCTGTCTATTCAATCAATTAAACACCCATTACTATCATTTCTACCCCTAATGAAAGATAAATCAGCCTACATTGAGGTGTAGAAATAATAAAAACAACTGAAAATTTATATATGTCTAACAAAGCCTCGCATCATTTGTTTGAACTAATTAAAAGTTTAAATAAAAGTGAAAAACGTTATTTCAAAGTCTTTTCTTCCCGGCATACCATTGGAGAGGAAAATAGCTATATTAAATTATTTGATTTTATTGCTAAAATGGAAGAATACGAGGAGGAGGAAATCTTTAAGCATTTTAAAGGACAGGCCTTACTCAATAAATTTTCGATTACCAAAGGCAGATTATACGCGAACATTCTGAAAAGTTTGGATACTTTTTATGCCAATTCTTCTGTAGACGCTCAGCTGTTTCGCATGATTCACAGTTCTGAAATTCTTTATAACAAAGGGCTTTATAAACAGGCAGAAAAAATCTTAAATTCAGCCGAAAAGCAAGCGAGAAAACATGAAACGTTTAATCTTTTACTGGAAATCAAACAGAAGCAAAAGCGATTGATAGAAAATGAATTGTACAGCGACATCCAAACGGCAGAAATCACTCAAATGTTTGCCGAAGAAAAGGAAATCATTGATGAAATCGACTTATATCATCAGTTGTGGAACATAAAGAGCCTGTTATTTCATGAAATCAATCAAAAAGGGAAAGTACGGAATGAAGCAGATACTCTAAAACTGCAAAAACTTGTTGCCTTGTCAAACGAGATCGATATCAGTAAGGCTTCTACAAAGAGCTCCTATTTATTTCACCACATTCAATCTGCTTATTACTTTTCTGTAAACGATTTGAAGTTGTCGTATTACCACCTCAATGCGATTATTGAGTTATTGGAAAAACATGTTACTCTCAAAAAAGAAAAGCCAAACATTTACTTTTCGGCACTTACTAATATCATTTATATTTCAACGCGCTTACAGAAATACGAAACGGCGCAGACACACTTGAGTAAACTCAAAAAATCTGACAATTCTGGAAAATCAATTGATCTGGACATTAAATATTTTTCAAGCACATTTAGTCTGGAGTTATCCTTGCTCAGAGAAAAGGGAGAGTTTGAAAAAGCGTTGGAATTAGTTCCTCAAATTGAAGAAGGATACCGTTTATACGGGCAGCACATCAGTAGCTTACGAAAAGCATATATCGATTTTCAAATTGGTGTTATCCATCTTTCACTAGGCAATTATACCAAAGCGCTGGAATGGATTAACAAAATCCTCAACGAAAATAAAATCGATCAAAAGCAAGATATCTATTGTTTTGCGCAACTCATTAATCTGATCTTACATTTTGAATTGAACAATGTGCGATTTTTACCTTACGCACTTAATTCTACCAAAAGGTATTTGAAAAACAGAAATCGCATTTACAAGTTTGAGGAAGTATTTTTAAAGCTGATCTCTCAGATTTCCAAAACAAACAACGTCTTTGATCTACAGGAAAAATTGATTCCTCTGGAAGAAGAACTCAGTAAACTGAAAGAAGACCCCAAAGAACAAATGGTTTTTGAGTACTTTGATTTTCTAATTTGGGTAAAAAGTAAACTGAAACAGAAATCTTTTCTGGAGATGAAACAACAGGATATTCTTCGTTTGGCTTCTTAAGTGTTATTTGATCACCGTGACATGACCCTGTACTTCAACAAGTATGTTCTCTTCTTCAGGATCAAAAGAGGTATAGATAATTTTCCAGATGTAAACTCCATCTTCTACCAGCACTCCGTTATAGGTTCCATCCCAGTTGGCATTTAATGCTTTTGAATGGTGAACTTGCTCACCCCAACGATTATAAATAAACAATTCGTACACCTGATCTTCATATAGCACCGGTTGAAAAGTATTATTGTAGGTATCCCCATTTGGCGTGAATGCGTTAGGCACCATAATGGGAATGTTAGGGGTAATTTTAATCATTTGCTGACTTCTATCTGAACATCCGTATTCATTGTAAACCACCTGCCAGGGATAATATACACCGGGATCATTGTAAAAATGCCAGATACTATCTGCTTTTTCGGCAGTACCATCTGCAAAATGAAACCACTTTTCAACGGCACCGGAAGATTGGTCGATAAAGTAAAAATTGGCTTCGTATTCATTAATTTCTGTAGGACTTACACTAAACTGAGAAGTGGGTCTCGGAAAAACTTCTATGAGGTTTGTCCGCAACATGGTTAGGGTATCGATACAGCCTGAAATCGTCCAGATGGTTAGCGACACGTCATACGTACCAACCTGATCATATACATGAACCGGGTGGGTGTTGGTAGAGGTTTGTCCGTCACCGAAATCCCAGACTGAAAAAATAGGTGTACTGGCAGTAGAAAGATTAGTAAACTGGGCGGTATATGGGACGCATTTAAGTTCATCCGGTACGCCAAAATTAACCATTGGTGGGGCAGCGACTTCGACCGGAGCAGTATAAGAGGCTTCACATTGATCGTAAAACACATTGAAGGTTACCTGATGTGTCCCATGATCAGTGAATTCAACTCCTGTGGGCGATTGATCCGAAGATGTTTGGGGGATCGCTTCGTTGCCAAACTCCCATTCAAAGGTAGTACCGGAAGAAGGGAAAGTTCCTTGCCCTATGAAATCATAACTATTATCAACGATACATTGGGTAGCAGGTGGTTCAAAAAAGGCATCTATTTCATGGTTTACAATAAAAGTTGAGATAGCCGTATCGGTACAACTCCAGCCCGGATTAACAACCAAAGTTACTTCATATTGTCCCGGTCCGGGATAGGTATACGAGGGTTCAAAATCAGTACTTACATCTGTTGTAAGTGAGTTTACGCCAAAGTCCCATTGGTAATTGGTTCCTCCATAACTATTATTTTCAAAATCAATGGTTAATCCTTCACAATAAGAGGTGAAAGTAGATAATTGATTTTGCGGTGTGATCTCAGCTTCCATTTCAATTTCACAATTCATAACACGAAATAGAAAATCTCTTCTTGAAACGCCAATTTGTACACCATTTCTAAATTCTTTTACACAGACACCTACTGCATAAAGACCTTGTACAGCGGGTGCAGCTATCATCTGTCCCGTGTTTTGATCTATGGTAATACTTCCATTCCCAAAAGGATCATTTTGTGTACTTCCGGCTTCCCAGTTTACAAATGTATAAGGTGGCGGAGAAGCGGGATTTGGTGCAGGCGCTAAAGCTGAACCTCCCGCAAACGGAGTACACAATTCATATTCTAATACATCTCCGTCAGGGTCTATCGCTGAATGATCAAAATTCAAAGGGTCATTAGCGCAGAGTAAAAGTGGGGGAAAATTTTTAAATCTCGGGCTACTATTTGAAGGCACTGCAGATTGGGCAGGAATAGACACTGTGAGAGTCAATCCAGTATTTCCGGCATCTACTAAGTTGACTACACTTGGTCCCCTGCAACATCTTTGATAAGAAAGCGTCCATCCTGTATTAGAAGCAGGTAGGGTTACTACTTTTTCATAAATAGCTTCTTCCACACAAATATCGGTGGGGATGGTTACACAAGGGTTTGAAAATTGTACAGCTAACTCTGTACTTCCGGGAAAAGGAATCGTAAACTGACTCAACTGAATATTGTTCCCGTCAAATATGGTTACGGGTAAATTTGCATCAAATTCAGCTCCATCTGATAAACAATCCCGGTATAGTTTCACTGTAACCCGGTATTCATTTCCGCTAATATGATCATAGAACATTTCTCCTCCCACAATGTGAGAAGCCGTTGCACTACTTAAGTAGCAGGCAAAAAAGATGAATAAACTCCGGCGAATCATGAGTCACAAATTTAACTAAAATTCAACTGTAAATAAAGTATTTACCTGATGAACAGTGATATTTATTTACTGAGGGCGGCAAAAATCAAACCGAAAATTTAAAATGTAAATCCTAAACCAAAAGAAATACGAAATTCATCCAAATAAACCGGGTAGGAATTGCTTTTATGTTTGCCAAAAATATATCGGCCCTCAACAAATAAGAAGAACAGTTTTTCTCCGTAATAATGAAGCCCTCCTACGGCAGATCCTAAAGGGCTTACTGCTATTTCACGTTCCAACTCATTATTCTCTTCATTGAGGGTATAATACTCAGAAGATCGGCTGATGGCTATTCCAGGTTGAAATCCTATATATGGCTGTAATTTTTTTTCAGTAAAGTGATAAAATGCCCCGCTAAATAATTGATGATTCATATCAAATCTGGGGCGCTCTCCAAAGGAATTTAAAAAATAGAACCCATCACCTCTGAGGTGAATTTTATTTTTTAAGAATCCTAAATATCCATGAAGTTGAATGGTTTGTGTTTTTTCGGTTAAAAAGCCCGGAGCAAATGAAAGTGCGGCATTTAATTTCCAATTTCTTTCAGATTGACCAAAAGATGTTGGCGAAAACAAGAGTACAAGGAGTGCTATTTTTATCCCTTTTACCATAAATCTGCAATTCTATAATTTAAACTAGCTGTTATAAGAATGTGACCTTCCATGCCCGTTCCGCTGCTACTATGTCCATCCGTGTCTAATGTATAACCATTATTTGTTGGCTGCAATTCATAATCCAGATGCTTGCCCAAATGCAACATATATTGTGCGTTCAGGCTAATATCAAACTTTTCGGTAAGGTAGAAGTGTGAACCAAGACCTGCCTGAACAGCAGAACTCCATCTGGTAATAATGTCTCCTGATCGATCTTCAAAGGGGGTACTCAAAGGAATTACTTTAGCGTAATCAAAACAATGTCCGGCTATTGCGTAAGGAACTACCCGCCCTGTTCTTATCGGATAAAATAGCACGGACCAACCAATATGTGCGTTGTTTCTTGTTCCTGCCCCATTGAGGTCTAGGGTGATCCAATCTGCAAACCACTCGGTATTCAGGTAATCAAAAATTTGCAAACGGAATTGCCCGCCAACTCCTAAACCGGGGATATTGTCATGTCCAAACAAGCTGGTTGTTGTTCGTACACCCCCATCAAGTTGTCCTTTTTGGATAAGCGTTGATTTGAGCGTTTCCTCTGTCTTATCTTCATCCTGAGCGGATGCACACATCAGTATTGCGCTACAAATAAAAACGGTTAAAATTGTTCTTTTCATGTTTTAATTAACTAAAACGGACAAAAAATATTGTCAAGATAATGATAAATTTGAACGAATGAACAGCTTGTATCACTTAGTTTTTCTCCTTTTTAAATTCAAATTTGTACAAATCAGAAGTCATCATCTTTGATTCCTGTTAATTTTGTATTCATGAAAAAATCCTTTAGTCGCGGCTATTTACGTTTTTCCTGGATTACCCTGATCTTTATTTATTTGGTCATTATTGCCGGCAGTGTAGTGCGTACCACGGGTTCGGGCATGGGTTGTCCGGATTGGCCAAAATGTTTTGATCAGATAATTCCGCCTACTTCAGAGCAGCAGTTACCGGATGATTATAAAAATACCTATCGACAGTATCGAAAAGAAAAAATAGATCGCTTTGCTTCTTTTTTGGAAGTCATTGGTTTTAAAACTACCGGAGAACAACTTCGTCAAGATAAATCACTGTTGATCGAACACGATTTTAACGCTGCAAAAACCTGGACAGAGTATGGCAATCGCCTGGTTGGATTTATTGCCGGAAATCTCGTTCTCATCTTATTTATCTGGACATTGATGCGATACAGAAATCAAAAAAAACTACTCTTTCTTGTTTTTAGTAATCTTATTCTAATGGGAATAGAGGGTTGGTTTGGCTCAATTGTTGTGGCTACAAACCTGGTTCCCTGGACGATCACAATTCACATGTTAGTAGCACTCGTCATTGTTTGGATACAGATTAAAATTATCCGTATCATCCGTTCTCGTACATACGATTTGCCAATTCGCCCACTTTTCAAGTACCTTTTTTATTTCACCCTTTTACTTACATTTATTCAAATTTTGCTAGGAGCACAAGTCCGTCAAGAGGTAGATTTTATGGTGAAAGATATGATGGATCGATCCGATTGGATTGCACAAATGGATACGGATTTTTATTTTCACCGCTCATTTTCCTGGGTGTTGTTATTTGCTAATTTGCTCTTGCTTTATTTCAATCAAAAATGGAATTATGCTATCCCAACCATCAAGTATATTGTTTTGTTGATTTTGATTGAGTTCATTACAGGGGTATTATTCGCTTATGCTAATATGCCGGCTATCCTCCAGCCTCTACATTTATTAACTGCCACAATTCTTTTAGGAGTACAACTCTTTACATTAGAATATCTTGATAAAAAGAAGGTAAATAACTAAATAGGATGCTTAGCTGTAGTAGGGTTCATAAAAAAGACGTATTTTTTTTACTTTACATACAGAAAATGTAAAGATTAGCACTAAATTTGCAGGCTCTACTTTTGAATTGAAAAGACGAATCATGTTAATCAAAAAAATTATACTCAGGAATAATGATCCTTTTGAAGCCGCAGTTGCTGATTGGGCAACTAAGAACGGAATCGTAGTCAGCATTTTTGATGGAAAAGAGAGTCTTTTTGAACTGATTGATTCTTTAGTAATTGTCCATGCCGATCACAATATTTCTAAAGAGAATAAAGAGCTGCGAGCTCAAATGGAAAAACACCATAAACCTACTCAAGAAGTTGATATTAACGGAACCATGAACGCCTCCATCTTTTCGTTGAGATTTTGGTTAGAAAATAATCAGCCGGACACTATTTTAATGGTAGGAGATGATAAACTAATAGAATCCAAACGTTTTCAGGATTATTTTTCTGAATTGTCGAAAAACCTGAAGTAGTTGAGAGGCTTTTCCTGAATTCCACACAAAAAATGTAACATAAGGGTTTTTAGTTATGCCCCCTTATTTTTTGAATTTAGGGATGTCTTTTTACACCGTGTATGTCGCCAACCACAGTTGTTCTCATGCTTTTGTTTGATTAATTTCTTTTCGTATTTGCTGTATTTCTTGCTCAGACAATTCTTTCTTTAACCAATTTATTTCCGGGAGCTGATGTTGAAGTATTTGTTGCAATTTTTGAATCGCTTTTTTTATGATCAGGTTGTGGTCAAATGACAAGGGAGGTACTTCTTTCCAATTTACCCATTTTAAATTCCGGGCGTCTGATCCCGCCTTTGCTTCTAGTAAGGATTTACGCATCACGGTCATGTGAGCCACAGCAACCGTATGCCCTCTGGGATCTCTATTTACGTCATCTCCAAATGTGTAAAACTGAAATAGGTGCATGGCTTTTATCCCGGTTTCCTCTTCCAATTCTCGTTGGGCAGCAGTTTTTAGGGCTTCGTTGTCATCCACAAACCCTCCCGGAATTGCCCACGATTTATCTTTCCGTTGAATAAGTAGTACGCTTAGTTCCTTGTCAGACACCCCAAATACAAGGGCGTCAACGGTTAATTTAATGTTTTGTTGAATGGCCATAGCTACTGCTTAAGATAAGGATAATAAAATCAATGTAAAAGCGCTTGCTTAAAAAAAGTATTATCTTGAAGTCAAAATTTTATCTATGACCCAATTTGATTTGAAAGCCAAAATGCGCGAAGCAGCAGAGCGTATTAAGAAAGAAAAAGAGCTGGAAGCCCAACGTGATCTTGAAGATTATCAAAATTTACTGAAAAGTGGAAAGTGGAAGATATTTATAGGCTTAATGGTGTTTTGTGCAATCATGAGTATTCTGGTTGGGGTAGATAGTTTAGCTGCCACGAGCAAAGAAAAAGTTCCCTATGAAAAAGTTGAGTTTTACTCAGGAAATATGCGCGTAAATGGCTCTTATTACCTTCCTCAAACCGGACAATTAGGAGATTTTCAAGAAAATTCTTTCTTTTTCAAACAAACGCTCATTTTCAAAGAGCCTAAGTTTCTGTGTTGGCACCGGGAAGAATGGCAGGCAGATGATAATGCCCCAAAAAAATATGTTCAGGAGTGTACCGTCAAGCGCATTTCTATTTTTGAGTGGTTTCCTTTTCTTTCAATCGGATTGTTGGTTCCTTTATTTGTGGTGCTTTTCAAGAGGCCGCAACCCTTGTTTAAGTTTAGTAGATACCTGTGTTGGTTGATTGTATACCCGGGAAGTTTATTGCTCTTTTTTCATTTAATTACCTGATCAGTTAATGCTGTTTTGAGGTTGTCTTTTGAAGGTGGGCTCACTGACCTCTTGTAACCAATTGGATCAGGTAGGGTTATGTAGATACCTTATTAAAACGAACCTCCTATGAAAAAATCAGCCGGATTATCAGTATTGTTTCTGTTTGCATACGCTTTTTGTGCTTTTGCAGATCATGAAGACGGGTCAAAAAAAATGACCAAACTATTTGAATGTGGGCAACAAACTGCAAAAAATTTCAATGGCTGGAAGATCCATGGTTTACCGGATCATGCCAACACTTATTTTGAATCTGATCACCTGGAAGTTTTTCAGTACCAAGCCGGAAATTATTCAGTGGGCTTAGAGCGAAAAATAGAGAATATGGTCGGTTTTTCGGATCTTTTGATTTCGTTAGATATTCAAGCGATTGAAAATTGCGTGATCAACCATACGACGGCTTATGTCTCTGTAGATGGAAAACATTGGGATTCTCTGCAAAAAGACCCTCGTTCAGGTGCTCGTATTTACCATGAACAGATGAATTATTTATTCATTCGTTTGGTAGCAGATGTGCAATTTTTTCAACAAGCCCGTTTCAGGTTTAATAAAGTCAGTGTCTTTGGAGATTATACAGCGGTTAAAAAACGACAGTGCCGCCGGGCTTTTTCACCAAAATCAAGAGCAGCACAAGGTTTAAAAAAGTGATTTAAACGCTTCGTAGTTATTGATATACAGCTGATCTCCCTGACAACTATCTTCCTGTGCCCATTTATGGTAATTTTCAATTCTATTATCGGGGCTGGGGTGTGTGCTTAAAAACTCAGGAGGTGACTGTGCGCCTGATTCCTGGATTTTCTCAAAAAATCCCGCACCACTATCACCGGGCCATTTGGTACAACAGAGGTAATGCACTGACATGTGATCTGCTTCGGTTTCATGTCCGCGGGAAAATTGAAGGTTTATTAAGCCTCCGGTAATCTGCCCAATTGCTTTTTGATCGCCCAATACTGCGCTGAGCAATAATTGAACACCAAAATTTTTGCTCATCTGTCGGGTAGAATGTCTTAAATCGGCATGAGCCATCTCATGTCCCATCACACCGGCTAACTGTGCTTCATTTTCAAGGTACTTGATGATGCCGGTATAAAAATAAATGTATCCCCCGGGGGTACAAAAAGCGTTTAATATTTCGTCATCCTGAATGATTCGGATTCTCCAGACAAAATCGTCTTTATGCTCTACTTCTCCGGTAGCTAAAATTCTATTTCGTATTTCATAAATATACCGATATGCTGCCACGTTTGAGGCAGAATCCAACACCGGATATTCGTTTGGCTTACTCTCAATTTCTCTAGCTACCTGAGCACCGAGTTCCACATCTTTTTCTACGGGAAACAAATTAAACCCTGAAGAGGGCTTGTCTTTTTTTGTGTTACCACAGGCTGAAATCATAAAAGCCATCAACAAAACGGCCAAAAATGATCGATACATATTTCTCTTTTTCATTAACATTTTACAAATTTATTTATTCTTAAAATCATCTACTCTCTCCAATAAAATTCTCCAACAGTGTTTTTAACCCGCATTATTCATGAATAAGCCGGGTTTAAATAAAAATTTCAAATTTCACCGAAACAAACAGCACCCCAAATCCCACTGCCATTCCTATTATCGCCTCTTTTAATGTATGCGCTTTCAAATATACCCGTGAAGCTGCCACCAGGCCGGCAATACAAAACAGATAGAGCAACAACATTAAATTACTTTCTATTTGTGTTTGATGATAAGCCAAGATGGTGCCACAAACACCAAAAATACCGGCAGCATGCATACTCAGCTTTGTAAACAAGTTAATTATAAAGGAAATCACAAATGTGAGTATAATCCCAAAAACAAAACTCATCAGGGCAGGATGCTGTAAAAATTCAGGCAATTGTACTTTCAGATAAAAATAAGCCAATACATAATAAAGTGTAACCAATACAAAAGGATACATCCGGTCTTTTCGCTCTTCTAACTCTAGTGAGTTGACCATCTTGTTCCAGTACATAATCATCAAACTAAAAGCCGGAGCAACGAAGGTCAGGATTCCCAGCACAATATAGATGACGCTCTTTGCCTCATCCGGATAAAAGAAAAGTGCATCATATAAATTATAACTGTTGGGAAGTGTGGGGGATTCAAAAAGAATAAACAGTCCCAACAAAGGCATTATAAAAGGATGAAACAGATAAGAAATGACCGTAAAAAAGTATTTCATCAGAGTTCTTTTCTCAGTCGAGCCACAGGAATATTCAATTGTTCACGGTATTTTGCAACTGTTCTTCTGGCAATATTATATCCTTTTTCTTTCAGTAAATCCGTTAGTTTTTGATCGGTCAATGGTTTTTTCTTGTCTTCATTTTCAATGGCGCCTTCCAGTATTTTTTTCACTTCTCGCGTTGAAACCTCTTCTCCGGATGAAGTAGAAAGTGATTCTGAGAAAAAATACTTCAGGGACATAATTCCGAAAGGAGTTTGTATGTACTTACTGTTGGCTACCCGGGATATTGTCGATATGTCCATTCCAACTATATCTGCTATATCTTTTAGGATCATTGGCCTTAAATTGGTTTCGTCCCCGGTTTTAAAATACTCTTCCTGATAATCTAAAATGGCTTTCATGGTAAACATCAATGTTTGTTGACGTTGTTGAATGGCATCTATAAACCATTTGGCGGCATCCAATTTTTGCCTCACAAAAGTAAGTGCTTCTTTATCCGATTTTGAACTTTTAGCCCCTTCTGCATAATTACGCAACATTTTTTCATAGGAACGGCTCACTTTCAGTTGAGGTGCATTTCTGCTATTGAGCGAAAGTTGAAGTTCCCCTTCTTCTTCCGTGAGGATAAAGTCGGGAATAATCTGTTGAATATTGGTTGAATTGGTTGATTCTTTGAGTGAGTTTCCCGGTTTTGGGTTAAGACGGGTGATCTCTTCAATGGCTTCTTTGAGATCATCATCACCAATCTCAAATTTGGTTTTAATTTTTTCGTAGTGTTTTTTAGTGAATTCATTAAAGCTCTTTTCCAGGATTTTTTTTGCGGTGTATACCGGTATCTCTCCTGAGTGATTGCGCTCTAATTGTAATAAAAGACATTCTCTCAGATCTCGTGCACCAACTCCAGCCGGTTCAAAATCCTGTACTAAAAACAACACATCTTCAACCTCTTCTTCTGTACAGATGACATTTTGCGTAAACGCAAGATCATCTACAATGGCTTCAATTTCCCTTCTCAAATAACCATCATCATCAATATTACCAATAATGTTTTCTGCAATGATGCGTTCCTTTTCTGTCATTTTTCTCAAGCCCATCTGACTCTTGAGAATATCATGGAAAGAGGTGCCCCCTGAAATGGGAACTGCTTTCTCATCATCATCTCTTCCCTGATTAGAAATTGAGGTTTTATACTGAGGCAGGTCATCATCCAGGTAATCGTTGATATCAAAATCTTCTTGTGCTTCTGTGACTTCACCTGAATCTTCTTCGTAATCGTCTTCCCGTTCTTCTTTTTCTTCTGCTCCTTCCTCCAATGCAGGATTCTCTTCAATTTCTTCTTTAATTCGCTGCTCTAATTCCATAGTAGGTACCTGCAACAATTTCATCAACTGAATTTGCTGGGGAGATAGCTTTTGAAGTAGTTTATGACTTAAGGTTTGTTTTAACATGCGCTCATCTTCGATTCACTCTCAAATGTACAAAATTATTGTTAGTTTTCAACGGATGGCATAAAGTTTGTTGGAAGATTAAAGGGATTAAAAATATGATTCTATTTCAAAAGAATAAATCGACACATTCTGGTGCTTCCCGCTTGTACAATTTTAGAAAACATCCCCCTCTCCTTCTTATACTTCTACTGAAATCTAGTTTATTTTGATTTTAAAAATCGGATCAAATGAATATCATAATGATAGGTAGTTGAAAACTATCGATTATTTTTTAATCATCTTTTGATTATATTTTAATCGTTATTTTTAGATTTGTAGTGTGGATCAACGTATTTTTCAGATAGCAGTAAGTTTGCTAAATGGTTTAGGGCCATTAGCGACAAAGACATTGATCCGTCATGTGGGGGATTTGGAAGAAGTTTTTACAGCATCCTCTCAAAGTTTAGGAAAAATCGACAGTGTACGACCTTCTGTTGTAAGTAAATTAGAGCGATCCAGAGCAATAGAGCGTGCAAAAAAAGAGGTAGACTTTATTGAAGAAAATAACATCCAACTCTACTTTTATCAGGATATTAATTACCCAAAGGCTTTAAAGGAATGTCCGGATGGCCCTATTGTTTTATTCACCTTAGGAAAAATCAATTTTAACCGGCGAAACATCTCTATTGTTGGAACCCGGCGGTCTACTTCTTATGGAAAGAAAATGACAGATGAATTAATCCGCGGGCTTGCTCCTTATAATGTTCAAATCATTAGTGGATTGGCGCACGGTATTGATAAGATCTCTCATGAAGCGGCCATTTCAAATGCTTTGCCTACGATCGGTGTACTGGGTCATGGTTTGGACACTATGTATCCTGCAGCACACCGGTCACTTGCTAAAAAAATGACTGAAAATGGTGGCTTGGTTACTGAGTTTATCTCAGGAGTTGTGGGAGAGCCCGGTAATTTTCCCCGGAGAAACAGAATCGTTGCCGGATTAAGTGAGGCTACTGTTGTTGTTGAAAGTTCTGAAACGGGCGGATCCATGATCACAGCGAATTTAGCAAACGATTACAATCGTGAAGTGTTTGCTTTTCCCGGACCGGCAGATAAAGAATCATCCAGAGGATGTAACAATCTCATTCGTAGATCCAGAGCTCACTTGATCAGTTCAGCAGAAAATTTGATTCAGGTAATGGGATGGGATGAAATTGAAGAAAACAAAAGTGAGCACATTCAAATTCTGGAAGACCTCTCGGAAGAAGAGACGAAAATTGTTGCTGTTTTTAGTGAAAAAGGAGTTTTAGATATTGATACACTTGCCTTTGAATCTGCATTGAATCCTTCCCAAATTAGCGTGCATTTATTTAATTTGGAAATGAAAGGAGCCGTGAAAAGCCTACCCGGTAAACGCTTTTGTCTGGCATAAAAAAAGACATCCCCAAAAATGAGAATGTCTTATCTGTATTTTTACTGTATCAATCTCTAAATGACTCCCAGCACAATGAGCAAGGCGTAAATAACAGCAGCAAGCCCTGCAATCCACCAGAGTCCGGCCAACAGCCAAAATCCAAGGCCTAAGCCCACTAAGAAAAGTACCAGATCAATCCAGAACCGAACGGTAATTCCTTCATATAATGCAACAGCCAAAGGTGGTAAAAATAAAGCCAAAATCACCAGTATTATAATGTGTACACCTCCAGCACTTCTTTTATTCAACTGCTTTACTTCAGCTTTCACTTTTTTGAATCGGCTGATCAGGTTTTGATCTGAAGCATCCATTCTTTGCAGTTGTTTTTGAGAAAGCGTTGAAGTTTCAGTTGTTTCACCATTCAGATCTTTAGAAACTTCTTCTTTTTCTTCCTTATTTACTTCAGGATTTTTTGAAAGTTCCTCTTTCTGCACATCAGGATTGTCCCTTTTTTCTTCAGAAATAGTGTTCCATTCAGCCACCTCTTCTTCATTCTCAAGAATTTCAGTATTTGATTTGCTTTTTTCTGCGGTTGAAAAAGTTGTTTTTCCCTTTTCAATGTAAAACCCTTTGGTGTATTTTCTTTTTTGTATTCCATGCCCATTTGTAACCGCATTGGTACCTACACATGAACTCAGCAGCGCAATCAAAGCTGCTGTAATCGATAAGCTAATTGTTCTTTTTAACATAATTTTTAATTTATTTGTTATTATAATCCCAACAACACCTCAACTGGATCTTTTCCTCCGAAGATCATTGCTTCAGGGTTTTCCAGCATCTCCTTCACTTTGTACAAAAAGCTAACGGACTCCTTTCCGTCGATAATTCTATGATCATAAGATAGCGCAACATACATAATAGGACGCACCGTAATTTCACCGTCAATCACTACCGGGCGCTCAACAATGTTGTGCATCCCTAAAATAGCAGACTGAGGTGGATTAATAATGGGGGTGGATAACATAGACCCAAACACCCCTCCATTTGTAATGGTAAAGGTTCCCCCTGTCATTTCATCCGGTGTAAGTTCTCCATCTCTGGCACGAATTGCCAGGCGTTTAATTTCTTTTTCTATTTCTGCCAGGCTCATTTGCTCAGCATTTCTGATTACCGGAACCATTAACCCTTTTGGGGATGACACAGCGATTCCAACATCTGCATAATCGTGCATAATCATTTCTTTTCCGTCAAGCATAGCGTTAACAGCCGGGAAATGATGCAGGGCTTCTGTGCAAGCTTTAGTAAAGAAAGACATAAATCCTAACCCGATATCATGATGCTCACCAAATGCTTTTTTGTATTTGCTTCTGATGTCCATGATGGGCTTCATATCTACTTCATTAAAAGTAGTGAGCATGGCCGTCTCATTTTTCACAGCAACCAATCTCTCTGCTACTTTTCTGCGCAACATAGACATCTTTTTAGGTTCGGTATCTCTTGTACCTCCCCATCCTTTCGCTTCATCTGCAGAGAAACCTGCAGCCATAGCTTCTAAAACATCTTGCTTGGTAATTCTGCCATCTTTTCCCGAACCTTTTACTTGCCCGGCTGAAACACCTTCTTCATCCATCATCTTTTTTGCTGCGGGAGAAGCGTGTCCGGATGCATACGATTCACTTTCTGACTGTTCTTTCTTTTTTGCAGGCCCCGGATCCGGTTTTACGGCTTCTTCTTTTTTATCTGGAGATGATTCTTTCTTTTCCTCTTTTTCAGGTTTTTGCTCTTTTTTATCGTCAGAAGGTTTGGATACTTTTGGTTTTTCAGCAGAGGTGTCAATCAAGCAAACTACAGCACCTACTTCAACAGCATCTCCTTCCTCTGCTTTCAGGGTAATGGTTCCCGAAACTTCAGCCGGCAATTCCAAAGTGGCTTTGTCAGAATCGACTTCTGCTATAGCTTGATCTTTTTCTACATAATCGCCGTCTTCAACCAGCCATTGAGCAATTTCTACTTCTGATATTGATTCTCCCGGTGAGGGAACTTTCATCTCTACAACAGACATCTGAGTGTTTTTTTATAATGTTAGTGACTATTTTTCTGCAATTTTTTTGAATAAGTTGTCAAACAACTCTCCTAATCTTCTTTTGTGAGTTTCGCTTGAACCTGCTGCGGGTGCTGCTGAAGGTGGTCTGGAAACGACATCCAGATTTTCAGATCGCATTTGCATGGCCATGTATCGCCATGGTCCCATATTTTCAGGTTCTTCCTGAGCCCAAAAGATTTTTTTCGTCTTTTTATATTTCTTCAGCACCTCATCCAATTGTTTTTTCGGAAAGGGGTAAAGTTGTTCCAATCGAATAAAAGCGACAGTTGACACTTCTCTTTTTTCGGCTTCTTCTTTGGCATCATAATAAAATTTACCCGAACAAAGCACGATTGTTTCCACTTTAGATTTGGTCACATCATCATCCATAACTTCCTGAAACCCTCCGGTTGCCAAATCTTCAAGTGTGGAAACTGCTTTTGGATAGCGCAATAACATTTTAGGCGAAAAAACCACCAAAGGCTTTCTAAACTCCCGGTGAATTTGTCTTCTCAATAAATGAAAATGGTTAGCCGGTGTGGTGGGATTACAAATTTGCCAGTTTAAATCGGCGCATTGTTGTAAAAACCGTTCTATTCTTGCTGAAGAATGCTCTCCTCCCATTCCTTCGTATCCATGTGGAAGTAACATCACTAATCCCGATTGTATATGCCATTTGTCTTCTCCGGCCGAAATGAATTGGTCTACCATGATTTGCGCACCATTGTAGAAATCTCCAAACTGCGCCTCCCAAATGGTTAAGCCTTTTGGACAAGCCAGGGAATAACCATATTCAAAACCAAGCACCCCATATTCAGACAAGAGGGAATTATAAATAGAAAACTTCTCCTGTTGCTTACTCAGTTGGTTGAGGGTAATGATCTCTTCTTCATCTTCAGTTTTCACAACGGCATGGCGGTGAGAAAATGTTCCTCTTTCCACGTCTTGCCCTGAAACACGGATCGGATGTCCTTCAACCAGCAAGGTTGCATAGCAGAGCATTTCTGCCATTCCCCAATCCATTTGGTTTTTATCGATCATTTCCAAACGATCGTTAATGACCTTCTTGATCTTTCTGAAATACTTATAGCCTTCCGGCAAAGTGGCCAGTTTTTTTCCAAGATCCTCCAATTTTGCTTTTGCCACAGCAGTAATTGGTGAATATTCAAAATCTTTCGGTTTCCCGTGTCTAAGCCCTTTCCAGGTGAGTTCCAAGAAGTTTAACACCACTGCTTTATCCTGTTTTTTGGAATCTTCATGTGCTTTTTCAAGCATCTTCATTTGCTCTTCCTCATCCTTTTTTCCTTCTTCTTCTGTCAGGACTCCTTCTTCAATCAATTGCTCCAAATAAATTTCTCGCGGAGTCGGATGACTTGCAATAGCTTTATACAACTTGGGTTGAGTAAATTTTGGCTCATCCCCCTCATTGTGTCCGTATTTTCTGTATCCTAAAAGGTCTATAAATATATCTCTGTGAAATTTTTGCCTGTATTGAACGGCAATACTCATGGCTTGAACCACGGCTTCAACATCATCTGCATTTACATGAAAAACAGGACAAAGAGTGGTTTTACCCACATCTGTACAATAGGTAGAAGATCGTGCATCCAGATAGTTGGTTGTAAACCCTACCTGATTATTGACTACAATATGAATGGTTCCTCCCGTTCTGTAACCGTCCAGTTGTGCCATTTGTACCACCTCGTAAACTACGCCTTGAGCAGCAATTGCTGCATCTCCATGAATAGCCACCGGCACAATCAGTCCTTCATCTTCCAGATACTGATCTATTTTTGCTCTTGCGATTCCCTGAACCACCGGATCAACGGCTTCCAAATGAGAAGGGTTTGGAGCCAAGGTTAAATGAACTTTGTCTCCATTTACTGTCTTTACATCTGTAGAATATCCCAGGTGGTATTTTACATCTCCGTCAAAAGAGTCATCACTATCAAATTGTTTTCCGTCAAACTCATTAAAAATAGACGCATGGTCTTTTTCAAAAATATTGACAAGCGCATTCAACCTTCCACGGTGCGCCATCCCCATCACCACTTCTTTAACACCAAGTTCTGCCGCTTTTTGAATGATAATGTCTAGGGCAGGAATCAGGGTTTCTCCTCCTTCAACAGAAAACCGCTTTTGACCGACATATTTCTTTGCTAAAAATTGTTCAAAAAGTGCTGCCGAGCTAATTTTCTTAAAAATATGAATCTTTTCTTCTTTTGAAAATTTGGGTCGGTTTTTTAATTCAATGTGTTGTCTAAACCAATTCAGTCGTTCCGGTTCACGCATATAGGCAAACTCAATTCCGATTGATTGACAATACGTTTTTTCCAGATGATCGATAATTTCTTTGAGAGTTGCCGGTCCTATTCCAGTTTCATTCCCAGCCTGAAAAACGAGTTCCAAATCTGCTTTCTCCAGACCAAAATTCTCAATGTCTAAAGTGGGTGAATATTTACGTCTTTCTCGTACCGGATTTGTTTTGGTAAATAAATGTCCTCTTGATCGATATCCGTCGATCAGGCTGATCACTTTGAACTCTTTTTTTAAGTTCTCAGGAAGTTCACCGGCTTCAAAATCGGTTTTTGCAAATTCAACCCCTTCAAAAAATCTGGCCCATTGAATGTCAACCGATTTTGGGTTAGATTGGTATTTCTGGTAAAGATCATCAATAGCATTCACGTCGCTATTTCCGATATATGTGAATTTATCCATGGAATATCTAGATTTCAACTAGTCTATACAAAGCTAAAAAATATTAAAACATTACATCTATAATCAGAAAGAAATACTGCTATTTAACATGAAACTTAAATAATCTTTTTTGAACTTTTGTCAAACACTTCAATTTTTTTCACAAAAAATGTACAAGCTGTAATAAATAATAGATTTTGACTATTAATCTGGTGTGAAATGAGATAATCCTATTATTTTCGCGGCAAAGTATTTGATTAATGTCCAGGGTATTTAAATTTGGAGGAGCATCTGTAAAAGATGCAGATGCAGTAAAGAATGTCGCTCATATTTTGAAAAGACATCCTGAAGAGAAATTAGTGGTCGTTATTTCTGCCATGGGCAAAACAACCAACGCGCTTGAGGACATTTTAAATGCTTACTGGAATCGAGAAGCGTCCTATTTGGATAAGATTAAATTACTCAAAGCCTTTCACCGGCAAATTGTAGCAGATTTGTTCACCAGCAATACAGAGTATATTTCAGCCGAGTTAGAAATCATTTTTTTAGACCTCATTAAGAAATGCAGTACCCCTCCTTCTGATAATTATCATTTTGAATATGATCAAATCGTCTCTCTGGGAGAAATTATCTCAACGAAAATTGTTCATGCGTATCTGAACACTATAGGAATTGAATGTGATTGGCTGGATGCTCGAAAAGTAATTGTTACCAACGATAAATGGAGAGAAGCCCGGATTGACTGGGAAATGACCGCTAAAAAAATGACTCCTGCTGTAAAAGAAATTTTTGATGCAGGTTCTTCCGTTCTTATTTCTCAGGGATTTATTGGTCACACCCCTGAAGGATTTACCACCACTTTAGGAAGGGAAGGGTCTGACTTTTCAGCTGCCATATTCGCTTATGTGTTAGAATCAAAAGACGTGACCATTTGGAAAGATGTTCCCGGCATGTTGAATGCTGACCCCAAATGGTTTGACGACACTATTTTACTGGAACAAATTTCCTTTCGAGAGGCTATTGAACTCGCTTATTTCGGTGCCTCTGTTATCCATCCCAGAACGATACAACCCTTAAAAAGAAAAGACATCCCGCTTTATATTAAATCTTTTATCAATACTACTGCTAAAGGCTCGGTAATCCATAGTTCAGAAGAGTTTGATGATAAAATACCTTCTTTTATTTTTAGGATGGATCAGGTACTCATTTCTCTTTCTCCTAAAGATTTCTCATTTGTAATGGAAGAAAATCTGGAAGAAATATTTGTGTATTTAAACCGGGAAGCGATCCGGATGAATATTATGCAAAACTCAGCCGTCAGTTTTTCTTTTTGTTGTGACCGGTCACGGATCGATATTCAAAAGCTAATGACGCATTTTCAAGAATTGTACCACGTGAAATACAATGAACCCCTTGAGCTTGTAACCATTCGTCACTATGACGAAGCCACGATAAAACGGGTCAGCTTTGGCAAAAAAGTGATGTTAGAGCAGAAAACACGTGAAACTGCGCGGATGGTAATGTTGAATGTTTAATAGCAGTATTTCAATCGGTTTAGCAGCAGTTTACCAGCCTAAGTCTAAAAATTTATTTGCGTAAAAGGGTTATATACTCTACTTTTGCCTTCGCACAACTCATTTTTATTCAGAAAAATAGATAACTTATGAAACTCGAAAAAATAATTTTTCTGAGCTTTTTGTTCCTGTTGTTTTCCGCGAAAACTACTTTGGGACAAGAAACGGCTCCCCTAAAAACATTTGATTTTGAGGTTTCTGTCAATAAACTGAAAACACAGGGACAGGTTGATGAAATAGTGAACGCTTTAAACGTTCTGAAGGGAGTTCAAAACTGCGAGATGATTTTGCGTGAGTACAAGCTGACTTTTTCATGTACAAATCACGATATGGAAAAATACAAAGTCATGGATCGCCTTAAAGTCATTTTATTGGAAAGCGGAGTTGAGATTGTAAAAGTTAAACGCACCGAGCAATGATGGAAAACAGAGTTTTATCTTATATCGCTACAGTTTTTATTGTACTCTCAGGTGGATTAGCTTATTCACAGGGGGATGAATGCATAGATGCAGAAGAAATTACACCTACATTAACGGATTGCAGTTATCAGGCAGGTTCTTCAGGGAATGCTACGGAATCGATTTCAAGCTGCTCAGGCGGCGGCAATTCGGATGATGACGTATGGTACTTCTTTGTAGCAAATAGCACAGATATGGAAATTACTATAAACCCTACTGTTGACTATGATGCGGTTATTGAGTTGTTTAGTGGCGCTTGTGGTACATTAAGCAGTATTAATTGCCAGGATGTTAATGGTTTAAACGGAATCGAAACCCTTCACGCTTCAGGGCTTACAGTGGGAAACACTTATTTTTTCAGGGTTTATCATTATGGAAGTGGTTCAGGAACTTCTACTTTTCAAGTTTGTGTCAAGGGTCTGGCTCCTCCGACCAACAATGAACCCTGCTCAGCTTTTGGCTTACCTGAGGTTACCCCTTCATGCAATTACCTAACCTATACAAATCTTGGTTCTGCCGGATCTAGTGTAGCAACACCTTCAGGTTGCGGCGGTTCTTCACCCTTTGAAGGTGGGTATGCAGGAGGAGATGTTTGGTTTTCAGTAGTGGTTCCGGCTTCGGGACAATTAGATATTCACACAGCAAGTGTAGATTTTGCGGATGGTGCCATGGCGCTTTACTCAGGTGCTTGTGGTTCTCCTGTTCTTGTAGCCTGTGATGATGACGGTGAGCCCGGAGACGGAATTTTAATGCCTCATATTTACCAAACCGGTTTAACCCCCGGAACGACTATGTTTATTCGTGTTTGGGAGTATGGAAATGACAATAACGGGAAGTTTGAAATTTGTGTTACCAGCCCGGACAATGATGATTGTGCCAGTGCCCAACAAATTTGTGACCTCAACGGTTATGGGGGAGTCACTTCCAGTGCTTACACAATTGACACTCCTGATAATATGTGTGGAATAGGTGACCCTATCAGCCCTACTCCAGGATGTGTTTTTGGAACCGGATACACAGGTACTTCTCCGGTACAAATTGACAATAACAGTTGGTTGCAATTTACAGCTTCAGAAACTACCGCAGAACTTTTTGTTGAAATCGGCTCTTGTCAAAATGGAAATGGTATGCAAATGCAAATTTTTGAAGGCACCAACTGCTCCAATTTTACAGCGGTCTCCAATTTTTTGGAAACTACCACCTCTCAAAGTGTCCTTGCTACCGGGCTAACCATTGGAAATGTTTACTATATCGTTGTGGATGGATTTGCCGGAGACATTTGTTCTTATACTATTTCGGCCACCTCGGGTATTCAGGTAGTAGAAGCTATTGCAATTGATAAATTCCTCTGTCCGGGAGAATCAACCGACATTAATGCCCAGGTAACCGGCACCGGAAGCTATACATTTTCATGGTCTTCTGATCCTGTTGGATTTTCTTCTACCACTCCCCTAATTACTGTAAGTCCTTCAGAAAATACGCAATACACTGTAGAGGTACAGGGATATTGTGGCACAACAACTTCTGCCAGCACATACATCACCATTAATGATGTGCCTGTTGCTAATGCGGGCTCAGACCAAACTACTTGTGAAAATGAATCCACCACCATAAACGGATCTGCTGATGGTGGATATGCTCCTTATACCTACAGCTGGGATATTCCTGCCTCAGGTGCTTCACAAACTGTATCTCCAAATTCTGACACTACCTATACCTTAGAGGTTACAGATGCTAATGGCTGTAAAGACACGGCAGAAGTTTTGGTAAATGTTAACCCAACTCCTTCTATTTTAGCTAGCGAAGATGAAACAATTTGTTTTGGAGAATCTGCAACCATTTCTGCTAATGGAACCGGTATTGTATCCTACAACTGGACAGATAGCGAATCAAACAATTATAGCGGGCAAGATCAAACCGTGCAAGCGGGATCTACGCTTACTTTCTATGTAACAGGTACAGACGCTAATAATTGCTCAGCTACGGATTCATTACTAATTACCGTTCATCCATTGCCACAGATTGATACCACTTCCGTTCAAATTCTAAATGAAAATTGTAGCAATAATGGAGGGAGTATTAACGGGATTTCTGTGAATGGAAACCCTGTTTTTACTTATTTATGGAATGATGGGCTAAACAATGTAGGTACTACTTTATTGATTGATGAATTGCTTGAAGGCACTTATACCCTGATGGTAACAGACGGGAATGGCTGTGAAAACAGTACCGAATTTTTTGTGGGATATACAGACCTGTCTACGGTTGCTGCAAATAATGATTCAGCATCCACATACCCTAATACCCTTGTTAATATCAACGGATACCTAAATGACACAGGGGATGTTGGCACAATTACGATTATCGATTACCCGATCAATGGCGTTGCGAACTATATCTCTTCAGGTGAATTTGAGTATGCCCCAAATATTGGATTTATAGGCGAAGATAGTTTGATCTACGAAATTTGCGATCTCACCTGTATAAATGAATGTGAACGGGCTACCATTTATTTTACGGTAGAGGGAGAACAAGATGTTGTCATCCCCAATGGTTTCACCCCTAATGGTGATGGATTCAACGATACATTTGTCATTTTAAACCTGGAACAATATCCGGATAACAGCATTGCTATTTTTAGTCGTTGGGGTGATCAGATTTTTGAAGCCGCCCCTTACCTGAATGACTGGGATGGGAGTAGTAAAAATGCCAAAATGAAAATCATGGGAGATCAGGTAGTTGATGGCACTTATTTTTTTGTACTTGACCTTGGAAACGGAGAAGAACCCATTAACGGATTTATTGACCTCAGAAGAAAATAAGAAACTATGCGTAAGATTTTTACATTACTGGCGGTGGTTCTCTTCACTTTTTCTGCAATGAGCCAAAACCAATTCCATATTGGGCAATATGCCATTCATCAACCCTTTATTAACCCAGCCTCAATTGGAAGCTTTGATGAAATCAATATGGCTTTAGTGTATAAAAACCAATGGGTAGGGTTTGATGGCGCGCCACATTTGGGAGGTTTTAATTACAATATGCCACTAGGTAAAAAGCGTAAACACTTTATTGGTCTAAACACCATAATGGATCAAATTGGCATTAATACCTCTACAGAAATTTCAGCCACGTATGCTTATAAAGTCAAAACCGGCGATAAAAGCCGCCTCATTTTTGGTTTATCTACCTCATTAAATTTAATAAAGGCTGATTTAGCTGAAATATCCACTATTGATGCAAATGATCCGCTTTATACTAGTAATAGCCCAACTTTTGCGCTTCCAAACTTCAAATTTGGCTCTTATTTTTTTCGCGAAAATTTTTATGTGGGATTTGTGATGCCTAATATTTTGGAAAATAAAGTTATTGAATACAATGGAAATCCAAAAGGAGAAGCACGCTTTAACTTGAAAAATATTCATCTTTATTTACATGGAGGATACAAATGGCGGATCAAGGATAAACATAACGTTGTCTTCTCAAGCCTGATTAAAGAGGTTTCGGGTTCACCCCTTCAAATTGACTTTAATATTAATACCATGTTCAAAGACAGATTTGGATTTGGCTTATCTTACCGAAGCAGTAATGAACTAATGGCTAATATTCAAATTTATATCGTGCCTGAGCTTTTACTATCATACGGATATGAGTATGGTTTTTCAGCACTCAATAATTTTTACAGCGGGACCCATGAAGTAATGATGATTTACCGAATTAACTCCTCTAACCCAACCATTGCATTTCCACGCTTGTAATTCAAATGGTTATCTACAGGTTTTTTTGGCGCTCATTCTTATTAAGTTCATATCTTTGAGCCGAATCTCTTTATTTATGAACCACAAAACACGCCTGTTTTACAAAGTTCTTTTTGGTGCCGTCATCATTGTGGGAGCCATTTTCTTTTCATTCAAGTACTTGATGAAAGGCCCTCCCTTAATGAAAGTGGTAGCTTTGGCTTTAATTATTGGTGTAGTGTACCTGGTCATAAATTATATTAAAAACACAACTAATCGATACTAAAATTATGAATGATTTTAACCATCAAATTAACATAGACCCGAAAAAATTGGGGAAATATATTGCCATTGGCGTGATCGCATTGATTGCCATTATCTTGTTTTTTATGTCATGGTCTGATGTAAAGCCGGGAGAAGAAGGATTTATTTATCGCCCCTATGGAGGTGGTGTAGATAAAGAAAATACCTACAATGAGGGAACTATTTTTATTGCCCCCTGGAACGAGATGATTACTTACAACATCCGGCAACAATCAAAAGATTACGCATCAGAGGTGATGGATATTAATGGAACAGACATCAGTGTAATGGTAGCCGTAAATTACTCAGCTCAATTAGGAAAAACGGCAGAATTACACCTTAAACATGGTCCGGGATATACTACTTTTATTGATGATAAAGCAAAGGGGGCTATTAAAGACGTTGTAGGTCGTTACACCTATGAGCAGGTATATAGTTCAAAGCGAGAAGCTCTGGAGGGAGAGATTGAAGCCATTTTACAAAATGATTTTGAAGGCAACTTTATTACTTTACATTATGTTGAAATAGCGGATGTGAACCTTCCGGTAAATATCGCCACAGAAATTACCAATAAAGAAACACAGAAACAAAGAAACCTCACCGCAAAAGAAAAGCAAAAAGAGCAGGAATATTTAGCCAATGCCAAAATTGAAAAAGCGAGAGGGGATTCAGCTATGATCATTTCTGCAAAATTTAAAGCTGAAGCAATCGAACTAGAGGCCACTCAAATTTCTAAACATCCACAATATATTGAACTTAAAAAGTGGGAAAAATGGGATGGTATAGGGTCTCCATACGGTGAAGGAAATGTATTTGGAGAGGGAATTTCAATCTTGAAAAATAAATAAGTCATTACCGAAGCAATTCGTAGTTCAGTTTTAAGAGCTCTTTGAATTGGTTCGCTTCTTTTAAGGCTGTTGCTGCTTTCAATTTGTCTTTTTTAGATAAGTCGGTTTTATCGTAGGGTTTGACCCGGTCTTCAGGTAGACAACCCCTATTTGTTGGCTTCAATGTTATGCGAACCGGTGCATCTTTTTTGTAATATATATTTCGGATAATGCATTCATAACCAATTTCAACCTCATTGTATTTGATTAAGCCCCCTTTTTTATCAAAATAATATTGGTATTGAATGGTATAAGATCCCGCATTGATTGAAAATTTCACTTTTCTGATCGCGGCCTTTTTTTCAGGAGGAAATTGATCGTCCTCATGAATAATCTCAAATTCGTCAAAATAAATATTGATTTCATGCGCTACCGGTCCGATTGCTCTTTTTATAAGCGTGGTCTTGATGTTTAGCTGAGAAATATGGGTAACATCCCCCTCTTTTACCGCCTTAGCCAATAAGCTATCGTATGCATTGCATATTTCATCACTTTCATTGACTTGGGCAAATGCAGTGCCTGAGGAAAGAAGCAGTAATATGATTATCAGGTTTTTCATACGGTTCAAAATAAGGAATTCAAATATAGCAATTCTTATTTTGATGAATTTGAACTCATTCATGAATTCCAAAAAAGGTCACCAGTTTAGAACATATTGATGGCACCATTCCGCCAATGCAGTGGTCTGTGTCATGGGAGTAAGGCTTTAGGCGTCCCCATCTCCCTACCTAACGAAAAATAAATAAAAAATAATTCGTGACTTATCTTGCTCATTTATACTATTATAATGCTTTATACATAATATTCTTATGTATAAAATTTGCAATACATAAGAAACTGATGTATATTTGTATTATGTATTCATCAGAACTTATAAAAGGCACACTTAAAACCATTGTCCTAAACTTATTGAAAGATAATGACAAGATGTATGGTTATGAAATCACACATAAGGTTAGAGAAATGACCGGCGACAAAATTCAGATCACCGAGGGTGCACTTTACCCGACACTACATGCACTCGAGAAGCATGGAGATGTAACAACTGAGAAGGTATATATTGGGAAACGCGTTCGCAAGTACTATCGACTCACAGATCAGGGTAAAGTAACTGTAAAAGAGAGAGTGAATGAACTTGCAGATTTTATGAAAACCATGCGCTTTTTATTAGATATTGATTCATCAACACAGCATGCATAATGTAACAGATGATCAAATAGATTTCATATTAGATGATATAACGAAAAAGGGGATTGTAACGGAAGACGTCAAGTACAATATTCTGGATCACGTCTGTTGTATCATTGAAAATGAAATGCCTAAAGGAGAGGACTTCTATGAGTTCTATAGGAATACAATTGCTCGATTTTATAAGAATGAACTAAAAGAAATCGAGGATGAAACAGTTGATTTACTAACATTTAAATATTACTACGCTATGAAACGAACATTGAAAATCACAGGGCTTTTGTCCGTCCTTCTAATTGCTACAGGAGTAATTTTGAAGACACAACACCTGCCGGGGGCAGGAATATCACTGGTAATTGGTTTTACCATCTTCAGTCTAATATTTATTCCTCTCAATATCATTATGAAATATAGGGATGATAAGGAAAAATACAACCGAATTGTAATGATTTTTGGAATGTCCATTACTTTGGTTGGAACAGTTGGAGTGCTTTTTAAAATCATGCACTGGCCGTTTGCTAACCTCTTATTTTATGGAAGTATTATGGTGTTTGCTCTTGTATTTATTCCGATTTATTTCTTTACCAGATACCGAAATCCGGAGACCAAATTCAACGCAATTATTCATACTACTTTTATGATTGCCGCCGCCGGAATGATTATGGCCATGACCAATTTACGACCCTCTCATTATATTGCCGATAGTGTTGAATCTATGGATATGTACCAAGCCGAGAATATCAAGCGCATAAAAGATTCGAACGAGAAACTATATGCATCACTGAATAGAGATAATGAGAAAGTACAAGAAATGCAACAGTTAACTTTAAAATTGAGTAAGCTCATTGAGTCGATTAAAAGAAATCTGATTGCCAAGAGTAATGGCGTTTCTGAACAAAACCTCAAGAGCTTATCTCTGGATGAAGTAGATGATCCCAATGATGTAAATGTGGTGAAACTTCATTTTGAAAAAGCATCTGGGGATATGTCTTATGCGAACTTTAGGCAGGCTGTCTCTGATTATAATACAGGCATACTGATCTTGGATGAATCAGGCGTGTTACGACCACTTAAGATTGAACAACTACAAATGACCAATACCATTTTATCTGTAGTGTTACACGAATTAGCCGATATACAGGTTCAGTTGTTGTCGAATGAAAACAGTTACCTTTGTCTTCATAAAGGTGTTTTGACGGACGAATAAGTATAAAAGTCTATAATAGCTGGATACAGTCTATTATAGACTTTGTTTTTCTGATTATTATTTTAGAGGTGAACCCCCGGCCTGCCAATCAATCGGAATCTGAGTGTTTTCTTCACTCAAAATTTCTATATATTGTTCCCAATCATCTGCCAATTTTCCTTTCAATACCCGCGGAAATTTATGTTGGGATCCGTATTTATCAATCAACTTGAGAAAGTTATAAAAAACGTGAGTCGGTAAAACTTCCACCTCCATAGTTTCCAAAGCAAATTCTCTTTCTGTTTTATAATCATCATTGAGTGCGCAAAGCTTTTCATCCAACTCTTGCTTAAAGGTTAATGTATTGATAGGAGCATCACTGGCAAGATACCACTTATGCATGAAATTACCATTTTCCTTTTGTTTTCCTAAAACAGCAAATTCATCTATTGAAATTCCTTTTCGATAAGAGATATTTGATATCGCCTCTGTCATATTATCTACAGAAAGATGCTCTCCACACATACTTAAATAATGCTTGGTTCTACCCGTAATTTTAAAGGCGAGTCGACTAACCATTGTAAAACGGATTGTATCTCCAATTAAATACCTGAAAGCTCCGCTGTTGGTAGAAATCAATAAAGCATAATCTACCCCTTCCTGAACCTCGTCAACTGTTAAAGCATCTGTATAGTTAATTAAGTTGCCGTCTTCGTCAAAATGATCAGAATTAAATGGAATAAACTCATAATAAATATTATTATCGATCACCAACTGCATCTCATCTGATGTCGCAGATTGGTAACCAATAAATCCCTCTGAAGCCAAGTACGTGTCCAGATAAATAACGTGTTCTTTAAATAATTGATTAAAACTGTTCACGTATGGAGAGAAAGATACTCCACCATGGATATAGACCTTCAGGTTGGGCCAAATTTCGAAAATAGATTCCAGCTTATATCTATCAATGATACGTTGAATCAAAATCTGAACCCAAGCTGGAACTCCACAAATAATACCAACATCCCATTTAGGAGCAGCCTCAACCATAACAGAGAGTTTTTCTTCCCAGTTATTGATGGCTCTGATTTTTTTACTCGGCTTCGTATAGGGATTAATCCAATGAGGTACTTTCCCGGTTAAAATTCCACTTAAATCTCCCTCATACTGCTTATTGACTTTTTTTAAGTCGGTGCTGCCACCAACACATAAAACATGTTTTTGATAAAAAGAAGAGGGCAAGTTCAGTTCAGAAAGACTCAATACCTGATTCAAACAGGTCTTTTTTATCCCTTTAATCATTTGCTTTGACACCGGAACTCTTTTACTTGCAGCACTTGTGGTACCCGAAGTAAGAGCAAAATTAGTGATTTTTCCAGGCCAGCTGATATCTTCGCATCCACTTAAAGTCTTATGCCAAAACTTTTTAAACATATAGTCGTACTGAAAAATAGGTACTACTTTACGATAAGCGTCTTTCACATTAGCAGCACTCAAAATTTCTTCAAAATGATACACCTGTCCAAACTCCGTCTTTTTTGCTTTCTGTAAAAGCTTAATCAATTGATCTTCCTGAGTTTCAATAACCATTTCAAACTTCTCAGAGTTTTGAGAACGATTCTTACTGTTTTTTTTGTGTGCTATATGTGAAGCACTTTTCAAAAGGGATCCTACAATCATAACTTAATTGGTTTTAGCCAAGTCAAAGCTAACCGGTTAATGGAATTACTGTTCCCTGTTTTAGGTTAAAAATATATAACCATTAAGTTAACAACTGATCGACTTGACCATTTTCACAATGAAAAGTTACGCATAAACTAGAACATAAGAACAATTTTTACTAAAAAAATAAACGTATAAAAAGTGAGGTGTTAAAAAAATAACACCTCACTTTTTATTTATAAACAAAAAACAACCCACAACTATAAATAAGCGTCATAAGAATGAACTTTGAAAAAACTTTCCTTTAATTCGTCCAGAATAGTTTAAAAATATAAGTTAAAATGTGATTTTTTTGTTTGAAACAACTAATCTATGATGAGAGTTATTATTTCTTCTTTTGTGGTATTTATTTTATCAGTAACTACTGCCTATTCCCAAACGACTACATTCAATTGTACAGGAGGTGTTCAAAACTATACTGTTCCACCTTGTGTAACTCAATTAACTGTTACAGTTAGTGGAGGTCAGGGTGGAGGCGGAAATGGTGGCCTTGGAGCAACAGTTACGGGAACGATAAATGTCACTCCCGGTCAAACACTTCAGGTAGTCGTAGGTTGTCAAGGAGGAACAGGAGCCAATAGCGGTGGATATGGTGGTGGTGGAGATGGTCAATCTTCAGGATCAGGATGGCCTTCATACGGTGGAGGTGGAGCATCATACATTAGCACCGGCGGTGGAATGGGTGGAGCTTTGGTTGTTGCTGGTGGTGGCGGTGGTCAAGGCGGAGGAGATGATGTTGCTGCTGGTGGGGATGCAGGTTGTCCTAATGGTGATGATGGTCAAGATTCTTTTGGAGATGCTGGTGGTGGTGGAACTACTACAGCTGGTGGAGATGGTGGTGACCCTTGGACAGCTGGTGGAGGATCAGGTCAAGATGGATCATTTGGACAAGGGGGAGATGGCGGAGTAGACATAAATTACGGAAATAACCCCGGCGGCGGCGGTGGTGGTGGATATTACGGCGGCGGTGGCGGTGGATCAGATAACATTTCCGGAACTTCATTCGTTGGCGGCGGCGGCGGAGGTGCAGGATCAAGCCTTATCCCTGCGGGTGGCGGATGTACAGCAGGAGGAAATGCCGGTGCTGGACAAATAGCTATAACAGCTGGTTGTGAAACAACTCCTCCTACAGCCTCTAATCCCGCAGCTTCTTCTTACCAATGTCCGGGAGATGTGCCGGCAGCAAATCCTGCAGTAGTTACAGACGAAGCGGATAATTGTACAACCAACCCGGTTGTGGCTTTTGTTTCAGAAACTTCAAGTGGAACATGTCCTGAAATAATCACAAGAACTTATTCAGTAACAGATGATTGTGCAAACTCAATCACAGTTACACACACTATCACAGTAGAAGACACTCAGGCACCCGTTTTTGCAGCACCTCCCGCTAATATTACTGTTCAATGCCCTG
>JBBDID010000010.1:0-42614 GCA_040880585.1 Crocinitomicaceae bacterium | reverse complement strand
CTCTTTCCGGTATCATGTTCCAATAAGATAATGCGGACTCTAATGACACATAACTTGGTCCTCTAAGGTGGTTCGCTATTAGAAAAGGCTCAGGTGTTGGTAAGTCCATTTTAGGTCCCGTTATATATAGTCCTCTTCTAATTGAAATAAGCTCTTTGCTTTTAAGTAACTCACTAATTTTATCATTTGGACGCTGGTAATCATTTAGTAATTCTAAAATCAAATGCCTGGATATAGGAGCTTCAGCATATTCCTTTACCATCTTTCTAAAATCCATATTGTAATTATTATATATGATAATCGGGTAATTTCCGATTAACTAATGTAAATATAGCATATATATGTAAAATAACAATCATATAATCGGAAATATTCCGATTATATGATCAAATTATTATATTAATATTGGGGAGTAATGTGCTTAGGGATGGTAATTTACAAAATTAGACCAATGTGGTTTGTTCGATAGGCTTTGTGGAAAGGCGCGGATTTCCAATCACTGATGTCCGAAACCTTGCGTAAACAACCTTTCAAATTTTATTAATTGAATGTGGCATGGTGTTATGTTTTGTAAACCGTTGAAACGGTTTGCTTATTCGTTACATTTTTCATAGCCCACGAATTAATTCGTCGGCTATGAGTGGTATTCGTTTTATTTAGAATGGATTTATCCATTTCACTCCCAGCTGCAAAGTAAATGTCAGACTGAGTGAAACGCTTTTTCCAGTCAAATAGCGCATCAGTATGTATATACTTCTTTCATGCATCACATTCCCCTGTATTTCGTATTTTTGCACTAATTATAGCTGAGCTAGATGGCCAAAAAGAAGGAAGAAAAGTATGTTGATATTGAAGGATTGATCAAAAGCAAAAATCCCAGATTACTGAAGTGGACACCCCGGTTCTTTATCAATTACCTTAAGCGTAAAATTCATGAAGATGATGTCAATGAATTCTTGAAGGAGAATGAAGATGCTGACGGCTTTGAGTTTTCTCACAATGTGCTAGATCGCTGTGGTATCGAGGTAAAATCACATCACTTAAACCGCGTACCTAAAAAAGGAGGTGTTATTTTAGCTTTAAATCATCCCCTGGGCGGTATGGATGCTATGGCGTTAATCACCGAATTTGAAAATCACCGAAAAGACTTCAAGTTTGTAGTGAATGATTTACTCATGAACCTGAAGAATTTAAGAGGGCTGTTTGTGGGGGTTAATAAGCACGGTACCAACACCAAAGAAGATTTAAAAATCCTCAATGATTTATTTGCCGCTCAACAAGCTATATTTGTTTTTCCTGCAGGATTGGTTTCAAGACGAAAAAGAGGAAAAGTACAGGATTTAGAATGGAAAAAGACCTTTATTACCAGGGCAAAAAGATACAAACTAGATGTTATACCGGTTCATATAGAAGGCGAATTATCTAATTTTTTTTACCGGCTATCAAATTTCAGAAGAGCAATTGGTATCAAAGCCAATATTGAAATGTTATATTTGGTGGACGAATTATTTAAGCAAAAGGATAAAACTATTGAGTTGCGATTTGGTGAACCTATCCCCTATTCTACCTTTGACAAAAGTAAAAAAGACCTTGAATGGGCAGCCTGGGTGAAATCAAAAGTGTACCAACTGCAATCAAAAAGTAAATGACAGACCGAAATACAAACCATATCATAGATCCTATTCCGGTTGCGGAACTCAAAAAAGAACTGACCGAAGAACGCTTAGTGCGAAAAACCAATAAAGGAGATAACTCAGTTTACGTGGTCAATCATCATAATTCACCAAATGTCATGCGTGAGATTGGCCGATTAAGGGAACTGACATTTACACTTGCGGGAGGCGGAACGGGAAAAGAAGTAGATATTGATGATAGGGATACCGCCGAAAATTGTTATGAGCAGCTAATCGTATGGAATGAAGAAGACCAAGTCATTTCAGGAGGTTATCGTTTTTTTGACTGTGCTAAAGCCAGTGATGATCAACATGAATTGTCTACGGCACATTATTTTAATTTTTCAGACCGCTTTATCAAAGAGTACCTTCCTTATTCCATTGAATTGGGGCGATCTTGGGTACACCCCCAATTCCAACCTTCAGTGAATCCACGAAAAGGACTCTTTGCCCTGGACAATCTCTGGGACGGATTAGGAGCGATTGTCAGACTTTATCCGCACATGAAATATTTCTTTGGGAAGGTAACCATGTATGAAAATTACAGTCATGAGGCAAAAAGAGCCGTGCTTGGATTCATGAGTACATATTTTCCGGATAATGAAAAACTGGCGTGGCCTAAAAAAGCCATTTATACCAAAGCTGCAGAACACGAGATTGTTCAACTTGTGAAAGGGCTTGATTTTAAAGAAGGATTAAAAGAATTACAAAAATATTGCCGGGAGCAGGATGAAAACATCCCCCCTTTGATCAATAATTACATGCAACTTTCGCCCACCATGAAATCTTTCGGAACTGCTGAAAATCCTGATTTTGGAGGAGTAGAAGAAACCGGAATTTTGGTTACGGTAGCCGATATTTACGACTTTAAAAAAGAGCGTCACCTAGATGGTATATAGTTGTTTGATCCCTTCTACTGTTTTTTTCAACACATAAACGGTGAATCTCATTGATTGAGCGGTGAACACGCTCCCAAATTATTGATTACTTTTGTAATTAAATTACTGGCATGACACGAAAGATTACCGCATTTATCCTTATTTTATCTGCTATTAGCATGGATTCATGCAAAACAGATTTCAGCTTAAATGGTGAGTATGAAGTTCACCCGGTAGTTTTTGGATTGCTGGATCACCGTGATGATTTCCACACCATAAAGGTTACCAAGGCATTTTTGGGGGATGGTGATAATTTACAATACGCTCAAAATCCGGATTCAAATTATTTTGAACAGGTAGATGCCCGAATTATAGAATACATTGATAATTCCGAAACCGGAAGAACGTGGCAACTATTTGATACCATTTTGACCAACAAAAGCACAGATGGTCTGTTTTATGCTCCTGAACAAAAAGTGTATGCCTTTTTTGAGCCAAACCTGGATTCTACAGCAGAATATGAACTGATTGTAGATATCAATAATGGAGAATATGAAGTGACCGGAAGAACTGAATTATTGGAAGGTTTCAATGTATCCAGCACTATCTTATTCCCTTCTTTTAAAGTGCCGTTTGCACCCCACACTGTAGATGAAGACAGCGATTATTCTTTTTGGCAGTTCACTGTCACCGAAGCTAATTTAGCGGCACGCTACAATTATAAATATACGCTAAAGTGGACAGAAACCTATAGCGATTTATCCACAGCATCATTTGAGATGACCCGAAATAATAATGATGTCGTAAAAGATAAGCCTTCCAACCCACTTACCCATCAGGCGTTGTTTCAAGGGGTAGATTTCTACCAATGGGTAGCTTCTATAGTTCCTGATGATCCCAATGTAATAGAAAGAAGAATGACGGGATTGGATTTAAAAATATCTGTTGCTCATGAAGACCTTGAGCAGTACATGCAGGTTTCTCAACCGGTAACCGGCGTTGCTCAGGTGCAACCTGAATACACAAATTTGTCCGGAGGGAGAGGTTTATTTTCTTCCCGATTAATCTTTGAATTGAAGAATTTAAAACTCAACTCAACTTCTATGAAAGAACTGTGTGTCGGGCTTTATACCGGCGGTAAATTGTTCTGCTCAGATTATGACGAACATATCGGAGAATCTTTCTATTGTCCATAAAAAAAGGAAGCTCATTTTGAACTTCCTCTTCATTATTTCTTGATTTTTTTCCTGTTGCTTAAAAGTTTGGTCGTAATTTGTGAGACTCATAAAAGTCGTTAATGTGCTTCACGGCTTCTTCAGGATCATCTGTCATTTTTAGGTAATCCATATCCTCAGGTGAAATGTTTCCTTCTACTCCCAGCATTACCTCTTCAATCCATTTTACTAAGCCACTCCAGTATTTTGTTCCAAACAAAACAACCGGTTTTCTTTCAATTTTTTCAGTTTGCATAAGTGTAATCGCTTCAAACAACTCATCCAATGTCCCAAATCCTCCGGGAAAAGTAATAAACCCTTGTGTATACTTCACAAACATTACTTTTCTGACAAAAAAGTAATCAAAATTAACGGGGTGATTCACAGATTCATTACAAGACTGCTCAAAGGGCAAGTTGATATTCAATCCCACTGAAATTCCTTCGTTATCATCTGCTCCTTTATTTCCTGCTTCCATAATCCCGGGTCCTCCTCCGGTAATAACACCATATCCTGATTTTACTAACAGCCGTGAAGTTTCCATGGCCTGCTTATAAAATAAATTATCTTCTTTGGTACGCGCAGATCCAAATACAGAAATACACGGCCCAATTCTAGCCATTTTTTCATATCCTTCTACAAACTCAGCCATGATCTTAAAGATGGCCCAACTATCATTCGTTTTTATCTCATTCCAATCTAAATGTTCAGATCCCATAGTATGTATTTGTTGTTAATTCTAAAACGGCTGACAATATAGCTATTTTTAGTCGAGGGGATGCCTAGCTTTGGCATTAAATCAAGGTTAATCGAAAATAGTTACTGCTGCTTTAAAGGTATTTGTATTCTGCCATGATGATATCTGTTTATTGAACAGCATATCCTCCTCCCATTTATACTGCTACAGGCATCTTATTTTCAGCACATAACTCAAACAGAATCTGAACTCTTATTTAACGGTTAGTATATGAAAAGTAGGCGATTACAAAATAGTAAACTTTTGGTTATGTAAATAGTTTGATGCGAGCCGAAAGACTTGATCTTATTGCTGTTTCGCCTATTTTTTATATCCATTATCAGCAACTGGCTTTTATTCTCATTATGTTATCTACCTTATTTTGGATATTATCAATACTCTCAAAAAATGGAGATAATTCGGGTTCTATCCATTCTATAAGTTGATAAAGTTTTGTTCTTATGTTCAGAACTTCAATGCAATCAATATTATTGCCAACAAAACATAGGGGTTCACAATGGTTAACTCTATTTCTAAAATTTCGTATGTCGTTTAATTTTGAATAAATACTTGCCCTGTCTTCTGTGGCTGGTTTATTCACAAATATATGAATTGGTTGGCCCGCAATAAGAGAGTAGTGGTGTCCAAGAAATAATGCTATCCAGAAACCAAAAGTTTGGTCAGATATTATCTTTCCACTTGTAATTGGAATTCTTCTTCTTGTCAATTTATCCTCGGTCTTTTGAACCGAACGTTTTAAGAAAAAGTTCGAATGACGTAATGAGTTGTTTCTCATAAAACCATTTTTTTGATTAATAATCCAATCGGTATCAACAAAATAGCTCGAAAGTTGAAGATTTAAACTATTTCTTAAAACAACTTCAAATTGAGTTAAGATGGGATGTGTAGCTTGTGCTAATCTTATATTAGCATTATATAATCTTTTTGCTCGATTCTTGTCATTGCCAGTCGCATTGAGGTATCTATTATGTCGTGGTCTCGATAAATATTTATTTCTTAATTCATTTCTCATACATATTGCGCAATATCGAAAATTTATTTGTATATTTGCATCATATAGACTTGTTAAAGCCTCTTCCTTTATTGGAACGTAATCAAGTAGAAGATTTAAAAAAGGAACTCTTAATTGAGTTCCTTTTTTTTGTTTTCAGCTTGTTGCTAACACCCTTATATAAATCATCCGGGTTTATCGTTTGCTAAAACACCCACTTCACCCAGATAAATAGTTACAAAAATATTTCCTTACTTTTAAGTCTTATGAACAAATTAGCACTTCCCTTTTTATTGGTTTTTACTACTCTCCTACCTTCTGTTGCTTCTACTCAGGAAACTTGGTTGGGAATGATTTCAGATGCAATGGATCGAAAAATTGAATCAGACCGGCCGGGACAGGCTTTAACTGCATCAACTTGTGGTATGATGGCTCTTCAAGTTCAGGGAGGATTTAATTTTAATCAAATTAGGATTTCTGAAAGTGAACGGTTTGATAATTACTTTTCCCCGCTTAATTTACGGTTTGGTTTATTTCCCAAGTTAGAAATCAACGCTAGTTTTTATTATTCTGCAAGCACTTATCACTGGGGTCAATTTAAGTCTTCATTTAATGGATTTCCCAGCCCTGAAATTGGTTTGAGATATTGGATTCTTAGAGGTTCAGGATGGAAACCCGATTTAGCTTTTCAAAGTAGTCTGTCTTTTCCTTCAAATAAGGGCACATACACGCAAGACAAAGCGGGTAGTTCTTTTTATCTGGTTTCTTCTAATCAGTTTAACTGGTTTTCAGTAAACACCAATTTGGGAATAGTTTATCCGGGTAATGGTGGAGGAATTGAAAATCCACGGTTCCCTTATGTATTTAATCTGGGGTTTGATCTAGGTGATAAATGGTCTCTTTTTTCAGAAATTTTTGGAGATATAGACGGAAGTAATAGTTCTATCAATTATGATGGCGGCATTGCATTTAATCCAATAAATAGTTTACAATTGGATCTTTTTGGCGGATACCTTTCCAATTATGCGGGATTTACCCATTGGTTTATAGAGGCGGGGATCTCTTATCGTTATTCTTTTCTTAAGGAATCTGTAGAAAAGGAACTGAAAAGATTGTGGGGCAAGTAATTCACAGCTTTTGATACGTCACGTTAAAAATTATGGGGAATAACACGTCTTACCAATCAAGAAAATCGGTTTTGGAAATAGAGTTATTACCATAATTTCCCTTACCAACAACAAATGCATTCAGACTGATAAACGGCATAGTTTGTGCTATTTTTAAACTGTTAGGTTACTATTTTTAGTGAATAGGAAGTTTTTATTCAATTCAAGCAAAGGTGATCTGCGAAAATCTGCAGGCATAATAAAAATATATCTCCCGCAGACGCCGCAGTGAGCGATAGCCGAATTGACTCGCAGAAAGACGCAGAAAAGCCTGTACTTTTTTAAAACTACTGAGTTCTATTTCACTTTGAATAGTGAGTTTTTTCCACGATATAATCAAGAGTGATCAATGAAAATCTAAGGAGATTTACAAAACGCATCAAGTCAATGTTGTTTTACTTCCCATAATTTTAGACTTGATCCCAAGTAAATCACAGTCTTTGATTCATCCCTGATTCAGCAGAAAAAAATGTTTATCAAAAAGGCATTCCGTTAAAACTTCACGCCCATTACCATTCGGCTGGCGCTCACGGTAAACTGCTCCATGGGCCGTTACGTTAAAACTTCACGCCCATTACGCAAATATCATCTAATTGATCCAGTTCTCCCTGCCAGACTCTGAGTTCTTTTTCCACTTCCAATTGTTGCACCTTAATGGGCAGTGAACTCAGTTTTAAAAGAAATTCCTGAAACCTGCGTTGGGAATATTTTTTTGTTTTGTCTCCGCCAAATTGATCGGGAAATCCATCCGAAGACAAATAGACCGTATCTCCTTTCATTATCTCCATGGTATGTGAGGTGTAATTGCGCATATCAAAATTACTGGCACTTACTCCAGATTTTTCTCCTTTTATTACTTCCAAAGCACCGTCGTGTATCAAATAGAGATTGCTATTTGCTCCTGAAAAAGAAATGGTTCTATCGTCCACATCCCAAATACAAACTGCCAGATCCATTCCATCCTCTACTTCACTTCCTTCCTCTGTTTCATCAGCACTAAATGCTACTCGTAAACCGGCGCGTAAAAAAGTCAAAACCATAGAAGGATCTTCAATTTCTTTTTCATTCACCGCCTGGTCTAATATATTTTTCCCAATGATACTCATTAAGGCTCCCGGAACACCATGTCCCGTGCAATCCACAACTGCAAAATAGATCTTACCTAATCTACGTTCTACCCAATAAAAATCACCGCTAATTACATCTCTGGGGCGATAGAAAATAAAACTTTCCGGAAGCAACTGCTGAATAAAATGTTCTGTGGGTAAAATTCCGTGTTGTATACGTCTGGCATAATTAATACTTGCCATTATATCCTTATTTTTTTGTGCCAACTCCTCTGTTCTTTGCTCTACTTTAAGCTCCAAAGTATCGTAAAGTTTCTTATTGCTTAAAGCCGCCGCAGAATAAGAGGATAATGTCTTTACCATGGCTACGTGATAAGGTGAGTAAGCATTTTTCTTGAAGCTTTGGACAGTAATCACCCCTAACACTTTTTCTTCTGCAATCATGGGGTAAAAAATCAATGAATTGGGCACTTCACCTGAAGGAACTTTTATCTCATTCACATACTTGTGATACTCATTCATGTTATCGTTGAGCCATATTTCTTTCTTGTTTTCCACACACCAAACCGAGTAATTGTCTTTGTCTGACATGGGAACCGTTATGACGGGGTCACGTTTACCACTTTCTATTTCATATTTGTATTCAATCTCTTGCTGATCTTCATGATACAAACGCACCCCAAAAATTTCTGCATCCATGAGTTTCGTTACGGTTTCATAAAAAGTATCAAAAATATCTTCAAAATTCAAGCTGGATGAGATCTCTACTCCTATTTCACTGAGTAATTTAATGTTCTCATAATTTACCTCCAGCTGTTCTTTCTGAGCAGTTACTTCTTTTGTTCGTTCTACAACACGTTCTTCTAAGGTTTCATAAAGCGTTGCGTTTTCGATCGCAATCGCAACGTAGGTTGCTAACGCTCTCACCACATCCATATCTGATTCACTGTAAGCATTTTCTTTGAATGATTGTACAGAGAAAACTCCCATAGTTTTCCACTTGGCCATAAGTGGAACATAAATAACAGACTTGGGTTGTCCTCCTGCAATAGGTGAAGGATTTGAACCTGTAACTGCAAGAATCTCTTCTTCATTTCCTACCCGAATCTCTCTATTATTTTTGAAACACTTCACTGCCAAGCGCTCTTCATCTGCTAACGGATAAGAAAATAAGCCTAATTTATTTCCTCTTTCTATAGGCTCCGGAAAAAGTAACTGATTATTTTTCTCGTCTACAATCCCTACTCCCAAATTTTCGGCATCCATCAATTTATTGACGTTTTCATACACTTTTTCAATGATTTCAGAAACAGATAAAGTGGAGGTGATTTGTCTACCAATTTCATTCAGGACAATGGTTTGATCATGCGAGCGCTGCAATGCAACTTGTGCTTTATGGATTTCAGTGATGTCTGTGGCTACACTGACATATCCCCGAACGATATCATTCTCAAACAAAGGGGTTACAGAAAAAGAAATCCAGTATTTCTCTGAAGTATCTCTGTGAATACTTTGAAGCTCCATGGTAAATGGTTTGCCACTCTTGAATTTACTTTTTAACTCCTCTTCTTTTTCTTTACTCAGATGTGGTCCATTATAAAACTCCAAAAAATAGAGTCCTTTTACTTCGTGCAGGGGCCTACTGGTTAATCGCTCAAACCCCTTGTTAACCCACTCCACACAGATGTCTTTATCAAATAAAATAATGGAGTTGGTAGTATGGCTGGTGGCTAAGGACAATACCCTCAGTTCCCGCTCTTTTTTTCGGATATAGCGCAACCTCAATATCATCAGAAGCACCAGTATCACAGCAAAAAAGAGAATACCAATAATGATATTTCGGTTCAGTCGCTGATTTTCTAATGCCAGTTCTTGAATTTGTTGTTGTTCTTTCAATTGCTCCAGCTTAGTTTGGTTTAGCATTTGCTCATAGCTCGACTGAAATTTTTGATTTTGGTCAAAGTATTGTGAGGAGACAATAGAATCTTTAAACTTCGTGTATTTTATCAAACTCACGTAAGTTTTTTTGTAATCTCCCAAAGAATCAAAAGCAGCAATTTGAACGGTGTAATTGTCTAGTTTTTCTTTGGTTAAATTATTTTCATTGGCAACTATGATTCCCTTATCTACTACAGTTATGGCTTCAATAATCTGCCCTTTTCGAAGCAAGGTTTCTCCCAATCTTGCATAAGTTAGAGACTCAAACCGGGGCTGCTGTTCTTCTTTAAAGACATAAATTGCCCGTTCATAAAGGGCTCTTGCTTGTTCATATTTCCCATTCATTCGGTAATACATAGCCACCGATAAATAAACATCCGGATAGATCTTTTCTACTTTGTCTGAATTATAAAGGGCAAAAGTCAGGGAGTAGTAATCCAGTGCATTTTTTTTATCTCCGGAGTCAAAATAAATATCTCCCAATCGAGCATACAACAAAGCTAACCTATCATAATCTTCTCGGTCTTTAACAATTTGAATTGCTTTTTGATTATATCGGATAGCATCTTTATAGCTGCCCATCATGTGCTTGAGATAAGCATATTCAGTATAAATTTGAAGCAAGTGATTGGATCCGCCCTTTTCCTCTGCAATTTCAAGTGCCCTTGATAAATGCTGAGAAGCTTCAAAATAGTTGAGGTAAAAATGAGTATAAATATGACCGATATTTTCGGACGCAATGAAAATCCCCCTATCATAGTTCAACTCTTCAGCCAAAGCGAGGGATTTCTGGGCAAACGTTAATGCTTTTCTGTATTGACTCGGAGGATAGCTATTTGCGATTTCATTCAGTACATCTGCCTTTTTAGTAGACTTTTCAAGAGAAATCAAGACAGTGGTTAATGAATCAATCCGCTGCTCACTACTCGTTTGAGCCATTAAATTTTTAGTGCTGCACACAGCCGTCAGGAGAAATATTCTCAGGAACACGACTTTCCAGCTATTGTAAGAGTTTCTTTTCAATGGTCTGCCTATCTAGGTTAATAAAGTTAACAAAATTAACTGTGCTTATACAAAGGAGGTTAAGCAATTAGACGAAAGATAAAAAAAACCCGCTCAATCTGAACTTTTCAGTTCTTTTGAGCGGGTTTAAAAAATAGTGGGGTATGTTTACTCAGCTACTACTTCAAACTTAAAGTCCTGGCTGACCTCTTTATGAAGGATTGCAGTTGCATCATAAGTTCCCAATTCTTTGATCGGTTCTGTATGAATTTTCAACGATTTACGATCTATTTCAATTCCTTCACCGCTTAAAGCATCAGAAAGTGCAATAGTAGTGATCGATCCGAAGATACGGTCTCCCTCTCCTACTCTTGCTTTTACTTTAACAGTAAGACCGTCTAACTTAGTCGATAGTGCTTCTGCTTCTTCTTTAATTTGAGTTTCTTTGTGAGACTTTTGTCTCATCACCTCAGTATGTGCCTTTTTTTCAGAGGCGGTTGCTAATACAGCATACCCTTGTGGAATCAAAAAATTTCTTCCGTATCCCGGTTTCACCGTTACGACTTCATCTTTAAACCCCAATTTTTCAACGTTTTTCTTTAATATAACTTCCATGATAATGGATAAATTTCGTTAAACAATTACTTCATCAAATCAGCCACGTAAGGAAGAATTGCCAGATGTCTGGCTCTTTTTACCGCTTTGTTGACTTTTTTCTGATACTTCTGAGAAGTACCGGTTACTCTTCTTGGTAGGATTTTACCTTGTTCATTGATAAATTTGATCAAAAAATCAGGATTTTTGTAATCCACATATTTGATTCCACTTTTTTTGAACCTACAGTATTTATCCTTTTTGATCTCAATGTTGATCGGAGTTAAATATCTAATATCTGATTGTGCCATTTTCTTTTACTGATTAAATTAAACACTAAGCTTTCGCTTCTTTTCTTGTTTTTTCAGCAAATGCGATATGATGTTTTTCCATTTTCACGGTCAAAAATCGCATAATGCGTTCATCTCTTTTGAATTCGATCTCCAATTTCTTGATCAATTCACCTTCATTTTCATACTCCACTAAACTGTAAAAGCCTGTTGATTTTTTTTGAATTTGGTAAGCCAGTTTTTTCAGACCCCAAAATTCTTTGTGCTTAATTTTACCACCATTTTTAGTGATATAATCTTCGTACACTTTTACTGCTTCCTTTGCCTGTTCTTCAGACAAAACGGGAGTTAAAATGAAAACAGTTTCGTACCTATTCATATAACTATAATTTTAAATTAGGGGGCAAAGATACTGATTTTATTCGGAACGCAAAGCAAAACACAAAAGTATTGCTTTTGATAAAATAGCGGGCTGAGTGTTGTTAGATACTCGTTAAACTGACCCGTCCTAAAGTCGAACTCCTATAACCACTCGGCTGTCACTTCGACTTCCACTTCGGCTTCCACTTCGACTTTCACTTCGACTTCCACTTCGGCTTTCACTTCGACTTCCACTTCGGCTTTCACTTCGACTTTCACTTCGACTTCCACTTCGGCTCCGCTCAGTGGGCGGCTCAGTGGGCGGCTCAGTGGGCGGCTCAGTGGGCGGCTCAGTGGAGCCCGCTCGTGGTAAACTGCTCCATTGGTCTACGCTAAACGCGTACACCAATTACGCAGACGTCATCAATTTGTTCTAAATCACCTTTCCAGGTATCAAAGATTTCCTTTAATTTAAGTTCTTGTTCTTTTTCTGAAAGCTGGGTCATCTCAAAAATAGTTTTTTTGAGGAGGGAGTATTTATATTTCTTCCCTTTATCACCCCCAAATTGATCAGCAAAGCCATCTGAAAAAGTGTATATTCTATCTCCCTCTTCTAGTGTGATTTCAACTTGTTGGTATTCCTTTTGATCTCCTGTATGCAAACCAACCGGTTGCTTTGAAGGCTTTACCTCATGTAAGAATAAGCCACTTTTTTCATCCTGAATAAATCTTGACTCAACACCAATAGACGCTCTTGGAGTTATCACCCAAAGCGGATTATTGGCTCCTGAAAATTTTAATCGTTTATGATCCGGATCATACACACAAAGCGCCATGTCCATCCCATCTTTTTGTTGTGCATCATCTCCCTGATTTTCTAATGCATGAATGATTTTTGTGCGCATAAGTTGCAAAACTTTTGAAGGTTCAAATATTCTCGACTCCCGCATTATTTCATTTAGCAAACTAATTCCCAACATACTCATCATGGCTCCCGGCACACCATGCCCCGTGCAATCCGCTGCTACCCAGGCATATTGATTGGACTCAGGATCCGTCATACACCAGTAAAAATCACCGCTCACATGATCTTTTGGAATAAAAAGAATAAAATTTCCCTTGCCTATCTTACTCCATTCCAACTTATTTCCTAACAAAGCTGACTGAATTTTTTCAGCGTAATTGATACTATCTGTTATCTCCTTATGCTTCTCCTCTACCTTCAATTTTTGATTATAGATTATTTCGTTGGCTTTTCGTTTGTTGATATATGAATAAATGGATATCACGGCAATAATCAGCACCATAAACAAACCTAAAAACAATCCATACTTCAGGTAACGGTCTTTTTCAATTACCGCTTCTTTTTCTGACAGTTTAAGATCTTTCAACTCAGCACTCTTATTTAATAACTGAATTTCCTGCTCTTTTTGCTCATTTTCATACACTGATTCAAGATCTTGTATCCTGCTTTGAGCATCTGCAGAAATAATTGAATCTTTATACCGGGCGTGTTCTTTAAAATGATGAAGTGCTTCTTGGTAGTTTCCAATACTTTCATGTGACATGGACAAACTAAATTCTATGGCTTTTTTATGGTCTAAGTAAGGCGTATTGGCAGCACTGTCAGATGCGATCTTCAGCCAATGGATTGCATCTCTGTATTTTTTTCGTTTAAAAAAGAATTCTCCCCTTGATGTAAGGCTAGAAATCATGCCGTATTTATCACCATTTTTGGAATGCATCTCAAAACCTTTTTTGTTATACTCCAGTGCTTTTTCATCTTGCCCTAACAACTCATAAATCAACCCTAGATTATCGTATGTACGCGCCAAACCAGACAAATCACCAATTTCTTTGTATTGTTCTGCAGCTTCTTCAAAAAATTTCTTTGATTCGGTATAATTACTGTCAATGGCATAAAGAATACCAATATTTTGATTGACACTTGAGAGCCCTTTCAAATCATTAATTTCAACCATAATATTACGGGCAATAATATAATGATCCCGTGCCTCTTCTAACTTACCCGAAATCCATAGAACCACCCCTATATTAATATGACATCCACCAATAAGACTCTTATTCCCCATTGATTCAACAAGTTCAAGCGCCATGTAATTATTTTCCAATGCCAGGTCATATTCATCCAGATATCTGTGACTAATCCCCTTATGCATAAAGGATTTAGCCATTTCTTCCAGATTATCTTCCCGAGAAGCAAAATAGTAAGCCGTATCAGCGTATAAAATTGCCTTTTCCGGATTATTTCTACTATTAATTTTTGCCAGACTATTGTAAATATCTGATTTGGAAGAATCTGCGATATCCGTCTGTAATTTCATCAGCAAACTGTCTTCATCATCAGTTACAACAGCCCATATAAATGCCGTGTAGAAAAATAGCAAAAGTGTAGTGCCCAGATTTTTTTTCATTTCATCATCTACTTCCCGATCAAATCTGCTGTTGAAAATCTTGTTTTAAGATCAATTGTTAATAATTCAAGCTTAAAGCTAAAAAGATTGCCTTTAGATTAAACTATATTTGTTAGAGAATTTCACATCTATGAGTAATTTCATTGTATCAGCAAGAAAATACAGACCGCAGACTTTTGACTCGGTTGTGGGGCAATCTTCCATTACAACCACTTTAAAAAATGCCATTAAAAACAACCATCTGGCGCAAGCTTTTTTGTTTTTTGGTTCTCGGGGAGTTGGAAAAACAACTACTGCACGAATTTTAGCAAAAACACTCAACTGTTTTAATTTAGGAGAAAACATTGAACCTTGTAATACCTGTGAATCTTGTAAATCATTTAATGAAGGACATTCTTTTAATATTCTGGAGTTAGATGCTGCTTCTAACAACTCAGTAGATGACATCCGAAACCTGATTGATCAGGTGCGCATTGCCCCTCAGGTTGGAAAATATAAGATCTTTATCATTGACGAAGTACACATGTTGTCGGCCTCAGCTTTTAATGCTTTTTTGAAGACACTGGAAGAGCCTCCGGCACATGCCGTTTTTATTTTGGCTACTACTGAAAAACACAAGATTCTTCCTACTATTTTATCCCGTTGTCAGATTTTTGACTTTCACAGAATACAGATACAGGACATAGTCAGCCACCTCAAAAGCATTGCAGAAAGTGAAGGAGTAACAGCAGAGGAGAAAGCCTTACACATCATTGCACAAAAAGCAGACGGAGCTTTGCGGGATGCCTTGTCTATTTTTGATCAAATTGTATCGTTTAGCAACAACAATATCACTTATGAATCGGTGCTGCAAAACTTAAATGTACTGGACTACGATTACTACTTTAAGGTCACTGATTTTGCTTTGGAGGGAAAAATTCCGGATAATTTACTGCTGTATGATGAAATTCTCCAAAACGGATTTGACGGTAGCCAGTTCATGCTCGGTTTAGCTGAGCATCTTAGAAACTTACTGGTATGTAAAGATCCCCGTACCGTTTCTATTTTGGATGTTCCTGAAGATTTGAAAGCCACCTATACGCAACAGGCTGAGAAAACACCTGAAGATTTTTTACTTACCGGACTGGATTTATTACGTGCCGCAGACAGTCAATATAAGGCCAGTAAAAATAAACGACTTCATGTTGAAGTGGCATTGATGAAATTTTCAAGTATTATGAATACACTCAAAAAGAAGGAGGTCGCATCTTAAGTTATACTGAAATAGAGATTTTACCTTATGAAGGACAGTATGAACCTCATACCTTGACGGCTCATGCTGAAACTGTTGCTGAAACGGTTGAACCCGCTAAAAAAGAGGTAGCTCAATCGACAGTGAGTCAGAAAAAAGAGCAGGTAGCTGAAACTTCAGGTGCAGATCATTACCGTGAGGAGGCGCGAAAAAAAGTGTCACAGCCAAGTGGTAAATTATCCACTACCAATATTGGCATCAAAGCTACGCTAAATCCACCGGAAGAGAAAAAGCGTGACGCCGAAGCTTCTATTTTAGAAGAGCAAAATGAAGAATATACGGTAGAACAACTTCAACGTTGTTGGAAAGAGTATGCCCTGGGTGTAAAAAGAGAACGAAAAAACAGCCTTTTTGCTACCTTGATGAAATGCGATTTACACGTAGATTCCAACCATCTGATTACGCTAAAAATCAAAAATTCTATACAACGAACAGAGTTGGATGAGGAAAAAGGAAGTTTGGTTCGGTTTTTAAGGGTAAAACTGAAAAACTCCCACATCAATTTGGAGTATGAAATTGATGAAACGGAAAAAACGTTCGTGCTGGACAGTAAATCCAAGTTTAATAAGCTTGCAGAGGAAAATGCATCCCTCCACAAGCTTCAAAAACTATTCAATTTGGATATAGAGTTCTGATTATTTTTTCTGATTGGCAATCATATCTGCCGGGTTAGCCGTAACTGAAGCTTTCTCAACCCGCAATTTACCACTTCCCTCAGTAGAAATAACAACCGTACTTTCATTGATCTCTAAAATCTTTCCGTGGATGCCACCGGCGGTTACAATTTTATCTCCTTGTGCTAAGCTCTCCCGAAACTTTTTTGCCTCTTTGGTTCGCTTAATTTGAGGTCTGAGCATGAAAAAGTAAAAAATAATTCCTATCGCTCCAAATAACAATAAGTTTGATGCAATTCCCGGACCTTCTTGTCCGCCTTCTTGTAATAAAATCGTTAATAATCCCATGTACTGTTTTACTATTTATTTATTCGTTAATTACTCCGGTCAATGTCAAAATACTTAATGAGGGGTTTGTATTTGCCTCTACCCTGACATTTTTCCGCACATTTCCCACCCGATCCTGAGAATCAAATACTACTTTGATCTCACCGGTTCCCCCCGGCTCTATCGGATGTTTTGGCCAATCTTCAGGAACCGTGCATCCGCAGGATCCCTTTACATTGATCAAAATTAAATTTTTATCTCCTGTATTCTTAAACTTGTAGACGTGTTTCACCTGTGTTCCCTCTTTGGCCGTTCCAAAATCATATTCCATTTCATCAAATGAAATTTCAGTAGGCTCATCAATATATTCAGCAAAATCTGCTCTGCGCTGCTCGTCTTCGGCGGCACTGTTAGATGTACACGCCATTAAAATCAGAGATAATCCAAATATAATACTTCGTGTTTTCATACTGTTTATTAATTAATTAGTCCTCTTCCGGTTTTTAATAATTTTCCTTCTTTATCCAGTAATCCAATGGCTTTATCCAAAATTCCATTGATAAAAACCTGACTTTTTGGAGTGCTGTAATATTTTGAAATCTCAATGTACTCATTTAGCGTCACTTTTTTAGGGATCGACTGTAGTTCTGTCAACTCTGTCAGTGCCATTTTCAATAAAATAATGTCCATTCTCGCAATACGGTCAAGCTCCCAATTTTGGGTAAGTTTATCAATGATCTTTGCATTTTCATCATCCTTTGCCAAGGTTTTACGAATCAAAATATTGATGAAATTTTTCTCATCTTTTTCATCCTTGTACAGGGGTAGGATCGCCCCACTTTTACTGTTCTTCTCTTCAATTGATTTAATGGTTTTCAACACCATTGAACAAATCAAATCAATATCGTCCATCCAATAGATACTTTCCGATTCAAAAAAGTCATGTAACAACCCAAAGTTCGCAATTTCTCTTTTAAATAGAGTATGTACAAACTTTTTATCCTCTTCAAATGAAGACGTTTCATTGCTCATATATTGTATATACTCTTCAGTATTTGAAATATGAACGAATAATTTTCGCATCAAATCGTTCTTTACCGCCCCACCCCAGTTGACCTTCAGTTCCTCTGATTTTTTTCTTAAAGCGTTATTTTGTGCAAAATATTTAAAGATCTGATTATCGGCAAATTTACGGCTAGGTTTAAGATCAGATTCAGACGGTCTAAATTTCTTTTTTTGTCGATCTTCCATTCTTTGTTCGGCAAAACTCACCAACTCTTCAAAAGTCAGCAAAAAATAGATGTACAGTTCATACATTTTTTCAACAGAACGATACAGTTCTTTTTCTGCCTTCAGGGGGTCTTTATCCTCTGTTTGAAAATAAGCATACAATATTTGGAGTACCTTAATTCTAAGGTGACGTCTGTTTAACATTTTATAGTGATAGTTTTACTTTGCCAATGGATTCAATTCTTTCTTCAGCCATTCTATTGGCAATTTCATAGGTCGGTATGTTTTCAATTTCAGATCGTTCAATTATTTTTAGTGTTCTTTCATAAATATCCTCTGCATTACTCATGGCCCATTCTGCCGAATAGCCTTTTACCTCAGCAAAGCAGTTGATTACACCTCCGGCATTGAGCATAAAATCCGGAACATACAATATTCCTTTTTCTTTAACGGCTACCCCGTGAATTGTTTCAACAGCCAGTTGGTTATTTGCTGCCCCTGCAATAATCGCACAATTGAGTTTAGCAAGCGTTTCATCATTTACCGTTGCTCCCAGTGCACAAGGTGCATAAATATCCATATCAATTTCATAGATTTCATTCAGTCCAACGGGTTTTGCTTTATATTTGTTGGCTACCTTTTTCAGTGATGGCTCATGGATATCTGATATAAATACTTCCGCTCCTTCTTTGGTAAGGTGTTCCACCAAATATTCTCCAACATTCCCTACACCCTGCACGGCAATTTTTTTACCTTTCAGGCTATCCGATCCAAATTTTGCTTTTGCTGCCGCTTTCATCCCTACATACACCCCGTAAGCTGTAACCGGTGAAGGATCTCCACTTTTACCGGGTAATCCCACCACATTATTTGTTTCCATATTTACCCAGGTCATGTCTCTTGGGGTAATCCCAACATCTTCAGCGGTAATGTATTTTCCTCCCAATGATTCTACAAATTTCCCAAATCGTCTAAACAGTGCTTCACTTTTTTCTTTTCTGGCATCTCCAATAATCACGGCTTTTCCTCCACCCAGATTCAAACCACTAATCGAATTTTTATAGGTCATCCCTCTTGATAAGCGAAGGACATCTGTCAGGGCTTCCAATTCATTTTTGTAAGACCACATTCGTGTCCCACCCAAACCCGGGCCCAATGTGGTATTATGAACAGCTATAATTGCTTTAAGTCCTGTGTCATTATCATTACAAAATAGCAACTGTTCATGATTGTATTTAGTCATTCTTTCAATGACAGGATTTTCTCCCAGAGCCGTCTCTTTGATATCTTTTACTTCGAACATAATTGAGGGGAATTACATTATAATACTAAATCTTAATACTAACTTTGCCCCGTTTAAGGCGAGACAAAACTACTAATTTTAAATGTCATCATTATCCTATTTAAATAAATATTTAGTCAAGTATAAATGGTACTTGGTTTTAGGGGTGGTATTCATCATTGGTCAAAATATATTTAAAATTGAAATGCCGGGTGTGGTTAGGAATGCAATTAATGACATTTCTACTGTGCAAGAAGGCGGTGTAAAAGAAAACTTCAACACCCTTCTTAAGATTGCTTTTTTGTCGGCCGGTTTGTATGCTTTATTCTCTCTGGTTGCCGGTGCTTTCCTTTTCTTACAAAGACAAACCATCATCCGTGTTTCTCGCTATATAGAGTTTGATTTGAAAAATGAGATTTACGAACAGTACCAGCGATTGTCCTTTAGCTTTTACAAACAAAACTCTACCGGGGATTTGATGAATCGAATTTCAGAAGATGTATCAAAAGTTAGAATGTATTTGGGGCCGGCCATTATGTACACGGTTAATCTTGTCATTTTATTTGCTTTTGCACTCTACAAGATGTTAACGACAAATCCTGAATTAACCATGTACGTTTTAATGCCACTTCCTGTCATGTCTGTTTTAATTTACTTTGTGAGCAGTGTGTTGAATAGAAAAAGTGAGCGGGTACAACGGCAACAGTCTTTTTTATCGACCATTGTACAGGAGACATTTTCAGGCATCCGTGTCATTAAATCCCATGTTAAAGAAGAGCAATCTCAAGATCGATTTGAGAAGGAAGCAGAAGAATACAAAATACGATCCATGAATCTGGTTAGGACACAAGCTTTTTTTATGCCCACTATTGTTTTGTTGATCGGACTCAGCACCGTATTAACCATTTATATAGGGGGATTACAGTCTATTAATGGAGAAATTAAACCTGGAGAAATTGCAGAATTTGTCATTTATGTCAACTTACTCACCTGGCCGTTTGCTTCAGTGGGATGGGTTACTTCACTCGTGCAACGTGCGGCTGCTTCTCAAAGTCGCATTAATGAATTTCTAAAGGTAAAACCCGATATCGTTTCTACTTCAGATGATCCCTTTGAGTTTGAAAAGCAGATTGTATTCAATCAGGTGAATTTAGATTATGACAATTCCGGCACGACAGTGCTAAAAAATATCAATCTAAGTATTGAAAAGGGAACAACGGTTGGTGTTTTGGGCAGAACCGGTTCAGGCAAATCTTCACTTGCCTATTTACTGATGCGTTTGGTAGATCCCACTCAGGGAAGTATAGAAATTGACGGTAAAGATTTAAGAACCATCAACCTTGAAGCCTGGAGAAAACATTTGGGATATGTCCCCCAGGAGCATTTTTTATTTTCGGATACCATCAAAAATAACATTGCGTTTGGTATAGATTCATCATCCGTTTCAGACGAAAAAGTGATTGAGGCAGCAAAAAATGCCGGTGTTCATGATAATATTATGAATTTCCCCGATCAATATGAAACCCGCTTGGGTGAAAGAGGGATTAATGTGTCAGGTGGACAAAAACAACGCATTTCAATTGCACGTGCACTGATAAAAAAGCCTGAAATTTTAGTGCTGGACGATTGTCTTTCAGCAGTGGATAACGAAACAGAGGAAGTGATCTTAAATTCTATTAAAAGTGAACTCAAGGATAAAACAGCGGTTATTATCTCACACCGAATTTCAAGTTTAAAATATGCCGATAAGATCATTGTATTGGAAGCGGGTGAAATAATTGAAGAAGGAACACATGATGAGTTACTGGCAAAAAAAGGACAATATGCCCTCATCTTCAAAAAACAAGAACTACAAGCAGAAGTGGAATCTAAGAAGTCATGAAACAGCGGTGGGACATAAAAGACGAACAATTTTTTGGGATCGGTGTGTATCAGCCAAAAACAACCCACAATATTGGTACCCTCTGGCGATCTGCTTATATACTGGGCGCTTCATTTATCTTCATCATTGATGGAAAATATACCGGACAAACCTCAGATACTTTAAAAACCTGGGCGAAGATTCCCTTTTACAAATATGACGATTTTGATCACTTTTACAAATCGTTACCCCACTCTACCCAGCTTGTCGGAATAGAGATGTATGAAAATTCAACTCCTATTCGTACCTTTGCACACCCGGCACGGGCAGCATACCTGCTTGGAGCAGAAAACAATGGGCTACCTGAAGCTGTACTGGGACGTTGTCATCACCTGGTTCAATTACCGGGTTCACGCTCAATGAACGTAGCCGTTTCAGGGAGTATTGTACTGTATGACCGTATTAATAAAAACAAAATTGATTGAAAAAAGAGAAGGATAATTGCGAAGAAAAATTGAACCGTAAAATTAAAAAAACGGTTTGGAATGCCATCAATGATTACAACATGATTGAAGATGGCGATAAGATCATGGTATGTGTATCAGGCGGCAAAGACAGCTATACCTTACTTGATATTTTAATGCAAATTCAAAAAGCCTCTATTTTCAATTTTGAGATCATAGCCGTTAACCTTGATCAAAAACAACCCGGATTTCCGGAAGAAGTTTTACCCAATTACCTTACAGCCGTTGGCGCCCCTTTTGAAATTGTAGAAAAAGACACCTACTCTATCGTAAAAGAAAAGACACCCGAAGGAAAAACCACTTGTAGTCTTTGCTCACGACTGCGAAGAGGAACGCTTTATGAAGCGGCAGAACGCTTGGGCTGTAATAAACTGGCACTGGGTCATCACCGGGAAGATATACTGGAAACTTTTTTTCTGAATTTATTTTTTGCCGGAAAAATTGAGACCATGCCCGCCAAATATCGCACCAATGATGACCGATTTGTCATTTTAAGACCCCTGGCTTTTGTGAAAGAAGCGCAAATCAAAGAACTGGCAGAGATTCGTAATTATCCGATTATTCCGTGTAATCTATGTGGCGCTCAACCCAATATGCAACGACAAGTTGTGAAAAGTATGATCGCTAAATGGGAAGAGACTTTCCCGGGTCGAACAGAGATTATGTTTACGGCATTAAAAAATATTTCTCCCACTCACATGTTAGATGAAGACCTGTACGACTTTAAAAATCTACAATCCAAATTAATGGGTGAAATGAAAGCCGGAAAAGAATTTGAGATGATGTAATTCATCTGCTCTTTTACTGAGCTTGTCAAAATTATCAATTACTACTCCATAAATAATTCATTGAATTTATTACATTTACTCTGAATGTAAGCTACTCAATATGATTCAAAACCTCTCTTTTATTAAGAATTTGGTACTGATCTTGACCTTATTCACCTTTCAAAATTTTGTTTATTCTCAGCATGACACCCTAGAAGAGGGGCCTATTTCCATTACTTCTATTGACACCGTTAAAAATAGTAATCATCAGCCGTCAACAGCAAGTATTTCGGAAAATCAAGAACATGGTGAGCAAAAGAGCAATGACCATTCTGAAGCAGCGCATCATGATGAAGAACATGGCCACGGAACTGACTTCAGCCCTTTGTTGTTTATCATTTTGGCCTTAATTATCGGTGCAGCTACTCGTCATTTCTTATCAAAGATAGGCTTGCCTTTCACAGTTGCTCTATTGATCATTGGTATACTAATCGGTCTTTTGGGAAGAAATGAAGTCTTTGAAAATTTTGTCCTCTTTGGGCAAAATATGCCCACCGGTGTTTTAGATCGGGCAATAGATTGGGCAGGAGACTTAGACCCCCACCTCATTCTCTATATCTTTTTACCCATATTGATCTTTGAAGCCGCATTTGCCATGGACGTGCACACTTTTAAAAAATCTTTCACCAATTCCGTATTGCTTGCTGTTCCGGGGATCATTGTTGCTATTATACTCACCGGACTTGGGGTTTGGGCACTAATTTATTTTGATTTGGGTCTGCAAAACTGGAGTTTGGAGATTATACTTTTGTTTGGAACGGTCGTTTCTGCCACTGACCCTGTAGCAGTAGTCGCTATACTGAAAGAATTGGGTGCAAGCAAAAAATTAGGAACCCTTATTGAAGGTGAATCTTTGCTGAATGATGGAACTGCTATTGTTATCTTCATGGTAATTTTTCTTGGGATTACCGGGCAAGAATTGGGCTACTCTCCCTTTTTGGAATTTTTTCGAGTCTCTTTTGGGGGAATATTAATCGGGGCTATTATTGGATTTTTAGGATTAAAATGGATGCGATCTGTTTTCAACGATATGCTCATTGAAATTACACTAATTGTTGCCCTCGCCTATTTAACATTCTTTATCAGTGAGCATGCTTTTGGTGTTTCTGGTGTATTAGGGCTGGTTACTTTGGGATTGATGATGGCCGGACCGGGTCGAACAAAAATTTCACCGGAAGTACAACATTTCATCCATGAATTTTGGGAGTTTACAGCCTTTACCGCTAACACTTTAATTTTCTTAATTGTTGGTGTTGTAATTGCCGAGAAAACGCACTTTTCTTACTCTGATGTCTGGCTTTTACTGGCCATTTACGTAATTATCCACATTGTGAGGGCAATAGTGATAGCCTTGTTATATCCACTGATGAATCGGTCAGGATACGGGCTGGGTAAAAATCATCCACAAGCTATGTGGTGGGGCGCATTGAGAGGTGCTATTGCATTGGCACTTGCGCTTATTGTAGAATCATCCCCAGCCATTCCACATGAGGTCAGAGACGAATTTTTATTTTTAACCGCCGGAATTGTGTCCTTGACTTTATTGATCAATGCTACAACTATGAAGCCTGTAGCAAAGATATTGGGATTGACTTCTGTTTCTAAAACCAAAAAATATGTCATTGAGTCTGCAAAAGACTATGTTTATCAAGAAACGGTCTCCACCATTGATGAATTATCAAAAGATCGTTTTTTCAAGAAAGTAAACTGGAAAGCAGCAGAAAATTACCTTCCGCCATCTACAGAAACAGAAGATCTGGAAGATCTTACTGACTTTAAGGAAGAAGCGAGAAGAAGAATACTGGAAAAAGAAAAAAGTTCTTACTGGGCACAGTTTAAAGACGGTTTAATATCCTCCGGTGCCTATAACTTACTCGTTTCTGAGATCAATGAAATTTTGGATTCTGAAGGTGAACAATTGCTATCAGATCGGGGCGATTTAGATGAATTACTGGACACCAAAAACTCCCTGAAAAAATTTGGCTTATTGCGTAAATTTTTATCTAAAAGATACGTTGAAAAACTGGCCGCCAGTTTTGATGCCGCCAAGGGATTTTTTATGGCACAACAACAATGCATGAAAATGTTGAAAGAGATGCAAAAATCTTCAGAAAAAGAAGGAGAATCTCAGATTTTGGAAGAAATGGAACGAGAGATTGAAGAAAACAACATTCAGGCATTGACTTTTTTAAGAAATTTCAAAAATCAGTATCCCAACATCTACCGTCATGTTTCTACCCGGCAGGCAATTCGAACTTTGTTGAACACAGAGAAGAAAAAAGTAAATGAATTACTAAAAACAGGTAGAATCACAGCAGAAGAAGCCGGAGTATTGATTGTAGATGTAGAACGAAGAATGCAAAACCTAAACAAAGAGAGAATGAGTGCTGCCGATCAGGTAAGGGAGAAACCCAAAGAACAACTGTCTTGATGAGTTATTTAGACCTCCCTCCCTCTGAACGTTTGGTCTATGCCCCTTTGGATGAAAACTATGCCCGGATGTGGATTCCTTTTTTATCGGATGAATCAGCCATGCGTTATTTTCCCAAACTGAACATTTCACCTGAAGAACGTGCCCGCCAATGGATAGACTCTCAATTGGAGCGATACCGAAATGGTACCTACGGAATGTATGCCCTTCATCTAAAAAAAACAAATGACTTTATTGGACAGTGCGGGCTTCTCAAACAAGAAGTAGACGGAAAGCAAGAAGTGGAGATTGGTTATCACCTTTTACCTCAATATTGGGGAAACGGATATGCTACAGAAGCCGCCAAACATTTTAAAAAAAATGCCTTTCAACAGCAAATGGCCGATTCACTTATCTCCATTATCCATAAAGATAATTTGCTCTCTCAGGCAGTGGCAAAAAGAAACGGAATGCATAAAGATTTCCAAACAAATTGGAAAGGAATGGAAGTCATTGTTTTCAGAACCCGAAAATAAGTTAAAAAAGAGCCATTTCAAAGTTGAAACGGCTCTTTTTGATCTTTTGAATGCTGTGTATTATAAATGAATTACTTCATCATAAGCAGCAGCTGCAGCTTCCATCACAGCTTCAGACATAGTCGGATGCGGATGAACCGTTTTAATCAATTCATGGCCGGTTGTTTCCAGTTTTCTAACCGCTACAATCTCAGCGATCATTTCTGTAACATTCATTCCAATCATGTGGCCGCCTAACAATTCTCCGTATTTGGCATCAAATATCAATTTTACAAAACCATCATTTGCACCCGCTGCAGAAGCTTTTCCTGATGCTGAAAAAGGAAATTTTCCTACTTTGATATCATATCCCGCATCTTTTGCTGCCTTCTCGGTCAATCCTACTGAAGCAACTTCAGGGTAACAGTATGTACAACCCGGAATATTTCCATAATCCAATGGTTCAACATGCATCCCTGCAATTTTTTCTACACAGATAATTCCTTCAGCTGAAGCCACGTGTGCAAGTGCAGGACCGTGTGTAATATCTCCAATAGCATAATATCCCGGAATATTCGTCTGGTAATAATCATTGACGAGTACTTTTCCTTTATCAGTTGCAACTCCAACCTCTTCCAGTCCTATTCCTTCTAAATTGGTCGTTATCCCAACGGCTGACAAAACAATATCACACTCCAGCGTTTCTTCTCCCTTTTTTGTTTTCACTTTTACCTTGCAGGATTTCCCTTTAGTATCTACTGACTCAACAGACGAATTGGTCATGACCTTCATCCCTTGTTTCTTAAAACTACGCTCCAATTGTTTAGACACCTCCTCATCTTCTAAGGGAACAACAGTGGGCATGTACTCTATCAACGTCACCTCAACGCCCATAGATTGGTAGAAATAGGCAAACTCAGATCCAATCGCTCCGGATCCCACAACAACCATAGATTTGGGCATTTTCGGAAGGGTCATGGCTTCACGGTAACCAATAATTTTTTTGCCGTCTTGTTTGAGGTTAGGCAATTCTCTTGAGCGAGCTCCCGTTGCTAAAATAATACCTTTTGAGGCCGCATACTCTGTAGTTTTACTTTTATCGTCTGTGACCTCTACTTTTTTTCCGGCCTTTATTTTTCCAAATCCTTTTAAGACCTCAATTTTATTCTTTTTCATCAAAAATTGTACGCCTCCTGACATTTTCTCAGCCACTCCTCTACTTCTCTTGATAATTTTGGGGAAATCTACTTTGGGATCTTTCACAGAAATACCATAATCTTCTGCATGAGAAATGTAATCGAAAACATTGGCGCTTTTTAATAATGCTTTGGTAGGAATACATCCCCAATTCAGACAAACACCGCCCAGTTCTGCCTTTTCAACAATGGCTGTTTTTAATCCTAACTGCGACGCCCTGATCGCTGCTACATATCCCCCGGGACCACTTCCCACAACAATAATATCGTATGTCATATAATTAAGTTTTTCGTGCAATAATTGAAGCCTGCCTACCGACAAGCAGCCACGAATTTAACGAAATCATTATAATAATTGAAGATCATCCGTTTTATTTTATTTTTGCATAAATGATACAATCGATACGCAAACCAACTGCTTTTATTCTGATCTCAGTGATCTTTTTACTCAGTTCATGCCTAAGCAGCAAACACCTTAAGAAGGCAAAAAGCATCCAAACAGAGGTAAACGAAGGAGCGGCTATCAATTATGGGCAACGCATTAAATTGTCTACTTATTTGGTTTTTCCATCCGGAAAAAAGACTGAAATAAGTGGTAAACGTGGCTTGACACATCAGGTGAAAGGAGGTAAAGTCAAAGGAGGTTGGGTGACTATTGAAAAGTACCCGGAAGATTTTTCACTTGACTCAGTTTATATCAAAACTACCTTTGAAAAGCGAAACTGGAGTTTTACAGACAGCAATGCCATTGCGTTTAATTACAAAGGCGATTTGACACTTGATTTTAATGGGGCGAGTGGCAAAGATGGAGAAAGTGGCAACAACAGAGGAACACCACTTTTACTGCGAAACGGAAAAGATGGAGGAGATGGCGAGCCGGGATTGGATGGAGAAAATGGACATGATCTCTACGTCCATATCTACAAAGAAAACTCCTCTGGTTTTTATTACATAAGAGTAACGGATCTGACCACTTCAAAAATGTATTACTACAAAAATAAAGATCTGGGCTATGCAATTCGGTTCAACTTAAACGGAGGAAAAGGCGGAGATGGTGGAGACGGCGGGGATGGTGGAGATGGAAAAGACGGCAAAAAAACCGATTCTAAAATTAAAGAACCGGGAGAAGGAGGCATTGGCGGGGACGGTTCCAACGGAGGTAATGGTGGAAATGGCGGATCATTGTATGTGTTTATCCATCCCTCTGCAAAAGAGATAAAGAACAGCATTTCTGTATCCAATATGGGGGGTGCTGCTGGAAAAGCAGGAGAAGCTGGTAAGGCAGGGGAAGCAGGCACACCCCTTGAAGGACAAAATACTAAGAGTGATGGTGTTTCCGGATCTCCGGGACAAGTTGGAGTAGCCGGACAAGCTGGTCCGCCCGTTCAAATGGTTGTAGAAGATTTTGATATCGATTTTTAAATCCTTTGGACAGCTTTATCCCTAAACTCGGTTGAAATTTAGTTTGAATTCCAATAATTTACCTATTTTTAGCATACCACTATTTACTTACTATGGTTTTAAGAAGTCCTCTTTATCTGATCATGTTTTTTTTGCTGAGTAGCGTTTGGGCTTTTGCACAAAAAGTAAAGGAAGAAAAAATTGAATATAATTATGTAAAACTCCCTAAACAGCCTTTAGACAAGCTGATTAAAAATTACAGTGTTGAAGTATTCGCCACTTATGAAGCCGACAATGCGGCTAAACTCGACGCTTATACAAAGGAAAAAAGTGCAGCTGAAGAAGAGTTCAGAATAAAATCAGAACAATATCCTGCTGAACTTAAGGCTGCAGAAGATCAGTATGAGCAGGAAATGAAAGAGTATAATGAAAAAGGATTTGTTGAAAAAGTGGTAGAAAATAAAGTGCTAAAAGAGAGTACAAAACCTGTAAAACACTTACCCCCAAAACCTGTAATGAAAACCGTAAAAGAACCTGAACTACAAACGACTTATGATTATCCGGTTGTAGCAAATACTTATCTCCGTCTTGGAGGGTATGAAAATAAAGATGAAAATGCTGTCCATATCAAAGTAACTTTATATGGTTATGATTACACTGAACCAAGACAAATGACTATTCAAAAGAATGTTACCAATTACTCTAACGGAAAATCAAGTACACGTCCTGTCAATTATTATTACACCGAGTTTTCATACAGGCATCCTATGTCTGTAACATTGACATTGCCAGACGGAACCGAAATTTTCAATGAAACTCCTCAGGAACTGAACACTTATACCGTCTATAAATCCAAAGAAACAGAAAGTAGAACCCCTGTCAACAGAGACCTTTTGATCAAAACCACTGAAGAGAAAATATTTCAGGCCAATTTGACCTTTTTAAATGATTTAGTAAATGATAAATTCGGCTATCAAAAGACAGGGCGAACTACGAGTTTGTATTATGTGAAATCCAGGGATGACAGCTACAGTGACCTGATGGAAGCTTTCAACGAATCCTCTTCCGGACTCAAATTAATTTTGGATGATGAACAAACCGGACGTGAAAAACTAGAAAAAGTAGTGAAAATCTGGAACAGTGCATTGAACAAATCTGAACCGGACAATAGAAAAGCGCTCATTAATGCTGACATTACTACCGCGATCTGCTTCAATTTACTAGAAGTGCACTTTGCCTTGAAAAACACTTCTGAAGCTGAAAAGATAATAAATCGGTTAAATACCTTAAAACTTTCTTCTGAAGAACGCAAACAAAAAGACGACTATGTCTTAATTTTTAGTGATCTTAAGAATCGAATTCAGGCCAATAATTAAAAAAAATAAATAATGAAAAGATTAAAATTTATCATCCCATCCTTAACAGCTACCTTATTATTATTCACGCTATCAAATGCTCAGGACCTAACTTTTTCAAAACATGATATCGGTACGGTTGAATTGCTACCTGATAGTGATCCGATCAATTTATCACTCAACGGGGAGCGCATATTTATTTCAGAAAAATTTGAATCTGCTGTCCTGAATTACAATCAATATTCTTATGATGCTAATGGTAAAACAACTTTTTCAGGAAAACTGGAGATTCCTGGTGGTGATTTCAAGAATTCATTTGATATAAGAGATGTAATCATCTTTGGAAATAAACAATATGCCCTTGTACAAAATAAAGACAAAAACACAGGTAAAAATAGATTTTTAGCAAGGGAAGTTTCTAATGGTGTTGTCTCGAGTTCTGAAACCGAGGTGATGAGTTTTGCATTTGACAAATTGATGAATTCAGGTTTTAATCACGTGGCTGTTTCTCCCGGAAATAAAAAGATGGCTGTCATGGCTGAATTACCTTATGAGAGAAAGGAGGAAGCCTCTTTGAAAATAGCAGTTTATTCAGACGGTTTATCAAAAGATAAAGAAGTTTCTTTGAAGATACCCGGTGAAAATACTAAGAACAAAAAACTGATATTAAAAGTAGCAGATGACGGAACAGTCTACATTATCAAAAGAACGACCCTAAAGAACGGTGAAAAATCCCTGACCATCTACCAACTGATGGATGACAGTAAGTTGAAAGAATATACGATCGATCTCGGAGATCCTTTGTATGTGACCAGTTTTACCCACACAGTAAATTCAGATAATGAGCTGATTGTATGCGGTATCTATTACGAGAGAACTACCTTAACAGTGAATGATCAAAAAATGGCAGGCGTATTTTATTATACCAATAAGGGAAAATCTGAAGATATAATGACATCCTTTGCCCTTGATTCTCCGGTTGAAATACTGGAAACAAGAAAAGTATTGATCAGCAATTCAACAGTATATCTGGTCGCTGAACAATATAAATCAGTTTCAGAAGTGGCAAATCCCGGATCAACTATTCCAACATACAATTATAACTATACCCATAAAAGCAATTATGTTATTGGATTGAATATGGATGGTAGTAAAAAGTTTCAAATTGAATTGAGTAAAGATTTTTCAGCCACAAATAATAACCATCAATTTTACGCTGCATTTTTCATTTGCAATGGCAAATTAACGGCAGTATACAACGATCAGATTCAAAAATATATAAAAAATCATGGTGCCGGGCTTATTCCGGTTCTCGTTCAAATTGACGAAAATGGTTTAATGCATGCTCCGATTCCGTTTGAAGGGGATTTCGCCTCAAGCACAACAATTCTTTATCCGTTTTTTGCTGTACAGGATAGCGATTCCCAGTTGACTTTTTTAATGAAACAAGGGACACAGTCTAAACTTCTAACCGTACAGATAAAAAATTGAAAATTGAGTTGAGATGTTTTGAGTAAATCGTCTCCTATTTTCAAGATTATCAACCGAAAATATTTTGTAAAATCTGATTTTATTGATTTTGATCTTACTTCACTTTCCACGCCAGCACGAGCGGGACGCTCGCGCCGGCACTGGGGTAGGTGTTGTTTTCGTTTTTTACTCTCAGAATTCTTTTTACCTCAATTATTTCAAATGTAGTTGCTTCTTTTTGAATTTTAGTTTTATTAATTCGATTCGAAGAAAATTTGACCGGATAACCTAATTTTCTTTTGGCATCAGCAATCGCACATGAGCTTATAGTTTTTTCATTGCGTTGACAAAACACAGCTTGAATTTCTTTATACTTCATCTATTTATTGATATTGAATGGTACAACAATTTTGCCGTTATTCTTCATAATTATTATTGAATACATACCTGAAGAGAATTCGTCTAGTTTGACTGTAGTAAGTTCAGTAGTTATGTTACCAATATAAAGCACTTGTCCTAATTGATTAATCACCATGTACTCTACTCCAAATAAATCTGGTTCTACCTTTATATTTAAATTGTTCGTTGTGGGATTTGGATAAATAGTAACATTATAACGGTAAATATTTTCTATACCTGAATCGTCAATAATGGTTAATATTGCTTGAGATGTGGTGTCAATACATGCTCCATTATTTATCAAGCATCTAAGTAATTGATTATCGTTTCCTAGAGTGGTGTTTGAAATAATTAGAGAATCATTTGTTGTTCCTGTGTATTGTCCTCCATCAACCAAATCTTGAAATCCACCACCCGGATCAGTTTGCCACTGATAAGTTGCTGTGCCATTTGAAGATTCTACGACAAACAAAGCATTATTTGAAATTGTTATTGTTAAATCAATCGGATTATTAATGATTGTGGAAAAACATATTTGAGTACAAATTGAAGTATCAATGCATCCATTATAATCAACTTCTAAAGCATAACTTCCTGATATGGCAGGTGTGTAAGATTGATTAGTTTCTGTTGGAATAATCCCGTTCCCATTGTCACAATCGAGCCATTGATAGTTCGCTCCTATTTGATTTGAGGTTAAAGTATTTCCAGTTTGGGATATCGACGAAATTGTATTTATTTGAGCATTGTATAGGTCAAGGATCTCACAATTCGTTAGCGTCTTGTTCCAAACACCAACATCATCAATACGACCTTTAAACGTCTCATAACATTGGCTTCCACCATTAATACTGATTGCGCCTACCACAATTTCGTTAAAACTACCACTATTAAACCCAGAAGATATTACCTGTGTATACGATAGAAGACCATCTTGATAAAACTTTATATTAAAACTATCTTTAACTACAACTATATGATGCCAGTCCATTAAATTATAAGTATCCCAGTTTGCAGTATTACCAAAGATTTGCCATCCTCCATTACCTAAAAAACAGCATGTTTTGTTATCAAAACCACCGTAAGGATAGTTAAAGTTGACTGCAATGTATTCATGTGGAAACGAGTTAAATATTGACTGATCTGTCTTTGTTGAATCTATAGTTTGATACCAAATACTTACCGAATAATCTTCTGTATGGTCTATCGGAGAAGGTAGAGAAACACCTTTTGCATCTGGACAATTTATACCATCTATGATATAAGAACTGTTTGCATTTGAGAACCTATCGTTGCTTAAAATTGTTCCGTTTAATACAGTTCCATCATTTCCATTAACACTTTGATCATTAGCATTACCCGTAAAAGGCCACCAACCGATTAGACTATCTGTCGGTACATAATTAGGAATTTGGGCGTCACACGGAGCAGTGACTATCAAGATAAAAATCGAGACGAATAATCTTCTAAAATACTTCATTGTTTAAAATTTTTAATTGTTTTCGATAACACCTAACATCCGAATAAACCCCATAATGGATTCTCATCCACCCAAATATCGGGAATAAATTCCACTATTAAGCGGATGTAGCCATTTGTCAATAGAAAAATTCAGTTACTCTCAGCTGTTAACAAACTGATCAGCTAAAAATAGAACGGTCTGTAAATCCCGCAGGGAGCTATTGCTCATAGGCTTTATTGTCAATAGTTTGGTTAGACAATTCTTTAACAAACCCAATAAAAGTATCAAGGTCTTTTTTTGTAGTTGCTATGCCTACAGATACTCGCGTAGCCCCTCTCATTTTATTTAAAAAAGTAATCATGTCATAATAATTACCTTTATCTCTGCTTGTAAAATAACCTGATAATTCTTCCGTTGAAAGGCAGTTATTGATTTCATCAATCCCTGGGTTACAAAAACAACCAGATCGAATCGAAATCATTTTATTATTTGCCATCTGCTCAACTGCTTCAAAAGGTACTGGGGTATTATCAGGATTTAAAAACGTCATAATAATAGTGCCACCAACATTCTCTCTGTCTTTTGGCCCAAAAATATTTAGTTGTTTTTCCGCGTTATTGTGTTTTAAACCAACCAACCCAGAATATAGATAATTAATCAATGAAGTCACACGTTCATTAATTCGTTTCATACCAATAGATTCAATATAATCTAACCCAATTTTAAGCGCTGGAATATCCAAGTAGTTGATGGTCCCATTTTCAAATTTTTCATGATTATCGGCAAGATAGTGAGATGGAGATATTACACCTGCCAATGTAACTGTTCCTCCAGCAAACCAGGGTTTTTTTAATTTGTTGAATTTTGACTTTTTTATGAGTAAACAGCCTATTCCTGTTGGATAACCAAAAATTTTATAAAAAGAGATGGATACAAAATCAGGTTTAACTATTGAAAGATTTAATTCGGAAGTAGGTACAAATGCGGCTGCATCTAATAATACATCCCACCCTTTACTTTGTGCTTTTTCAATCCATTCTAAACTGTGTTTAACTCCTGAAACATTTGATTGAGCGGGATATGCAAATAGTTTGTTTTTTTTGTCTTGGAAATGATTTAAATGGGTGTTTAGGTCATTTGAATCTATTTGCAAATCTTCATATTGAACGGACACATAGGTGTACTCTCCTCCCTTACTTTTGCAGTATTCTCTTATTCCATTTACTGAGTTATGATTATCCGAAAGCAAAAGAAAATGACTGTCTGAATCAAATGGATAACATTCACCTACAATTTTAAGTGCACTTGATGCATTTTGAGTGAATATACAATAGTAATCCTGTGCGTTAAAAAAATCTAAAACCTTACTGCGGGCTTCTTCAACAAGTTGAGTTGTAAGTTGTGAAGTAGGGTTTGTGGAATGCGGATTTCCAAATACATTTTGGGTAAGAATTTTGCTGTGTAAAGATAATTGAGAATCACTATAAAGATTACCACCCGTATAATCAAGATATACTTGTTGATTTGCTGTGAGTCTGTGATATTCTTTTTCTCTTAACGAATTAAAAAAATCATCATGATTAATACCTGTATTGTTTTTTAATTCTTTTTGCTTGAATAAATTTCTAAACATATTTTTTAATTATTGCCAACCATCCGCATAAACCCCATAATGGGTTTACATCCACCCAAATATCGGAATAAATTCCACTATTAAGCGGATGCAGCCCTTTGTCAATAGAAAAAATCAGTTACTCCCTGACCCGTCATAAAAAAATCACGCCAGCACGAGCGGGACGCTCGCGCCGGCACTGGGTAAAAATAGAACGGTCTGTAAATCAATAATTATAAAAATTGAAATGGCGTTTTTAACAAGTCAAACCTGTTGGGTAGAAGATAATGAATCACCTTCCTGCTTTTTACGTCCCTTTACAAGCAGCTGCACCAAAAAAAGCAGGAAAAACATGAATCCGGATACTGTAACCATAGCCCCTGCTATACTTACGTTCAGAAAAATCGCCCATGCATACCCTAGCAAGACGGCCAAAACAGCAAGGAAAGCGGCCCAAAACAGCATGGATTTTAATTGCTTACAAAACAGTTGGGCAGTGGCGGCAGGTATAATTAAAAACCCTACTACTAAAATGGCGCCCACTACTTCAAAAGAGGCTACGGTAACCACTGAAACCAATACCATTAAAACAATATGCCACTTTTGCATATTCACCCCTATGGACAGTCCAAAATCTTCATTGAAACTGAGTAATTTAAATCCTTTAAATCCAATGAATAATGTGGTGAAAACAATGAGGGATGCCCCCGCTTCTATATGAAAAGCCAGGGGTCCGATATACAAATTTTGATCTACAATGACCTTGTCCAGATTGATCAGGGCGATATCTCCATAAAGGACGCAATCCAGATCAATATCTACATTTCCCTGAAACCAGGAGGAGAGCATGATCATCCCCAAAGCAAAAAGCATGGTATAAGTAATGCCAATTGAAGCATCTCCCTGCACTTTTGCTTTTTTTGATAGCCAATCAATGATCAGGGCCGTAATCACTCCTGTTACAGCAGCTGCCAGCAATAGAAAGGGTGAGGTTCGGTCTCCTGAAAAGTAATAGGCGATTACAATTCCCGGCAATACCGCATGCGAAATGGCATCTCCCACCATAGAGAGTTTTCTGAGCACTAAAAACACGCCCAAAACAGAAGCGTTGATGGCCACCAGGGCCGCCGTGAGTATGATCCAAAAATCGTTCATTAATAATCTTCTTCAGGAATTCCCTTGATTCCTAGCTCTTTTTCTAATTCTTTTTCTAAATCCGGGGTGATAATATGCTCTATGGCTTCCGCTCCGGAGTGCACGTGATCTGATTCAATACTGGTGCGTTTCAATAAGTACTGCTCCCACAATCTGTGTAGTCTAACAATTCGTTTACTTTCTGTTTTTCCCTTTTCGGTGAGTTGGTAAGCACCCTGATCTTCTATCACGTAATCTTTTTGTTTTAATCGTCTCAATCCTCTCTGTAGGTCAGAGGTATCAAAGTTCCGAATACTCAATACCTCATTCACGCTCAGTTGTTGCGCTAATTTTTTGTGTCCTTTGGTTTCATGAAATTGAAAGATCGCTTTCAGGATGTTCTCATGAAGAATTTTTTGTCGATTTCTACGGGCTTGTTGCAGGCGTGCGAGTATTCCCTTTTTAGGTGCCATCAAAATGGAAATCCCCATCAAAAAAGAGAGGATAACGACTACCCAGGGTCCGGTTGGCATCCCTGCTTTGGCATAAGAAATATACGCTCCTATTGTTCCGGATAAGACAGAAAACATGACCGCAAGCAGTAACATTTTCACCAAATGGTGCGTCCAGAATCTTGCCGCTGCAGCCGGTGTAATGATCAAAGCCGCCATTAAAATGACCCCCAACGCCTGGATACCGGAAGCAATAGCCAATACCGTAAGAGAGGTCATTAAAAATTCAATCCACCGCACCGGTAATCCAATAGATTTGGCAAAGTCAGGATTAAATGAAACCACCAAAAATGAACGATAAAACACAATAATGGCTCCGCTTATCATCAGTAAAACAATTCCCAATACCGCAACTTCTGAACGGTTGATCGCCGCTGCCTGTCCAAAAAGAAAATTATTTAAGCCCGCATGCTGTCCGCCGGGATCGTTCTGTATATGCGTGAGCAGTACCACTCCCACTGCAAAAAAGGTGGATAAAACAATTCCAATCGCAGCATCTTGCTTTATTTTTGATCGATTCACAATGATATCTACCGCAAAGGTGGAGAGCCAACCGGTGAAAAAGGCGCCCATCATCAAATAACTGATGTTTTTTTCGCCACTTACCATAAACCCCAAACACAATCCCGGTAAAAGTGAGTGCGCCACTGCATCACCAATCAGGGAACGTTTTCTCAACAACGCAAAAGTCCCCATCAAAGCCGAAGAGGAATTAATAAAAAACATACCGACTACCACATAGATTACGTTGGGATCTTTAAATGTTATGAAGTCTATGAATGTTTGCATTTTCTGCTTGCTTTCTGTTATTTCAGCATTGTTTTTTCATTTTCTGAAGATGATATGCCTTTACAAGTCCACATCTTTTTCCCGAATAGGGAATTCGGTTTTTTTAATGATCTCTACCACTTTTGCCAACAAGGTTAATTGCCCGCCGTAAGCATCTGAAATATTTTCTTTGGTGAATACTTCTTGTAGGCTTCCCTTTGCGATCAATCGTGTATTCAAGAGGATCAAATAGCCAAAATATTCTGAAACCGTTTGCAAATCGTGATGGATGATGACCACTGTTTTCCCTTCTGCTTTCATCTCTTGCAGCAAGGTGAGAATAGAATTTTCTGTAGCGGCATCTACTCCTGAAAAAGGTTCATCCATCAGGTAAATATCTGCATTTTGTGCCAGGGCCCTGGCGATAAAAACCCTTTGCTGCTGCCCGCCGGACAGTTGTGCAATTTGCCGATTCTTCAAAGCTGTCAACCCTACCCGTTCAATGCATTGATTGACCACTTGGGTATCTACCTTATTCATCCGTTTCAGCAGTTTATTTTTTCTGTACCTCCCCATCATCACTACGTCAAAAACAGAGGCCGGAAAATCCCAGTCTACCGATTCTTTTTGTGGTACATAAGCTACACGATCTCTTACTTTATCCAGTGATTGGTTAAATATTTTCACAAAACCGGAGGAGGGTTTCATGATCCCCATAATCGTTTTGAGCAAGGTCGTTTTTCCGGATCCATTGGGTCCAATGATCCCGATTATCTCTCCCGCCGGTAATTCAAAATCTATATCCCACAAGACCGGACGTCCCCCATAAGAGGCGGTTAGGTTATGTACTTCTACCGAAATTTGTTCTCTCATTTTAATCCTGCTACAATTGTTTGTACATTTTTCCGGATCATGCCCACATACGTTCCTGTTGCTTCATCAGGTTCGCCCAAAGCATCTGAATAAAGCGGACCGGCTAATTCAAGGGCGTAGTTTTTGTCTTTACATCCATCTACTATAGACTGTGCTGTTTTATCAGAAGTGGAGGTTTCAACAAAAATAGAACGAATCTCATGCTCTATTACAAAATCCACCATATTAGAAATATCTTTTAGTCCCACTTCAGATAAGGTTGAAACGCCCTGAATTCCTTTTACTTTAAGACCAAATTTTCTTCCGAAATAGGAAAAGGCATCATGTGACGTCACCAACATCCTTTTTTCAGGAGGAATTGAATCGATCTGTTGGATGAGTTCTTTTTCCAGCGATTCCAATTCTGTTTTATACGCTTTATAATTGGCGATAAAATAATCTACTGCTGTGGTATCTACCTTTCCCAATTCGGTGGCGATATGTTTCATCCCCAGCATCCACAATTCCGGATCAAACCAAATGTGCGGATCAAAAGCATCTCCTGTCTCTGCTGTGCGCAGTAACTGATCTTCAGGAATACCATCCGAGACAAATAGCACGGGTTTTTCTTTGGCGTATTTGTGTAACATTTCTGCCATTTTCCCCTCCAGGTGTAAACCATTTGCCACAATCACGTCTGCCTCGTCAAGCAATTCCACATCTGCGGGAGTAGGGCGATAAATGTGCGGATCTGTTCCCGGGCCCATCATGGCAGAAACTTCAGCGCTATCCCCCACTAACTGCTTCAATCCATCCCCTATGATACCTGTAGTGGCAACAATGTGAAGGGGACCTTTTCTTTCAGATGCATCCTTATTCCCCAGGCGACAACTCACCAATGTTATTGCAAAAACTATGGTTATCATTACATTCCACTTCATCTTATTTCTCTGATTTAAATTTTACGCCAATATTACTGCTCACTTTTTTAGAGAGACTTAAGGGGTTTCCATTATCAATCCGTACAAAAACCGATTCATCAAAAGAAACTTTCTTAAGCACTTCAATGCGAGAGCCTAATTTCAATTTAATCTCATCTAAATATTGCAACAAACTGAGCGAATCTTCATCCACACTTACTACCTCAACGATTGACTTCACTGCCGTATCACTGAGGTTGATCTTATACTCCTGATAATTGATATTCCCTTCTTTATCCGGAATCGGGTCTCCATGTGGATCATATTTAGGGTAGTTCAACAACTCATCTATGCTATCAATGAGCTTGAGGGAACGGATATGTTCCAATTGCTCAGCGACATCATGCACCTCATCCCATCCAAAATTTAATTTATTGACCAAAAAAGTCTCCCACAATCTGTGTTTTCGGATGATGTGAACGGCAATTTTTTCGCCTTTTGCAGTTAAAGCACATCCTTTGTATTTTCGATAAGCCACTAATTTTTTCTCCTCTAATTTTTTCAGCATATCTGTAATCGAGGAGGCTTTCGTCTGCATCCTTTCTGCCAGTGCATTGGTAGACACCTTTTCTTTCTCCTGCCCTGAAATATGAAAAATCGCTTTCAGATAATTCTCTTCTGCCTGAGATAATATTTCTTTCTTATTTTTCATCCTTCCTGTCTAAAGACCACCTCAAACCTAAGAAAAATCTACGCACCTGCAGCGGTGCATAAGCATAAGAAGTGTCAAAGTTATCCCCAAATGGGTTTTGAGGATCAATGAGAGGGGAAGGTTGTGTGTAATTGAAGATGTTTTTAATGCCGGTGTATACTTCCAGATTGAGCTTTTTAAAGGTTTTGGTCAGTTGAAAATTTTGAACGGTGTACCAGGGTGACTTATCGGGACGTTCAAATTCACCGGTGAACTCCGGAAGTCTTTGAGATCCCATTACACGTCCCTGATAATTGAAAGAAATGTCCGCTTTTTTCCAGTGGTAATTCAGCCCAAAGGTTCCTGAAAATTTTGGGGCAAAAAATTGTTCATTTTTGCTAACATTTCCTTCGGCATCCTCTACTTTTTCAAACACATCCATAAAAGTGACGCCCATTCTGACTCTCAATGGAAAGGTAAAGGAGTGATTGACAGCAAAAGCAACGCCTCTTGTCGTTCCGTATCCATCCAGGTTTTCATATACGATCAGGTTAGGATCCTGATCAAAATCCGGAACGATTTTATTTTGAAAATAGGTATAGAAAATATCTACATCCAAATTTCCGTAACCCAGGGCTGTGTAGGTGTGATTGAGGTTTAAGGTGGCATTGTGAGATCGCTCAGGCCGCAGCTCTTCTAAAATAACAACATCTCTGGCTCCTGAAACAAAGGCGTGATCTTCTGTGAAAAGATGCACCTGCCTAAAACCGGTACCGTAATTAAAACGCAAAGCTGTAAATGCTCCGAATTGTTTTTTGAGGCTAAATCGGGGAGAGAAAATTAACCCGTGGTCCTGGTGATAATCCAGACGCATCCCACCCAACATTTTCAATTCATCCGTCCAGTCAAACTCATCTTGTATAAAGATACCCGGCACATAAGTATTTTCATCCGTCATGGAAGGGGTATTGTCTTTGTAAATTTGATGTCGATTGGTAAGACCGCCCAAAATATAATGGCGCTTTTTGATTTTCTGTGACCAAATCAGATTGGAAAAGAAAACTTGTTGAAAGGCAGAATAACTAACGTCTCCGTACCATGAATTTTGCTTGTGAACATTGGCACTGACATCTAATTTCAGGTTCCGGTTTTTAATTGGAAAAATATAGGTACCAATCAGTTCAATGCGCTCTGTTTTGATACTTTCTCCATATACGGAATCACTGCCGCGGTGTTCTTTTTCCCAATCCATAACGCCTCCAAATCGATCTTCATTGTAATAGCGTCCGGCCAATGAAAAAATCATTTGATCTTTTTTATCGTTGAGTTGCCATTTATTGAAAATAGAAATTCGGTTATTGAGTGGGATATCTGTAAATCCATCCTCATTAAAATCCATCCTGCGATCATTGTAATAATAATCTCCACTGATGGTGGTATACAGTCTTTTACCGATTCTGGGCGTTACCGCAAAAGATGAATGCAGTTCCTGGTGATTATTGTAGTTGGTATTGAGTTGCAGTAAAGGTAATTTTTCAGGTGTTTTTGTGATGATATTGATCACTCCCCCTACGGCTTCTGTTCCATAGAGGGTAGAAGACGGCCCTTTGACAATTTCTACACGCTCAATGATGGAAGTAGGAATTCCGTTAAATCCATAGACCGAGGATAATCCTGACACAATTGGCATTCCGTCAATCAAAACCAGGGTGTACGGCCCCTCCATTCCGTTGATATGAATATCATTGGTGCCGCAAACACCACAATTCACTTGTTCTTGCACCCCATTTACCGTTTGCATGGCTTCAATCACACTGTTTACGGGAGAGGCTTTGAAGAACTCCTCAGAAAGCACCTGAATTTTAACTGCAGAATTGGCAACAGAGGTTTCTCTCATTGTTCCGGTAATTACAACGGTGTTCAACTCCAGTTCATTATCCAGTAATTCTATCTCAACAAAGAAAGATTCTTGGCTGACAATTACTTTTTCCATGAATTCTTTATGTCCCACAGAAGTTACTTTCATTTGGTACTCTCCTTCGGGCACAGCTGCTATCTCAAATGAACCGTCTGTTTTTGCAATTGCTCCTTTATCCAGTTCAGGCAGATAGACTTTTGCGAAAGGAACAGGCACGCCTTCACTCATCACTTTTCCTTTCAAGGTAAATGTTTGCGACCAAAGGGGAGTAGAAAACAAGATAAAGAAAAGAAAAAATAGTTTCATGCCTCTCATTTATTTTTTACAAAGTTATAAAATTATTTTTAGTCTTGTCTAAAAATAAAATATTTTAATTCAGATTCCCTTGTAATTTGGCAGCTTGTTTATCTTTGCAGCAAATTAAAACAGTAGAAAAAAATAAAATGGCAACAAACAGAACATTTACCATGATCAAACCCGAGGCCGTAGCAGCAGGTCATGCCGGTAAAATCCTCGATATGATCATTCAGGCAGGATTCAAAATAAAAGCATTAAAATTGACACGTTTGAGCACAGAGCGTGCTGGCAAATTTTACGAAGTACACAAAGAACGTCCGTTTTTTGGGGAATTGGTAGAATACATGTCAAGCGGGCCGGTTTATGCGGCCATTTTAGAAAAAGAAAATGCGGTGGCTGATTTCAGGGCCTTAATCGGTGCTACTGATCCGTCAGAAGCAGCTGAAGGAACCATTCGTAAGAAATTTGCGGTATCAAAAGCTGAAAATGCCGTTCACGGTTCAGATTCTGATAGCAATGCTCAGATTGAGACTGATTTTCACTTTTCTGAAGATGAGATTGTAGGATAAATCTGATTCAAAATATTTAATATCCGTCCTTTCTTTATTCGATTTTGGAGAAGTTGGGCGGATTTTTTTTTTTTGCACTTACTTTTTTGGCTTGGAGTTCGGCTTCCACTTCGGCTTCCACTTCGGCTTCGCTCAGTGGGCGGCTCAGTGGGCGGCTCAGTGGGGGCATTCAGTAAAGCTGTAATCTCGGCTACAATCTCGACTTCAATCTCGACTTCAATCTCGACTTCAATCTCGGCTGCAATCTCGGCTGCAATCTCGGCTGCAATCTCGACTTCAATCTCGGCTACGCTCGATTTACGACTCGATTTCTGGCTCGATTTCCGGCTCGATTTCCGGCTCAGTGACCAAATAATAAAAGAAACAATAACCCTCCCTAGCGATCCTTTTCCCCATCCGCCAACTGGCGGATGGGATCGCCTGATAATACTAAGGCCAAGCCATTTCACATCCGCCAGTTGGCGGATGGGGAAATGAAATAGCGGAAATGGGAGTCATTATTTCCCCGGACATCAATGTTTTTGAATATTGAATGTTGAATTTCGAACGCCGAATGTTGAAGTTCAAAATGACGAGACCTACTTTACTGATGCGTTGCTTCACCTACCAGCTCTGTACTCCGCTCCGCAGTAGCTGTGCTGCTGCGGAAGTTCAACTAAGAGTAACTACTTTTCATTTTTTAGTACTGGAGCATTGAAAAAAGAGCCCAAGTACTTATTAATTTAATTATGCGCCAAATTATATTTATCTTAAGGGGATCAAACAAGGTGTAAAACATACAATTAAGAAGAACAGTTCATATTACTTGACAT
>JBBDID010000009.1:166537-166685 GCA_040880585.1 Crocinitomicaceae bacterium | reverse complement strand
ACGGAATACATCCCGATTGATATTTTCAAGGAAGCGCAGCGACCGTAGAAAATACTTATCGGGATGGATGACACGCTCAAAACTTGTCACAATAACCCAAATTCTAACGAACGCAGTGAGTGTAGAATTTCTTATCTGAGCCACATCC
>JBBDID010000009.1:88953-166437 GCA_040880585.1 Crocinitomicaceae bacterium | reverse complement strand
CTAGTGTTTTCTTATTCGGGGATGGATGACACGCTCAAACCCTTGTCACAACAACCCAAATTCTAACGAACGCAGTGAGTGTAGAATTTCTTATCTGAGCCACATCCCAGCTGGAAATTCTAACGAACGCAGTGAGTCTAGAATTTCCCATTCAAAACACTTTCTAAGCTAGAAACGCTGCGAACGCAGTGAGTCTAGTGTTTTCTTATTCGGGGATGGATGACACGCTCAAACCCTTGTCACAACAACAACCCAAATTCTAACGAACACAGTGAGTCTAGAATTTCTTATTCGGTAAACTAGAACACATGACGGAATACATCCCACTGTTTTTTTCTTATCAGTTTTTAAGGAGCGACTTATTAGATTCTCATATATATTGAAAGAAGTAAATCAAGACCTAATGGGTGTAATTTTATTTGAGATGATACTAAGATTCACCCTCTACAGCTTAGTAGATGCTGGACTGTGTTATAACCAGGTGAATTAATTGATAAAGATCATAATACCAGGCAATCTATCTCATACATCACCTGCGCAATTTATCTGACATTTGATTGTAAAATTGAATGTCATGAAAAAAATACTTGTTCCTACCGATTTTTCAGATTGTGCTCAGGCAGCAGCAGAAACTGCAATAGAAATAGCATCAAAAGCAAACGCTGAAATTCATTTTTTACACATCTTTTCTGCTCCTGTTAACTGGAAAGAATTAAGACCGGAGCAAGAAAGTCTTTATCCTGAAATTAAAAAACAATTTCACAATGCTAACACTGCGTTGAATGAACTTGTAAAGAAAGCAAAATCTCAGGGCTTGGAATCAGAAAGAGAGATGTTGTTCAATGAAGGACGTAGTGCTATCGATAAAGAAATTAAAGAAAAGAATTACGATTTTGTTGTCATGGGATCTCATGGAATGACTGCAGATAGTATATTGATGGGGTCTTATGCACAAAAAGTGGTTAGAAATAGTGAAGCTCCGGTATTAGTAGTTAAAAGTGATACAAATCTGGACACAATTAACAAGATTGTTTTCGCCAGTGATCTTGGAGAGGAAAGTGATGAAGCGTTTGAAAAAGTTCAAAATTTAGCTGCTCTAGTTGGTGCAAAATTAAAATTATTATATATCAATACACCGGCCGATTTTAGAGAATCTGATGAGATCTTAAATAAGATAGAGGCTTTTTTAAAAAGGAATAAAGCTGAGGATATTGATTATTCTTACTACGACGCATTGGATGTTCAAAGAGGAATTCTGCAGTATGTGGGGAGAACCTCGCCTTCAATGGTGGCCATGGCTACTCATGGTCGAAAAGGAATTGTTCGATTACTTACCCCAAGCGTTGCAGAGGAAGTAGTAAATTATTCAGGACTGCCTGTACTCAGCATTAAGGTCAGTTAACAAATCAAAAGATTAAAGGTTAGATTGCTCAGTTGCTTTGGTAATCGAATTGTCTTTTAAAATCAATGTAGTTTCACCACACCCTAACATTTTATCACCAAAATAAGGGTTTTTGATTTCAGGTGATGTACTCAACCAGTAGGCTCCTACTTTATTATTGGCCATTGGACAATACTGTATATAAATTGTGTTGTCTTCTACGCCGTAAACTTTGTTGATATCAATTAGCGTGTTGGACAGATCTGAAAAGTACATGCGCTGATCTTCTAATTTATTTTGATTGAAAACTTGTTTCGTTTGGTCTTTTAAAAGTTGTGCCTTCTCCATCCAGTAGAAATGTGACTCTCCATCAACTTGTGACATATCAACTTCTGATAATTTGATAAGAAGTTGCTTTGCTCTTTTCTTTGTGAGAGAAGCGTCTGAATTTACCAGCGCATCTTTTAATGCTAAATATGCCTGATTCAGCTCGGCTAAATCCATTTTAAATGCGGTGGGTGTTTTTTCAGCATAATTGGGTAATACTTCTTCGGTTACAGCTCCTTTAATTAATCGATTCATCATACTTTGCTGGTTGTTTAACTGCGCAGAAGCATCAATAACAAAGTTACCTTGAGTAACTACTTCTTCACCCCCAACCAAACCATCCAGGACTTTATACTTATCACCCACTGATTCACCAATTGTAACTTCTCTGAATTCATAAGTAGGCACATTCATACCAGGAACTTCTACGTATACAACAGAACGCTCGCCTGTCCACAATACAGCCGATTTTGGAACCGTGAGTTCATCTTTGGTATTTTCTTTTGAATATAGCTTGCCTTTTACAAGCATTTCAGGTTTTAGCAGGTGATTCTTATTTATAAAATTCACACGTACTTTTGCCGTTCGGGTTTTTGAATCAATTACCGGATCGACAAAGCTAATTTTTGCTTCAAATGTTTTACCCGGCACCGAAGGTGTAGTAAAACTTATCAAACTACCAACTTTTACTAAGGGCAAGTCCTTTTCATAAACGTCAAAAACAATCCATAATTTATGTAGATTCTGGATGTCAAATAAAACCTCACCTTCTTTTAAATGATCCCCTACTGATACTCTGCGTTTTTGTACTACTCCTGAATAATCGGCATAGATATCAAAATTTTCTTTTATTTCTTCAGAGGATAATATTTCATCTATTTGTTCATCTGTTATTTTCCAAAACTTCAATTTATTTGAAGCGGCCTTATATAACTGTGGTTGTTCATCTTTTAATTTATATGCTTCTAATAGCTCTTTTTGAGCAGTAATTAAAAGAGGGGAGTAGATGGTAGCTATTTTCTGGCCTCTGTATACTTCTTCTCCGGTAAAACTCACATATAGCCTTTCAATTCTTCCGGGGATATGTGAGACCAAACTGGCAGAAGTTGTTTCATTGGCTTTTACTTTTCCGGACAGATTAATTAAAGGAGATACATCATCACTTCTCCCAACTGTTGTTGTTTGTATTTGAGCCAATTTCACGGCCGCATCTGACATTTCTAATTGCAGGGGATTAGAACCATGTGTTTCATCCAACGGGATTAATTCCATGCCACATATCGGACAATTGCCCGGTTCACTTTGGCGAATTTGCGGATGCATTGAACAGGTCCAAATTTGTTCTTTGTCTGTGACTTTTGTTTGTTCATGTTGATGTTTACCTTTAACTGGTGATTTAGCATTATCCCGAAAGATGAAATAACCAATCAGTAATCCAATTAACGCTGTAAAAACAGGAATAATAACATTTTTCAGTTTCATAATTTCTTTATTTAATTTTTGCCCTCCGTAATCTTAAAGCATTTGCAATCACAGATACCGAACTAAAACTCATAGCCGCAGCCGCAATCATTGGCGATAACAATAAATCAAAAGGAATGAACAAGGCACCGGCTGCAATCGGGACACCTAAACTATTATATACCAAAGCAAAAAATAAGTTCTGCTTTATATTTCTCATCACTTTATGACTGAGCTTTTTAGCTTTTACAATTCCTTTTAAATCTCCTTTAACCAGAGTGATTGATGCGCTCTCAATTGCTACATCAGTTCCCGTACCCATAGCAATTCCGATATCGGCTTTTGCTAAAGCCGGAGCATCATTAATTCCATCTCCTGCCATGGCAACTTTATGGCCTTGCTCTTGTAATTCTTCTACCTTTTTTAGTTTATCTTCAGGTAAACGATCTGCATAAAACTCACTGATATTTACCTCTTCAGAAACAGCCTTAGCGGTATCTTCGTTATCGCCTGTCATCAAGATTACATTGATACCCGAATCCTGCAAATCAGCAATAGCTTGCTTACTGCTTTCTTTAATGGCATCTGATATGACAACACATCCAACCAAAACACCTTCTACAGCTACAAATGGAACGGTTTTACCTTTTGACTGTTCTTCATTTGCCCGGTTCATCAAGTTTTCATTGAGCTTGATGTCATTTTCTTTCATCAGTTTTTCATTACCGATAAACACTTGTTTTCCGTTTAAAATTGCTTTAACGCCTTTGCCGGTAACGGATTCAAAGTCGTCAATTTTATCCAGCTTCAGTTCTTTTTCTTTAGCGTATCGAACGGTGGCTTCAGCTAAAGGATGTTCACTTTGCTGATTCACAGAGGCGACAATTTTGGTAACGTCACTTTCATCCTGATTTTTTGCAACAAGAATTTTTTCAACGGATGGTTTACCTTCTGTTACGGTTCCCGTTTTATCGATTATCAAGGTATCGATCTTGTTCATCTTTTCAAGCGATTCTGCATCTTTGATCAACACACCCAGCTGCGCACCTTTTCCAACGCCCACCATTACTGACATGGGTGTCGCTAAGCCCAATGCACAGGGACAGGCGATAATCAGTACCGCAATTGCATTTACAAAACCATACACCAGTTTTGGATCAGGACCCCAAATGGCCCAAATAATGAATGTAATGACGGCAATTAGTACCACGATCGGCACAAAATACTTAGAGATTTTATCAGCCAATTTTTGGATGGGTGCCCTACTTCTACTGGCCTCATTTACCATGTGAATAATCTGAGAAAGCAGGGTGTCTGATCCTACTTTTTGCGCTTCCATGACAAATGAATTATTGCCGTTGATCGTACCGGAACGCACTTCATCTCCTTCTTCTTTATCAACCGGAATCGGTTCTCCGGATATCATGGATTCATCAATGGAGGTGTTACCATCAATAATTTCACCGTCCACCGGAATTTTATCACCGGGTTTTACACGTAATTTATCGCCTACTTCAATTTGGTCAATTGAAATTTCTTCTTCTTCACCCTTAGTAATTCTGATGGCTTTATTGGGTGCCAGCTTGAGCAGTTCTTTCACTGCACTATTGGTTTTACTGTGTGCCCTGGCTTCTAAAAGCTGTCCGAGCAATACCAGTGTCAAAATAACAGTTGCCGCTTCAAAATAGACATGAACGTTTCCATGCGATTTAAACTGAGCAGGGAAGATATCCGGAAAAAGCAACCCTATTACGCTAAATATCCAGGCTACCCCTGCACCAATACCGATTAGCGTAAACATGTTTAAATTCCATGTCACAATTGAGCGATAAGCCCGTTCAAAAAACATCCAGGTAGCGTAGAAAATGACAGGGAGCGATAATCCAAACTGAATCCAGTTCCAAATAGTTCGATCTACGATATTAGCCAAAGGATCAGGCTTCAGCATCTCTGACATGGCGATTAAAAAAATAGGTATCGTGAATCCGGCGGCAATCCAAAATTTCTTCAGTAATTTTTTATATGTTTTTTCTTCGGCAGAAAGATCCGCTTCAACCGGAACTAATTCCATCCCACATTTTGGGCAAGATCCGGGCTCGTCTTTAATTACCTCAGGGTGCATGGGGCAGGTGTACTGTCCAGATGATTTTTGCATACTTACTTCTTCCACCAGGTCCATCCCACAAACGGGGCAACTGCCCGGCTCATCATACGTTTTATCCTCTTCACAGCGCATGGGGCAGTAAAAGGTACCCTTTCCGTCCTGCTCTTCCTTTTTAGATTGCTCATTCCGGGCGGCATTAGTTTCAGCTTTTTTTTCCTCGCCGGATAGGTGAATAGTGTAAAGTGAATTTTCCAAAGCCTTTTGAAATACCTCCAAATCGATATGCTGATCCATTTCAATTTCAGCAGTTCCTTTTTTGAGGTCAACTTTTACATTTTTAACACCTTCAACCGTCTCCAGGTTTTGTTGCACATGGTTTTGGCAACCGGAGCAGGTCATTCCTTGTATATGATATGTGTGTTTCATTTTTGTCTGATTTTATAATCAATATTCAGCTGCAATTAAAAATTGGTTAATCGTTCAATGTTTGCAGTAGCTAACTGCATGTCTAAATAAGATTTGATCAATCCTATTTCATGCACTAACAATGCGTTTTCTTGTTGTAATACTTCATCAAATCCATTTCCGGTTGAACTGTAATTCGTCATTAATATACCAATGGCAATTTTTGTTATTTTAATTTGCTTTTCATGCATTTGGATGTTGAGCAAAGCGTTATCATAATCTATTTTGTACTGTAGTAATTGACGCATCATTTTATCTGTTAAGGCTTCTTTTTGATAAGCGTACATTTCTTGTTTAATAGCTTCCTCTTCTATTTTCGATTTATAGGATTTGCGATAGATGGGCAGTGATATCATTACTTTTGGAATAAGGATATCTCTACCGTTATTTACCGGGCTGGCATCTGTTCTTGGGTTAACCAGGCTGTAATCAACACCAAGGGAAATTTTAGGACTATTCGCTTTTTTATTGACGATAAGTTCTTGATTAGAAGTTTCTATTTGTTGATCGATTTTTTTGATCAGGGGATGATGATTTTCAATTTTAGATCTAAATTCAGCTGTATCAAAATCAACAGGGATGATCTGGGCGATACCATCTCTTACTGAAATTTGATTACTCCACTCTTGATTGGTATATTGGTTAATAACTGTTTCTAATGAACGGATATGATTGTCTATTTTCTTAATTTCCTGTGATAGGGTTTCCATTACCACTTGTGTTCTCAGGGCATCTGCTATTGTTGTTTGGCCACTTTCAACTTTAGCCAGGGCGATATTCTCAATTGCTTCAAAAAGCTTTAGTTGTGACGCTATTATTTCTTTTTTGCTTTGGTAAAAGGCTATTTTGTAATAAGCAGATTTAACCTGGTAAAAAAGCTCCAGTTTTTCTGCGGCAATTAATTCATACTGCTCTTTAGACATGCTAATGACAACGTCTTTTTTAGCATTGAGCGTTCCAAACCAGGGGAACATTTGTTGAGCACTTACCATTACAATTTGAGGACCAAGTCTTGTTTCAGGATTAAGAACAGGAACTCCAGTTCCGATTGTTGGATCTGCCAATTGGCTTACTTGATCTACCTTTGCCATTTTTGCTTGGTATGCAGAAGAAAGTGCTTTGAGTTTAGGATTGTTCTCTACAGTCAAAACTAATAAGCTGTCCAGGGGCTGTGCATATATAGTAGCCGATCCAATGGTACTAAGCGCAATCGATATAATGTAAAATATGTTATTCATTTCTAAATTTTTTAAGACTTAAAGCTGATTCTTTCCAGAAACAGTATAACACCGGAACAGTGAACATGGTGATTACATTCAGCACCATCCCACCAAAAGAAGGAATTGCCATAGGCAGCATAATATCAGCTCCTTTTCCGGTAGAAGTTAAAATTGGGAGTAATGCCAAAACGGTAGTTGCGGTGGTCATCATTGCTGGTTTTACTCTACGTAATCCTCCTTCTACCACGGCATCTCTAATTTGGCTTTTAGTAGTTGGTTCATTTTCTTTAAAACTGTTTTTAAGGAAAGTAGCTACTAATACACCGTCATCTGTAGCAATACCAAACAGCGCCAAAAATCCAACCCAAACAGCTACGCTTAAATTCACTGTTTGCATCTGAAATAATTCCCTCATATTGGTTCCGAAAAAGTCAAAATTCATGAACCAGTCCTGACCGTATAGCCAAATCATAATGAATCCCCCTGAAAAAGCCACAAAGACACCTGTAAACACAAATAAAGAGGTCAAAACAGATTTAAATTGAAAGTAAAGAATGAGAAAAATAATCACCAGAGCAATTGGTAAAACAATACTTAATCGTTTATTCGCTCTTACCTGTTGTTCGTAGTTTCCGGCAAATCTATACGTGACTCCCGCTGGTATTTTGAGTTCTCCGGATTCTATTTTTTTGTTGAGGTACGTTTGGGCATTTTCAACAACTTCAACTTCTGAATACCCGTCTTTTTTATCCAGCAACACATAACCCAGTAAAAAACCATCTTCACTTTTGATAGATTGCGGGCCCTGTTGGTATTTTACCTCAACTAAATCCCCCAGAGGTATATGCGTGCCCATAGGTGTTGAAACAGTGATATTGCGTAGTTTACTAGGGTCATTTCTCAATTCAAGTGGATATCGCACGCGAATATCATATCGTTCCCGGCCCTCAACAGTAGTGCTCATTACCATACCGCCAATAGCTGCCTGAATTTGTTTTTGGACTTCAACAACGGTTAAACCGTGTTTACTGATTTCATCCCTTTGAATATCCAACATCATGTAAGGTTTGCCTACAATCCGATCTGCAAATACAGCCTCTTTCTTTACTCCCTCAACTTCTTTCAGATGCTTTTCAAGTTCTTTACCAAAATCTTCAATGGTCTTTAGATCCGGTCCCTGAACTTTTACACCCATAGGAGCCCGCATACCTGTCTGTAGCATTACTAACCTGGTTTCAATGGGTTGTAATTTTGGTGCAGAAGTAATTCCAGGAATTTTAGAAGCTTTGACAATTTCATCCCAGATATCATCAGGGCTTTTTATGTGATCTCTCCATTGCCTAAAGTATTGGCCGTTTTCATCAGGAATCAGTTCACCTTTTTCATTTCTAACATAATGGCCTTCATTATCCACTTTAAAGCGTATCCGTCTTCCGTTTTCACCTGTTTTATATTCAGATTTATAAGTAATGATATTCTCATACATTGACATTGGGGCAGGGTCTAGCGAACTGTTAACACGACCTGCCTTTCCAACCACCATTTTAACTTCCGGAATTGCGTTCACTGACATATCCAACATTCTTAAATTTTGAATGTTCATCTCCATACCTGCATGTGGCATTGCCGTTGGCATCAGTAAAAAAGACCCCTCATCTAAAGACGGCATAAATTCTTCTTCGGTATTACTGAAAATATTATATCCGATAATCAGTAAAACAGCGATCAAACCTAGAAATACATATTTGACATCTAAGAGAAAACGAAGAATTTTCTCGTAATAGTGAATCACCACATAAAAGAATCCGATTACAGATCCTAGAATGATCACTATAAAAAGAAAGTTGAGAAGCTCACTCTTTGCAACACCAAGTGGCATCCAAATGACAGCTAATAGCCAGGCAACGATCAAAGCGTAAATTATATTTTTACCGTAGCTAAAGCGTTTCATCCAAATTTCTGATTTTTCTTCTTGCAGAAATGCAGTCAGTATGCCACCTATTCCAACTACAAGTCCGAAAAAACCAAAAAATGAATAGTCGGTAAAGAGTAAGATAACTGAAAGGATTGAGAGGATGCCATTTGAGGCATAGGCAGCGGCTTTATTCTTACTTTTTAATTTAAATACTTGCTCTGCAATGGTTGGGATAATAGTAATTGCGATAATAATTGCAGCCAACAATGCAAAGGTTTTTGTGAACGCAAGTGGCCTGAACAATTTCCCTTCAGAAGCCTGCATAGTAAAAACGGGTAAAAAGCTAACTATGGTAGTTGCAACAGCTGTAACTACGGCAGAAGCAACTTCAGTTGTAGCAATGTAAATCGTTTGTTTTAGTGGCTGTGATTCAGGAGCAACTTTCATTTGATTGACCATGCTTTCAATCAAAACAATTCCCATATCTACCATAGTCCCTACTGCTATTGCAATTCCGGATAATGCAACAATGTTGGCGTCTATTCCAAAATAACGCATGGCAATAAAGCACATGAGTACGGCTACGGGTAATGAAGCTGAGATAATCAGGGAAGATTTTAAATGAAGTAGCATCAGAATTACCACAATGATGGTGATAATGATTTCAAGTGTTAAGGCTTCTTCAAGTGTACCGATAGTTTCGTGAATCAATTCAGTTCTATCATAAAACGGAACAATGGTGACTTGTGATACGGTTCCGTCATCCAATGTTTTTGAGGGTAATCCGCCGGCGAATTTTTCAATTTTTTCTTTGACATTATTGATGACTTGCAGCGGGTTTGACCCGTATCTTGCAACTACAACTCCGCCAACTGCAGGCGCACCCGCTTTATCCAAAACACCTCTTCTGCTTGCAGGGCCGAGATGAACATGCGCTACATCTTCAATTCTAATAGGGACATTGTCAACAACTTTGACAACACTTTTTCTGATATCATCTAATTCTTTTACATAACCTAAACCACGAACAAAATATTCAGCTTTGTTGATTTCAATTGTTTGCGCCCCGATATCCAAATTGCTTTGTTTAATGGCATTCATTATTTGATTGAGAGTGACATCATAGACCCTCATTTTTTCAGGATCGACATCCACCTGGTATTCCTGAACAAATCCTCCAACTGAAGCAACTTCTGAAACTCCCGTTGCAGATTGTAAAGCATATTTAACGTAGAAATCCTGAATGGAACGCAATTCATGTTGATCCCAACCGCTTGTTGGATTTCCTTCTTTGTCGCGGCCTTCTAATGTGTACCAGTAAATTTGACCCAGTGCAGTTGCGTCCGGGCCTAAAGTGGGTTGAACGTCCGGAGGTAATAAGCCGGATGGAAGCGAATTGAGTTTTTCTAAAATTCGACTTCTGCTCCAGTAAAATTCAATGTCTTCTTCAAAGATCAAATAGATGCTTGAAAAGCCAAACATGGAATTACTGCGCACGCTTTTCACACCTGGAATTCCTAAAAGAGCAGATGTTAAGGGGTAAGTGATTTGATCTTCGACATCTTGAGGCGAACGTCCCATCCACTTCGTAAATACAATTTGCTGGTTTTCACCAATGTCAGGAATAGCGTCTACTGCCACCGGATCACTTGGCAGGTAATCAGATTCATATTCAAACGGGGCAGTAACAATTCCCCAACCCACAAAGAGAAAAAGTGCAAGCCAGGCAACTAGTTTATTATCAAGAAAAAATTTTATTATTCGGTTTAACATGATTCATAATTAGTGGATATATAATTACCAATAGACACACCAACATGCTTGATGTGTTGGTCAATGAGAAACATGAATCATAAACGAAATACCTGATAAAGGACAGAAATATTCCTTTTTATCAGGGGAGGAGGATCTATATCGTACATTGATCCAAACGAATCAAACGAATTTAATTCTATAGAGGGATTAGATACAAATGCAGGATTTAATTGAATGTCGGGTTTTTCTGCCGCTTCAATTGAGGTTTCGTATTCAACATCAAGGGTATAATAAAGTTGTTGATTATTACAACATGGAAGAGCTGAAATAACGTCTTGTCCTTCTTGTTTTTTTAAGCGTTCTTCCTCTTTTTTTAACGCACAACATGATTTTGTCTCTTTGTGTTTTTCTGCCATTTCACAGGCAGGTGCTTCTCCAAAAAACGAAAAGGTTTCTATTTGATCCTGACATATATGGACATTAAAAGAAAACCCTGTCGAGCTTACTAAAAGCACGAAAGACATCAATAATGCGATTAACCGATATGGCTTTCTTACTGAATTCACAGTTCTATAATATACGATAAAATTACGAAATCATTGTAACTGAGTAACTGATTCGTATTAGCCCGGAGTATGATTTTTATTAGAGAATATAATTGTCATAAAAAAAGGGAGCCAATTATTGACTCCCCTTTTAAGATTATAGTAAAAAACCGGGTTTGTTACTCAATAATAACCAGATTTTCAGTGGTTCTGTTTCCATCTTTTGTAGAAACTTCAACCAAATAGTTACCCGTCTGTAAAACATTTCTGTATGATTTAAAAAATGATTGTGGAAAGCCGTATATTTGAATTGTTATCCACAAACAACAAGCAAATTGGAATCATTTGACTATAGAGACGAGGAAGACTTTTCAAAAGAAGAGGAAATAGACAAGGTATTACGCCCCAAGATGTTTGACGATTTTGCCGGACAAAAAAAGGTGATTGAAAATCTTGAGGTATTTGTTCAGGCTGCCCGAAAACGAAATGAATCATTGGATCATGTTTTATTGCACGGCCCTCCCGGATTGGGGAAAACTACCTTAGCGAATATTTTAGCGAATGAACTGGGAGTAGGCATCAAGATTACTTCCGGCCCGGTACTGGACAAACCCGGAGATTTGGCAGGTTTATTGACAAATCTTGAAGAGGGGGATGTCTTGTTTATTGATGAAATCCATAGGCTAAGCCCGGTGATTGAAGAGTACCTTTATTCGGCAATGGAGGATTTTACCATTGATATCATGATCGATTCAGGTCCCTCGGCCAGAACGGTTCAAATTACCCTGAATCCTTTTACATTGATTGGTGCTACCACCCGTTCCGGATTATTGACCTCTCCCTTAAGGGCACGTTTTGGAATTAACAGTCGCCTGGAGTATTATGATACTGAAATACTGTCAGACATTGTAAAACGTGCTGCCGGAATTTTAAACGTTGAAATTAAAGAAGACGCGGCTATTGAAATTGCCAGACGAAGCAGGGGAACACCCAGAATCGCAAATGCACTGCTGCGAAGAGTAAGAGACTTTGCCCAAATAAAAGGAGACGGTACGATAAACATTGATATTGCCAATATTGCCCTGGAAGCCTTAAATGTAGATCAAAATGGACTCGACGAAATGGACAATAAAATCCTTTCTGTAATTATTGATAAGTTTGGAGGAGGTCCGGTAGGAATCACAACAATTGCTACGGCTGTGGGAGAAAATGGCGGAACCATAGAAGAGGTATACGAACCTTTTTTGATCAAAGAAGGATATATTATGCGCACCTCCAGAGGAAGAAAAGTGACCGAAAAAGCGCTGAAACACCTGGGAAAAGAGGGTGGACTCTTCCAACAGGGAGGACTTTTCAATGAATAAAACAGAACTATCCCGACGAATCAAACAAAAGGCAGAAGAACTCGGCTTTTTATCTTGTGGAATCGCCAAAGTTGTTTTTCTGGAAGAAGAGGCCATTCACCTTGAAAATTGGCTTAAAAAAAACTACCAGGGGAAGATGTCCTACATGGAAAATCACTTTGATAAACGCTTGAATCCGGCTTTATTAGTGGATGGAGCAAAAAGTGTGATCTCTGTATTGGTCAATTATTATCCGGAAAAAGAACTGTTCAGGAAGAACGGATTGAAGATTTCTAAATACGCTTACGGGAAAGATTATCATCAAGTCATCCGAAAAAAATTAAATGAAGTAATTGATTTTATTAAAGATGAGGTGGGGGATATAAACGCTCGCTGTTTTACCGACTCTGCTCCCGTCTTAGACAAAGCCTGGGCAGAGCGTGCAGGTCTGGGATGGATCGGGAAAAACGCCAATCTTTTATCTACCAAAAAAGGCTCTTTCTTTTTTATCGGAGAGATTATTATGGATGTTGAATTGGAGTATGACCAAGCCGTAAATGATCACTGTGGAAGTTGCACCAAATGTATAGATGCCTGCCCTACAGAAGCCATTATTAAGCCTCAAGTGGTGGATGGCTCAAAATGCATCTCTTACCTGACCATTGAACTGAAAGATGAGTTGATCCCGAAAGAATTTGAAGATAAAATGGAAGGATGGGTCTTTGGCTGCGATATTTGCCAGGATGTCTGCCCCTGGAACCGCTTTTCAAAGCCGCATCAAGAAGAAGCATTTCAACCCCACCCCGATTTGAATCAACTTGACCTTACCCAACTGACAAAAGACACCTTCAATGAAGTTTTCAGGCATTCAGCGGTGAAGCGAACAAAATATGAAGGATTAATGCGAAATATACGATTTGTAAAAAAAGAGTAAAAAAACCGCCGCTGACTTCCGTACATAATTTTAACAAAAACAACAAGTTTGGCGCTTGAGTTTCTTTTGTTACTTTTTTGGGTTGTACACTGAGCCGGAAATCGAGTCGGAAATCGAGCCGGAAATCGAGCCGGAAATCGAGCCGGAAATCGAGCGTAGTCGAGATTGTAGCCGAAATCCAAACCAAAAATCCAAGCGTATAAGAAAAGAGGAATCTTCAAAAATCATTCGATTCTTAATTCAGGGTGTCCCGGTACTGAAGTCAGGAAAGAGTAAAAAAAAACCACCGTCCAACTCTTGTCGAACGGCGGTGAATGATTTTGTTTTTTCGTTAAGACTTGCTAAAAGCCACCTTGATCACATCCGGATAAACATTGCCAAAACGGTTTATGCACCACTCCTTAAAAACGGCAATTTCATCCGACTTGAGCCAACTTAACGCTTTGCGCAATTCTTTTTGAAATAACAGTTTGTCAAAACTAACTTTCGTTAGTATCTCCTTGCATAATTCTAACATACGCTTCTTTTTCAAATGGTTCTACAAACATACAAAATTAATCGATAAACCTTGAATAATAACAGATTAACTTATTAACAATGGTTGATTTAAACGATTAAAATCTCATAATTAAAGACGTTTAATTTGTAAAAATATTTTCTTCAAGGTACTAAAAAAGGTTAAAACATCCTAGTGAAAATTTGAAAAAATGAGATTAAAAAGTGTAGAGGATGACGTGATTAAAATTGATGCTTAATTACCTGAAGAATTTCATAAGTATCTACGTCATACACATAAATCAAAAGATGATAGTCTGTGTTTGTTTTTCCGGAAGGAAGGGAGTAAGAATAATCTAAATAAGATTGATCGCCCGCAATTTTTTCAGCGCCGAGTGATCTGCCCCAGGGTAGGCCATCAATACAGCCAACCAATGTGTTGTGATGATGGTATTGACTGTCGTAAAAACCATTGTCATCTTGCCAGTCAATAATATCTTCTTCTAACAAATACACCACTTGATTGTAGTTGCCATTCAGTTCCTCCAGAAATTCAACTTCAGTGTGTAAAAAGAAGCCGTTTGTTTCAGCATAATAATTGCTTTGTGCCTGAATGTTCACCTTGAGATCGTTTGCAGCTAGCACATCATTAACACGGGGTGCCCATCCGGCATACAAAGTAAACATTTCTTCTCCTGCGGGTGTAATCCGACTTATGTTTCCCTGAGGATTGGCAAAAAAACCAAATCCACTGGAAAATGCCTCCCCATAAGCAATACTTTCATTACAGTATAATTCCCGACAAAATTTGTCGTAAGGAACCACATTTTGATTACAACTGTCATTTGTCTGTTGAAATGTTGAAATGCCTCCCGGACTGGCGTGAATAGAAGCTACAAAAACTCTATCGGGATTCATTGTTGCAATGTTTTCAGCCTCTGTTGCAGCATCCGGACAGTTCGGGCATTTGTGTCCGGTGTAATCTTCAAGGACAACATTTCTTTTGGTGTTTGTATTTGGTGTCCAGTTGATCTCAGGATAATCCGCAGCCCAATTTCCCGGAAAAATAGTCGTGTCGACCTCGACAGCCGGCTTAATGGGATTCTCAACCTTGTCACAAGAACCATTCAAAAAAGCAATAAGTACGATCAGTATGTAATAAAAATGGCGCATAATTTTTTTTAAAAACTAGAGGTGAAAGTCACGGTGAGTCCATTGGTTGCAGGAACCGGTCGACAGACTCCCCCTATACAAAATATTCCTTCTCTTTGTTTACCGTAAGTAACCATAATTCGGCTGGCTCCTACTATATATCCTGCAGATCCAATCAAATAATGTAAACGTTTTGATTCATTTGGATTCCCATAATTCCATTGATCCATCACAGCGAAAAAGAATCTGGGAGAAATCGTATACTCAATTAATGCTGTCGCCCAGTTTCCCTTGTCTTTTTTCGTCCATAAACCTTGAAACTCACCCCTGAGGGTGTGACGGCGTGAAACTTTGTATTCTGCTTCCACTACTCCTATATGTGAACTAATAATACCTTTTCCGTCTTTTGTCACATTGTTGACATCATTATTGAAGTCAAAATGAAAATACTTGGCGGCCACCTTCCACTTTTTATTCAACTTCCTCTTGATCTCTATGTTAAAATCTTGATAATACAAGCTGTCACTCTTATCAAATAAATTTGTTTTATAGGTAATGCGACTTGAATCTAAAGGGTTGATATCAGAGGTATGCCTTACCGGACGAAAAGCAACGGCGTAGTTAACATTGATCTGGGTACCATATTTACCACCTAATTCGCTTCCTTTCGGAACTTTATAAAATATATCTGCCTGATAAGCAACTTCTCCAACAGGTTGTGTGGCATAGGGGTAAAGTGTAGCAGCTAAGTTATAAGTATGTGCCTTTGTTAATGCAGGTAAAAAGTTGACCTGTAGATCAGTTAAAGCAGCGTGTGGATCTACCCGATAACTCATATTATCAATTGATTTTGCTTGTAAAATTATTCCCAATCCCTTTTGAGAATATCCCAAATTAATAAATGTTCCATGTCCTTTATTAAAAATGTACCCATTGTCCAGTGAAGGGTCATTTTCTTTTATAACGTGCTCAGCATCCAGGAAAAAATTGCCATACTTCATATTGAACCTACCTCCGTAAGAACCCACATTTTTTGGCATATTATATTGAGCGTGTACCGCATTTTGAAATTTACTCACAAAACTCCCGCCTATGGTTAACTTAAACTTAGAAGAATCTAACAGGCCGTAAAAAGTTGAAAAATCAATTTCGGCATCCACCCCACGTACCAATCCTTTTGAATTAATAAGGCCATCTACGAAGTTGGCACGCATTTTTCCATAGACCGCTTTTACTGTGAAACCGGGAACCGGATTTAATCTCAGTTGCAACCCATCCATGGCGTTGTCAACTCCTAACTGCCTTTGCTCATAGGAACGCAAAAGCATTCCCGAACCAAACTGCTCATAAAAATTACCCACTGTAAATCCTATTTTTTTGTTTTCATATCCCACATAGCGATAACCCAGACCCGTTCCTGAAAATCGATCAGGATAACCCAATATATGTGGCAAATAAGATTCGATTCGTACACCTCCCTTAAACCCTTTGTAACGGTAATTCACCAATGCATAAGAGTTGAGAACCGTTTTTTCAGCCGGTTGCTGTGCTCCAATCAATGTGTCTTCATTCAGGTATTGAAAAGTAGTTTCTACATTACCGGTTATGTTGGGGCCAAGTAACTGACCAAACGAAGTAGTAGAGAGTAATAAAAAGGGAAGAACATAATTCCTCATACCAGACTCAAAATAGAATTTTTGTGATGAATGTACGGTTAAATTATTTTTCCAGCTCTAAAATATGATCGTATAATTCGTACTCATCACCGGGTGCGTAGTTATTGTGAGAATAAACAATGGTTCCTTCTCCGTCCAACAAAAATGTATGTGGAACCATATTGACTCCCATAGCTCTTTTAAAGTCGCCATTCGGATCCATCCAAATATCATACTCCCAACCGGTAGAGTTTACATAGGGTTGAACAGTACTTGAAGTTCTTTGATCATCTACAGAAACAGCGATCAGTTTGACACCAGTCTCATCTTGCCAGTCCTCATACAGGTCGGCAATTGTATTTAATTCTTTTTTACAAGGCTTACACCAGGTAGCCCAAAAAGAAATGATAATGGGATTTCCTTCATTGCTAGCCTCAGCAGTGTTAATGGGGTTGCCATTCATATCCTTAATGTTTACAGCAGGTAATTTTTTACCCTTTTTATCATCATCTCCGGGATTAAAAGACAAAAGCAATAAGGCGATAAATGGTATAACAATGTAAATTTTATTTGTGATCATATCTTGATTATTTTAAGAGCAGTCATGCAATTTTGATACCAGTTATCCAAATTTAATAGTTTCACATGATATAGAGAGTATATGTTTAAAATAACTCTTGTATTCCTAAAGGCATAAAAAAACCACTTGCTATTTTTAGCAAGCGGTTTTAAGTAAATAGATACTCTTATAATTACTTCACAGTTAATCTATAATTTTTTTGTTCACCATCAATGTTCATGTTGATTACATAAACACCTGCTTCAAGCGCAGCACCATTTATTGTATAGTGTTGAGCTCCTGAAACCTCTCCTAAATCTTCACTAATCACAGTTTGACCTAATGTGTTGATGATGTTGATTTTAACGTTCTTTTGTTCTTCAATAGTAAAGTCAACATTTGCCAAACCGTCAGTTGGATTAGGATATACTGAAACGTTTGACAATACATTTTCTTCAATTCCTGATCCATCAGAAGTTCCATCTGATTGGAAAGATTCAAAAGCTGAATCTTCAAATGTTGAACCAACGATATCTACTAAAATAACAGAACCGTCGTGGTTAGTTACTTCAATTCCATAATTAGAACTAGTAGATGATCCCCCCGCGTCGAAGATCATACCATCACCATACACATCAGTTACAACAAGTTTATAACAACCTGGAGCCCCAAGATTAACGGTATAAGTGAAAGTTGCGTTGGCATCAGCTCCACCGCCGCCCCACTGGTCATCAGTTCCGGCTTGGTAAGTGTCAGATTCAATTACTGTTCCCATATCATCCTGCAATTCCCACTCTGTTTCATTAGGATAATAATCTGTTTTCACAGTTATGACGACAATATTACCTCCTGTAGGTGCTTCAACAAATGACTTGGTTAGCAAATCATTAGACGCAACTTCATCTAAAGTTGTACTACCGTTAACAGTTGTAATCTCAATATCTAAATCATTGTTTGCCTGAACTGTTCCAGACACTGTATTTAAAGTAATATATTCAGACTGTCCATATGAGATTGATCCTGACCAATTTGTGCTTACAACAGTGCCATTGTTTAAGGTTGCGTCAATTACCAATGAAGTAATATCTTGCTCCCCATTATTTTTAACGGTGATAACCGGATCAAGATTTGCTGTTCCTGAACATAGACCAGGCACATCCTCTGCTGATGTTACCTCTGCATCTACTTGATAAGGGAAATTAGTTAAAGTAATGGGAACAGCACCAGCGTTAACGATTTCTTCCTGACCTTCTGCAATGTATGCCACGATCTCTAAATTACCAAGATTGTATTCAACACCATTTAAGTCTGCTGGAATTGTATACGTTTCAACAACTTGTGCAGTTGAACCGCTGGTAGTAGTTGTAATATCTACCCCCCACTGTCCTGTTAAGAAATGTCTTAACATGTGTTGATGATTGTAATTACCATTTGGTAGAATATTTGAAGGGTAGAAATCAGAGGCTCCTGTTTGCGGTCCTTCTACATTGTTTTGAAGCAATGCAATATTTAATTTATTTGTACTGACAGGACTGTTTCCTGTGTAGTAATACTCAACAGTAACAGTCAATTCACGAGTTTGAACGTCCAAAGTAGCTTCTCCGGCGACATTTACGTAAGCCGATTCACTTAAAATAACGTTCCCGGCGGTTACCCAGTCACCTCTACTCATAGCTGAACCACTAGCCATTGAGTAAGAAGGGAATATTCTTCTGTTAATAGAACCAGCAGGATAGCCAGTTAAATCAGATAATGTAGCTAAATCTGCTCCAAAAGGGGTACGAAAATCAGGATCACTACCAGATGGATTAGCATATCCTCCAGTGTGTACGTTAACCAGAAACACATCATTTGGATTCAAGTCCTTATATTCCTGAGCTTTTTTATGTCCATCAGGACAATATGTGCAGTAAATCCCTGTGTACTCTTCAAGGACCACGTTTTTATTTTCTGCTGTAGTACTCACAGGCAATTGAGCCATACTCATACCACTTGCAAAAAGTGTTGATAAAAGTAAAATTTTCTTCATGATATTAAAAGTTTAGATAAAATAAAAGTTTGTAAGCGAATGTAATGAGAATAATTATGGCAAAAAAAACCATAAATCAATGATTATGGTAATCCTATAATTCATCTCCATCCATTTTTAAACACTTTAGCTGTTTCAATTAAAAGATATTGTTGTATATTTACGGGAAGGATGATAATACAATATTTATGTTAAGATTTTACACATTTTTTTTCACACTTTTTATAGGAGTTGGGCTGATGGCTCAACAGGTTGAAATACACCTTGACAATGATCCGGGAACAAACTATAATGGGCAGGTCGTTGATTTGACCATCCCATATAATGATTATACAATATATGCCCACGTAGAAAATGTTTCAGGTGCTACAATTGATTTTAAATTCAGAAGGGTCATTATAAGTTCAGGTGCTTCTTTCACAGATCAGTTTTGTGACAATAATCTTTGTTACCCAGTTTCAGGAACAGATTGGACAACGCCTTCAGCAGTGCCCATTTCGGCTGGAGACTCTTCTTTAATGAAACCCATTCTAAGTTTTACGGATGGAGGTCCTGTTTTATTGCGGTATTATGTGCTTGATGGTAGTGATAACAAATTAGACTCCATTGATTTTAACATCACCTCTACTGTTGGATTTGAAGAGATGCAAAATATTTCAGTTTCTGCTTACCCAAACCCCGCAAATCAGGATTTCAACATTGACTTTAAAGGGGTTAATGGCGCAAACTATCAGGTAGTGATTTATAACTTACTTGGTGAAGAGGTGAATAAAAGATCCTTATCAAACGGATTGAACACATTAAATATTGATAATTTAAATAATGGAGTGTATTTCTATTCTATCCTATTGAACTCAGAGGTAATCGAGACCAAAAAACTGATTATCCGCCATCAATAATCATTGATTAAGAAATCAAAATTGAATTAGGGGAAGCCATATTGCTTCCCTTTTTTATATCAAACTCTTGGACTCCTGAAGTAACTGATCAATCAATTCCGGTACTTTTTCGGTAGCTTTTCCTTTAAGATGGGTTAGGTCATTAAATTTTACGGTGGACAGATCGTCTATATCAACAATGTATTTTGTACACCTTTTATTACAGGTAGATAATAAGTTAGCTGCCGGGTAAACGCTGAGAGAAGTACCAACTACTATGAAAATGTCTGCCTGACTGACAATCGGTTCTGCCTCAAACATTCTGGGAACTGCTTCTCCAAACCAAACAACATTCGGGCGCAATTGGTGGCCTCTTTTTGACAATTGACCCAGTTTAATATCTGTTCCATTAACTTCACAGACATCATCTGAAAATACAGAACACTGAGACTTCAAGATTTCACCATGAAGATGAAGGACGTTGGTTGAACCGGCTCGCTCATGTAAATCATCTATATTTTGTGTAACAATCTGAACATCATAATGAGCTTCTAGTTTTGCCAATGCATAATGGGCTTTGTTTGGCTGTGATTGGATGACCATTTCCCGTCTTACATTGTAGAAATCCAGAACTTTTTGTGGGTCTTTTTCCCAGGCTTCTGGCGTGGCAACTTCTTCTATCTTGTATTGATCCCATAAACCTCCTTTGTCTCTGAAGGTGCCCAGACCACTTTCTGCACTAATGCCCGCGCCTGTTAGAACAACTAATTTGGTTTTTTTATTTTCCATGGATCAATTCTGCTCGCTTAAATTTAATCAAATAATTAATTACTTCCCGTTTGCCTTTAATTTTTATCTTTACCAGCTTATAAAAAAGGCAAGAAGATGGCGAAAATACGAAAGCAGTATGCATTGGATTATCATGCAAATGGAAGGCCCGGAAAAATCGAAGTCGTTCCGACAAAACCTTACCGTTCGCAAAGAGACTTATCATTGGCTTACTCGCCGGGAGTAGCAGAACCCTGCCTGGAAATTGCAAGAGATAAGAATGAGGCCTATAAATATACCGCCAAAGGAAATTTAGTAGCGGTCATCACTAATGGAACGGCGGTTTTAGGTCTTGGTGATATTGGTCCTGAGGCTTCAAAGCCCGTCATGGAAGGAAAAGGATTACTGTTTAAAATTTTTGCGGATATTGATGTGTTTGACATTGAGGTAGATGCTTCTGATGTGGATCTTTTTGTGGCCACAGTGAAAGCAATTGCCCCTACTTTTGGGGGGATTAATCTGGAAGATATCAAAGCTCCTGAAGCTTTTGAAATAGAACGCCGATTGAAGGAAGAATTGGATATTCCCATTATGCATGACGATCAGCATGGGACGGCAATTATTTCTTCTGCAGCACTCATTAATGCGCTGGAATTGGCCAAAAAGAAAATAGAAAAAGTAAAAATTGTGGTGTTGGGAGCCGGAGCAGCAGCCTTTTCATGTGGCAAACTTTATTTAGCGTTGGGGGCTAAAAAGGAGAACATCTATATGTACGACTCCAAAGGTCTTTTAGCAAAATCCCGGGGAAAACTGGACGAAAACAAGGCGTTTTTTGCCACCCATTCTAAAGACATTGAATTAGAAGAAGTAATGAAAGGGGCAGATGTGTTTTTAGGCCTTTCTGCAGGGAACATAGTGAGCAAAGAGATGATCGCCGCTATGGCTAAAAACCCTATTGTTTTTGCTTTGGCAAATCCTGAGCCCGAAATATCTTATGCAGATGCTACCTCCGTTCGCAAAGACATTATCATGGCTACCGGACGTTCAGATCATCCCAATCAGGTAAACAATGTCTTAGGATTTCCTTTTATTTTCAGAGGCGCCCTGGATGTCAGGGCAAAGGCCATCAATGAAGAAATGAAGTTAGCTGCGGTCTATGCAATTGCTAATCTCGCTAAAGAACAGGTGCCTGAAGAAGTAATTGAAGCCTATGGGGAGAAAAATCTTACTTTTGGAAGAGATCAAATCATCCCAAAACCTCTTGATTCACGATTGATTACTACAGTTTCTCCCGCAGTTGCAAAAGCAGCAATGGATTCTGGTGTAGCCAGATTTCCCATTACCGACTGGGAGGCGTATGAGCTGCAATTGTTGAAAAGACTAGGTCTTGAAAATAAGGTCGTGTCAACATTGACAGAAAAAGCATTAAAAAATCCTCAACGGGTGGTTTTTGCAGAAGCGGATAATTACCAAATTCTGAAAGCAGCTCAAGCTTGTATGGATGAGGGATATGCAATTCCTATTCTTTTGGGGAGAAAACAAAGAATTCTTGAATTGATTAAAGAAAATGAGATTGAATTTGATGAAGACGTAGAAATAATCGACCCTAAAGATGAAGGGCAAAGGAAAAAGCGTGCAAAATTTGCCAAAGTGTTTTTTGAAAAGAGACAACGAAGGGGATTTACCTTATACGAGGCAGAAAAAATCATGCGTGAACGAAATTATTTTGGTTGTATGATGGTAGAGTTGGGAGAGGCGGATGCACTCATCTCAGGAATCACCAGAAATTATCGGGATGTGATTCGTCCTGCCCTCAATGTAATAGGCACTGAAAAGGATGTAGACAAAGTGGCGGGGATGCACATTCTCAATACAAAAAGAGGACCTTTAATATTGGCAGATACAACGGTCAATATTGATCCTACTGCTGAAGAGCTTGCTGAGATTACAAATCTGGTAGCCAAAAAAGTGAAAAGATTAAATATCCAACCAAAAATCGCCTTACTTTCTTATTCAAATTTTGGTTCAGCAAAAGGTAAAGATGCAAGCAAAATGGCAGAGGCGGTGCGCATTATTCATGAGCGATATCCAAACCTGACCGTTGATGGTGAAATACAAGCAAATTTTGCCCTAAACAATGAATTGCGGATGGAGAAGTTTGATTTTTCAGAACTGGGGAATAAAAATGTAAACACCTTAATCTTTCCAAACCTGGCGGCGGGTAATATTGCCTATAAATTACTGCAAGAGATGGATGATGATGTGGATGCAATTGGTCCGGTGCTATTAGGTATGAGAAAATCGATTCATGTATTACAGTTGGGAAGTTCAGTAAGAGAGATTCAAAATATGGTGAAGGTGGCAGTGGTGGATGCTCAAATCAAATAAACTATGATCAGACATTTGAATGGTAGATTGATAGAAAAAACACCCACACACATTGTAGTAGAGTGTGCAGGAGTAGGGTATTTTGTAAAAATCAGCCTGAACACTTTCTCACATTTGGGAGAGGATGAAAGTATAAAAATTCATACCCAACTTCAGGTGAGGGAGGATGCCCACACCCTTTACGGCTTTTACTCAGAAGCTGAAAGAGAAATGTTCAATCACCTGATATCTGTTTCGGGTATTGGCGCCAGCACAGCCATTTTAATGTTATCTGCAATGACTTCTGATGAAATAGCAGCAGCCATAATTCATGAAGACGTAGTAACCATCAAAGGAATAAAAGGTATTGGCGCAAAAACAGCCCAACGATTGATTATTGATCTTAAAGATAAAGTAGCGAAATCAGATTTTGCTTCAGAAAATATTTTCACGACAAACAATACAAACCAAAATGATGCGTTAACTGCCTTGTTGGCATTAGGCTTTGATAAAAATCGAGCTGAAAAAGCAATTAACAAGGTGCTGAAAGATGATCAATCTATTGAGGGCATCATAAAAGAAGCGTTAAAAGTATTGTAAAAGTCTGTTTGTGAATAAATTTAAAGGAATATTATTGTTGTCCTTTGTGGCGTCGTTGGCGTTTGCGCAAGAAGATTCTACCCTGCAATATCCTATCTATGATTATTACGATTTTACCGGAAAGAAGTACTCTCCCATAGACCTGAAAGACCCTAACAACATGAACACTTCCGTGAAGTATAATCCGGAGACAGGATTGTATGAAGTGTACCAAACAATTGGGGGAATAAATTATCGGTATCCGACAGCTATGACCCTTGAAGAGTACATGGCGTGGAAACGCGATCAGGCTTTACGTGAAGGTTGGATTGAAAAAGTCAATAAGGATAACCAACAGCAACACGGAGGTGATCTAATTCCTCCTATTAAATTTGATAATGAGGCTTTTGATATAATTTTTGGTGGAGATGAGATCAATATACGCCCACAAGGTTCTGCCGAGTTATCTTTTGGTGTTAATATTTCAAAATATGATAATCCGGCATTACCCATTAAACAAAGACGGGTCACTACTTTTGATTTTCAGCAACGGATTAATTTGAATCTTGTCGGGCAAATCGGGGACAAATTAAAGCTGACCATTGCACAAAACACAGAAGCTACTTTTAATTTCCAGAACAATGTAAAAATTGAATATACCGGATATGAGGATGAGATCATTCAAAAAATTGAAGCCGGAAATGTGAGCTTACCTTTAAATACAACTTTGATCCAGGGTTCTCAATCACTTTTTGGAATACGAACAGATTTGAGGTGGGGAAGGTTTACAGTGAATACTATTCTGGCACAGGAAAAAGGAAAAAGGCAGGAGATTAATGTTTCGGGAGGGGCTCAAGTTCAGCAATATGATATAAAAGCAGATAATTACGAAGCCAATAAGCACTACTTCTTAAACTATTATCACCGGGATCATTATGATTCAGCCATGCAGACCATGCCTTATGTACAATCCGGTGTACAAATTACTAAAATTGAAGTGTATGTTACCAACCGTATCAATAGGGTAGAAAATACCCGTAATATCATTGCATTTACCGATCTCGGTGAAACGGCAGCAGAATATGTAGAGGGAAATGTCTCTCAATTCAATAGCAATTTACCGGATAATGGCTCTAATAACTTATACAGTACCTTAACTACTCAAACTGATATCCGTCAGTTTTCAAGTGCTGTTGCCGAATTGGCAGCATTTAACGGAGCCCCCGGTCCGTTTGAACAAGCCATTCACTATGAGAAAGTGGAAAATGCAAGACAACTCTCAGAACAAGAGTTTACGTATAATGCACAGTTGGGGTATGTTTCACTAAAATCTCCCCTGAATCAGGATGAAGTGCTGGGGGTTGCCTATCAGTACACGTATAAAGGAAGAACCTATCAGGTGGGAGAGTTCTCTAATGATGTGCCGATTGAAGAGGGCTCAAAAAGCGCACTTATTTTAAAGCTACTAAAACCAACGATCATCAATCCTCAAAATAAAACATGGGATTTGATGATGAAAAACGTCTATTCGATCGGGGCTTATCAGGTCAGTCAAAATGACTTTATTCTGGATATTTTTTACAATAATCCTCAAACATCTGTAGATGTGAATTATCTACCCTATGATGGAGTAAAAGATAAACTACTGATCCAACAATTAGAATTGGATCGCCTCAATTTACAACAAAACCTGCAGCCGGACGGGCGGTTTGACTTTGTTGCGATACAGTATGAAGGAAACCGAGCCACCAACGGAGGAACATTAGATCCCAGAACCGGAAGAGTGTACTTCACCACCATTGAGCCTTTTGGAAAAACACTAAAAAAGAAACTGGATGCCTCCAACCAATTAGCTCCTTTACAAGTAGACGGAATTGTTTTTCATGAACTTTACGACTCTACTAAAACCGCAGCGCAACAAATACCCAATAAAAATCGATTCAGAATAAAGGGAGAATATAAATCATCTGTAAGCTCTGATATTTCATTAAATTCCCTGAATGTACCTGAAGGGAGTGTTACAGTAACTGCGGGAGGAGTAAAGTTGACAGAAGGGACGGATTATACGGTAGATTATAATCTGGGAAGGGTGAAAATTCTCAATCAGGGGATATTAGAAGCCGGAACACCGATTAAAGTGCAGTTAGAGAGCAATTCGCTATTTGGTTTTCAACAAAAATCTTTAGTGGGGGCGCACTTTAACTATGAATTCAATAAAGATTTTAATTGGGGAGCTACGGTGATGAACCTTACCGAAAAACCACTTACTCAAAAAGTAAATATAGGAGATGAACCCATTAGTAATACTGTGGTAGGCACAGATATAACTTACCGAAAAGAAGTGCCGTTTCTGACAAAAATGGTCGATTTTTTACCGATTATATCAACAAAAGAAAAATCCAACATTAATGCCTACGGTGAATTTGCTTACCTGATTCCGGGAACGCAACGGGCCATTTCTAAAGAAGGAATCTCTTATGTTGACGGTTTTGAAGGAAGTCAGTCTGCCATTGACATCAAAACATTTGGCACCTGGAAACTGGCATCTGTTCCGCAAGGACAGCAATCAATGTTTCCTGAGGCAGACGCCTCTTTGGGTTTGGGTCAGGGATTTAACCGTTCTAAACTAGCCTGGTATGTGGTAGACCCTACTACATTTTACCAAAATTCAAATGTAACACCGGATCACGTTAAGGATAATGATAGTATACAATGTGATTCCCGCATGCATATTTTAGGGCAAACCGACCTTTTCCCTCAGTTTAACCCGGTTCAGGGAACGCTTAATAATATCCCGGTGCTTGATTTGGCCTATTATCCGACAGAAAGAGGGCAGTATAACTATGATACCACTTCGACATATATCGATTCAGACGGAAATTTTACCAATCCTGAAGATCGTTGGTCAGGAGTAATGCGGGCACTGACAACCACCAATTTTGAAACGGCAAATGTTCAATTCATTCAGTTTTGGTTACTGGATCCATTTAATGATGATGCTACAAATGCTCAGTCTGAGAATCTCGGAGGGGGAGACCTTTATTTTAATTTGGGAAACATCTCTGAAGATATTTTACCGGATTCAAGAAAGAGCTTTGAAAATGGGTTACCGACAAGCTCCAACTTTGATCCGGGAGATTATGACACAACAGATTGGGCAATGATTTACAACCAACAGGTGATTGTAAATGCATTTGATAATAATGTAGAATCTCGGAAATTTCAGGATGTTGGGTTAGATGGATTTAATGATAATGATGAGGTTAAAAAATTTAGCGACTTTATAGACTGGGTAAATTCATCTGCCCTTTCTGTAGAGGCAAAAAATAAACTATTAGCTGACCCCTCTTCAGATAACTATCAGTATTATCTGGCAAATGAACATGATAATCAAGAGCACGATATTGTACGTCGGTACAAAAACTTTAATGGGATGGAGGGCAATTCTCCCACCTCTGAGATGTCAGACTCTATTACCGGGGGTGCCGGATATACAATTCAGGCAACTACCGTTCCTGACATTGAAGATTTAAATCAGGACAATAACCTTTCTGAAACAGAGAGTTATTTCCAGTACCGTGTTAGCTTACGACCGCAGGATATGACAGTGGGAAAAAATTATATTACAAACTCTCAAACAGTAACCGTTTGTGAAGACAAGGAAGAAACCTGGTACCAGTTTAAAATCCCCATTGAAGAATTTGAGTCGCGCATAAACGGAATCAATGATTTCAGATCGATCCGTTTTATTCGTATGTATATGAAAGAGTTTGATCATCCGCTAGTGTTGCGATTTGCCAAATTGGAATTAATCCGGGGAGAATGGAGAAAATACCTGGATGATATTAGTGAGCCGGGAGAAACCATTGTAACCGATCCGAATACAACTGAGTTTAATATTGCTGCGGTGAACCTGGAAGAGAATGAGCAAAAAGATCCGGTGGGTTACGCCATCCCTCCTGGAATTATCAGGGAACAAGATCAGGGATCTATCAATTTGCGACAATTAAATGAACAGTCCTTGTCATTTGAAGTGTGTGGATTGAGAGATGGAGAATCCAAAGCGGCCTATAAAAACGTAACGTTTGATATCCGCTCTTACAAAAAATTAAAGATGTTTATTCATGGGGAAGCCAGAAATGATCAATACGCATTACAGGACGATCAGTTAACCGTATTCATCCGTTTGGGAACCGATTTTGATAACAACTATTACGAATATGAAATACCGTTAAAACTCACACCATGGGGGACACAGGGAACAGAAGGGAATGCTGAAATCATTTGGCCTGAACTCAACAATATGGAGGTGATTTTTGATACCTTGATCGAATTGAAAATAAAAAGAGATGGAATGGGAGTTCCCATCAATCAAGAATATGTAGAGGTGCGCCCTGAAAATGATCAAGGTGTCGTCACGAGAATGAAAGTAAAAGGAAATCCAAACCTTCAGGGCTTAAGAACAATTATGATTGGGGTGCGGAATCCCGGAAAGGACACGGATCATCCCTGGATGGACGCAGAAGACGGATTGGATAAGTGTGCTGAAGTATGGGTTAACGAATTGCGATTGACGGATTTTGATCAACAAGGTGGCTGGGCATCTACCGCCAGAGTAAGTATGCAACTGGCCGATTTTGCCTCTGTTAATGTCGCTGGAAACTATTCAACACCTAACTGGGGAAGCATTGAAAAGAAAGTAAGTGAAAGACAGAGAGATACCCAAAAGTCAGTCGATTTTTCTACAAATGTACAACTGGGACAGTTTTTTGGTTCTAAACTCAATTTACGGGTACCTTTTTATTTTGGTTATTCTGCAGGAGCGGTAGATCCGCAGTTTGATTTATTGGCGCCGGATGTAAGAATGGATCGAATAGTAGACCCCGAAGTACGAAAAGAACGACTGAAATTGATACGGGATGTCACCATTAGAAAAGCCTACAACTTTACAAATGTGCGTAAAGAACGACCGGCAGGAAAAGAAGTGCATTTTTGGGATGTTGAAAACTGGTCGGCAACATACTCTTACAACGAATTGTATCGAAGGGATATGAATACCGAGTATGACCGTACAAGAACCTGGAGGGGAAATCTCGTTTATGTCTACTCTAGTAAACCTATTGAAATAGAGCCTTTTAAAAACGTCAAACTCTTTAAAAAATCACAGTGGTTCAGAATCATTAAAGACATCAACTTTAATTTGGGACCCAAGGCATTTAGTTTCAGCAATGACCTGACCCGAATGTATAATCAACGGCAAAACCGAAACATTGCGGATACATTGGCTCCGGTGTTTGACCCTACAGTACTGAAAAACTTTACCTGGACCAGAAATTATGATCTGAAATACGACTTTACCAAACAACTGAAATTCACTTTTTCAGCCAATAATGCATCTATTATCCCTGAACCTGCCGGTATTATTGATCGAAATGACAGTGACCCCGGGATTTCGCAAAATTATGATGAGTTCATCCGCAGTTTTAAAAGTGCATTTACCCCCAGAAGTGGAGCTGATACAGTAGGAATTGGAGGATACAATTTGAATTATGGACATGCTTATAATATTACCTACAACCTTCCGCTGAACAAAATTCCATTGACAGATTGGATATCAGCAAATGTTAAAATGAGAGGGAGTTATGATTGGCAACGGGCGCCGCTGGCTCAGCCGCGTTATGGAAACACCATACAAAATTCCAGGAACTTTAGTGTAAATGGGCAGATGAACATGCTGAATCTGTACAACAAGGTGGGGTACCTGAAAAAAATAAATAATGACGGACGTGGAGGTCGAGGCGGTAGAACCGGAAGGGGTGGCTCAAATCGAGACGATAAAAACGCACAGAGAAAGCAAGAGATGGAAGACAAGAAGAATTGGCCGGAAGATCCTTCAGATGAATGGCTCAAAGAGAAAGAAATGGAGCGGGAAGAATATGAAAAAGCCCGTAAAAAATACTTCAAAAAAAGAAAGAAAAAAGAAGAACGCAAGAAAAGACGGGAAGAACGTAAGAAAAAACGAGAAGAGCGAGAGGTGACAATTCCTGAAAAAATAGCCGGACGAATGGTGATGAGTGTACAAAACATCTCTTTTTCGTATACAGAAACGGATGGAATGTTGTTGCCTGGTTTTGCGGGACAGACAAACATATTAGGTATGGGTAAAAACCCGGCCAACCCGGATGAGTTTGGAGCACCTTCTTTTGCATTTGTAAGTGGCACACAAAACCGGGATGTATTTGGAAGACCGACAGATATTTGGGGAGGACAATCAGATTTTGCACGTTGGGCAGCTGATAACGGTTGGTTAGTGCAGTACCCTGAATTGAACTTACAGCATACCATCACTCATTCACAATCCATCAACGGAAGAGTGCAGCTAGAGCCACTGAAAGACCTCTCAATTAGTTTGACTGTAGATCGAAAATTCAATGAAAATGACAATAGTTTTTTCAGGTATGACGATTCTTTACCCACCCCAGATTGGGCGCATCAAAATCAGGTAAGCAGTGGATCGATCAATTTTACCACCATCACCTGGAAAACAGCATTCACCAATTTAGATTCACTGTATATGGATAAGGTGTTTACTGAGATGAGAGATATGCGTACACAAGTGTCAGCACAACTGGGTGAAAAAGCCAATACTTCTCTTGAGAATAACGGTTTTTATGATGGATATGGTGCTAATCAGCAAGATGTTTTGATCGGCTCATTTTTGGGTGCCTATACCGGAAGAGGGGCAGGAGACAAGTTTTTTGATGTGTTTAAAGCCATTCCGCTTCCAAATTGGGATATCCGATACAATGGTTTATCAAAGTTTAAGTTCATGAAAAAATATGTGCGAAACTTCACCTTGAAGCATGCCTACCGTTCAAGCGTTTCTGTTTCTAATTATCAAACCAACCTCGCTGCATTTGATGAAAATGGGGTTCAGCAAAGGGATGCATCCGGTAACTTTATCGCCGGAAAACAAATCGCATCTGTTACCATTACTGAACAATTTGCACCTTTTCTTGGAATTGACGCTACCTGGATCATTGGTAAAAATGGTCTAATTACCGGGATTGAATTTAAACGGGACAGATCTCTTGCTTTAAATGTCCCAAACATGCAAATCACAGAAATGCGAGGAAACGAATGGGTGATAGGCGCCGGATATAAATTTTCTAAAGTGAAATTACCATTTAACTTCATGGGTGAAAAACCGGAAAGCGATTTGAATTTAAGATTTGATTTATCAATAAGAAATAACATTTCGGTGAGTAGAAACATCATTGAAGACACCAATCAACCCACCTCAGGACAAAGCATGTATTCCGTAAAATTCAGAGTGGATTATAATATCGGCCCTAATTTGAATGTGGCTTATTACTTTGATCGGGTAGTGAATACACCGGTACTTTCTAACGCTTATCCTACGGCAAATACCGCAACCGGAATATCACTTCGATTCAATCTGGCGCAGTAGATTCCTGTATATTTCTATTTTTGAATCATGAACAGATCTTTTCACATTCGACCTGCGAAAAAACAGGATATGCCGCAAGTACATCAACTCATCCGCGAATTGGCGATTTATGAAAAAGAAGAACACCAATTAACGAATACCGTTGAGCAATTGATCCGGGATGGCTTTAGTGATCCACCACTTTTTAGTTGTATCGTAGCAGAAAAAAAAGAACAGATAGTAGGCTTTGCACTTTTTTATACTTCCTATTCCACCTGGAAAGGGAAGAGCCTTTATTTGGAAGACCTGCTGGTGACGGAAGCAGAAAGACGTTCAGAAATTGGAACTGCTTTGTTTGATGAGCTACTTAAAATCGCCCGATCCAATGGAGCGAAAAGATTTGAATGGCAAGTGTTAGATTGGAATGAGCCGGCCATCAACTTTTATAAAAAATACAAGGCAAATTTAGATCCGAATTGGATAAACGGAAAAATCATTTTATAGAGCTTGTCAAAAGTCGACAAGCTCATAGCTTATTCATAGTTTAAATCAAACCTGCCGGAGCGTACTTCAATTCGTTGGTTGCTTTCACTGATGGCATCAAACTCAAATGACCCGGAGATGATCTTTAATGATCGATTGATAGAAGTAATATCCATATAATGTGGTTGAGAACGGTCTATCTCATAATTCTCTGAAGGAAGGTCTTTGTTCTGACCGTAATAGAAAGTTTGATAGGGAGAAGTACACAAATGACTAGACAATGCATACCGTCCGATTTCTGCACAACAACTGTCTGTTTCTATACAAAACCAACTTCTGGAACTGTTAGCGGGATCAATACGGGTAGCAGATATTTTAAGAATTCCGTCTTCTGTTAAAATTGGTTTTGGCAATTCAAATATTTCATGTCTCCCCCTGTCGTAAGGAATCCAGGGTGAACCATTTAAATAAAAGCCCAGCGTATGTTCTCCGGATTGTGTTGGGGATGGTAATTTTTGTACAGGAGGTTGCTTTCCGCAGGATGCAAAAAAAACAATCATTATACCAATCACTACTACCTCTCTCATATACTTTATAACACGAGCGTTTTTTAGTTGAGGTTGGTAGAAATTTGTAGAAAATGTATAAAGTGTATTTGCTTTTGAGTGAACGGTAAAAAAAAAGACTATGATTCTCGTGATAAGAGAAAGGCAGCAATGTTTCTCAAAGGTTCTTTTTTTGATGTTTCTACCTGAATCGCGTCTAAGTTTTGCAAGGCGGTATGATAAAAAATTTCCATTTGTTGCTCTGCTTTTTTGCGGATGTTTAATTCGGCGTAAATCTCTTTTACTCCCCTTACTTTCTTTTCTTTATCTGTTTCATCAAACAACAATTTCTGCAGTCGTTTTAACTGATCAGCATTCGCTGTATCAAGAGCGGTAAGTAATAAATACGTTTTTTTATTGGCGATAATATCTCCTCCCACTTGTTTTCCAAATTTATTTTGGTCGGCATACACATCCAGAATATCATCTTGTAATTGAAAAGCAATGCCAAGATTAGCACCAAAATCATAAAGATCCTGAGCTTCTTTTTCGGATGCTCCTCCTACTATCGCCCCTAATTTTAAACTACAACCCAGCAAAACGGCAGTTTTCAACCGAATCATGCGCAAGTAGTCTTCAATGGATACATGATCTGACTTTTCAAAATCCATGTCCATTTGTTGACCCTCACAAACTTCAATAGCTGTGATGTTGTATAGTTTTAATAAGCGCGGAAGAATTTCAGGACGATACGTACCCAAACGCTTATACGATTCGATCATCAAGGCATCTCCACTAAGAATCCCCACTCTTTCATTCCATTTTTTGTGAACGGTTTCTTTCCCTCTTCGTAAAGGAGCTTCATCCATAATATCATCATGGATCAAGGTGAAATTGTGGAATATTTCAACTCCCATAGCTGCATTTTTTGCATCCTGATATTCTCCTGAAAATAGTTCGCAGGCCATCATAGATAAAATCGGACGCATACGTTTACCTCCCAAACCAAGGATGTAACGTAACGGCTCATATAATTTTGATGGGGTTGACGGGAATTCCGTATTAGCGATTTCGTCCGAAATAAAGTTGCGATAAGACTCCAGCTTACTGAGCATTTCTGATAGATTTTCTGCTTTCTTCATAAGTGAACAACTTAGCGCAAATTTTGTTCAGATTTTATTGTTGATCGGATGATTTTTTTGTCTCTTCTTTATCCGTTATCTTTTCGTCATTTTCAGAAGCGCCATTTTTTTCCACTGAGCTTTGTGGTTTAATTTTAGTATCTTCTTCTTTATAGCGGGCAAGGGTTTGTTCAATTTCAAGATGATCCAGTTCAATATCTTCTTCTTCATTGTAAAGTTGAAGTAAAGGTTCGCGCATGGCTTTGTGGGTCAATTTTTTTTCCATCCCCAGTAAAAGACTGGGTAAAATCATCAAGTTAGCAAACATAGCGATCAGCAAGGTAAGTGAAACCAGTAATCCAAGTGCTTTTGTTCCTCCAAACTGTGAAAAGGTAAACATGAGAAATCCAAAAAACAATACAATTGAAGTGTAGATCATGGAAATTCCTGTTTCTCTTAAGGCAATTAAAATACACCGTCTGAGATCGTGTCGATAAACCTTCATCTCTTGCCTGAATTTGGCTAAAAAATGGATCGTATCATCTACTGAAATACCAAAAGCAATGCTAAAAACCAACAAAGTAGAAGGTTTAATTGGAATACCAACATACCCCATCACACCGGCAGTGAAGAGTAAGGGGATAAAATTGGGAATCAGAGAAGCCAACACCATTCGGAAAGACCGAAATAATACAGCCATTAAAAAACCGATCAAAACAATGGCAATACCCAGAGACAGTAAAAGATTTGTCACCAAATACTGTGTACCATTGGAGGCAACAACAGATGTTCCGGTAATAATAATACCCCATTCGTAATCCCGTACAATCTGCTCCAAATTCTGGTCGAAATCTGCTTGATCTATTAAAGGCAATAATTCACTCTCATCAAACACATCAAATTTCTTGACCATTTGTACTTCTATAGCAGGAACCTGCTTAAACATCTCTTGAACAGAAGTCCATTTATCACTGCCTTTTTTTGATTTTACGGCAGCTAATTTGGTAAATAAAAAATCTTGGTGAGGATTGATGATGCGATAAATAGCTGGATGAATAGCATCAACAATTTGCTGAACTTTATAGGAGCCGGTGTCTTTAATTTGGAGAGAAATACGGGTAAGGGTTTTACTGGAATCTAAAAGGGAGGTATTACTGGCGGCAGTACTTGCTGTATTCTTAATGTATTTATTTATTTTAGTGAGTCTTGAAATAGAGGGTATTTCAAAATAATCCGGATCACCTTCACCGTAGGCCATGTTTAACAACTTAATACCATCTGCGGTAGAAATAGATTTTGAGAAAACCTTGTATTCAGCTAAATATTGCTGAACGGAATCGATCTCAGAAAAACGCTTGTAAAATGAACTAGGCTCTTTTGTATCGAGAATAATGTCAAAGGGGATAGAGCCGCCAAAATTATCTTCAATAAATTTAAGGTCAGTAGTGATGGGATCGTCTTTGGGAAGATCACCGGTAATATTGCCGGTAGCTTTCATTTGGAAAGTACCAATAAGGGCAACAATAACCAATAAAACGGTTCCAAGGTAAACGTATTTCCTTTTATATAAACTCAAATACTCTAATTTTTCAACAGCCATGTGAAGCCACTGCTTTTCAAGATGTTTTAGGTGCTTTGGTTTTGGAATTTTGGAATAACTCAAAATAATAGGAAGAATCGTAATAGAGAGGATAAAAACAGCCAGAATATTCATGGAAGCAATAATTCCAAACTCTACTAACCGTTCAGAATTAGTGAAAATAAAAGTTGAAAAACCAAGCGCCGTTGTAAGGTTGGTTAAAAAAGTGGCGTTACCAATTTTTTGAATCACCCTGGATAAAGCTTTGGCCTTGTTACCGTGAGAAATAATTTCTTGATGAAATCGATTAATGAGAAAAATGCAATTAGGAATAGAAATGACAATGATCAAAGGAGGGATCAATACCATTAAAATAGAAAGTTGGAAGTCAAATGCACCAATTGAGCCTAGCGACCAAATCACACCAAAAATCACCACGACATTGCAAATCATAACAATCTTAAGGGATCTGAAAAAGATGTACAAGAGTAAAGACGTCATCCCAATCGATAAACCGATAAACAAACCAAGCTCCCCTTTGAGTTTTGCCCCTACCGCAACACGGATATGTGGCATACCTGAAATCCGGATCTCGCCCAATACATTTTCAAACTCTTTGGCTGCTGCTTCCACTTCAAACAACACATTTGCGGTCTTGATATCACGCATGATACTTTCAGAAACAAATGCCATCATGAGTGAAGCTCCTGTTTCTTCATTGTAAAGTAATCCCTCATAAAAAGGATTACCCCTTACCATTTTGTAGATGCTATCTACCTCTTCTTGACGCTGCGGTTTGGAAGTGACGATTTTATCGAAATAGAATTTTTCGGCAGAAGTGTCTTTTTTTAGCTGGTAAACATGAGCTTCAGAAACTACAGAATCCACAGCATCAAATTCCTTTATCCGCTCTCCCATTTCATACCAGGCACCAAACTTTTCAACCGTATACAAGTCGTCTGTTTGTATGGCAAATATGAGCAGGGATTCATTTCCGCCAAATGACTTTTTTAATAATTGGTAATCTTTTTTGGGTTGAGAATTTTTTGGCAGCATGGTGCCATAGGTATTATCAATCTTGATGTTGGTAACAGCAAAATAGCCCAAAACTGCTGACATACCTAAGAGACAGGCGACTATCAGAATCCTGAATCGGAGAATGAATTGGGAGAGTTTAAACCACATTGATAATTAAAAGAAATTTAAGATTTCAAAAGTACACAATCGAAACGGAAATGAGGGGTTTTGATAAAGAATTGTGTCAAAAAAATGAATCGATTTTAAAATTAATTTTCAAAACTGATCAATTTCTGAGGATCAACGACACGACCACTTTTCCAGATTTCAAAATGAAGATGAGGGCCCGAAGTATGCTCACCACTATTGCCTACTACAGCAATCGGGTCAGCAGTTTGCACCTTGTCCCCAACTTTTTTTAGTACAGACTGACAATGTTTATAAATGGAGATAAGATCATTGTTGTGCTGAAGGATAACGATTTCTCCTTCATTGGGTGTCCAACCTGAAAAAATAACCGTGCCCTCCAGACAACTTTTAACCGGAGCGTCTTTTTGGGTAACAATATCTACTCCCAAATGGTTTTTAGCGGGATTAAAAGAACGGGAAACCTTCCCTTTAACAGGGGCTGAGAAAAAATCATAAGTAATATCTTCAGGCAGATGACTCATGCTTTCAATTTTATGACGAAGCGTTGAGTCGTCTCTTGACTTGATGAAGTTGGCCTGATAATTTGAATACAGCGAATCGTTCACTCCTTCACTTAAACTATCACTAAAGGATTGTTTGGAAAGAATCATCTTCAAATCATCTAAATATTTTTGACGAGATTGAATTTGTTGTGAAAGCGAATCGATCAATTTTGTGTTTTGATTGATCTGAAATACAGATGCAGTGGGCGGGGCGTCGACAAATAAGTTTCTTACGCTGGTATATTTGATCAGAAAAAAAAGTCCGATAAAAATGATTAGTGTGTAAAGGGCAATGAGGGTGTAAAGGTTAAAGGAGGATAGACGTAAACTCCATTTTACTCTATAGGTAGTATCATCCGTAAAGCTAAGCTTGTGCTTTTCACGGCTGTTGGTGATTAACTGTTTTATTTTTTTGGAGATTTCCACTTTGTAATAGCGAATTTACAGCTTCTAATGTAATAATGCTGATTTTGAAGCTGCGATTTAACCGTTTTGCTTTTTTATTTGATTATAAAAACTTGTTTTTGGCTCGCTTTTTGTATATATTTTGATGATGGGCAACTTTAAAGCCTATTTCTTCGTTTACAGTAGTGATACGAAGTTATTATGTATCTTTAAGGTTGGAATTGTCCAAATAAAACAAAACCTGTTGTGAATAAAAAATTAGTCTACACATTGAACGTCTTGCTGTTGCTGTTTATTTCAGCTTCAGTACATGCTCAATTGACGACTTCTACTGCGCAAACCCCGGCTCAATTGGTTGATAATGTACTGGTAGGAAATGGGGTGGCGGCTTCAAATATTGTTTATACCGGACACGCAGAGGCAATCGGGTCTTTTGATGGCTCTGCTACAAATTTAGGGCTGAATAGTGGAATTGTTCTGACTACAGGAACGGTACTTAATTCAGGCGGGATATTTGGTGGAGGACAGGGACCTCATGGACCAAACAATACAGCCAGCGCCGGACTTGATAACGGCGCAGCAGGTTACGGATCACTTACAACCTTGGCAGGGACGGATACTTATAATGCAGCGGTACTCGAATTTGACTTTGTGCCACAATCTGATACCGTTCGTTTTAGATATGTTTTTGGATCAGAAGAATACCCTGAATATGTAGGGTCAACATTTAATGATGTTTTTGCTTTTTATATCTCCGGTCCTGGATTTGGAGGAACTCACAATATGGCAACTATCCCCGGCGGTGGGGGACCTGTTTCTATCAATAACGTTAACAATGGGTCAGCAAATGCCGGACCCTGTCAAAATTGTCCGTATTACATCAACAACGGTACAGGGAATACAGCACCCCATAACGGGAGTGATTATTATATTCAGTATGATGGTTTCACTACAGTGATGGAAGCAGTTGCCGAAGTGCAATGTGGTGAAACGTACCATTTGATAATAGCTTTGGCAGATGCTGGTGATGGAGCTTATGATTCCGGAATATTTCTGGAAGCAAATAGTCTCCAAAGTTTTGCCCCTATTGAAATGACAGCCGATTTAAATGAAGATCATTTTGGTGATAATACTATGTTGGGAGAAGGGTGTGAGCGAGCAACAGTAACCGTGAGTAGAAACCCAAATAATGCGGCAGATGCCCTCTCTATTCCTATTACCGTATCCGGTACTGCAACAGAAGGAGTAGATTATGAAAACCTGCCACCTCAGGTAGATTTTGCTCCGGGACAAACTCAAGTTACTTTTGACTTTGAAGTATTTGCAGATGCGCTTGCAGAGGGAAATGAATCGATCATTATTGAATTAAATCAACCTGACCCATGTGGAAATAACAATTTTATCACACTGAATTTTACAATTGTAGATGTTGCACCTTTACAAGTGACTGTGGATGATATAGACGTGCACTGTGCAGGAGATCAGATTACTCTAAACGCAGAAGTAACCGGTGGACTACCGGATTATAGCTACTCCTGGAATACTGGTGGTACAGACAATACAATAATAGTAAATCCCGGAACAACAACGACCTATGATGTAACAGTAAATGATGGTTGTATTGGCACGCCTGTAAATGCTTCTGGAACAGTTACCGTCCCGGTGTACCCACCTTTACTGGTGGCTACTTCTCCGGATACATCCGTACTTTGCCCCAATACACCTCAAACTTTGTTTGCTGAAGCAACCGGTGGAGAAGGAGCATATACATACACCTGGTATAATGGAACAACTTATTTGGGATCCGGATTTTCTTTAGATATTTCTCCAATGGTTACAACTACCTACACAGTTGTTGTCTCAGATGGATGTGGTGCTCAAATATCAAATCAAATCATAGTGACTGTTGAAGCTTCTGTACTGGAATTGGAAATGAGTCCGGATCAATTGATCTGCCCGGGTGATACAGCCAATGTTTGGGTACACGCAACAGAAGGATTGGGAAATTATACTTACTACTGGATGCATTCGGGAGAAACTACCGATCAAATTACAGTGAGTCCAAATAGCACCACCACTTATACAGTATCGGTTGAAGATGATTGCCATACTTACGATATACAAGCATCTACCGTTGTTGAAGTAGTAAGGCCGCATGCTAATTTTCAGGTCTTGTCAAATGAACCTATGGAAGATTTACTTGTTTCCTTTCAAAACTTATCAGATGGAGGTGTAAATTGGTATTGGGATTTTGGAAATGGAGACAACTCTACGGAAAATTCTCCTAACACCACCTATAACCCTTGGGGATATTATGATGTTACTTTAATCGCTTATAATGAAATAGGTTGTACGGACACGACCGTAAAACAAATTTATATTAAACCGGAGTTTTATTTCTATGCACCTAATGCCTTCACACCGGATGGCGATCGATTCAATAATACCTATGGCGTTTCTGTGATCGGAGCAATTGAATTTGAATTTCAGATTTTTAATCGCTGGGGTGAATTGATCTATCAAACAACTGACCCTTACTTCCAATGGAATGGAACGTACAGAGATTTTAGAGTGCAGGATGAAGTGTTCGTCTATAAAGCAAAAGTAGTAGATCGGGAAGAAATTCCACATCAATATGAAGGAACGATAACTGTTTTGAGGTAAAGTAAGTACATTTGCTCAAATTGTTAACCGGATGTTTCGGAGCTACTTATCACTTATTGTTTGCACTGTTATTCTCTTTCTCATTTATAATTGTGTGGGAAAGCAGGAGAAAATAATAAATTCAGAATCACCTTCCATTGAAGACGTCTGGATCGATTCACTTTTTGGTCAACTTTCAGAAAAAGACCGTTATTACCAGCATCTTATTATTCAAATCCCGAAAAACTATCAAGTAAAGTCAGACTCTTTATCGGCCTGGATTATTGAAAATCAACCGGGGGGATTACATTTTTTAAACTGGAACCCTGATAGTATTCAACTTGTTAAAGATCGGCTGGATACGCTCGATATAATACAGCCATTTATCTATTGTGATTTTTTTGAACTGCTCGATTTGCCCGAATATCCTTACTGGCGGGCAAACAAAAAAAATAGATCTGAAGAGTTAACAATGATTTTTTCTAAGGCGGGCATAAATTTGTTAGATCTGGGGCCTCAGTTTGAATTAAATGAAACCACTCAGGCATGGGTAGACTCCATGCGATCAAAACAACAAATTCACCCTGTAATCGCCCATTTTGAGGATAAAAAAGCAGATAAACAATTAACAGATTTTCTACTTCAGTTACAAAAATCCGATCAGAATATCCGACTGAATATTGAACGATTTGACACCGTGAAATTAGCAAATTACAGGAATGCTTACAATTATTTCGGCATGTTTTTGGTGACCACTAAACCCACCAAAGTAAACGACTTAATGCGAGGAGGAGCTGATTTGATATTTAAAGATATCGGGTCGGGAGATCATTTCTCAAGTTGGAAGGGAAGTACCGCTGAAATGGACGAAAGTACACGACGGATTTTGAATAGTAAGGCTGCCTTAAAGCCTCGAAAAAAAAGTCATTTGAAAGCCGGTTTGCAATATGTACGCTTACAACTTCTGCACAACAGCGTCGCACTGCTGTCTGATGAGAGTAAAATGTTGCCCCTGAGAAAAAGATTTACCATATATGCGGATCAATCCTTGCGAATCAATTCAGAGGTTAGGAAAGAAGTGGGGGTTTACAGTCAGAAAATTGTGCTGGAGAAAGAAAAAATCCGCTCATTGACCGATCAAAAAGGAAACAAAGTATTGATTTTGAGCGACTCAGTTTCAAAAGAGCTGCTGGAATTTTTAAATAAGTTGGAGAAAGGAAAAAATACCCTGGTGTGCTTTTCTGATCCCGCTCAATATCCGCCCCTACAAGACTGCCCGGATTTATTATTTGTTCCTAAACCTGCTCTAAACACCGCTGAAATTTTTGTACAGCAACTTTCTGAGCGCCTTGATCTGGATGGGGATTTTGTTAGTAAAGACTCAGTGATAGAAGGAATTACTCATCAAAAATCTCTTGTGGCCAGAACCATGCCCGAATTTGTGGGCTATGATCAGGATACCCTCAACCGAATCAATTGGGCGATCAGAAGTGCTATGAACGGAAGAGCTTTTCCCGGATGTCAGGTGCTACTGGCAAAAAACGGCTGCATCATTTATGATAAACAATTTGGACACCATTCTTACCAACGGCAAAAAGTAGTTACAAAAGCGTCTATTTATGATTTGGCGTCACTAACCAAAGTATTATCTACTACCCTGATAGGGATGAAGCTCTGGGAAATGGGCAGATATGATTTAAAGGACAGCTTGTATATGTATTTACCTGACTCACTAAAAAAATATCTACCTTATCCCAGTACTATCAGAAACATTACTTTTCATGAGCTGTTTATTCACAAAAGCGGCTTGCCGGCAGGTTTTCCGCTTATCCGATATCTGGATTATACCTCGGCAGATATTGGTCGATTTGACCGCTATTTTTGTGATGCTTCGGATGATAATTTCTGTATTGAAGTTGCCGATCAATTTTATATGGATCGTGAACAGGGAGATTCCATGTGGTTAAAACTCAATCAAATTTGGCTGGATCAAAGTAAACCGTACAAATACAGTGACGTAAATATGAATACGCTGTATTATCTATTTAAAGGAATTATCCAAAACAACCCCCGGGATTTTGGATTTACGGAATCCCTAAAAAAACTAAAAGAAAAAAATCTTTACGTAGAATATCTATATCGCACCTTTTATAAACCACTGGGAATGGATAGAACCGGGTTTAAGCCTCTGGAAAGATTTGCTAAAAATAGTATTGTCCCTACTGAAGATGAAACTTTTTGGAGGATGCAGTTGTTGCAGGGTCATGTACATGATCCAAATGCAGCATTAATGGGAGGCGTTGGAGGTAACGCAGGTTTGTTCTCTACTACCAATGACATGGTTAAGTTATGTCAGATGCTTTTAAACAAAGGGGTGTATGATCATCAACGATACCTCAAGGCTGAGACGGTCACTAAATTCACCTCGGTTGCTGAAGACTCCCATAGAGGGCTAGGATTTAACAAAAGAACAATTTCAACGAGTGGTTACGGAATGGCAGATTCCTGTTCGCTCGCAACTTATGGTCACACAGGGTTTACGGGTACTTGTTTTTGGGTAGATCCGGAAGAAGATCTGATCTACATTTTTCTTTCCAATCGGGTTCACCCTAAAGTAAACAATCGAATTTATCAATACGGCATCCGAAAGCAAATTCACAATATGGCTTATGCCGCAAGAATTCACCATTAAAGGCACTTGGTTCGGCCACCATCTACCGGAATGTTGATGCCATTAATATAGCTGGCTGCGGGAGAGGCCAAAAAAGCGATCGCATTCGCAACCTCCTCAGGTTCTGCAACCCGTTTCATAGGAGATGCTTCGCCCATTTCTTTTCGCACTTCTTCTTTAGATTTCCCGGTTTTCGCAGATTTATTGGCCACAATACCGTCTAACCTTGCCGTATTTGTTGCCCCGGGAAGTACATTATTCACCGTAATATTAAATTGCCCTAACTCGTTAGCTAAAGTTTTGCTCCAGTTAGCCACTGCACCTCTGATGGTATTTGATACCCCCAAATTAGGTAAAGGCTGCTTCACAGAAGTTGAGATGACATTAATAATTCGCCCGTAACCGGCGGTTTTCATTTTGTCCTGAACCGCCTGTACTAAAATGTGATTACAGATGAGGTGCATATTAAATGCTATTCTGAACGCTTCAATATCTGCTTCATTTGCAGCACCACCCGGAGGACCTCCTGTATTATTAACCAATATGTGAACCGCTTTATCCTTCAGAAAGGAATTGATTTTCGTTTTTAGTTCATCCGGATGAGAAAAATCTGCCACCACATAAGCATGTTGCTGATTGTCCCGGGTGGATAATTCTTTTTTTGCTTGTTTCAGTTTTTCTTCATTTCTGGCAACAAGAACGATTGTTGCACCCAATTGACTTAGCTCTTTTGCCGTTGCCAAACCAATACCTTGGGTACTTCCACAAACAATTGCTGTTTTTCCACTTAAATCTAAATTCATACGATTATTATTTGTTCAAAAGTAATAACATCTGATCAAAAAGAAGTTTTTATTATCTTAACTCAAAAAAAACATAGTTATGGCAATTGCACCTCCTTTCAATTTAAAAAAATGGATAGATGAAAACCGGGATCTACTGAAACCTCCCGTCTCCAATAAAAACCTGTATACAACATCCGGTGATTATATTGTGATGATAGTAGGGGGGCCTAATGCCCGAAAAGACTATCACTACAATGAAACAGAAGAGTTGTTTTACCAATTAGAGGGTGATATTTTAGTGACGATTCAGGAAGAAGGGAAAGCTAGAGAAGTGCCGATCAAAGAAGGAGAAATGTTTTTATTGCCGGCTAAAACACCACATAATCCGGTAAGGCCGGCAAACTCTGTTGGTTTGGTTATAGAACGTGTAAGAAAAGGAACGGAGCACAATGACGGTTTGATGTGGTTTTGCGATAATTGTAATAATTTATTACATGAGATCTATTTTGAGTTGTCAAATGTTGAAAAGGATTTTCAGCCGAGATTTAAGGAGTTTTATTCTTCAGAAAAATTACGAACTTGTGATCAATGCGGACATACCATGGAGATGGATGAACGTTTTGTTTAAGAGATAGATGAATGGCAAGCTATTTCAGAACCGTAACATGCCCCCTTAAGACGTGAGAAATTTCGTTGATGTCTGTATAATGAATTTGCCAGACGTATACGTCATCCTGAACTAAGTTGCCATGATAAGTTCCATTCCAACTTTGATCAGGAGAGTTTAGGGTAGTAACCAATTCTCCCCAACGATTAAAAATAAGCATTTCAAAATCGATAATATTTAAGGCTTCCACTTTGAAAGTATTATTAAATTGATCACCGTTAGGGGTGAAAGCGTTTGGAACAAAAATTAACGGGTCAAAGAAAATCGGGACGTCAGCCGTATTTTGACACCCATTTACATCTGTAATAGTTGCGGTATAGACAAATTCTTCCCGTGGCCAAACAAAGGGTTCGTTACAATTAATGCAACTGATATTATACACCGGAGACCAGGAGATCATCCCATCTCCATTCGCTGAAATTTGAATACTGTCTCCAACAACGCCGTATATGGCAGGTGAAACGGTAATTGATGGACTTGGATATAGATACACATGGGTTTCCTGGGTATCTTTACAACCGAACTCATCTGTAATAATTACCTGATAGGTAGTATTAAAGTTGGGGCGTGCTATAGTAGTTGCACTATTGGGAGATGTCAAGTGAGTGGTGGGTGTCCATTTGTAATGTATACCACCTGAAGCACTGAGCACAGCTTCTCCCTCAGGACAAATAGTTGTATCGGGGTTCACTTCCCCTTCTACTACAATAACGTTTACATGCACAGAGTCGTAAGACACTCCGCAAGCATTGGTAAAAGAAACATGATAAGTAGTATCTATATCAGGTGAAACAAAGGGGTTATAAACATTGGTAGCGCTGATATGGTAATCCGGGCTCCACTGGTAAGAAGTAGCTCCGCCAGCTATGATTTGTTCACTTTCACCCCGGCAAATACTGATTTCATCTTTCAACAGCGGATAAGGAATATCCTGATCTACCCAAACTTCAACGGTATCATGAATAATACAACCTTCAGGAGTAATAATTTCAACAATATAATCAGTAGTCAGAGCCGGTGAAGCATAAGGATTTCCAATATTTGCATCACTGAGTGATTCAGGAGGTGTCCAGTTATAGCTCACTCCCCCACCGACAGAAAGTTGAGTACTGTCACCTGCACAAATTGCCGTGTCTGGACTGGCATTGGCGTTAGCACCAAAAACAAAGACAGTTACTTCAACCTGACTACTACCACAAATACTTTGAACATCAACTATGAAAGTGGTTTCTTCCCAAATGGTAGCAATGGGATTTGAGTTGCTGGGATCATCCAGTAGGTGTGCCGGCCCCCAGGAGTAGGAGTCTCCACCTGTTGCAAATAATTCTACCGAAGTCCCCGGACAAATGGTATCACTCATGGTACCGGCTTGTCCCTGAAACAACTGAATGGAAACATCTATATAAGCTGTGTCTGGTAAAAAGCAGCCGGTAGCATCTGAAACGACCAGCATCACTGTATAATCGCCCGGATTTTGGTAATTGTGGCTGGGTTCAAAAGCGGTAGATGTATTCCCATCTCCAAAATCCCAGAAATAAGTGTCGCCATTTTGTGAATCATTGATAAAATCAACGGGATCCGGAATACAAACGGTTGGAGATGCTGCGCTTAATGTAGCTTCAATATTGGAAAGCTCAAACAAAAAGGCAGCCATATTACAGTTGCCAGAATTATTGGTTTGAGAATATACTCCCGGAGTAGTGGGGAACCCATTCGTGTTTCCTCCGCAAGCCGCACATACGGCGTGATAGACACCACCCCCCTTATCGAAACGCGAAGTTCCTCCATCCACATGATCGTTAGAGCCGGTTTGACTGCCCATGAAGGTCCCATATTTTAAGGTAGCCATGTCTTTGGAAAAAAGCGCCAGATAAAAATTGCTACCGTTTGTGGAGGATTGATATGCATCAGAGGTGACAGGCATACCTAAACTTGAACTATTTATTGCACTTGAGTTAGATGAATTGGTAACCCCACCCCATCCGGCAATGTAAATTTCATAACAGTCTGAAACTAAAAAAGCGGTTGGAGATAATTCTTCGTTTCCGGATCCCGCCCCAAAGGTAGATGACCATTCAGTGGTGTTCAGATTATTAGACAATTTATGAATAAACTGTCCGCTACTTGGGTTATTGTATGTGCCTGAGGTAATGGTATAATCCCCCCGGGTTTGACCATAGACATAGATGTAATCGTCCAGATCCAACTGAACAAAATATGCCTGGTCGTAATCACTAGTTCCCACATAAGTAGCAATAGGGTTATTGTAAGTAGGCGCAGGGTATTTTACCACAAAACCATCTGTTGTCCCCCCTCTAAAAGTAGGGTTCAGGTGTCCGCTTGTGTTGGGAAAGTTGGAACTGGTAGTTCCCCCCGCAACAACAATATCCCCGGTAGAACTTAACTGTACGGAATTTCCCGATTCTAAACCTGAGCCTCCCAAATAAGAACTCCACAGCAAGTTGGATAAATTAGGATTAAACTTTGCAACAATTGCGTCCTGGGTGCCGGAAAGTGCTGCTTGCGAACCACCTTGTATAGGAATATTTGAAGATTGAGTGGTGGAGCTGATGTATACATTGGATTGCTCGTCAATCATGACCTCTCCCCTTAATTGATCCCCGTAATTAAATGCAATAGTTCCTGAAGCGTCTGATATACCATCTGTTGATGTTCCGCCGTAATAGGTACTTGCTAAAAGTGTGGTTCCCGTGGCAGATAGTTTACTAATAAAAATATCAGTGCCGTTAACGAATGAAATGCCATTTACCACAGTAGAAGAACCACCGACATGCGAAGCTTGATAAGGATTGGCAGATGTTGGAAAGTCAAGTGAAGCTGTAGCACCCAACACATAGAGTTCGTTATTGTTATTCACAATTAAGCTGTGAGGGGTTTCGCTGGCACTTCCTCCCAAAAAGGTAGAGAAAATCAAATTTGAGCCATCTGAATTGAATTTTGTAAGCACTACATCAACCTCACCAGTATTAAATGATGTGTCATAGGCGCCAGAAGTTGTTGGGTAACTAGAACCAAAAACAATACCTCCGGCAATTAGATTTTTATTTTTATCCGGACATGCAGTCATGCCCCAATTGTCAGATGCTGCACCGGTAAAAGTAGAGAATGACAGATCGGGATCTATGATTAATTCATAAGCAGGATCATAGCCTTCAGGAAATTCAAAATGCATTTCATTTCCTTTGAGAACGTAAGTGCAAGCTATTTTTCTTTTGATTTTATTGATGTTTTGATACGCAATCGGTGTGCCTTCTGTAATGGTACCCATAGATGTATGAATGACCAATTCACCTGCTTCATTCAGTTCGATTTTATCCTGCCCGGCATAACTTACCCGAAAAAGGGAGGGATCTGTTCCGGGGTCAATAAGAATATCATATTTAAGATTTGCGCCGGATTCATAAAATTGTAGGTCAATTCCGTCATATAATTCCAAATAATCTACTTCTGAACAAGGATAAATCTGGCTTTTCCATTTTGTTGAATCGGAACCAATCAGGTAGTTTTCGTAAAAATCGGCAGTTCCCAGTTCTTCAAAAATTGGAAAAGGGTTTGCATTGACAAAAGTAGTTTTGACAACATGACCTTTGATGTTTTCTTCTTCAACTTTCTTCCCGTCTTCATGGCCGTCGTGGTGATGTGCTTTATCGTAAAGATCACCGAGATTATTCAAATCATAAGTGAAACCATTTTTTTCAAGATACATTTCACCACCGGGGATTTTGACCTTATACTCAATGTTTTCATGCCATTGACCTCTATTGGGATGCATCCAAATTTCATCCTGAGCAAAAACGGAAAGCTCAAGCGCCAAAATCGCAATGATGAAAACAATTATTTTCTGCATTTTTTTATCCAACTGGTTGGTGGAAGGTGTGCTTCTTTACCATCCACAAAAATCATACCTTACAAGATACCCTAAATTTACTAATGGTCAACCATTTAATACACTAAAATGTATATACGGTAGTTTTGAGTTATTGTTCGGTATCGAGTAGACGAAAAAAAAGGGGGTAGAGTTGCTGAATATTAGAAGTTTTCTTCTTTGGTGAGATTGCCTTCTTCATCATAGAATTTCCAATTTCCAACTTTGATGTCATTTTTATATTCACCAATGTAGCGAACTCTGCCATTGGGATAAAAAGTCAGGGAATGTCCATCCCGTTCGCCATCAACGTAATACGACTCACTCCATTTGGTGCCATTGTCGTAATAAGAAACCCAAAGACCGTGGCGCTCACCTGCTTTATTCATCCTCCCCTTAATTTTTACCTGGCCATTGGGGTGGTATTCAATGTGCTCTGCAGGATTTTCTACGGGAGTATTATCGATTGTTTTAGGGGCATCTGTTGTATAATTCAAACTATCTTCCGAAATATTGGGTGTGGTAGGTGTTTTACTATTATTTGAACAGGCGCCCAGTAAAGTGATACAAATCATCAAAAAATACAGTTTAATCTTCATCATTTTTCTCTATTTACGGTATATTCTACTAATCCTATTAATGCTTTTTTTGCTTCATTATCCGGGATATCTGCAATGAGTTCCAGCGCTTCATCTTTTAACACCATCATGCGGTTATAAGCATATTTTACACCTCCCGATTCAACAACTTTTTTGATCGCTTCACGGATGTATTTGGGTTGTTCATTGTGATTTTTAATGATATTGATCAATCTTTTACGGTCTGATTTAGAACTGTTGTTGAGTGTATAAATGAGGGGAAGCGTCATTTTTCGTTCCCGTATGTCATTTCCGGTAGGTTTCCCGATTTTTTCCCCATCTCCATAATCAAAAATATCATCTTTGATCTGAAAAGCTAATCCTACCAGTTGTCCAAATTTTTTCATTTTCTCAACAACTTCCGGATCTTTTGAAACCGAAGCTGCTCCTGCAGCACAACAAGAAGCAATCAGAGATGCTGTCTTTTGTTGAATGATCTCAAAATAAATTTCTTCGGTAATGTCCAGTTTACGTGCTTTTTCTATTTGTAGCAATTCACCTTCACTCATTTCACGCACAGCTTCAGACACAATTTGTAATAGTTGAAATTCTTGGTTATCCACAGACATCATCAATCCTCTTGAAAGCAGATAATCTCCTACTAAAACGGCAATTTTATTTTTCCAAAGGGCATTGACCGAGAAAAAACCACGTCTTTCGTTGGCGTCATCTACTACATCATCATGAACAAGGGTAGCGGTGTGCAAAAGTTCAATCAATGAAGCGGCCGTATAGGTAGAATCCTCTACTTTTCCGTGCAGTGTTTTGGCGGTTAGAAAAACAAACATGGGACGCATTTGTTTCCCCTTTCGCTTGATAATGTAATGTGTGATTTTATCAAGAAGTGCTACGTCAGATTTCATGGAATCTTTGAACTTTTCTTCAAAGATTTGCATCTCTTCTTTAACGTTGGCTTTTATGTCTTTGACAGTAACCATTTGTACAAAGATAACCCTCCTATTGACTTAATGTGCTTTGAACAACTTAATTCGTTGGAGAAATATATAGGTCTGCCGATTGTATAATGTTCATCCACTCTTCCACTTCTAATGCATTTTCAAGGGTGTAATCCCCAATTTTTTCTCTTCTCAGTGCGATTAAATGTCCACCTGTGTCAAGATTTTTCCCCAAATCATGAGCAATGGAACGGATGTATGTCCCCTTTGAGCAACGAATTAAAAAATCAACTTCTAAACCACGGATGGCAGTGATTTGAAAATCTGATATTTCAATCAATTTGGGGGATAATTGCACATCTTTTCCCTCTCTCGCCAAATCATAAGCTTTTTTCCCCTGCACTTTTTTTGCAGAAAATATAGGTGGATGCTGGTCTTGCTCGCCGATCATTTCTTTGGCTGCCTTTTGAATAGTTGTTTCGGTAATGTGATCCGTTGGGTATTCAGCATCTATCTCTGTTTCCAGGTCATAAGAAGGGGTAGTAGCACCGAGCTTGATAGTGCCTGAATAGGTTTTTTCAAGCCCCATGAAGGATTCAATAGATTTTGTTTTTTTTCCGGTGCAAATGATGAGCAAACCATCTGCCAAAGGGTCTAAAGTACCCGCATGACCTACTTTTATCTTTTTAATATCCAAACGCTGTTTGATGTGGTAGCGTAATTTATTCACCACATCAAAAGACGTCCAGTGTAAGGGCTTGTTTACGAGTAAAACTTCCCCACCCTTGAAGTCGTATTGTTTTTTGGAATCACCCATTGATCAATGAGAAACAAAGGGCAATGGTACCGACCAGAAAACAGTAAAATGAAAAATACTTGAGTTGTGCCTTTCTCACCAATCGGATCATCCATGAACAGGCGAAAAGACCCGTTAAAAATGCGCAAATAAATCCAATGATAAGCGGAATCGCATCTGCCGAAGAAACTGAAAATTCATCATCCATCAGATCTTTGGCCATGGCGCCAAAAATGAGGGGCACCACCATTAAAAAAGAAAAGCGAGCTGATTTATCGCGATCTACGCCTAAAAGAACAGAAGAGGCAATGGTTGCCCCGGATCGGGAGATACCCGGCAAAATAGCGATAGCTTGAGACACCCCAATAATCAGGGAATTTGAAAAGCTGATTTGTTTCAGTGTATTCTTTGCCTTATCTGCCAGAAAAAGTAAAACACCGGTTACCAATAACATGAATCCTACCAGTAGAACATTTCCACTAAAAAAAGATTCAATCTGATCTTTAAAAAACACCCCCACCAAAGCTGCCGGAATCATAGAAAGAATAATTTTGACAGAAAATTTTGCCGAATCATTCCACTTAAATTGAAAAATGCCCTTAAAAATCTCGATAATTTCTTTTCTGAATACAACAAGCGTACTTAAAGCAGTAGCAAAGTGAAGCACCACAGTCATTAAAAGATTTTGAGAGGGATCCAAATCGGTTTGCAAAACAGAATTAGCCAGTACAATGTGACCACTACTACTAACCGGTAAAAACTCAGTGAGTCCCTGAACAATACCCAGAATAATTGCCTCTACAATTGACATGGAAAGGAATTAGACTTTTCTTTTTTTCATGATTCCGTAAATCACTACTCCGTATCCGAGCATCACTAAAATGGGAGCGAGTGTAATTCTTCTAAAACTGAAAAGTTCTTTTTCATTAAACACGTTTGGGTCTTCAGACCCGCCGCCCATCATCAGTAAAAAACCAATGAAAGTGAGCACCACTCCTGTGATTATAATGAGTTTGTTTTGTTTACCGAAAACGAAATTTTTATCTGAATTCATAGTTCAAAGTTAATTAATATAAGCTATCCAGGCTTAATCGTAAATATTTTCGTAATGCCAAATATGTAGAAACAACGGTAATCAGTACGCCAAAAAGCACAATTCCCGCCAGCACCATATAAAAAAGTAGCATATCTGTCATTTCTAAAAAAACCGGATATGAGCGCTCCAGTACGATAATCAATCCCAGTACCATGCAGCCTGCAATAAGCCCCGACAAAACTCCCTGTCCTACGGCACTCCATAAAAAAGGCCTTCTGATAAAACGCGGAGTAGCTCCTACCAACTGCATGGTTTTAATCAAAAATCGTTTTGAAAATAGAGCCAGGCGAATGGTGTTGTTAATCATAGCAATAGCAACGAACAGCAACATAAGCGCAATTAAGAGGACAAAATAAATTCCTTTTTCCAGATTGGTGCTGAAATCCTCAAAAACTTCTTCCCGGTAACTGACCTCTGTTAATTGACCATCATACTCAGATAGAAGTTCTTTTTCGATTTCCCGGACTTTATCCAAGGTGAAATACTCTTTTTTTAACGTCATAATAACGTGTTGCTTCAAAGGGTTTTCGCCATCTATAATACTGAGGTCGGCATCCGGGTCAATTTCTTCTGTGTAGAGCTTCCAGGCTTCATCCGCAGATCTGTAATATGCACCAGAAGTATACTCCTTATTGGCAATTTCTTTTTCAATTAAGCCGAGTTCCAAATCATTTACCGATTCATCAAAAAACAAGTCAATCTCGTAACTTTCAATTTTTGAATTTTTTAAATGATTGATGCCCAAACCAAACCAGGAAACCAGCCCTACAAAAAATAAAACCAACACAATACCTACAATTGTAGCGATATAGGCCGTCTGAACCCCTCTTCGATTTTGTTTGTTTCTTGACACGGGCTAAAAGTAGAAATAAAAATGCTGCAGAAAAATATTTGTTTAAACATATATGCAGATTTTAGGGATTTTTTACATTTGTACTAAATTTTAAATAAAAAAACAAAATTAAAATGAAAAGGAAATTATTTTTAGGGGCAAGCATTGTTACTTTACTTTTGGGGACAGTATCTTGTGGAGGATCAGAAGAGACAACAGAAGACACAGATGTTACTGACTCAACAGCAATTGAAGATGTAGTCGAAGCGACTACTTATGAAGTGGATACTGCAGCATCAGTAATTAACTGGTATAATGTATCGGATGGTGAAAAAGGCCATTACGGTTATGTAAAGCTATTGGATGGTTCATATACGGCAGAAGGAGAAAAAGTAACAGCAGCTTCTTTAACGGTAAATATGAATACCATTACTGTTACAGATGAAATGGGGGGTGATAAACTACAGGGACACTTAATGTCTCCTGATTTCTTTGATGTAAATCAATATGCATCTGCATCTTTTAACTTTGATCGTCATGAAGACGGAGTTATTTACGGAACAGTTAATGTTGCAGGCGTAGAGCTTCCTGTTGAAGCACCGGTAACTGTGAAAGAAGGATCTGTTGAAGCGGATGATTTTAAAGTGAATATGGTAGACTTACCTTTCTTCCAACAAGAAAGAAGTGAAGCACCGGAAAAAGAGTGGCATGATCCACTTATCGGATTTACTGCAACAATTGTAGCCAAGTAATTAACAGTTGATAAATAAAAAAGCGGGTGGATTCTCAATGAGTCCACCCGCTTTTTTATTAAAGATAAAGTGAAGCTTACAAGGTTCCTCTACTTCCCTGTTCTCTTTCAATGGCTTCAAAAAGGGCTTTGAAATTTCCTTTTCCAAAAGATTGCGCCCCTTTTCGTTGTATGATTTCAAAGAACATAGTAGGTCTGTCCACCACAGGTTTGGTAAATAATTGCAGCAGATATCCTCCTGACTTCCGCACTATTTTTTTCTTCATTTTCATAACTTCCTGTAAATCTTCGATTAAACTAGTTTTAATATTGTGTTTAGGGTGTTAAAATGTGTTGTTATCTTAGTTTTTACGGGGAGTAAAATCGACGGTCTTACAGTATTCAAAAAAACGCTGAACAAGTGATTTTGATTAATAAGTAAGAAAGTAAGTTGCGCATTAGTGAGGCTTTCGTAATTTGACACCGCAAAAATCGTTAAGAATCATGTTCGTCCGACCGGTAGGGAGGATAATTACATGATTTAGATTTTGAGGATGATCAAATTAGAAAACGAACGCTAGCGCTTGAGTTTTTTTGTTACTTTTTTGTGTTGTGCACTGAGCGGAGTCGAAGTGCAAGCGAAAAAAGTAAGTAAAAAAAAAGAATCAAGTTATAAAATCAGTTGCTACACGGAAACTACAACGCATAAACCAACCTTTATTCCCCTTAAAAATAGCCTGATCCGTTATTACAGGGTGTTAAAATACGGAAGTCAGGAAAAAGCGGGTGGATTCTCAATGAGTCCACCCGCTTTTTTATTAAAGATAAAGTGAAGCTTACAAGGTTCCTCTACTTCCCTGTTCTCTTTCAATGGCTTCAAAAAGGGCTTTGAAATTTCCTTTTCCAAAAGATTGCGCCCCTTTTCGTTGTATGATTTCAAAGAACATAGTAGGTCTGTCCACCACAGGTTTGGTAAATAATTGCAGCAGATATCCTTCATCATCCCGGTCAATTAAAATCCCGTGTTCTTTCAATAATTCAAGATCCTCATCTATTTCACCGACTCGTTCTAGGATATCTTCATAATATGTATCCGGGACATAAAGAAACTCAACTCCCCGATCACGCATGGCACCAACCGTTTGTACGATATTGTCAGTAGCGACGGCAATGTGCTGAACGCCTTCTCCTTTGTAAAAATCGATATATTCTTCAATTTGCGATTTTTTCTTTCCTTTTGCCGGCTCATTGATCGGAAATTTGATGCGCCCATTACCATTACTCATCACTTTTGACATCAGTGCCGTATAATCGGTGGAGATATCTTTGTCATCAAATGAGATGATTTGGGCAAAGCCCATTACTTTACCGTAAAATTCAACCCATTTATTCATCTGTCCCCAATCCACATTTCCAACCATGTGATCGATAAATTTCAATCCTACAGAGGCGGGGTTATAGTGAGACTCCCATTTTTTATAGCCCGGAAGAAAAATACCTTTGTAGTTATTTCTTTCTACGAATATATGAACGGTTTCCCCATAGGTATGAATGCCTGATCGAACCACATAACCGTTTTCATCTTCTTCTCTTTTTGGCTCCATAAATGATTTTGCACCTCTTGCGGTGGTTTCTTCCCATGCTTTTTTGGCATCCGGAACCCATAAGGCAACAACTTTAACGCCATCTCCGTGTTTGTTGATGTGTTCATTAATGGGGCCGTCCGGACTCAAAGGAGTGGTCAGCACCAGGCGAATTTTGTCTTGTCTGAGCACGTATGAAACCCGGTCTTTCATCCCTGTTTCTAAGCCTGCGTAAGCTTCAGACTGAAATCCGAAAGCAGTCTTGTAAAAATGGGCAGATTGCTTTGCATTACCAACATATAATTCTACATAATCGGTTCCCAGTAAAGGCAAAAAATCTTCAGCCTCATCAAAGATCTTTTCCATTCCGTATTCTGTATTTTTTAGGTCTTTTAAATTTTTCATTTCCATATCATTTTTTTTAACTCTTATTCAGAGTAAATTTCTAATTCAGTTGCTTAATCGTGTAACCAGGATTTGTAATAACCCGGCACTTCAATAGCAAGTGCTTCTTCAGTAATCATAAGCGGTTTAAAGGTGTCTACCATCACAGCGAGTTCTTCTGTTCCTTTTTTACCAATGCTTCCCTCATAGGTTCCGGGGTGTGGTCCATGAGGAATACCGGCCGGATGTAGTGTAATTTGCCCCTTTTCAATATTATTTCGGCTCATAAAATCTCCGTCCACGTAATACAACACTTCATCTGAGTCAATATTGCTGTGATTGTAAGGCGCAGGAATGGATTCCGGATGATAATCATATAATCGCGGAACAAACGAGCAGATAACAAAAGCCGGTGTTTCAAAAGTTTGATGCACCGGTGGCGGTTGATGTACCCGTCCGGTAATGGGTTCAAAATCGTGGATAGAAAATGCGTAAGGGAAATTGTACCCGTCCCAACCTACCACATCAAAGGGATGTGAAGCATAAGCATAATCGTAGAGGATGTCTTGTTTTTTAATCTTTATAATAAATTCACCTTTTTCGTCATGTGTCTCCAGTTTTTCAGGAGGACGGATATCTCGCTCACAAAAGGGAGAGTGCTCTAACAGTTGCCCAAACCAATTACGGTACCGCTTGGGAGTGTAAATCGGGTGAGCAGATTCCACAATGAATAAGCGATTGTCTTTATTGTCAAAATGAAGCTGATAAATCATCCCCCTTGGAACGACCAGATAATCCCCATAACTAAATGGAATATTTCCCAATTGCGTTTTGAGGGTCCCTGAACCTTTATGGATAAAAATCACTTCGTCTGCATCCGCATTTTTATAAAAATAAGAATTCATAGAGGCGGTTGGTGACGACAAAACAATCTTACAATCGTTATTGACCAGCACCGGCACACGACTTTCTATATAATCACTTGTTGGCTTCACTTTAAATCCTTCAAAACACATAGATTTTAGGTGTTTTTCTGTGGCGATTTTTGGTGCAACATTTTTAGACGATAAAAGGTCTACCACTCCCGTTGGAGGATAATGGTGGTAAAGCAAAGACGACATTCCGTCAAAGCCAATGGTGCCAAACAGCTGCTCATGATAAAGAGAACCGTCCGGTTTTTTAAATGTTGTATGTCTTTTGTGGGGGATTTTCCCCAGCCTATGGTAAAGTGGCATAAATTATTTTTTAATGGATAACTAAAATTTGAAACACATCCATCTCTTCACTCCGGATCTCTCTTGATCAGAGCTTTCAAAAGAATTAAAAGTTGTTCAAATTCTAAACACATTATAATCAATTTGGAGGCTTTTAACAAATATACTGATTCTAAGTCGATTTTTTATATGATAAAAATCAGCATAACGGATAAAAAATATACTTTTATTTAACGGTTTGTTTCTTGTAAACTACTTATATTTTGCAACTCAAAAAACAGATAATGAAGAAAATTCTTGTGGTCGGATCTTCCGGACAAATTGGGACAGAGCTAGTAACGGAGTTGAGAAATCGATTTGGAGAGGCAGCGGTCATTGCTTCGGACATTAGAAAAGCAGGAGAAGATCCCTACTTTGAAGAGCTGGATATTATGAACACCGATCAGTTAAGCGCTGTGGTGAGTAAACATCAAATCACGGAAATATATTTGTTAGCGGCCTTACTTTCAGCTACAGCTGAGCAAAAGCCCAAACTTGCCTGGGACTTAAATATGGAGGGCTTATTTAATGTGTTGAATCTGGCAAAGGATAAAGTGATCAAAAAAGTGTTTTGGCCTAGTTCAATTGCCGTTTTTGGCCCCTCTACCCCCAAAGAAAACACCCCTCAATTCACGATCATGGAGCCCGCAACGGTTTATGGAATCAGTAAATTAGCCGGAGAACGCTGGTGTGAGTATTATGCCAAACAGTATGGCGTAGATGTGCGGAGTTTGCGGTATCCGGGTTTAATCTCCTACACCTCTTTACCCGGTGGAGGTACAACAGATTATGCCGTGGATATTTTTTATGCCGCAAAAAAAGGAGAGAAATACAGTTGTTTTTTGCAGAAAGACACGGCACTTCCTATGATGTATATGGAAGATGCTATTCGGGCAACCATTGACCTGATGGAAGCACCGGCTGAGAAAATCAAAATCCGTTCGTCTTATAATATATCGGCTTTATCGTTCACCCCTGAAACACTATATCAGACCATTTCTGAGATACAACCATTTGAAATTGAATACAATCCTGATTTTCGGCAAAAAATAGCAGATTCCTGGCCTGAGAGCATAGATGACACCGAAGCAAGGGAGCATTGGGGATGGAAACCAGCGTTCAATATCAAACAGTTGGCACAAATTATGCTTGATAATGTTAAGATAAGTTAAACAAATACAGAAAAGTAATAACCTATAACTCTTCGATTAATATTTTTATCCTAAAAAAATAACAGTTTGTCGAATTGATGTGTAATAATGCCAAATTTATTTGTAAATTGCTGTTGAAATGTAATAACCCCCTGATATGAAAAGATTTTACATTATACTAGTTTTTATAGCACCCTTAGCAAACTTTAGCTATAGCTCCATTAAAGTGGATCCTTTTTACTTTACAGAGATTGATATTGAACAAGAAGGTATTGATCCGGAAGGATATCCCAATGAAACTGATGAAAATGGGATGAAACAAGGAATGTGGACAATTTGGGGTCACATGAAACCTGAAAGTGGTTATCCTGAAAATGGAAAAATCGAAGAAGGGCCGTATAAAAATGATCGTAAAAATGGAGAGTGGATTAAATTTCACCGAGATGGAAAAACGCCAAGATTGGTGGGTGTTTATGTAAATAATCGACCCAACGGAGCTTATAAAAAGTTTTATGAGAATGGTGGCGTTATGGAAGAAGGAACTTTCTCCGGCGGCAAGCAAAAAGAAGTTTTTAAACGATACCATGAAAATGGAAATATCGCACAAGAAAAAACATTCAATGAAGAGGGTAAAGAAGATGGAAAAGTAGCCTATTATTTTGAAGATGGTACACCCGAGTTTGTTTTTGAGAAAAAAGATGGTGTTACAGTAGGTCAAGCTACCAGATATTACCCAAATGGTGATGTAAAAGAAGTAATTAACTACAGCGAAGATGGAACCGTAGTTTCTAAAGAACAAAAAGAAAGAGTAAACCCTCCCAAAGGGGAAAAATCGTCTGGCACAAGTGGGGCAGGCGGTCCTAGTGGAGCGGATGGTAAAACCAAGAACGGAAAGAAATTTAGCCGTGACGGATACAATAAATTATACAATAAAGACGAAGAATTGTGGATGGATGGACAGTTTAAGAACGGGAAACTGTGGGAAGGAAAACTCTACAAGTATGATTCAGATGGAATTTTATTGAAGATTGAAATGTGGAAAGACGGAAAATACCATTCAGACGGACAACTTTAATAAATAGAAAAACTTTACATTTACCCATCCCGACTTATCGGGGTGGGTTTTTTTATTCAATTTATTCAAATGGGGCAGCAACTCTATATTTACAATACCCTAAAAGGGGAAAAACAAGTATTCACACCAATTGTAAAAAAACAGGTCGGAATGTATGTTTGCGGCCCTACTGTATACAGTGATGTACACCTGGGTAATTGTCGTACTTTTATTTCCTTCGATATGATTTATCGATATTTGTTGCATTTGGGATATAAGGTAAGGTATGTCCGAAATATAACAGATGCCGGCCATTTAGAGGCTAGCCTTGCAGGAAAAAATAAGTTAGATCAGTTGGAGCCCATGGAGATAGTGCAAAAATACACAGTTGGATTTCATAACGTTATGAATCTGTTTAATAATGCCTCTCCAACTATAGAACCCACTGCCACAGGACATATTATAGAGCAAATAGAGATTGTTAAGAATATTCTTTCCAAAGGACTGGCTTATGAAAGTAATGGCTCAGTTTATTTCGACGTAGAAAAGTACAATAAAGAACAAAACTACGGTGAACTGTCGGGTCGTAAGATTGAAGATTTAATGTCCGGAACCAGAGATTTGGAGGGGCAGGATGAAAAAAGAAGTTCATTGGATTTTGCGCTTTGGAAAAAAGCATCTCCAGATCACATCATGCGTTGGCCCTCGCCCTGGAGCGAAGGATTTCCGGGCTGGCACCTGGAATGTACCGCTATGTCCACAAAATATTTGGGAGAGAATTTTGATATTCATGGAGGAGGAATGGATCTTAAATTTCCCCATCACGAGTGCGAAGTAGCACAAGGTAAAGCGGCTAATGGAAAACCTCCGGTGAATTATTGGTTGCATGCTAATATGTTAACACTCAACGGGCAAAAAATGAGTAAATCAACCGGAAATACGATTTTACCCGGAGAGCTTTTCAGCGGAGACAATGATATCATGGACAAAGCCTATCACCCCATGGTGGTTCGGTTTTTTATGATGCAAGCGCATTACAGAAGCATATTAGATTTCTCTTCTGAGGCATTATCCGCTGCAGAAAAAGGCTTTAACCGATTGATGACAGCTATAGAAGACATCAAAACGCTACAGACATCAAAAGAAAGTTCTAAGGATATTTCAGAAATGATTCAGGGGTTTTATCAGGCCATGAATGATGATTTTAATACCCCTGTTCTTGTTGCTAAACTATTTGATGCAGCTGCCTTTATCAATAAAGTGAAATCGGGTACTGAGCAATTATCTTCAGACGACCTGAACCGACTTTCTACTGAAATGAATGCTTTTGTTTTTAATGTGCTGGGTCTACAACACATTGAAAAGTCAGGAAATGATAAATTAAATGCCGCCATGGAAATTGTTCTTGAGCTAAGGAAAAATGCCAGAGAACAAAAAGATTGGGAGACGTCTGATTTAATCAGAGATAAGTTGAAAGAAGCCGGAATCACTGTTAAAGATAGTGCAGAGGGATCAAGCTGGACGCTGAATTGATTGTAGGCTGCTAAACCCGTCTCCGGCCTTTAGTTGCACTTGCTGTTTGTAATTTCGCTTTGCCGGCAACGAGCTTCCGTTGGTCGCTGCTGCCAGCTGCGCTTCATAAAACAAATAGCAAGCACAAGCTATCGGCCTCCGAGCCTTCGCTAAAAGCTACGGCGCGCAAAGCGCCGGCGCAGAGGCTCTGACAGCCGTTCAGGATGCGGCGGTAGTTTTACTTTGTTGCGGTAAAAAAAACTTCAACATTCGATATTCGGCGTTCGAAATTCAATATTCAAAAACACGCAACATCATAAGTTTTTCCTCCGCAGGGTTCCATACAGGAATGTCCGTTTAATAATTCACCTCAAATTAACGCTTTTTTGCTGCGACAGGATGGAATCTTAAAAAGATAATGCTTCATTAAAGATAGAGACAAAGTCTTTTGTCTAGCGTCTAATGTCTTTTGTCTAATGTCTAACACCTAGCGTCTAACATCTGAAATCTGAAATCTGAAATCTGAAATCTGAAAATCTAGCGTCTAACATCTAAAGTCTAAAAACTCGTTTTTTAAGGAACGACTATTTCTCTTTATTCAACTACTTCTGTATAGTTAATGGTGTTTTCATCAGGAGTAACTTCTGTGTTTTCTCCCAGTATAGAAGTATCGGTATCCATTTCAACTTCGGTTTCAACGGTGTGACCTCCTAAAATCGGAGCAATCACCAAACCGATCAAACAAGTCAGTTTAATCAGAATATTCATAGAAGGACCAGAAGTATCTTTAAAAGGATCACCAACTGTATCTCCGGTCACAGCAGCTTTGTGTGCCTCTGAACCTTTGTAAGTGATTTCCCCGTCAATTTCAACACCTGCTTCAAATGATTTTTTAGCATTATCCCATGCACCACCGGCGTTATTTTGGAAGATCGCCCAAAGTACACCTGAAACGGTTACGCCGGCCATATATCCTCCCAACATTTCTGCAATATCCAAATTGTCCATTCCAAAAATCATAGGAATAAAAGCAATGGCTAAAGGGAATAAGATGGTTAATGCACCCGGCAACATCATTTCTCTTAAAGCTGCTTTTGTTGAAATATCCACGCATTTTCCGTATTCAGGTTTTCCGGTACCTTCCATAATTCCGGGGATAGTCTTGAATTGCCGTCTCACTTCTTTTACCATTTCCATGGCTGCTTTACCTACAGAATTCATGGCTAAAGCAGAGAATACCACAGGGATCATTCCTCCCACAAAAAGCATAGCCAATACCGGTGCTTTAAAGATGTTAATTCCTTCAATGCCGGTAAATGTTACGAAAGCAGCAAATAAAGCAAGTGCTGTAAGCGCAGCTGATGCAATCGCAAAACCTTTTCCGGTTGCGGCAGTTGTGTTTCCTACTGAATCAAGAATATCTGTTCTTTCCCGAACTTCATCCGGCAACTCAGACATCTCAGCAATACCACCGGCATTATCAGCAATGGGACCGAAGGCGTCAATAGCTAATTGCATAGCTGTAGTTGCCATCATAGCAGAGGCAGCAATTGCTACTCCGTAAAACCCTGCAAAAGCATAAGAAGACCAAATTGCGGCAGCAAATAATAAAACAGATGAAAAGGTAGAGATCATCCCTACGCCTAATCCGGCAATAATATTTGTAGCTGCTCCGGTAGAAGATTTTTGTACAATGCCCAAAACCGGTTTTTTTCCTAATCCTGTATAGTATTCCGTGAAAAAAGAAATTAATCCTCCCACAAGTAAACCTACGATAACTGCACCAAATACTCTCATAGAAGTAATCGTCTGTAATCCTTCTTCTCCAAAGAAAGTCATTTTCATTTCAGTAGGCAGCATATAATCGATCAGGAAATAAGAAGAGATCGCAGTGAGCACAATAGATGTCCAGTTACCCATGTTCAGTGCTTTTTGTACCTGCGGTTCTTTGGCAGAATTATCTTTAATCCGCACCATCCATGTTCCGATAATAGAAAAGATAATACCTAAACCGGCGATTACCAGCGGCAACAATATTGGGCCAATGCCATTAAATCCTTCAGATGAAATATCACCCCCCATATCTCTGATGACGTAGTTTCCGAGAACCATTGACGCCAGTACAGTAGCGACATAAGATCCAAAAAGATCAGCTCCCATTCCGGCTACGTCACCTACGTTGTCACCCACATTATCCGCAATTGTCGCAGGATTTCTGGGATCATCCTCAGGAATTCCCGCTTCTACTTTTCCAACCAGATCAGCTCCTACATCAGCCGCTTTTGTATAAATCCCCCCACCTACACGGGCAAATAAAGCGATAGATTCAGCACCTAATGAGAAACCGGCCAGGGCTTCTAAAATAATGGTCATTTCATCTACTTTCACAACATCTCCCGTTTGGAAGAATCCTAAGAAAAATACAAATAACAAACTCAAACCGAAAACGGCCAAACCAGCAACACCAAGTCCCATAACGGTTCCGCCTCCAAAAGACACTTTCAATGCTTTCGGTAAACTTGTTCTGGCAGCTTGTGTGGTTCTAACGTTTGATTGTGTAGCAATACGCATCCCTATATTTCCTGCAAGTGCAGAAAAAACGGCGCCAATAACAAAGGCGGGTAAAATTAACCAATGTGTAGTCGGAACTACATAAGCAATAACACCTAATGCAATAGCAGCAATAATAACAAAAATAAGTAGCAACCTATATTCTGCTTTTAGAAAGGCAAGAGCTCCCTCATAAATGTACTTTGAGATTTCCTGCATTTTTCCGTCTCCGCTTTCCTGTTTTAATACCCAGCTTCTTCTGATGAACATATAAATAAGTCCTACTAATGCGAGTACAATCGGTGTGTATATGATGAATTCTTCCATGCGTTGTTTTTTATTTAAAGAACGGCAAAAGTATATCATTAAATCTTATTACGCAAATTATCGACTAATAAGCAGAGAACTTCTTAAAAATCCTCTCAGGATACAAGGCTTTTCTAACACGAACAACTCAAAGAGTCAACCTTTTATTTTTTTTTACGTTTATGCAGTAAGTATTAAGAGGATTGTACAAATTTTTTTATAAATTTATGCATACCAAAAAAAACATCCATGAGAAAAGTTCTACTTATTTTGGCTATCATTTGCTCAGTAACCGCTTCATTTGGTCAGGTTGTTGTTTGGAGTGAGGATTTTGGAACTCCGCCAGCTGGGACATCAGCAAACGGGTTTAATAACGGAAATGGTGCATGGACGGTTACTAATACAGGAGCTAATGGATCTGATTCAAATGAGTGGATGGTCAGTGGTGAGGAATGCGGTAATGCTGCGGGTGCTTGTGGATCTGTTTGTTCTGGAGGAGACGCTTCACTACATTTAGGGCCAAATTTTGCTTTGTTTGGAGATCCCGGTGCTGCTTATGCAGCCGGAGGAGGTGGGTTCTTTTTTATCGAAACCGATAAAAGAGTGGAATCTCCGGTAATTGACCTAACGGGTCAAACAAATTTAACACTGAATTTTAATTATTTAGAAGATTATGCCGGGCAGGCGGGGTACGATCCTGGTGATGATGCTACCTTATGGTATTTTGATGGGGCAACATGGACGTTGCTTGATCCATTGGCTGTTACTCCTGCCACTTGTTCTCCTCAAGGAACATGGACGGCATTTTCTATAGCGCTTCCTGCAAGTGCTGACAATAATCCAAATGTAAAGATAGGTTTTCATTGGTTTAATAATGATGATAATGTGGGGACTGATCCTTCATTCGCTGTGGACGATATAGAAATCACCACTCCTGCTACTGCCGGTCCAACTGCCGATTTTTCTGCTTCAGTACTTACGATCTGTGAAGGAGATTGTATCGATTTTACAGACCTGAGTACTTTAGGCACGAATCCATCATGGTCATGGACATTTACCGGAGCGGATATTACCTCTTCAACCAATCAAAATCCTACAGGAATTTGTTATTCAACAGCGGGCACCTATCAGGTTGAATTAACCGTAACGGATGATAACGGAACAGATACGGAAACTAAAATAGATTACATCACGGTTAACGCCCCTCCAAATGCCGGCTCAAATGCCTCACAAAACTTATGCAACAATACTACGCTTGATTTAAATACTGTACTTACCGGACAGGATGCCGGAGGAACCTGGGTTGAAACTTCAGGAACTCCAAGTGGGCAGTTTAATGCAGGAACAGGAGTTTTAGACGGAAACGGACTTACACCGAGTAATGTGTATACTTTTGATTATACAGTTACAGGTGTTGCACCTTGTCCGGATGCTACTGCAACGGTTACCATTACAATTATTGATTGTTCTGCCGGCCCAATAGCCGATTTTTCTGCCTCATCAGTCACGATTTGTGAAGGAGATTGTATCGATTTTACAGACTTGAGTGCTTTAGGCACGAATCCAACATGGTCGTGGACATTTACCGGAGCGGATATCACCTCTTCAACCAATCAAAATCCTACAGGAATTTGTTATTCAACAGCGGGCACTTATCAGGTTGAATTAACCGTAACGGATGATAACGGAACCGATACGGAAACAAAAGTGAATTATATTACAGTAGATCCTCAAGCAGATGCTGGTGCAGATGTGAATTCAAATGAATGTGAAGGAATAACTGTGGATGTAAATACCTTATTGAGTGGCGCAGATGCGGGAGGAACCTGGGTAGAAACAACAGGAACTCCATCCGGACAATTTACTGCCGGGACAGGAGATTTTAACACTACCGGTTTACCGATTGGAAATAGTTACACCTTTGAATACACCGTGGGTACGGCACCTTGTGATGACGTTTCTACAGTGACTGTAACCATCCAAGATTGTAGTGTACTGAATGCCGATTTCACACCTTCTGAAACAACTATTTGTATTGGGGAATGCCTGACTTTTACCGATAACAGTACCGGACCTATTACAAGTTGGTCATGGACATTTAATGGGGCAGATACGCCTACAGCTTCAGGGCAAGATCCCGGTTCAATTTGTTGGTCAGCTTCCGGAGACTTTGATGTAGTTCTTGAAATAAGTGATGGAACCAATACGGATGTTGCCATTGTTCAAATTACGGTATTGCCTGACCCAATTGTTACAGCTACCGCAAGTCCGGGAGATACAATCTGTACCGGTGACCAAGTGGTCTTAACCGGAGGTGGCGCAAATAATTATGTCTGGGATAACGGAGTAACTGATGGGGTAGCATTTACACCAACAGCAACAGCTACGTATACAGTAACCGGAACCAATCTAAACGGTTGTTCTTCGGACGCAACGATTGAGGTGGTGGTTGAAGATTGTGATCCCCTTATTGCAGGCTTTAGCTTTCCAGGCCCTAATATTTGTGTGGGTGATTGTATTACTTTTACAGATACTTCATCTGGTAATATTACTTCGTGGTATTGGGATTTTGGTAGTGGAGCAAGTCCGGATACAGCGGTGGTACCCGACCCAACGATATGTTTCGTTTCAACCGGAACGTACAATATTCAGCTAACCATTACGGATGCAGCGGGAAATAATGCTTCAACCACTCAATCAATAACGGTATTTCCAGTACCTTCAGTCACCGCTGAGTTAGATACATTAATTGACTTGGGAGGAGAGGTAGAACTTATTGCTGATGGGTCAGTTCCCGGCAACTATCAGTGGGATCCATTCGAAAATGTGGATTGTGATACCTGTGCCGTGACTTTTGCAAAACCTTTGGTGTACACAGAGTATATCGTCACCTTAACTGATGTGAATGGCTGTTCAGCTGAAGATACGGTATATGTTGAGGTGAATTTTATTGAAGGAATCGGGGTTCCTTCTGCATTTTCTCCAAACGGTGATGGTAACAATGATGTGCTATTTGTAAAAGGATTGACGATTAGTTCAATGAATTTTTCAATTTACAACCGATACGGACAAAAAGTGTTTGAAACGTATGACCAGAGTATAGGTTGGGATGGAACGTTTAAAGGAAGAGATGAAAATTCAGGGGTGTTTACCTGGGTGCTGGAGTATACACTGATTAATAATAGCTCTGGAGTTTTAAAGGGAAATACTACCCTGATTCGTTAATCTTGTCAAATTAAAGGTGAAACAAATGAAGTCAATATATATAGTAGCATTCGTAATTGGGTTTGCTGTTGTGGGAAGGTCTCAACAAGACAAGCATTTTTCTATGTTTGCAGAATCTCCGATTTATTTAAATCCGGCAACAGCAGGATTTTCTCCGGGACAATTACAGTTATTTACCAATTTTAGAATGCAATGGTTAACGGTATCGGATAATCCATACAGAACAACTTCTGCCAGTGTAGACTGGAAAATGTTTGACAATGGAAATTTTATGGGTGCAGGGGTGAATTTTTTTAATGATATAGCCGGAGATGGGTTGTATATGGTGAATGAGGTAACTGTGCCGCTCAATTATGCAATTGAAGTAGCAAAAGATAACCACATTTCAGTGGGATTGCAGGCAGGTTGGTATTCCAGAACACTCATGAACTCAAATTTAACATGGGATAATCAATGGACAGGGGTTGAGTTTAACACCGCTCAGGCAAGTAATGAAGACCTCTTTAATCAGAACCTAAGTATTAATAAATTTGATCTGGCTGCCGGATTTTATTGGTATGCACATTTGAATAAGCAAACAAAGATAAACGTCGGTGTTGCAGGTCACCATTTGACCAAACAAAAAATTAATTTTTTGTCAGATGATGACCAGTTGTACAGAAAATTAACCTTGCATGGTCAAATGGAGTACCGTCAGCAAAACACCAATTTATCTATTATCCCGGCTTTTTATGGATTTATTCAGGGGCCTAACAAAGAGCTGACTTTTGGTTCTAATTTTCGATATGTATTGCGAGGAGCTTCCAAAGTGACCGGATATTTCAATGAAATGGCTTTGTCATTTGGTTTGTATCACCGCTTGGGAGATGCAATGATTGCTAATTTAATCTTTGATGTTTCCGGATTTTCAGTCGGAGCAGCTTACGATATGAATGTATCTTCTTTAAATAAAGCAACCAACGGTGTGGGTGGATTTGAGGTGTTTTTAAGATATCGCATGAGTTTTGGGAAAAGAGGGTTGGGGAATCCATCTATTCACTAATAATAAGAACTGACATTATCATCCCGTTTCGTGATTTCGGTCAATGGAACGGGATTTTTGTTTGTATCTTTGCCGCCTGAATAGTGAGTGTCAAGATTAGAGATATTGAATTAGGAGAGTTCCCACTGTTATTGGCTCCCATGGAGGACGTCAGTGACCCTCCTTTTCGTGCGCTCTGTAAACGATACGGAGCAGACATGATGTACACTGAGTTTATTTCATCTGAGGGGTTGATTAGAGATGCTGCAAAATCGGTTCAAAAATTAGACATTTATGAGTACGAACGGCCTGTCGGAATTCAGATTTTTGGGTCGGATATCGATAGCATGCGAAAAACAACCGAGATTGTTGAAAAAACCAATCCGGATGTGATTGACATCAATTACGGATGCCCGGTTAAGAAAGTAGCCTGTAAAGGAGCAGGAGCAGGAATTCTTCAGGATATTCCCAAAATGGTAAGAATGACCGAAGAAATTGTGAAGGCTACCCATTTGCCGGTTACGGTAAAAACACGTTTGGGCTGGGATGACAGTACAAAATATGTGGTTGAAGTTGCCGAACGTTTACAGGACGTTGGAATAGAAGCCATTTCCGTTCATGGGCGAACGCGAAAACAAATGTATAAGGGAGAGGCAGATTGGAGTTTGATTGCTCAGATTAAAAATAATTCCAGAATGAGGATCCCTGTTTTTGGAAATGGGGATATCTCATCTCCGCAAAAAGCCGTAGAATATAAAAACCGATATGGAGTAGATGGTGTGATGATTGGCCGGGCAGCAATTGGCTATCCCTGGATTTTCAATGAGATCAAACAATACATAAAAGATGGAAGTATATCGCCTCCACCCACAATAAAAGAACGGGTAAGCATTACCCGGGAACATTTGGATATGTCTGTGAAGTGGAAAGGAGAGATCGTAGGCATCAATGAAATGAAGCGGCACTACGCAAACTACTTTAAGGGAATCCCCCACTTTAAAGAATACCGCATGAAATTAGTGACTTCTATGGATTTGCAAGAGGTTTATGATACTTTAAGTGCCATTGAAGAACAGTTTGAAGCCGGGTTTTTTCATTTGCAGGATTAAGAGAAAATTAGGTTTCTGGGTTTTATTATCTAGTTTTCAAGCCGGAAATCGAGCAACGGCCAGCGCGAGCGTCCCGCTCGTGCTAAGTACTTGTTGATGACATTCTTTTAAAACACCAAAAACCGAACCTTTTTTCCTTTGGATTGTAATCAAAAAGAAAAGCATGAGAACAATCGCCATTATTTTCACCTTAAGTTATATTAGCCTGGGGCAAGTTCCATCAAAAGAGCGGGCTAAAATCCCCCTGAAAAACACAAGTTGGAAAACAAATATCAGTTGTTTCGAAGATGAAGAAGTGGTGGCTTACGAACTCAGCAGCTATCCCTCTTTGACTGAAACAAGATCCTGGGGATATTTTATCAACTTTACAGATTCAACTTTTGAAACACATTATTCTGCCCCTTGCGGAAATGATTGTTTCACTTCTGTTAGTGGATCTTATACTTACATTACGGGCAATAAAATTGAAGTGTACGTAGCGTCCATTAGTAGAGGCGGATTTTGTCAAAAAAAATCAGAATATCCAAAGAAAAAATACGGGACATACGAAATAACAGCCACTTCAAAAGGACTGCGTCTCAAAAAAGTGTAAGGAGTTAAGAAAAAACAATTCATTTAAAAATAGAAAGGTCGAAAACCTAATTTCCCTTTTGAAAACTCTAAAGCCGGGAAGGGAACTTTCACAAAGTTCAATCCTCTAAAAACCAGCTTTAGAAATCTGGACTGGGTAGGAATGGCTTCAAAATTCACATCAAAAGATAAAAAATACTGGCGGTAAGGCGTGAAGGTAAGTTGTGTATTGCCATCTATAATGGTATAGGATCCTCCGTCACCGACCAACTGGTGATTGATGCTATAGCCAAGAGACAAATTGATCCATTTCGGAATTTTCGATTCTTTTTTAAACCAGTATACCGGATTAAAGCTCATCCAATAAGTTTGTCCGTTATAATCTTTCAACATACGGCTGGCAAATGAACTGCCTAAAACTTCAGGACGATATTGCGCCAGTTTAGAATCGTGATAACTGTATTTGAAGTGAACGAACTGTTCATCCCAAAAATACTCCTGACTCCAGTAGGTGGCAGTGCCCAGTGTATTGAAAGCCATATCTGTCCAGGAAAAACCCCATTGCTCGTTGGTGGCATCTAAAAATTCAAAAGTAGTCATGTACCCAAAACTAAAACCGGCTCCGATTAAAGAGGCTGTTTTATGGTTCAAGCCCGACCACTCATAAAGGTCTCCGGCAAAGCGCCCAAACTGCCAGGCACCGTATAAGTGCCCCATTTTATCCATCTGCTGCCACTCGCGGCTATCGTCAAAGACATGAAAACTGCTTTTGGGAAAATCTTTATACCAAACAAAGTGTAAGGCAGAGATGGAACCCGCCCAGGCAACACTTCCCGCCAAACTTACACCCAACACTCTTTTTTTATTCAGGCTGTCTGACGGCGCTAGAAATTTTTGGCTGTGTCCCTGCGTCCACAAGAAGAAAAAAGCAAGTAGTGGTATTAATTTCAGTCGATTCACTAAGACAAAAATAAGCCGATTTATTCAAAATCCGTAAATTTAGGATGATGCGAATGGATTTCAGCTGTTTTTTGGCGCTGCTTTTTGGGTGGACTTGTTCCTTTTCACAAACGGAGGAACAGCAAATGCCGCAGTATCTCTACTTTCAAAAAATAAAAAATAAACAGCGCACGGTACGTTATAAATTACCACTTCAATGCCGTATTTATTTAGACTCAACAGATAAACGATTCGGTAAAATCGTAGCGGTTTCTGACACATTGGTTTCTTTTGAATTTAAAAACTACGACACCGCAGCATTCAATAAAATAATTGCGTCTGAATTCAAGAAGAAAGAAAAAGACCGCCTGGTTGATTCTTTGGTGGACAGCAGTAAAACCATTCAGTTGATATCTCTTGATCAGTTAAGGGAAGTAGCGATCCTTTCAGGAGATGCAAATGTGGGTCGTGAAGTTGGTATGCTGTTGGGGTCTCTTGGTTTTATGGGGTCAGGCGCGCTACTGATGGCTCGAAGATCAAATCAAGTAGGGCAAAACTTTCAAAAAACAGATTGGATAGCCCTTGGCGGCTTAGGGATGAGCGCCGCACTTATGGGAATTCTCACCAAAAGAAGTTTTGATTTAAAAAAGTGGCAAATCGTTGAAGGTTTTTCTAAACCCAAATCCATAGGTAGAAAAATTGATTAATCCATTGATATGGGGATCAATTTCCAGCCTAATATTTTAGAAATTTTTGCCGCAATAAACCTTGATCAGAGTTTATGGTCAGGATGTAGAGACCATTTTCAAGATCGGAAATATCAATTTCGCTACCATCAATGACCCCTTTTTTAACCAACATCCCGTTAACAGCATAAATAGTCGATTCTAAACCGATAGGTGAACTTCCGGATGAGGAAAGCACTAATTTGTCATGCACGTAGTTGGATTGCAGGATCATAGGCGTATCAAATACCTGTGATATACTCAGCAGTGCATTTTCAGTGACGCTTAAGTTATCAAATTTTACATCCAACCAGTTCACAACTGTTCTATACCGAAAAGCCAAATACGAATCACCACTAACCGCCGGAACGGGAATCAGGGAGTCTTTTCTCCATACATTATCGTTGTTGTAAACAGAATCTGTAAACATATAGAGTACGGCTTTGTTTGCCAAATCCGGATCAGTTGAGCCGTTGAGCAAATAAAGCCCAATGGTATCTCCCGGATTGGGTGTTCCAAAGCCACTGAAATTTTTCCATAAAGTATCTACCATTCCACCGTCAGAAAAATCAAAAACCGGTGAAACAAACCAATCATCTGTAGGAATGCTACCCCCTACCGGATAATAATGTGCTAGAGAATAAGAAGAACTGACAAATTCAAAATTGTCATACAGCCATTGGTAGAGAGAGGCATCACCTTTTCTGATCTCCGTCCAGTCACTTTGATCTGCTGTATTATCCCAACCGGTTGAATAGGTTTGACCATATAAAGCTGCCGTAAAACAACAACTCAATACAAGCAATAACTTTTTCATAACTCTTTTTTAATGAACTACCTTGAGGCAGAGCCGTCGAGGTATCAAATGGCGTTTGCAAAGCAAACATATTTATTTCCGACCCAGAGGGTCGGGGAATTGAACCACTTGAGAGTAAAGAAGAAAGATCGTCCGCCTCTGGCGGACTGAAAGAGAAAAGATAAATCTGTTTATCAGAAGCTTTCTTTTCTCTTTCTTCTTTTCTCTTTCTTCTTTTCTCTTTCTTCTTTTCTCTTTCTTCTTTTCTCTATTAAAATGATGCGATAAATAGAATAAAGGTTGCATCAGCTCATGTCAAATCCGCTGAGATACTTTTTTTTATGGATGATCTGATCAATTTCTTGAGGTTGAAAACCGTTAAATTTTGCTACAATATGGATGGGATTATCTTTTTTTACGCGTTGAATGAGCCCCCATTTTACAGGTAGCTTTTCAAGCATTTTATTTTGATCATCTGTCCAGATCAACAGTAAGTGATGCTCAGTTTCTGCCAACACACCGTTTAACAATTCTTCTACCTGCTGTTCATATCCTTCTTTCCAAAACAAACCTTCCGTAGCTAAAAACCGCTGTTCTTTTGGTTGGATTAATCGCTTAATACGTGGAAGGTAGGGCAGTGCTTTTACCAATAATTTTCCTCCCCATCCCGCTAAACTTTTTATATGAAAACGCACCGGATTTGCTTGTATACCGGCAATAATCTCTCCCTTATTTTTGAGCACAAAAAAATGAGATGACTCAAAAAGATGTATTTCTGAATAAAAATTAAAATCCCGGTAAAAATTTCGGATCAACTCACGGGCTGCGGGAATGTCACTTTCCTGTATGCGCTCAAGTCGGGAAGAGGGGCTTGGTTTTACGCGCGAAAAAGCAGTGGTTGTAAAGGCTCCAACCGTTTGAAAACCCAATTTTTCGTTCATGGCAAAAGAGCGGAGGTTTTCAGGATCGATAAATGCCCAATAGATGGATTTTTCAGTTTTCGGAGCTAGTGGATTGAAATTGCTGCTCTTAAACAATTGTTGGAAGTAATGATGAAAAGAAGAATGACCTTTACTGCTTTTGGATCCTCCTTGAAAAATTTTGTCAAAAGCAAAGTATCGCAAGTAAAGTGAATGAAATTCGTTTCCATTTAACTGAACGGTTCTTTCACAAATGGTAAGGTTTGCGATACAGCGATTGTTCCGTTCAAAATAAATGAAATGCGGTTGGTGAAGCAGATGGATTTTTGTTGAGGTATCCAGCAACTGATAAAGAGAACCGTTTGTTCCGATCAAGGTGTTATTGAGCAGTTCAATGACTGACTCAGGGGCTTGACGTGAACGTTTAACCAGCCGGTGAATGTGTTCAATACCCACCAAAACTCAGTTTTATCGATACATTACGGCGTTTACCGCAGCCACAATCCGCTTCACATTAGGCAAAGCCTCTTCAATCAAACTTGGGCTAAATGGAAAAGGTGTGTCAGACTGGGTCACCCGTTTCACCGGTGCGTCCAAATAATCAAAGGCATAGTTCTGAAGATGATATGCGATCTCTGAAGAAATGGAAGCCAGTGGCCAGGATTCTTCTACTACAACACAACGGTTTGTTTTCTTTACCGATTCTACCACAGCAGCATAATCAATAGGACGCACGGTTCGTAAGTCAATAATTTCTGCTGAGATTCCTTCTTTTTCTAATTCGTCTGCCGCTTTGTGTACTTCTTTTATTATTTTTCCGAAAGTAACAAGGGTGACATCCTTACCTTTTCGCTTAATATCTGCAACACCAATCGGAATGATGTATTCCCCTTCTGGAATTTCACCTTTATCACCATACATTCTTTCAGATTCCAAAAAAACTACCGGGTCATTATCGCGGATGGCCGCTTTGAGTAATCCTTTGGCGTCATAAGGTGTTGATGGGGTAATCACTTTTAAGCCCGGAAAGTGAGCATAGGTGGCCTCAAAACTTTGAGAATGCGTTGCACCCAATTGTCCGGCCTGTCCGTTTCCTCCTCTAAAAACAATCGGGCAACCAACCTGACCACCTGACATTTGCAACATTTTTGCTGCTGAATTGATGATCTGGTCAGTAGCGAGCAAGGCAAAGTTCCAGGTCATAAATTCAACAATGGGGCGCAATCCATTCATGGCTGCTCCAACTCCAATTCCGGCAAAACCAAGTTCGGCAATGGGGGTGTCAATGACACGTTTGGCGCCAAACTCATCCAGCATCCCTTGTGAGACTTTATAAGCGCCATTGTAGTCAGCTACTTCTTCTCCCATCAAGAAAACACTTTCGTCAGTTCTCATTTCTTCTGACATGGCTTCTCTAAGGGCTTCACGAAATTGAACAGTCTTCATCAGTTTTAAATATTTCCGCCAAAGCTACGAAATAATGCATTTATTGATAAAAAATGCACTCAATTTTTATTCTTCTTATTGATTTGCTGAAATTTTCAGTCTCCCTGTCTTTTATTTTTCGGTGAATAGGGTTATATTCGCACCCCCGTTTTAACACTTCAAGGGGATTAAATTTTAAGAAATGGCTGTAATTGGTAAGATTCAGAAGAATTCAGTACTATTATTAATTGTGATAGGCGGTGCTATGTTGGCATTTATTTTCACCGATCTGATGAAAGGAGGTGGTGGAGATGAGGAATATATTCCGCTGGCAACTGTGTATGGTGAAGAGGTGGATGTTGATGAATATGAAGAATTGAGAGAAGTCTACATCAATAGAGAAAAAAACAATACCATTCAGCAGGGAAGAGAATTTACCAAAGAAATGGAAAAGCAGGCTGAAGAGCAGGCTTTCAATGAGGTGATTCGTAGAAATTTAATGAACCGTGAATTTGAAAAAGCCGGTATTGTTTGTACCACAGAAGAATTGAATGATATGATCCATGGAGATCACATTCATCCCTGGGTAGAACAAATTCCAATTTTTAAAGGTAGAGATGGTCAGTTTTCCCGTGATTCTGTCCGGGTATTTATCACCAACCTGGAAATGGAACCCCCTTCTGAAGAGGCAAGGGTTCAGTGGTTGGAAGCCAGATCTCAATGGAAAGCTTTTGAACAAGAATTAAAAGATACGCGTAAGGCGGATAAATATGTTACCCTGATAAAAAACGGACTTTATGTGAACTCTATTGAAGCAGAGCATCAATATCGGGCTACCAATGAAATTCGCGCAGTACGCTTTGTTATCCAACGTTATTCCGATATCCCCAGAGATGAAATTGAGGTCACAGATGAAGATATTAAAGTATACTATGAAGAACACAAAGAAGAGAAAAAATATGAGATGCAGGAGTCTCGGGATGTTGCCTTTGTCACATTTGACATCCAACCTTCAGCTGAGGATATGGAAATCTTGAAAAAAGACATGGAAGAATTAAAATCATCTTTTGCAAAAAGCGATAACAACTTAGCGTTTATGCAAAAGCACAGTGCTTCTCAATTTTCTTCAGATTCAGCTGAATACAGAATGGGAACAACCAGCCTGGCCTTTGACAGTATGTTTGGGAATAGTTCTTATCCGGCAGTTGCAGATGAAGCGGTTCAAAACGCTGAAATAGGAGATGTGATCGGACCTTTTCCTTCAATAAATCCTCAAACTCAAAAAGAGGAAATGTTTATTGCTAAGGTAACCGGTTTGAAAAAAGAAAAGCAGGCGTGGGTAAGACACATCCTGATTAAAACTGACGCTAGCCGTTCTGAAGAACAAGCAAAAGCAAAAGCGGACAGTCTTATCAATGTGATCCAATCACAGGGTAATTTTGTAGAAATGGTACAGAAATTTTCTGAAGATCCCGGATCCATTGTAAATAATGGAGAGTATAAGTGGTTTGCAGAAGGTCGTATGGTAACTGAGTTCAATGATGCTGCTTTTAATGGAGCGATTGGTAAACTGCAATTGGTAAAAACCACTTACGGATATCACATTGTTGAAGTGCTGGGAAGAGCCGATAGAAAAGTTCCAAAATTAGCGGTGGTCACCAAAAAAGTAAAACCTTCAGAGAACACATTGAAATACATGGAAGAAACGGTCTTTGATTATATCTATAGTGTCAACCAAAGTGAAGATGATTCAGCCTTTTATTCTATTGCTTCGGATAGTGGACTTACCGTCAATAACACAAGAATTTGGATCAATCAAACAAATGTAACAGGAATTGATAACCCCAGAAAAATAATGAAGTTTGCTTTTGGAAGAAACGCCCTGGAGGGAAATATTTCTGACCCGATATTGGATGGGGAGCAATATGTGGTGGCTTATTTAGCCAATGTAATCAATAAAGGTGTTCCAGAATTTGAAGACGTTAAAGAGCAAATGAGATTCCCGGCACTAAAAGACAAGCAAGCAGAAGTGTACATGGCAAAAATGGCCGGAAAATCATCTTTGGCAGAGGTGTCGAAAATAGTCACAAAAGGTCAAATTCTCAATGCACAAATCACTTTTGGTGCCAATGTGATTGCCGGTGGTGGTGGAAACGAGCCAGAAGTGATAGGGAAATTGTTTACTGAGATTCCGCCCGGAGCAATGACGAAACCGCTAAAAGGAAGAACTGGGGTATACGTTTGTATTTTAGACGAAATCACGGAGGCGCCAGAAACGTCTGATTACTCTCAAGTGCGGGAAAATGTACAAATTGCCAGAAGACAAGCCTCTGACAACCTTGTTATCCGGGCATTGAGAGAAAAAGCAGAAGTGGAAGATAATCGCAAGAAAAAAGAATATCGTTAATCTGAACAATTTTTTTAAAAAATATAGAAGATCCCCTTTGTTTTGCAGAGGGGATTTTTTTATTCTTCAACATTCAGGATTCGTTAATCGATATTCGATATTCAAAAAAAATGAATAACGAACAAGGAATGACGAACACCGAATGACGAAGTAAAAAAAACTTCAACATTCGAGATTAAAAAATTCAGAAGATCCCCTTTGTTTTGCAGAGGGGATTTTTTTATTCCTTACTTTTAAGGTCAAATTAAAAGACAATGAAAACAAAAACCCCTAAAGAAACCCTAGCCATCACTACAAAAGTTGTTTTACCACATGAAACCAATTCTTTAGGAAAATTGTTTGGCGGAGCCTTACTGGCGTGGATGGATGAAATAGCAGCAGTTTGCGCGCACCGGCATTCAAAACGGGTAGTGGTTACCGCCTCTATCAATAATGTTTTCTTTGGAGCACCGATTGATATGGGAGCGATTGTTACGCTTGAAGCAAAAGTTTCCCGGGCGTATTCGTCATCCATGGAAGTCATCATTGATGTGTATGTAGAAGATCGTTTAACGGCTGACAGAAAACACAATAATCAGGCAATCTATACTTTTGTTGCGGTTGACCAAAATGGAAGCCCCATTGATGTTCCACAAATTGTCCCGGAAACAAAAGAAGAAAAAGAACGGTATGAGGCAGCCCTGAGAAGAAGACAACTCAGTTTGGTACTGGCAGGAAAAATGAAACCGGCTGATGCAACAGAATTAAAATCTATATTTGACGTTTAAATCAATGTATTATGAAAACCCTATGGCAATTAATGATTCCCGTTTTACTGTTTTCTTGTGGTGGTGAACAAGGGGAAACAGATGACAATGACAATCCCCCTGCTGTTGATACGACAGAAAATATCACACAAACAGAGATGGCTTCAATAACCATTGAAGCAATAGAAAACCTTGAAGATTATGCAGCAATCAAGACAAAATCAGAAGTGATTAATGTTTTTGGAGAAGAGCATGTAAAACAAGACACCTCCTGGTTTGCCGAGGGTACGGTGATGCGATTATCCGTCCGGGTCAATAATCCTGAAACCGGGGATAGAGTCACCTATATTTTTAAAGAATCAGCCACTGATTCTGTGGTATTTGTAGAAGCGGAATATCAGAAAATGGGAGAAAACTATGAAGAAGAAGGAACCCAAAAAATAAAATCTACCACTGGTTTATATACGGGAATGTCATTAGAAGAATTAGTAAAATGGAACGGGGCTGATATTAATTTCACCGGCTTTGGATGGGATTATGCGGGAACTGTTTTCTCTGAACCCGGCTCAAAATTATCAGAAGCAAAAGTGGACATCCTTTTGGGAATGAAACCTACGGTATCTTTTGATGAAGGACAACACCTTTTTGGAGACAGTGAATTCAATTCTGCAGATGCAGCCGTAAAAAAAGTTCCGATTATTGTCAGGTATATGAGTATATCTGTAGAGTGATGGTCAAATTCCCCTTTTTTAACTACAGCTGACAGGAAAGTCTATCTAGCGTCTAAAATCTTATGTCTTATGTCTTATGTCTTTCAGTCTTATGTCTAGCGTCTAGAATCTAACATCTAGAATCTTATGTCTTTCAGTCTAAAGTCTAGCGTCTAGAATCTTATGTCTTTCAGTCTTATGTCTAGCGTCTAGAATCTAACATCTAGAATCTTA
>JBBDID010000009.1:86942-88853 GCA_040880585.1 Crocinitomicaceae bacterium | reverse complement strand
TTCTTTTGTCTTTCGTCTTATGTCTTATGTCTTTCAGTCTAAAGTCTAGCGTCTAGAATCTTATGTCTTTCAGTCTAAAGTCTAGCGTCTAGAATCTAACATCTAGAATCTTATGTCTAGCGTCTAAAATCTAAAGTCTAGAATCTTCTTTTGTCTTTCGTCTTATGTCTTATGTCTTTCAGTCTAAAGTCTAGCGTCTAACATCTAAAGTCTAACATCTAGAATCTTATGTCTTATGTCTTATGTCTTTCAGTCTAAAGTCTAGCGTCTAACATCTAACAAACCCCCGGGCAGCTGTAACAATAGCGTCAATATCCTGGTTTCGCATGCAGTTGAAATGTTTTTTTGGGCAGGATGCATAACCAATTTTAGAACAGGGACGGCAGCTCAGTTTAACCTCGTGCATACTAAATTGATCAGGATTTTCAGGCAGGTAGGGATACATTCCAAATTCAGGAACGGTATTTCCCCAAATAGAAACAATGGGTTTTTTCAAAGCGGCGGCAATGTGCATTAAGCCGGTATCATGTGTAATCACCCCCACCGATTGCTGTATAACAGAAGCCGATTGGTGAATGCTCAACTTTCCACAGAGGTTCAAAGCATTTTCACAGGCACTGCTGATAGGGTCTCCGTTTTCTTTATCAGAAGGCCCGCCCAGCAATACAACAGGCAGCTGCAATTGCCGGATGATGTCAATAATTTGTTCGTTGGGCAATCGCTTGGTGGCGTACTGTGCCCCGATTGAAAAACTTATATATTTCTCCGAGATTCCATAATCTGATAGGTTTACTTTCTGATCGTCCGGAATAAAATGATCCAATCCTTTTCCGTCATTGACCACAGCTATTTTTTTTACGGCTTCAAAATAGCGGTCTACAATGTGAACATCCGGCAAAAGATTCCATTTAAAATTAGTAAGCAACCACTTCTCCTTATTCAGCTTGGGGAAAGTAAAGGACGGTTTTTTTAATGCTTTTCTAAGTCGGATGCTTCTGAGATTGCGGTGCAAATCGATCACCTGATCAAAATTTTCTTTTTTTAACTGTGGGATGATTTCTGTGATATCCGCTTCAAACTGATGAATCTGATCAACATAAGGATTGGCCACAAACAACTCAGCATAAGTTGACTTCGTCACAAAGTGAATTTCTGCTGCCGTTTGTTGTTTTAAGCAACGGATGATCGGGCTTGTTAAAACAATATCCCCAATAGAACTGAACCGTATGACCAATATTTTTTTCAATGGCTATAAAGATAGACAATTGTTGTCATTGTGCAGAAAGGTGGAGCGCATCCAAAGCTAGATTTTATTCTTTGTGTCGATAATGATGGTAACCGGGCCGTCATTTACAAGGACGACTTTCATGTCTGCACCAAATTCTCCGGACGCCACTTCTTTTCCGGCGGTTGTACTGATCTCAGTAATAAAACTCTCGTAAAGCGGAATGGCTTTCTCCGGCTTGGCCGCATAAATATAAGAAGGGCGATTCCCTTTTTTTGTTTTGGCGTGGAGGGTAAATTGACTAATCACCAAGACCTCTCCATTTACATCAAACAGGTTCGCATTCATCAAACCTGCTGCATCAGAAAATATCCGGAGTTGACAGATCTTTTTCGCCAACCACTTAACATCTTCCTGATCATCATTATGAGCAACACCCAATAATACCAGTAATCCTTTGTCGATTTTTCCACTAATCTTTCCGTCAACAGTGACAGAAGCCGAATTGACTCTTTGAATAACTGCTTTCATAGTGAGTGAACATACAAAAAAAAATACAAATCAAGATACCCCACCCCAATCCATAAAAACGTGACGCAGAACACCAAAACCTTTCGATTATCCAACTTCTTAATTGTCCCTAAAGTCTAGCGTCTAACATCTAGCGTCTAGAATCTAAAGTCTTT